>NZ_PVXL01000044.1 GCF_002995805.1 Neomoorella stamsii
TAAAAAAGAAGCAGGCCTTAATAGCCATAGCCGTAAAATTACTGCGGGTAATGTACGGCCTGGCCAGGAAGAAAGAAAACTACGACCCTGACAAAGTATTAGGTGACTATCGCCGCGCCCAATTACAACAAGCAGCTTAAAATAAAACCCCAAACACAAGGTAAAAAGTCTTGGGTGGGGTAAGCCATATCACCTCCCATAAGGGCACAGACCCTGCTGCGAAGTACTGGCACAACCCACCCGCCCTCAAAAGGCCGAACGAAGGAATGACACAGGGCATAGACCCCGGGAGACATGATAGGGTAGCCGAGGGCCAGGAAGTGGTGAGGTTACTACCCAAGACTTAAATATTAAGTCATCGTCTTGTTGTTGTGGACGATGATGGAGGTTTAGTCTGCCCTCTTGGACTTCATCATAAAAAATGAAAATCTAAGAGAGCAGGCTATTTAACGAGCTAGAAGCAAATTATTGAGATAGGGGGTTCCAGGTTGTCCCGCCACCGTCTTATCCTACTTGCCATTGCTATGATCCTTATCTTTCTCCTGCTTGCCGCTGCCATACCCCATGTGACCATTCTCGAACTCCTGGTCCTGGCAGGCTTAATGACCTTGCGAACGCCTCCGGCTACCCATTTCTTTAAGTTTATTACTTTCTTCGGCACCCCGGCCTTTTTTTATCCTGCTACGGCTGCTTTGTGTCTCGCCTACTATACCCGGCGTCGCTGGCAAGGGTTTTGGGCCGTGTTAATTACCATGAATATCACCTGGGGCATTATGGAATGGCTAAAAAATTTTTATCACCGTCCCAGGCCCAGTCTCGGTCCCCTGGAACCGGCACCAGGCTTCAGTTTTCCCAGCGGTCACGCCATGATGGGAACCGTCTTCTTCGGCCTCCTAGCCCTGTGGTTGTTAAAAAACTGCCCGCCTCGCTGCCGCGGCCATATGGTTCCGGTTACCCTTATTTTTTTGCTTTTACTGGGTTTCAGCCGCCTCTACCTGGGTGTCCACTACCCCACCGATATCCTGGCCGGTTATGCCGCCGGCATGAGTATCCTGGCCCTCTTTCTGACCTGGTGGAATGAAGGCTAAAACCTGTGGAGGTAACGCTATCATGCCTGCAGACTGGTTGTCCATTACCCATTATCCCTCTCCCCTTGGTCCCCTGACAGTAGTAACAGGCCCGGGGGGTCTCTGCTGCCTGACCTTCCCTGGTGAGGAACCTGGAACAACCCCCAGCTACCTGGCCCAAAAATTCCCCGGCGCGACTATCAACGTAGATGAAAACGGCAGCTCTTGCCGGGAGGTTCTCCGGCAGCTGGACGAGTACTTTGACGGCCGGCGCTTTTCCTTTTCCCTGCGCCTGGACCTCCGCGGTACGCCCTTCCAGCTGGCCGTCTGGTCAGCCCTGCAAAAAATCCCCTATGGTACCACCTGCAGTTACAGCCATATTGCCGGGGTCATCGGCAGGCCGGGAGCGGTCCGGGCCGTGGGCCAGGCCATCGGCCGTAATCCTGTCGGTATTATTATACCCTGTCACCGGGTCATTGGTAAGCACGGCCGGCTGGTCGGTTTTGGTGGCGGGCTGGCTACCAAGAAATGGCTGTTGAATTTCGAGGAGGGTAATTTAAAAACTAACCAAACATTAACCGGCAGATAACGATGGCGGCTATAAGGCTGGAAATATCAGCCAGGAGTCCCAGGGCCAGGGCGTAGCGATAACGCCGCACTCCCACCGAACCAAAATAAACCGTCAGGACATAAAAGGTAGTATCAGTACTGCCCTGCATCACCGAAGCCAGGCGGCCGATAAAGGAATCGGGGCCGTAGTTACCGATTAGCTCGGCAGCTATTCCTAGAGCTCCGCCACCGGAAAGGGGCCGCATGATGGCCAGGGGTAGAACTTCCCCGGGAACGCCAATGAGGTGCAAGACCGGATTCAGGGCGCGGGCAAAGAGGTCCATGGCCCCGGAAGCCCTAAACACCCCGATGGCCACCAGCATGCCCACCAGGAAGGGAATAATTTTTACCGCTACCTTAAACCCGTCTTCTGCCCCGGCAACAAAGGTTTCATAAACCGGCACGCCCCGCAGGTGCCCATACAGGGGGATAAAAAAAAGGACCAGGGGAATCGCCCAGCGCGAAACTTCAATTATGAGTTCAGTCAATGTCCCTCACCCCCGGCGCCCGTTATAAAACCGTCGCAAGAGACGATCGCCAACCACGGCCATGACCATACTGAACCCGGTGGCTAAAATGGTAGGTCCGACGATGATGGTCGGGTCGGTGGAGCTGGCTGCTGCCCGGATGCCAATAATAGTCGCCGGGATAAGGGTCAGGCAGCCGGTATTTAACCCCAGAAAGGTACACATGGCCGGGGTGGCTTCTCCGGGGCGGGGGTTTAAAGTTTGTAACTCCTGCATGGCCTTGAGGCCAAAGGGGGTGGCGGCATTGCCCAGGCCCAGGATGTTGGCGCTTAAATTCATTATTATAGAACCTATGGCCGGGTGGTCCTGGGGGATTTCCGGGAAGAAGTAACGGGTAAAGGGGCGCAAAAGCCGCGCCAGCAGGGCTACCAGGCCGGCTTCCTCGGCAATCTTCAAAAGCCCCAGCCACATGGCCATGAGTCCTATCAGTTCAAGGGCCAGGTTTACAGCCGTCTGGGCCGCCTCCAGGGAGGCTTTAGTAACTACTTCAATGTGGCCATTAAAGCCGGCCACGATAATGCCCGCCAGGAGCATTAATAACCAGATGATATTAACCATTGCCAACCCCTCCATAATTTACCTTTCTGGTAACATTTATGAGGGGAGGGCATTTTCTAGAACAACAATGGTTAACGGGCCGGAAACAAATTAAAAAACCCGGTATTTGAGAACCCGGGCCATATATGGGGGATTATTTCATTCCTCTTCCTGGGGGCGTAAAACCATTTTCGTCCGTACGGTGGCGGGGGAGTTATTACCGCTACCTTTTTCCTTCTTCCCTTTACCCAGTAGTTCCTGGATCCTCTCCAGCACCTGGGGAGCTACATCGATAATCCGGTCCACAACGGCGTTGCCGTCAACCGGCAGCAACCGGATTTGCTCCTTACCAACCACCAGGAAACCCACCGGCTGGACGGAAACACCGGCGCCGCTGCCGCCGCCAAAGGGTAAGGATTTACCACTTCCACCACCATCTCCCTGACCAGGTTCATATTCGGTACCTCCGGCAGCAAAACCGGCCGAAACCCGGGATACGGGGACGATCACATGACCATCCGGCGTTTCAATGGGATCGCCAACAACGGTGTTGACATCAACCATATCCTTGATGCTTTCCATGGCGGTCTTCATCAAGGCCTCGATGGGATGTTCGGGCAATTGCCCCTGCCCCCCTCATCTGCCAGACTATCCGCAGTAATAGCCATAGAGATTGTACTCCGGCACTTATAATATGACCTAACTTAAGGGTAAATATGCACTTAAAATCGGCCTGCCAGCCCTTCGTATCAAACCGGGGTATTATCTGCCATTCAGGCACTCGAAAATCCAGGCGGGCCCGCCGCCGCAAGTTCTGGTACATCCAGGCCAGCAGGGTCCAGCTGCTGCCGTAAGCAAGAGCCGTAGTTGCCGGATCACCTGTCCCCAGGGTTAAAAATAAACGGAAACGCCGGCAGGTCACCCGGGCGAAAAAATGCTGCCAGATGCCCTTTAAAATCTTTAATTTATGCAACCAGTAGCCTAACGGCCCGGCGACGATGAAGCGGGCTATCCGACCGAAAGTCCACCTTTTGCCCCCGGCAGGACGCCCTGCAACTTCCGCAGGTGATTCTGCTTCTTTCCTTTCCCCCTGTAACAGGGTTTTCAGGCTTAAGTGGCTTTGCCCCGGCCACCAATCCTGGAGAGGGAAGAATACCACTTCCCACCGGCCCCAGTCTCCCGGTAAATTAAGTTTCAGCTCCAGGTATTCTTCCTCAGCTACTCGCCGGTAAACTATTTTCAGTTGCACCGGTACCAGGAGTAATAAAAGGAAACCCGCAACTATCCCTGCCGTCCAGGCCCAGAACACTCCTTCACCCCCGGCAGCCAGTTTGCATCTATTTTTCCACCGGAGGCGCCTTATATACTATTCCTGCCCGGCCGCGGCTTCATCCAGGGGTGGCAGTTCGGATAAATCCTTTAAGCCTAAAAATTCCAGGAAACGGGGAGTGGTAGCATAAAGGATGGGCCGGCCAGGGGCGTCTTTCCGGCCGGCTTCCTGGACCAGGCCGCGGCTCAACAGGGTATTTAAAACCCCATCTACCTTTACCCCCCGGATATATTCTATTTCCGCCCGGGTAACGGGCTGGCGGTAGGCAATGATGGCCAGGGTTTCCAGGGCGGCCATGGATAGGGCCGGCAACTCTGGTTGCAGGAAGGCCTCTACATAATTAGCAAACTGGGGCCGGGTGCACATCTGGTAGCCGCCGGCTACTTCCCGGATCTGCAGGCCCCGCCCCTCTTCATCATAGAGTATTTTCAGTTCTGCAGCCAACTCAACTACATCGTCGCTACTCAACCCCAGGCAGGCGGCCAGGGTACTAACCGGCACCGGCCCGCCGGCCACAAAGAGCAGGCACTCCAGGGCTGCCCTTTTATCTTCGCTAAAAAATAAAGGCAAAGGGATCACTCCCTTGCAACAGCGGTCTCGCTAGGAAAAAACCGCCTCACTTTAATATTGCCAAAGGCTTCCTCCTGGGTCAGGATTACCCGGCCCCGGCGGGCCAGTTCCAGCAGGGCCAGGAAAGTTAGCGCCACTTCCAGGCGCGTAGGTCTGGGACTTAGAAGGGAGGCCAGGGTAAGTTCCTCCTGCTGGTGCAGGCGGCGCAAAATGGTGCGTATTTGACCCACCAGGGTTAGGGCCGGGCGGGTAATGATCCGGGTTTGTGGCTTGTGAGTGACAGGCTGCCTCGCCAGCACCCTGGCCAGGGCCCGGGCCAGGTCCAGGGGGGTTACCCCGGCTAGGGGGTTAATACCCGCCAGGGCCCGAGTAACTGCTTCCTGGTCCAGGGGACGGCCAAAGATAAGGGCTCCTTGAGCAGCCAGATCACCGAGATGGGCGGCTACCTCCCGGTAGCGGCGGTATTCTATAAGACGCTCGGCCAGGAGCCTGGCAGGATCTTCTCCCTCTCCTTTTTCTTCCTCTCCCGGCCCGCCCTTAAGCGGGCGCTGCAGGAGCAACCTGGCTTTGAGGGCTAACAGTTCGGCGCCCAGGACTAAAAATTCACTGGCCCAGTCCAGGTCAAGCTCCTCTACTTCATGGAGGTATTCCAGGTACTGGGCCGTCACCTCGGCCACGGGGATGGCCTGAATATCGATTTCCTGGCGTTCAATAAGGGTGAGGAGGAGATCGAGGGGGCCCTGAAAAATATCCAGCCGAATATTACCGATCATGCGCCCCACCCCATTAAAGTTAAACTCCCATAGCCTCCCGGACCATGGTCATGGTCCGGCCTGCCGTGGTCCTGGCCTTCGCGGCCCCGGCCGCCAGAATTTCCTCAACTAATTCCGGCCGTGCTGCCCACCTGGCCCGGCGCTCCCGGACCGGCTCCAGGACGGCGTTTATTTTCTCTGACAGGCGTTTCTTGCAGGGGACACAGCCAATACGGCCGCCCCGGCAGTTGACCCGCGTCTCTTCAACTTCTTCACCATTATAAATCTCATGGTAGCGGTGGACCAGGCATACTTCCGGGTGCCCGGGATCGGTCTTGTGAATCCGCGCCGGGTCGGTGATCATAAGCCGCACCCTTTCCCAAACCTCTTCCGATGAAGCTGACATAGGAATGTCGTTGTGGTAGCTTTTACTCATCTTGCGGCCGTCAATACCGGGTAACATGGCGACTTTAGCTAACAGGGCCTGGGGCTCGGGGAAAAGTGAAGTTTTGTAAAGGTGATTAAACCGGCGCGCTACTTCCCGGCAGAATTCCAGGTGGGGCAGCTGGTCCTCGCCCACCGGCACGGCGTCGGCCAGGTAGATAAGGATATCAGCGGCCATCAGGAGGGGATAGCCCAAAAAACCATAGGTCGACACGTCCTTACCCTCTTTGCCCAGCTGCTGGATCTGGTCCTTGTAGGTGGGGACGCGTTCCAGCCAGGATAGGGGGGTGAACATGGAAAAGAGCAGGTGGAGTTCAGCGT
This sequence comes from Neomoorella stamsii, assembly GCF_002995805.1. Lineage (GTDB taxonomy): Bacteria > Bacillota > DSM-521 > Neomoorellales > Neomoorellaceae > Neomoorella > Neomoorella stamsii. The sequence continues at coordinate 6,158 of NZ_PVXL01000044.1, forward strand.
GCTCCTTGACATGGGATTGGACGAAGAGGGTGCTGCGCTCGGGGTCTAAGCCGGCGCCCAGCCAGTCAAGGAGCATGGCCCGTATATTCTCCTGGAGCTCTGCGGTATTGTCGTAACCTGTGGTCAGGGCGTGCCAGTCGGAAATAAAGTAAAAGCACTCGTTTTCTTCCTGCAGGCGCACCCAGTTTTCCAGCACGCTCAAATGACCAATATGCAGCCGCCCTGTGGGGCGCATGCCGCTCAAAATACGCATGCTATTAAACACTCCTTTACATATGGGACGTGGGAAGTGAGATCTAACCTCTAATTTCCCACCTCTATATAAATGCCAGGCCGCTGGCCGTAATAATCAGGTTGAGTACCAGGGTCACCAGGGGACCCATGATGCGGCCGATAATGCCGGTGGCAATCAGGAGCAGTAGAAGCAAGGTGCCGTAGCTTTCTAACTGGTAAACTGCCGCCGCCCCTTCCGGTGGTAAGATGCCAGCCAGGACACGGGAGCCATCCAGGGGCGGCACCGGGATGAGGTTAAAGACGGCCAGCACCACGTTATAGCCCACCAGCAGGTTTAAAAAAGTAGCCAGCCAGTAGCCGCCGATATCAAAGCGGAGAAATAGCTGCAAGACAACTGCCGCCAGGTAAGCCAGCACCAGGTTCATGGCCGGACCGGCCAGGCCCACCAGCATCATCCCCTTGCGCCGGTCCATCTGGAAGTAATAGGGGTTGATCTGCACCGGTTTGGCCCAGCCAAAACCGGCCACAACAAGGAGCAGGGTTCCCAGGATGTCCAGGTGGGCCAGGGGGTTTAAGGTTAAGCGGCCCTGGTTCCTGGCCGTCGGGTCGCCCAGCAGGTAAGCCATCTTGCCATGGGCATATTCATGGAAGGTCAGGGCGATTAAAATAGCCGGGATGCCTAAGACCAGCTGTGGTAAACTTTGCAGGTGCATGGCTGTCTCCTTTCCCTCAGGGTAATACCCGGGCCGGGAGCCGGCTCCAGCCCGCCACGGCCAGGATAAAGATTAGGGCTTCCGGGGCCATCCTGGGGCCGGCCGGCAGGCATTCCGGCAGGGACCCTCGCGCCAGGCAGGGAGCCAGTTCCGGCAACAAATCCCTGGCGGCAGAAATCAGGTTACGCTTTTTGCGGCCGAAGTTTACGCTATCCAGGACCTCTTCCAGGGCTGTTGCCCTTAATTTTACCGTGGCGATTAAAAAATAAACCAGGCTGGCATCCAGGGGTCGCTGGCCCCGCCACTTCCACTGGCAGAGGAGTTTTTCAGCCCGCCGGCCGGCGGCCACATCGGGCAATCCGGCCCCCGGTAGACCCTGCCAGCCCAGGTCAATTAAACTTTCCCAGGCTGCTACCGGCCGCCGCTCTTTAAGCAGAAGGATAAATTCCTGCCAGAGGCGTTTCGGTTCCAGCAGGTCCAGGTAACCTCCTGCCAGGGCCTGCCTTACTAAAGAGCAGGTCTCTTCTTCCCAGATAAATTTCAAGCGGGTGGCGAAACGCACCCCCCTTAAAAGGCGGGTCGGGTCATCACGAAAGCTGTCCCGGTGCAACACCCGCAAGGTTTGCCGGGCCAGGTCTTCCCGCCCGCCAAAGGGATCGAGGATTTCACCCAGGTCCCTGGCCATTAAGGGCAGGGCCATGGCATTGACGCTAAAATCCCGCCGCGCCAGGTCAGCCTCCAGAGTGGCGGGCTCCACTTCGGGCAGGGCCCCGGGCCGGGGATAATATTCCTGCCGGGTGGTGACTACGTCCACCCGTTCGCCGCCCCAGTAGACGGTAGCCGTCAGGAAGCGATCGTGAAAAGCCAGGCGCCCGCCCAGCTGCCGGGCCAGTTCCCGGGCAAAGAGGAGGCCATCGCCCTCCACCGCCAGGTCAAGGTCGACTTCGGGCCGGCCCAGGAGCAGGTCCCGGACCGTCCCGCCTACCAGGTAAACCCGCTGGCCTTTAACGGGCGCTATTTTCCTGGCCTGGGCCAGGATGCGCAGCTGGTTGCGACGGAAGAGTTTCTGGTAAGGGATCATAGGTTGCCAGATAATTTACCTGGTACAAACCAGCCGGGCCGGGACGACATCATTGCGCAGCAGGTCATTGTAATCTTCCCGTTTTAAAATCAGGTCGGCGTTTCCTTCCCGGACCAGGACGGCTGCCGGCCGGCCCAGGCGGTTATAATTGCTGGACATGGTGTAACCATAGGCGCCGGTACAGGAAATGACCAGGATATCGCCGGCCTCCACCCGGGGAAGATCCGCCTCCCAGATGAGCATATCGCCGGACTCGCAGCATTTACCGGTAATGGCTACCGTCTCTGTAGCCGGCAGATTGGCTTTATTGGCCAGGATGGCTTCGTATTTAGCCCCGTAAAGGGCGGGGCGAATGTTATCGGCCATACCGCCATCGACGGCCACATACTTGCGCACCCCGGGAATTTCTTTAATGGTACCCACGGTATAGGCAGTGCTGCCCGCCGGCCCGATAATGGCGCGGCCCGGCTCAACGATTACCAGGGGTTGAGGCAGGTTTAAGGCCCGGGCTTCCTCCCTGACCCGAGTAAGGATTGTTTCCGCATAGGCACTAACTGGCCGGGGATGGTCCTCAGCAGTATAATATATGCCAAAACCGCCTCCCAGATCAAGCTCGGAGGTAATCAATCCCGTCGCTTCTTTAATGGCGGCGGCCAGCTCCAGCATGACGGCAGCCGCCTGGCTGTAGGGTTCCAGCTCAAAGATCTGGGAACCAATGTGGCAGTGTAAACCCTTGAACTCAATACCTGGTAAATCCTTTAGTCGCCTGGCGGCCTCCAGGGCCTGGCCATTGGGCAGGGTAAAGCCAAACTTGGAGTCAATCTGGCCGGTACGGATATAATGATGGGTATGGGCTTCAATCCCCGGTGTCACCCTTAAAATTACCCGCGCTACCTGGCCCCGTTCCGTACTCAAGCGGCTTAAAAGCTCCAGCTCGGCAAAATTATCAACTACAAACCGCCCTATCCCGGCCTCCAGGGCCTGGCAGAGTTCAGCATAGCTTTTATTGTTGCCATGGAAGTAGATGTTTTCTACCGGAAAACCGGCCGCCAGGGCCGTATAAAGTTCGCCTCCGGAAACCACATCCAATCCTAGGCCTTCACTGGCGATAATCCGGCACATGGCGGTAGTCAAAAATGCCTTGCCGGCGTAGATAACCCTGGCCAGGCCTTCTTGCACGCCAAAGGCCCGGTAAAACTCCCGGCAGTTGTTGCGGATACAGTCTTCATCAAAGATATAAAGGGGAGTGCCGAATTCCCGGGCGAGTTCGACAACCTCGCAGCCCCCGATGGTAAGACGGCCTTTCGCATTTACCTGCATGGTACCCTGCAAGTGCATTAAAACCGGTTACTCCTTTCACCCAATATACTCTCATTTTAACCGAGGCTGCCTGCTATGTCTAGAAAAATTAAGGGAACCTCCGCCGGTTCCCTTTCATTTCTTATTAAATTCCAGTTTTTATTGTCCTAACTGGCCCGGGGCAGGGCCAGTAACTGGCTGTATACCGCCAGGGTGTTGCGGGCCATGACGGCCGTAGTGAAGTTTTCTTCAGCCAGGCGGCGGCCATTCTGGCCCATGGCCGTGCCTACCTCCGGATTCCGCAGCAAGAAGGTTGTATAGCGGGCCAATTCCTGGTAGTTACCCATGGAGACTAAAAAGCCGTTATAACCGGGACGGATTATCTCCGGCATACCACCGGCCCGGCTGACAATAATGGGCCTGGCCGTGGCCATGGCTTCCAGCATTACCAGGCCGAAGGGCTCCTGGAAAGACGACGGGTAAAGGCAAACCTCGGCTGCTTTATACACCGCAGGGATTTCCTGCCAGGGGAAGAAGCGGATAAAGACATTCTCTTCCAGGTCCAGGCTGGCAATGAGGTCCTGGATCCAGGCTACTTCCGCCGGTTGTTTCTGGCCCCAGTCGACGGTATTGGTAGTACCGGCCAGAATCAGTAAAACGTTGGGAATTTCCCGGCGGATAAGATCAAGGGCGCGTATGCTGACGTCACATCCCTTGGCCCGGCTCATGCGGGCAGGATGGAAAACAAGCCGCCGGTCCCGCCATGCCGGATAGGTGGCATAGATGGCCTGGATATCCGCCTGGGAAGGTGGCCGGAAGGTGGTCGTGTCGGTACCGTGGTAAACTACCGTCAGCCGCTCGGGAGGAAAGCCATTTACCATCAGTTCCTGGCGTATGTAATGGCTGACGGCTATAACCTGGTCCCAGCCTTGAGCCAGGGTATTCATCCTTGCCCACAGTTCGTCTTCCCAGACATTATGGGCAGTGAGGACGAGGGGCCAGCCGTGGCGGTGGCAGATTTCCTGGAGACTGGCAGCATGGACAAAGCTAAAGTAATGGAAGTTATGGGCGTGAACAATGTCGGGCCTGCATTCCAGTAAAAATTTTTCTAGCAGCTGCTTGATTTCCCCCGCCCTGGCTTCAATGGTTTCCGGGGTTAAAGAGTTCAGATCAAGTAAAGGTGAACGCTTAATGGTTACTCCCCGCCAGCTTTCTCTCTCCGGGGTGCCGGGGGCTGTGGCTGTAAGGAGGCTTACCTGGTGCCCCTGCTGGACCAGGTAAGGGCACAGAAGGGCCAGGTGGGATTCCACTCCCCCAATGATCGGTGGAAAAGCCCAGTGTAACATGGCAATGCGCATATTACATCAGCCTCCCATTGTTAAGAAAAATTACCAGCTTTATTTTATATAATGTCCCTGCTGAAAGTCAATAAAGGGCAAACCCTTCAGGCTTCAATGATGACTTTAATAGCACCCTCTTTCTTCAAAACATGGGCAAAAATTCGCCCCTCCTTTTCTTCAAAAGCTAAATCAAGACGGCTACCGGCCACAGCCAGATTTTTGATTTCCACCCTCCTGGTGCCGGGTATTAATATGGGCCGGGATATATAAAGGGTACTATCCCGTAACTCGATGCCTAGCAAATGCTGGAGGAAGGCAAACAGGCTGCCTACCGCCCAGGCCTGTGGGTCACAGGCCACAGGGTAACGCACCGGCCCGCTCAGGCCCCGGCGGGTAAAGCCGCAAAACAATTCCGGCCAGCGACGGTAATTAAAGTAAGAACTGGCGGCGAAAAGGCCGCCGGCCAGCCGTGATAACTCCTCCAGGCATTGATAGCGGCGCAGGCCGGCAGCTATAATGGCATTATCATGGGGCCAGACGGAACCGTTATGGTAACTCATGGGGTTATAGGCCTTTTCCTTTTTGCTCATGGTGCGGATACCCCAGCCGGAATAAAAGTCCCCGGCCAGCAGGCGCCGGGCCACCCTCCGTGCCCGCTCTGGTTCCAGGATACCGGTAAAAAGGGCGTGGCCGCCGTTGGAGACCAGGGTGGTAAGGGGTCTTTTTTTACCATCCAGGGCAAAAATCAAGTAGCCCTCTTCTTCCAGCCAGAAATCCCGGTTGAAGCGCATTTTTAACCTGCTGGCCCGCGACTTCAGTTCAGCCGCCGTCATTTTGTCCCCCAGGACCGTTAATAAATGGGCGGCTTCCAGGAGGGCCAGGTAGTAGTAAGCCTGGACTTCTACCAGGGCTACAGGGCCTTCAGGGATGCGCCCTTCCCGGTCGACTACGGCATCCCAGGAATCTTTCCACCCCTGGTTGGTCAGGCCTGCGGGCGATTCCCGCCAGTATTCCAGGTACCCGTCACCATCTAAATCGCCGTAACGCAGGCACCAGTGCAGGCAACGCCGTAAAGGGGTAGCCATTTCCTGCAGCAGGTCCTGATCTAAAGTCCACCTGTAGGCGGCAGCAAGGAGGATAATAAACCACAGGGTGGCATCTATGGAACCATAATAGGGGCTGTGGGGTACTTCCTGGCAGCGGGTCATCTCGCCTCGCCGCAATTCATGGAGGATTTTTCCCGGCCTTTCTTCCCGCCATTTGTCCACCTGCTTCCCCTGATAGCGAGCCAGGAAACGCAGGGTATGGCGGGCCAGGTCGGGGTTTAAGATAAGGGCCTGCCAGGAAGTGATGAGAGAATCCCGGCCAAAAGGAGCGGTATACCACGGTATCCCGGCCGCAATAATTTTCCCCTCCCCGGGATAATCAATTTCCAGGGCCTTCAGGTCGGTGATGGCCGTGCGGAACATATCATTAATAAAATTGTTATCCGTCCAGATCTGGGTGGATTGCTTTTGCCACAGGTGGTAGGAGCTGGCCAGTTCTATGGTGGCCACTGAAAAAAGGTCGCTGATATGCGTGGCCGGGGACAGGTTTTGCCCGTCAGGTTCAATCTTTAAGTGCAGGTAAATCTTTTTCTGGGGTGGCAGGATAAGGTCATAAGTAACTTCTGCCTGGCCTGGCCGGGCTACAATACCGGCTGGTGCCGGTTCAAAGGTAATATGCGTGGTCCGGATCACCTCGTCCAGGCCCTGGTAGGCGAGGATTAATCCCTGGGGGTGAACTCCTGTTTTCAACAACTCTCCCCGGCGCTGGCGCTGGCTGCCACGAACTTCAAAAACATCCCGGAAATCAGCACCAATGGAGAAATGAAGGTTTATATTCACGGGAAAAGGATTAAAATTGATCAAGCGTAAGCGTTGATAGAGGGCCCCTTTAATCAGCCGCAAAAGGCGGAGGTGGATGGTCTGGGCTGATACTACTTTACCATCAGGTAAGGCAAAAACAGGATTAGTTAATTCAATCTGGGCAAAATGGCTGTCGCGCACGGAGGAAGAAAGGAAAACAGGTCGCCGCCCGCCGGCCCGGAGTTCCAGGCAGTTTAAGTAACGGGTATCATTATAATACAGGCCCAGGCTGCCATTATCCTGGTCAATAATTGAACCATCCGGCAGGGAGATAACGAAAATACTCCCCTCTTTAAGTACCTCTGTTTGGGGTTCAAAAACGCAGGGGTTATTACGTAAATCCAGCTGCGTTTCCAGCATATCCTACCCTCCAGGCTTTTTTCGTAAGAATTCGGCAGGTATCCTGGCATATCCTTCCTAAAATAAAAGGACTTAATATTTGCATTTCATTACCAGTATGATATAATAAATTTGTATATCCTAGAACGCTGAATTGCGGTACGCAGCCGTAAGCGGGGGACCCATTTTCCGGGGTGAATCTTGCCGGTTAATTCCGGTGAGTAGGGCTAACCTTCAGCCCGAATCCGTCAGCTAACTTCGTAAGCGTGGAAGGGGATATATCGGTACTTTCATACCCCGGTCCCCCGGGGTTTAATTTTATTTTAAAGGAGTGAAGTGGATCCCGACAACAGGCACAGGCTAAAAGGAGGTATGCTAAGTGGCTAAAAAACAGGCTCCTAAAATTATTATGGTTTCCAACCGGGGTGCGTACAATTTGCAAGCCACTGACAGCGGTATCCAACCTGTACCGGCCATCAGCGGCCTGGTCTCGGCAGTAGAACCTTTCTTGAAGGAAAAGGGCGGCGTCTGGGTTGCCTGGGGCGGGCGTGAAGCGCCGCAGGAGAATAGCCCCGGGGTACGTTTACCGGTGCCCCAGGAAGATCCGGCCTATACCTTCCTGGAGGTTCCCCTGACTGCCGGGGAAATAAAGCTTTATTACCACGGTTTTACCAACGGCGCCCTGTGGCCCCTGTGCCATTATTTTTTAGAAAAGTGTCGTTATAACTCCCAGGAATGGTCAACTTATGTTCGAGTTAACGCCAAATTTGCGGATGCTGCGCTTATGGAAGCCAGGGAAGGCGATACCGTCTGGGTCAACGACTATCACCTGGCCCTGGTACCGGCCCAAATCCGCCACCGCAAGCCGCAATTAAGGCAGTTCTTTTTCTGGCATATCCCCTTTCCCCACCACGATCTCCTGGCCACCCTCCCCTGGGCGCCCCAAATCTTGCGCGGTCTCCTGGGGACAGATGTCCTGGGCTTTCATTTGCAATCTTATGTCGATAATTTCCTGAATGCCGTCGCCACCCTGCTGGGTGCCCGGGTTGATTTTGAGCACAATGTTGTCTACTGGCAGCAGCGGCGCATCCATGTCGGTGCCTGGCCCATGGGTGTCGATTACCAGGCCTTCCAGCGCCAGGCATTGAACCCTGGGACCCGGGCCCGGGCTGAAACCTTGCGCAGCCAGCTCGGCGTAGAACACCTGGCCCTGAGTGTAGAGAGGCTGGATTATACCAAGGGTATCCTGGAAAGGCTGCTGGCCTGGGAACGCCTGCTGGAAGAAGTACCCGAATGGCGCGGCCGGGCGGCCCTGGTCCAGATTGCCGTACCCAGCCGGACGGCCGTACCGGCCTACCGCCGGCTAAAGGAAGAAGTAGAAGCTGCCGTGGGTCGGATCAACGGCCGCTTCAGCGAAGGTAGTTATCGCCCCGTCCACTACTTCTGGCGGGGCCTGCCCCGGCAGGAGCTGGTAGCCTATTACCTTGCAGCCGATGTCATGCTGGTTACGCCTTTAAGGGATGGCCTGAACCTGGTGGCTAAAGAATACGTGGCTTCCCGCCGTGATAGCAGCGGGGTCCTGGTCTTAAGCCGCTTCGCCGGTGCCGCCCAGGAACTGAAGGGTGCTGTCCTCGTCAACCCCTATGATATTGATGGCATGGCCATGATTTTAAATACAGCCCTCAATATGAGCCGGGCCGAGCAGGAAAAAAGGATGCGCCTGTTGCAGGAAAAGGTGCGCCGCCATGATATCCGCTGGTGGTTGACCTGTTTCCACCAGGCCATGATGGCCCGGGAAGAGGAAACGGCAGATGTCTCCGGCTCAGCTGGCAGCTAAAGTCAGGGATTACCCTCAAGTGCTCCTCATGTTTGACTACGATGGCACCCTGGTCCCCCTGGCGCCCCGGCCAGAACTGGCCCGTCCCAGCCCCCGCCTCCTGACCTTGCTACGGCAACTGGTATCCAGGCCAGGCTTGCACCTGGCCATTATTAGTGGCCGGAGTTTAAGGAACCTGTTGGAGCTGCTGCCAGTCGCAGGGCTTTACTATGCCGGCCTGCACGGGGCAGAAGTAGCCACCCCGGAAGGGCGGGTCACCAACCTCCTGCCGCCCGGGCAAGAAGATATCCCCTGGGATGAAATTTTCAGGCTGGCCTGCCAGGTGGCAGCAGGTACTGCGGGCCTCTTTGTGGAAAATAAGGGTGAAGCTATTGCCCTGCATTACCGCCTGGCTGACCCACAGCTTGCTGCGGCAGCCCTGGAGCAGTTTCGCCAGGGGCTAAAACCCTTTTTAAATGACAATCTCGAACTGCTTCCCGGTCACAAAGTGCTGGAAGTTCGCCGCCAGGGGATTAACAAAGGCCTGGCCGTAGCCTACTTCACCAGGCAATGGCCGCGGGCATTACCCGTCTATTTAGGCGATGACCGGACTGATGAAGATGCCTTCTCTGCTTTGCCCGCTGGCGGCCTGGCCATCCGTATCGGTAAACAGGTTGCCAGCCGGGCTCGTTATTTTTTACCATCCCCGGCAGCAGTTGTCCAGTTCCTGGAGCTTTTAACCTATTTTTAACACCAGGCCGGGTCTATCCTGGCCCTGGTAACATAAAGATAGTTTAGCATGCTAAAAACGAGGTGGTATTTGTTGTTAACGGTCAAGAAAGCCATTATTCCTGCTGCCGGCTGGGGCACCCGCTTCCTGCCGGCCACCAAGGCCCAACCCAAGGAAATGCTGCCTATTGTCGACAAGCCGGCCATCCAGTTTATCGTCGAAGAAGCCGTTAACGCCGGAGTAGAGGACATCCTTATTATTACTGGGAAAAACAAACGGGCCATTGAGGATCACTTTGACCGTTCCCTGGAGCTGGAGAGTCTCCTGCGGGAAAAAGATAAAGAAGACCTGCTGGCCCTGGTGGAAGGTGTGGCTGAGCTGGCCGATATCCACTACATACGGCAGAAGGAACAGCTCGGCCTGGGCCACGCTGTTTATTGCGCCCGTAAATTTATCGGCCAGGAGCCCTTTGCCGTCCTACTGGGAGATGATATTATCGTCAATACCCCCTCCTGCCTGGAGCAAATGCTGGAGGTTTATAATGAAGTTAAAGCTGCCGTGATTGCCGTCCAGGAAGTGCCGCGAGAAGAAGTCAACCGTTACGGCGTCATTGAACCCCTGGAAATCAACGGCCGTCTCATTGAAGTTAAAGACTTGGTAGAAAAGCCGCGGCCGGAGGAAGCGCCCTCCAACCTGGCCGTCATCGGTCGCTACATCCTGGTGCCGGAGATCTTCCCCCTCTTGGCCGAGGTAAAACCCGGAGCTGGTGGGGAAATCCAGCTTACTGATGCCCTGCGCCTGCTGGCCCGGGAGGAACGGGTTTATGCCTACCGTTTCCAGGGTAAGCGCTACGATATCGGTGATAAATTGGGCTTCCTCCAGGCCACGGTGGAATTCGCCCTGGCCCGGCCGGACCTGGCCGGCCCCTTCCGGGAATACCTGGCCGGTATAATCTCTTCGGCCCCGGGTAATCTGGATGTTGCTGCTGGCGAAGTTTCTTGAACCTCCGGCCGGCCATACCATCCCGACCGGCGAACTGAGGCAGGATTCTATACTGCCACTGCGTTACTCCATTTACCGCAGCGGTCACCCCAGCGGGCCAGGACTTGCCTCCCTTCCCGCAGTTCTACCACTTCACAGTGGTTGGCGCAGCCCTGGCATTCAAAACCGCCGCTACGGAATTCCCGCTCAGTAAGCTCAAAGCCCCGGAAGGCGCTTGCCTTAGGCCGTATTTCCCTGGCCAGCAGGGCGGCGCCCAAGGCCCCCATGACCCCATAATGTTCCGGGACGATTACCTCCGTCCCCAGGGCGCGGTTAAAGGCCTGGCGCATGCCGGCATTGGCCGCCACCCCGCCCTGGAAGACCACGGGCGGGAGGATTTCCTTGCCCTTGCCGACGTTGTTCAAATAGTTACGCACCAGGGCTTCGCATAACCCGGCGATAATATCCTCCAGGGGATGGCCCTGTTGCTGTTTATGAATCATGTCAGATTCGGCAAAGACGGCGCAGCGGCCGGCAATGCGTACGGGGCTCCGGGATTCCAGGGCGCGGCGGCCGAACTCTTCGATGGGAATCCCTAAGCGGGCCGCCTGCTGGTCCAGGAAGGAGCCGGTGCCGGCGGCGCATACTGTATTCATGGCAAAGTCCGTCACTATGCCCTGGCGGAGAATGATAATCTTGGAATCCTGACCGCCGATCTCCAGCACCGTCTGCACTCCGGGCACAGCGTAACTGGCAGCTACGGCGTGGGCGGTTATTTCGTTTTTGACTACATCGGCCCCCACCATGACGGCTGCCAGGGTTCGACCGCTGCCGGTAGTGCCTACACCGGCAACGCTTATATCTTTACCTAGAGTGGCTACCAGCTGGCGCAAGCCCTCCTGGATTGCCTGGAGGGGCTGGCCACGGGTACGGAGGTAAACAGAGCTAAGGACGTTACCCTGTTCGTCCAGGGCTACGATATTAGTGCTGACTGAGCCAACATCTATACCAAGGTAAATCGTTGGCATGTTATCAACTCCTCGGAATAGTTTTTGCCGGGGGTATGTCCCTCGCCGCTCAGAAGCTACGCACCGAAGGCTCCCTCAGGCGTGCCTTATGCGGCAGCAACGGTAACCTCACCTCGCCTGTTCTTTTGACCTTCGCTCCGTTATTCGCGCCTCCGGGACATTTCCCCACCTTTTACCGCGTGTCTTCCAGAATCCCTCTTTCCTCCCCTTCTGCCAGCGCAGCATATCCACGAAGGCTTCCAGGCGGGTTTGCAGGCCGGCTTCGCCCGTCTGCTCGTCCAGGTAAATGGTCATAACGGGTATGCCCCTGGCTTCCTGGACGGCCGGCATAACTGAGTGGGCAACTATTTCCGGCATGCAGGTGAGTGGTGCCAGCTGGATGACGCCATCGCAGCCGTACCGGGCAAAAGTGACTGTATCCCCTACCGACTCCCAGCCATGGCCGCCGACAAAGTGGTTTAAAAAGGGCGGGGCCGTTTTTTCCGGGTGGTGGCCTGGAAGGGACAGGAGACTTTTAAACAGGTTATCGTTAATCCAGCGGCTTAGGAAAAGGCCCCGGACCACTTCAACCCCCAGGGCCCCCAGGCGCCTTTCAATATTCAGGTTAACCAGGGGCTCCAGGACGGTATAGATTTCGCCGACAATACCCACCCGCAGTACCGGGCCGTTGGGGTTGCGAGGTATGGCCGCCAGCTCACCTTGAACTTTTTTGACAATTTTTTTGACCTCTTTCCGGCTGCCGGCGCCGTCCAGTTCCCATAAGGCCCGCTGGAAGATGGCATCGGCCTGGCCAGGCTTTGCTTCACATGGCCGCAGGCGTTGTACTTCCTGTTCCAGGGAATCGACGGCGCAGGCCTTTTGCCAGGCAAGGATTACTCCCCGGACCCCTTCCTGCCATGGCCGCCGGTTCAAGTATTTAACCTTATTCCAGACTTCAGAAAAGTGAACATCCGGGGGTTCAAAGACCACCATTTCATAGTCGCAGCCGATATCCCGGAGGATCTCCCGCTGCACCTGGGCGTAATACCCGATGCGGCAGGGCCCCACCCCGCCGGCCATGACGATGGTATCGGCCCCCAGTTCTTTAGCTTCCAGGAAATTACCTAAGTTGACCTTTAAGGGAAGGCAGGCCGATTCCGGAGCATGGCGCACGCCCAGTTCCAGGGTGCGGCGGGTGCAGGGCGGCGGGACCACCACCTCCAGGCCAATGCCCTCCAGGGCCGTCTTCAGGACCAGCCAGAGGTGGCCCATATGGGGAAAAGTTACCTTCATGCGGATCGCCTCCGGTAGAGCATATCCATGAAAGCTTCCAGCCTGGTGTTGAGGCCTGCCTCGCCGGTATGCTCATCTAAAGTCAAAAGCAAAAAAGGCTTGCCCCGGCGGCGGGCATAGCGTTCGGCCAGGTCGCCTACCAGGGAATCGGGACCACAGCCAAAGGCCGTCAGGTGAATCAGGCCAGCGACGTTTTCCTGTTCCATCAGGTGCAGGGCCGCCCCCATGATCTTCCGCCCCAGGGTCCAGTAGAGGCGTTTCGGTAGCTGCCGGCAGGCTGTTTCTACCTGGAGGGTGGTTAAATTTTCGGGTAAAATCACCTTTCCTCCTAGCCTTTTCACCTTTCCGGGGATATCCATGCCAAGGTATTGGTCATAGATAAGGTAACCGTGGCCAATAACTCCTATCTGCAAAGCGTCCCGACTCTCTTTGCCCTGGCTGGAACCATAACGGTAAACTCCTGAAGCCGGCTCTTCCTCTCTGCAGTCAGCTGCAGCCATACTATCTCCCTGCTGCTGCCCGACCAGCCAGGCGTGGTAACGAGCCTCCGCTGCCGCCATGGCCAGGTCTACGCGGCTTCCTTTTATCCCAAAAGCCCGGGCCATTCCCTGCACGGCCGCCGTCAGGCCTTCCTCGGGCTGGCGGGCAAGGTTAACTGTAGTATCAATAATGGGCGGGCAGGGCTTTAAGGCCGCCCGCAGCATGTCAGGCAAACCCATTAGTTTGGGGCAGATAAAACTCTTTTTCTCTACGCTGACCAGCCGGGGGACAAACAGGGCATCTACCTGACCGGCCAGCCAGGCAGCATGACCGTAATAGACCTTTACCGGCAGGCAGGCTTCGGCTACCGCCAGGCTTACCCCCAGGTCCATAATTTCTTTGGAAGTCGGTGGCGAAACTACCACCTCAACCCCCAGGGCCTGGAAAAAGGTTTCCCACCAGGGGCCGTAGTAATAATAAAAGAGGGCGCGCGGCACCCCCAAAAGCCACTTTTTATTCTTCATAGTTATCATCCTCGTCTTCAATAAACTGGGGCCAGATGCGCTTCTCCTTTTCTTTTTCTTTTTTCTTTGTTGTTTCGCGCGGTAAGGGCTTGCGGGCCGGTTCCGGGTAGGGCTGCCGGTCCACGTCCAGGGGATGCAGGGCCCGGGGCCGCAATTTTTGTAATGGTACCGGTGGCCGCACAAAAATATCTTTTAAAGCGCTACCGTTAAAGGGTATCAGGGGCCAGAGATAGGGCAGGCCGAATGATTTGGTAGTAAGCAGCAATAAAAAGGTCCCCAGGGTCACGGCCACAAGGCCGGGTAGGCGGAACAGCCCCACGCCGATTAACATAGCAATCCTTACCAGGGTATTGGCCATACCCAGTTCGTAGCTTGGCGTCGAAAAGATACCTACGGCGGCAATGGCCATATAAAGGATTACTTCCGGGTTAAAAAAGCCTACCGCCACGGCAATATCGCCTATCAACACAGCGGCAATTAACCCTAAAGCCGTGGCCAGGGCTGTAGGAGTATGAATGGCCGCCATGCGCATAAGGTCAATGCCCAGTTCGGCTAGGATAAATTGCCAGACCAGGGGGATGGCCCCTAATTTTTTCGGCCCGATCCAGGAAAGGCCTGGCGGTAATAGTTCCGGCTGCAAGGATACCAAAAGCCACAGGGGCGGCAAAAATACGGATATAGCAACGCCTAAAAAACGCACCGTGCGTAAAAAAGTCCCAATTAGAGGGGCCTGGCGAAATTCTTCGGCATGCTGGAGATGGTGGAAGAGGGTTGCCGGGAGGATCATAACACTGGGAGAAGTGTCCACCATCACCAGGACGTGCCCCTCCAGGAGATGGGCGGCGGCTACATCCGGCCGTTCGGTATAGCGTACCCGCGGGAAGGGATTCCAGAAGCTACCCGGGCCAATAAACTCCTCCAGGGACTTTTCCGCCATGGGCAGGCCATCCATTTTGATAGCTTTGATTCTTTCTTTAATGGTATCCACCAGGCGCGGGTTGGCGATATCCTTGATATAAACTACCGCCACGTCAGTTTTTGAACGGCTCCCCACTTGCAGGATTTCGGTTCGCAGTTTAGGATCACGGATGCGGCGGCGCAAAAGGTTGGTATTAAATAAAAGGGTTTCAACAAAATTGTCGCGGGAACCGCGGACTACCCGTTCCAGGTCTGATTCCTCGGGCATGCGGGCCGGGTACTTCCGCACATCTATTAAGATAACCCTTTCAAAGCCATCAACAATCATTACTACGCCGCCGCAGAGAATTTTATCGACGGCTTTATGCAGGTCATCCAGGGCTTCGACTTCAATGTAGCTTAGGTACTGCTTATAAAGCTTAAAAAAAGCATCAGGGGCCAGGGCCTCTCGCTCCAGCCGGGAGAAAGAGATGAGGAGATAGGTCATGATATCGTCTTTGACCAGACCGTCAATGTAAAACAGTGTGGCTTTGCGGCCGGCAAAGGTAATATTGCGCCTGACGACGTCAAAGCTTTCGCCGATACCTAACTCCTTGCTAATCCAATCGACGTTGACATCAGCTTTTTTATCAACTTTGACAATATCCCCTGAGATGGTCATTTGTTTTTAATTTCACCCCTTCTATCCCCGGGGATTAAAAAGAACAGCCATACAAAAGCCAAAAATAACTGCCGCAGCAATGCCTACCGCGCCTGTGGTGACGCCGCCGCTGAAGGCTCCCAGGAGCCCTTTAGCCTGGACGGCTTCGAGGGTACCCTGGGCCAGGTTATGACCAAAACCGCTGATGGGGATGGTGGCTCCCGCCCCGCCGATTTTCACCAGGGGCCCATAGAGGCCCAGGGCGCTTAAAATCGCCCCACCCGTGACAAACCCTACCAGGATATGGGCCGGTGTTACCTTATAAGGCGTAAGGTCCATAATGAGCTGCCCCACCAGGCAGATGAGGCCGCCGATAATAAAAGCCATTACGATACTCACCGGGTTATACCTCCTTAAAATCTATTGCAACTCCATCTGGCTTTGTTTTTACTCGTTCCCTGGCCTAAAATTTTTCTATCACCACGCCATGGCCGATGCCAGGTATGGATTCCCCCTGCTGGGTCGCCGTTGTACTCAACAGGGCCCCGGTACCAACCCCCAGGATGCGCTTATAGCGGCCTTCATTTAGTTTACCCATTAAATGGCCAGCAAAAACCACCGCTGAGCAGGCACAGCCGCTGCCGCCGGCATGGGTATCCTGGCGTTCATGATCATAAATCAGGATGCCGCAGTCGCTGTAATTCTTAGAGACATCGTACTTTTGCTCGCCCAGGAGTTTGGTGGCAATCTCATGCCCCACCCGGCCCAGGTCACCGGTAATAATCAGGTCATAATCAATAGGACCCCGGCCGGTATCCTGGAAGTGGCGGACAATGGTATCGACGGCCGCCGGGGCCATGGCTGAACCCATATCGTTGGGGTCCTTGATCCCCACATCCAGCACCCGGCCGATGGTGGCATGGGTGATGCGGGGCCCATTGCCCACCGGGGCCATTAAAACGGCCCCGGCCCCGGTAACCGTCCACTGGGACGTCGGCGGTCGCTGCACGCCCTGCTCGGTAGGAAAGCGGTATTGGCGTTCCGCCGTATCATAGTGGCTGCTACATGCGGCTACTACATGGTGGGCAAAACCGCCGTCAATGAGTATGGCTGCCAGGGCCATGCCCTCATACATGGTGGAGCAGGCCCCGTACAGGCCAAGGAAGGGTATTCCCAGGGTCCGGGCGGCATAATTGGCGGAAATGGTCTGGTTTAACAGGTCACCGGCCAGGAGGAAGTCGATTTCCTGGGGTTTTAACTGGGCCTTGGCAATGACCATTTTGACGGCTTCTTCCAGCATTTTGCGTTCGGCCTTTTCCCAGGTTTCCTCACCAAAGTAGCTGTCGTCAATAACCATGTCAAAGGTGTTGCCCAGGGGTCCCTCCCCTTCCTTGGGACCAACAACTGATGCCGTGGCCACAATCACCGGCGGGTTAGCAAACTGGATGGTATGTTGCCCTACCCTTTTAGGTGCGCTCAAGTGTCTTCACTCCTACTTCAGGAAATAAGCAATAAGGCCTATTAAGACGGAAACAATAAAGCCATATACAAGTACCGGCCCGGCAATGGTAAACATCCTCGCCGCCACGCCAAAGACAAAACCTTCCCGTTTAAACTCCATGGCCGGCGCCACAATGGAGTTGGCAAACCCGGTTATGGGGATAATAGAACCGGCACCGGCGACTTTGCCAATCTCATCGTATATCCCTAAGCCGGTCAGGAAGGCCCCCAGGAAAATCATAACTATTACCGTTGCGGAAGCAGCATCCCTGGGGTTTAAACCGGCAGAAGCAAAAATAAGGGTGATGATCTGGGCCAGGGCTGAGATGATACCCCCGATCCAGAAAGCATTGAGGGCGTTAACAATAACCCTGGGCCTGGGTTTAACGCTATCGGCCAGGCGCTGGTAGGCCTGCTGGTCATAGGTTTGTTTTTGCTGCCTTACCTGTTCTGCCAGGGTCAGGGGCTTCTTGGGCGGCCCCGGCTGCCTGGTACTATCAGCCATTACCTTCACCTCGGATTTTTATCGCTCTGCTATATTATCGACCGCCGGGAGCCCTGTTTATACGTAAAAAGTCAACCGCTGGGTAATTATGCCAGCAGTTGACTTTACTCAAATACTTACATAAAATTTTTACTAAGATTGGCGAGGGAGTTGAGACATCTTTTGAAACATCAGCCATATTACGGGTTTATCGGCAATGGCGAAACAGCCGCCCTTATTGCTCCGGACTTTTCCATCGCCTGGCTGTGCGTGCCACGTTTTGACAGTTTTCCCCTTTTCGCCGCCGCCCTATGCCCACAATGTGGCGGTAGTCTTAGCCTTAATATTGAACCCCGGGTAACGCCTCTAAGCCAGCGTTATCTCCCGGAGAGCAATATTTTAGAAACTATTGGTAGAGGTAATGGCCTGCAGGTTACTGTTCTGGACTTTATGCCATGGGGCTACCACCATTTAAGTCGCCTAATTATTCTAGAAAATACCGGTACAGTAACTTTAAAGCCTAGGGTAGATTGGGTGGCCCGGCCTATTGTTACCAGTGTCCATACTTTTAAAGTCCGGTTCCAGGGGTCTTTCCAATTTATCTCCGGTCCCGAAGGCGCAGCCTGCATCGGCATGGCCGGTTCACCGGGACCTACTTCCACCCTGACTTTAAAACCGGGTGAAAAGCATCGCTTCTGGCTAGTTCTGGCTTACGGCTCCAGTTTAACCCTGGCCCGCCAGCACTGGACGGCGGGCTTCTACAGTTCCCTGGAAGAAAATCTCACCTGGTGGCGCCAGTGGCTGAGGAAAGCCCGGCGGCCCCATACTGCTAACCCGGAAGTTATGGAAGCATACTACCGCAGCTTGATGGTTTTAAAACTCCTAACCTACGAGCGTACCGGCGCCATTATTGCGGCGCCGACCACCTCTTTTCCCGCCGTACCCGGCGGCAACGACAACTGGGACTACCGTTATTGCTGGCTGCGGGACGGGTATTTCACCGCCCTGGCCTTTGATGCCGCCGGCTATCATGAGGAAGCCCGCAGTTTCTATGAATTCGCCCTTTCTTTACAACAGCCCGACGGGGGCTGGTATATGCCCCTGGTACCTGTGGAAGGAAGAGGTGGTACCGAATACATCGCCGGAGACCTAGCCGGCCCCAATGGAGAAAAACCCATTCGCTTCGGCAACGCTGCCATGCACCAGATCCAGCTGGATAATGCCGGAAACGTCCTCGACGGCCTGTGGAACCACTACCTGGCCACCCGGGACCGGGAATATATCCGCTCCCGCTGGGATGCCATCCGCCGGGCGGCCATCTGGCTGGAAAATTACTGGGACCAGCCGGAAAATGGCATCTGGGAAATCCGCGAGCGCATGGATCACTGGCTCTACGGCAAAATCCTCTGTTATGCCGGTTTAACGGCTGCTTCCCATTTATCCATCGAACTAGGAAGACTACAGTGGGCCGGCCGGTGGCACCGGGCGGCAAGTCGCGTCCGCCGCCAACTCCTGATCCACGGCTGGTCGGCAGAGCGCCAGGCCTACCTGCAGCATTACGGGCCTGACGCTCCCCTGGATATATCCGTGCTGGCCCTGGAATTTTATGGTTTACTGGCAGCCAACCACCCCCGTTTACAGAAGACGGTAGCCGCCATGGAAAAGCTTGCGCCTGTTGCCAGGGGCGAGCCTTCAGGCAGGGGCGGGCTTAATATGTGGGGAGGGATCGCCCGTTTTGAACACGCGGCTATTCCCTTTTACCTGCCCACCCTGTGGCTGGGGCGCTATTACCTCCACGCCGGCAACTACGAGCGGGCGCATGAACTATTACAGGTCTGCCTGGATAATGCTACTGACCTTTACCTGATGGCTGAACACTTCGACCCCCGGACCGGCGAGCAGTGGGGCAATTTTCCCCAGGGTTTCAGCCACCAGGAAATAGTCCGGTTCTTGCTTGACTACGCCTACCGGGAGGAATAACAAAGGGCTCCGGGTATATCCGGAGCCCAACAGCATCTTTTCCTTCTTACCTGGGCGGCCGCCTCCCTCTAATTCCCCAGGGCCTGCAAAGGGGCGGGGATGCGGCCGCCACGGCGGATCATAGACGCCGGGCTAAAGTTATTGACGTCCATAACCGGTGCCCGGCCCAGGAGGCCGCCGAATTCTACCAGTTCCCCGGGCTTTTTCCCCGGGACAGGTATGACCCGCACCGCCGTGGTTTTATTATTAATCATGCCAATGGCCGCTTCATCGGCAATGATAGCGGCAATGATATCCGCCGGGGTGTCGCCGGGAATAGCAAACATATCCAGCCCAACCGAGCATACGGCCGTCATGGCTTCAAGCTTCGCAAGGCTTAAAGCGCCGCTCTCCACAGCCCGGATCATGCCGTTATCTTCACTCACCGGGATGAAGGCGCCGCTTAAGCCCCCGACGTAAGAAGAAGCCATGGCCCCTCCCTTTTTGACGGCGTCATTGAGTAAAGCCAGGGCAGCCGTTGTGCCGTGGGCGCCACAGCGTTCCAGGCCGATGGCTTCCAAGATCTCCGCTACGCTGTCACCCAGGGCGTTGGTAGGAGCCAGCGAAAGGTCGACAATGCCAAAGGGCACTCCCAGGCGGGCCGAAACCTCCCGTCCCACCAGTTCTCCCATGCGGGTCACTTTAAAGGCTGTATTTTTAATAATTGTCGCGAGTTTACCCAGGTCAGCCTCCGGGTGCTGGCGTACTGCCGCCAGTACAACCCCGGGACCGCTGATGCCGACATTTAATACGCACTCTGGCTCACCGGGGCCGTGGAAGGCTCCGGCCATGAAGGGGTTATCTTCGGGAGCGTTACAAAAGGTCACCAGCTTAGCGCAGCCAATCCCTCCCCTGTCAGCCGTAAGCTGCGCCGTCTCTTTAATCAATTGGCCCAGCTCGGCGATGGCGTCCATATTCATCCCGGCCCTGGTGGTGGCCACATTGATGGAGGCGCAAACGCGCTCAGTGGTGGCCAGGGCTTCCGGCAGAGAATTAAAGATGGCCCGGTCACCTTTAGTGAATCCTTTATGTACCAGAGCACTAAAACCACCGATGAAGTTCACGCCTACCGCTTCTGCCGCCCGGTCCAGGGTCCGGGCCAAGGGGGTGAGGTCACTTTCCCCTGAAGGTTCACCCACCTGGGCAATAGGGGTTACGGCTATACGCTTATTAACAATAGGGATGCCATAAGCAGTTGCCACTTCTTCGCCAACGGTAACAAGTTTCTCCGCCCGGCGGGTTATCTTATCGTATACGCGGCGGCAAGTTTCCTTAAGACTTCCGGTGGCACAATCACGCAGGCTGATACCCAGGGTAATGGTCCGGATGTCCAGGTTTTCTACCTGGACCATGCGGATGGTTTCTAAAATTTCTTCCGGTGTAAAAGAAAATAAAGTCGGCATTGTTTTCCTCCATCTTTGAACGGGAGAAGACTTATCATTTAGTTGCGGACTTACCCTCATTTACCTTCATGGGGGCTGCGGTTAGATGCGGTGCATAAATTTGAAGACATCCACCTGCTGCATCGTCACCTGCACACCCAGTTCCTCGCCCCTGGCCTTGAGTTGTTTTTGCAGTTCAAAAAAATCAAGATTACTACCCTTCAGGTCCACAATCATGATCATGGTGAAAAATTCCTGCAGGATGGTCTGGCTGATATCGAGGATATTCACATTGGCAGCAGCCAGGACGGCGGTTATACCCGCTAAAATACCCACCCTGTCCTGGCCTAAAACTGTGATTATGGCCCGGCCGTCGGCAACTGTCATGATTTTTCACCCCCGCAAAAATCCTCCAGTACTGCTTCCAGCTCAGCGGCATCGACCTGCAGCCAGCCCCTGGTGAAGAGGGCCAGGCCACGGAAAAATTCAGTCCGGGCAGCTTTCTGAATATCGCTGCATAAGGCCGGCACCCATTGCTCCAGGTGTTCCTTTAAAAAGCGCTGCTGCCCCTGCAGGAATTCAGTTGCCTCTTCACCGGCCTGGACTTTTGCGGCCGCCGTCCTGCTCAGCCAGGCCATAAATTCCATTTCCAGACCCAGGTGGTCGTCCGGCTCCCGGTTTTTCTTTTTACTCTCCAGGCCAAAAGAACGATAAAACTCCCTTACCGCCAGGGTTTCCTCGCCGAAGAGGAGATGCTCCTTGGAGCGATATACTGACTCCCAGGGCGGCGCCTCCAGGTGACCGGGACCGACGAAAAGGCGGTTGTAATCCTCCTGGAGTTCCTGCTGGTAGGCTTCCATGTCACCGGCCCGGGCCGTCAGCTCGGCCTGCATCTGCCGGCAACCTGTGGCCAGCATGGGATTATCAATACTGGCAGGTAGTTCGACCAGGAGTTGCTCCTCTACCAGGGCGGACAACAGTTCCTTTCCTGGCCCTTCCTGGTAGAGGCGGGCCAGGAAACGGTAAATCAGTTCCCGCCCTTGAAGCCACTCAAGTAATAATTCCTTGTCCATAAAATCTCCCATCCTTTCTACCCTGGCCCAGGCAGGTTCCGGGTCAGGTAACAGCGCAGGCACTCAGTGGTCCCGGCGCTGGCCTGGAAGGTTTCCCCGCAGGTCGCGCAAAGGTGTTCGCTGGCTGTAGCCACATTAAAAGTTGTCTCGTCGGCCACAGCTTTTATGGCCATATCCTCTCCCCAAGTTAGGCTGTGCTGGGGGCAGACTGCCAGGCACAGGCCGCAGTGGTTGCAGCGGGCCGGGATAAACCTTAACTCCCCTTCGCCCAGGGTCAAAGCACCGGCGGGACAGAGGCGGCTGCAGATATTACAGAGGTAGCAGGGACCGGCCAGTTCCAGGGAGGCCAGGGGTAAACGGGCCCTCGTCGGGTAGCCTATCTCAGGCCGTACTCGTTGTAAGGCCTCCCTGAGGATGGACATCCTCTCCCCGGTAAAAACTGCCTGTTTCGTACCCGGACCCGACGCTGCTTTAACTCCCGGCACTTTGATCCCCCGTACCAGGGAGCGGAAAAATTCGCGCCGACCCATGGCAGCCGGGGCTACGTGGGATGCCTGGCCTCCTCGATGCTGTGGGGCCGGAGCTGGTGTAAGGGTAGTCCCCTGCACCAGACGATCGTGTGGCAGGCCCAGGGCCGCCAGGGTCCTTTGTGCCCAGGCAAAGGAAGCCTTAAAAAGCTCCTGCCCCTTCTCTCCCCAGGGACAGGCAGCGCAATCCTCGGGCCGGTAGCGAAACCCTGTTTTGCCCCTTGCGGCCAGGGCGACCATTATTTCCGGAGCCACTGCCCCCAGACAAGGAACCATAAAAAAGCCTTGCGGCAGGCTCTTTTCCTGACCCCGGGTGCAGGAAAAAATTACTTGCCCGGTGGCAGCAATAATCTCCTGACCCCGGGCGAGAATGAAGGCGTGGGTTTGCTCTGGATCTTCCAGGGCCCCGGTAGGACAGGCCACGGCACAAAGGCCGCAGCGCCGGCACTCTTTCAAACCGGGCCGGCCGTTTTGCAGCTCAATCCCATCAACCGGGCAGACCTCCAGGCACCTCTGACAGGTTGCCCAGGGCGACAGGGTGCGGATACATTTTTCAGCACGTAAGCGTACCTGACCCAGCCCCGTCAAGGCGCTGGCAAGGGTTTCGAGATCCAGTTTCCCCACCCCCCATTCCTGTATAAAAGCGGGCCTCATCCAGCCCGCTTTTCATTAAATCCTCAATTTATATTATCGTACTTTCCTGCCTGATGGTCAAGGAGTGGAAAGAAACTGAAACCGGCCCGTCAATAGCCGGGCCATTTCACCAGAAGCGTGAGATTAATTTAGTCTACTATATCTTCCCCAGCCATCTCCGCCAGCATGCGTTCTTGAAAATAATTATCTTCGGCAGGATTATAGTGGTAACCCTGCAAATTTTTCAGTAACTCCTGGCGTTCTTCATTGCTTAAAAAACTACTGATAGCTTTTAATTCCCCAGGCAGAATTTCCTTAAATATAAAGAGTAACTTTTCTGTCCTGTTATCCCTCAAAAAACCGCGCACTTCTTCCCATACTGACTCGCCAGCAAAATTCATTTACATCAACCCCCGTAAGTTATAAATTCAAATAAAGCTTTAGCAGCTGCTTCCGGGCCTTTTATTTCATATCCGTGCAGGCCCAACTGGGTACGTAACTGCCCTATTTTGACACCCCTGGCAAGCATCTGGCTAAAATATTGTCTGGCCAGGGCATCATGCTGGTCCCGCTTCTGGGGGGCACCAAAGGGGTTGGCAAAATAAGTATGCACCAGACCTTCTTCATCAGTGGTACCCTTGGAAAGCCGGGCACCCTCGCTAAAGACCTCCAGGGCTGTATCGACGTCATTAAACAACTCTATATGGGGATGCTTGTTATCTACCGGTTCATAGTTATTAGCGTACAGGAATAGATCTACAGGATACCCCCTGGTTACTTCCTGGTAGTTAGTAATCGGGATTACCAGGCGGGCGTTTTTTTTATGAGGGTTCATGAAGATACTGCGGTCAATCTCCGCATAGGGAAAACCCGGGGCTAAATCATCCAGGCGAACAAAGGCGCCAATTTCTGTCCCGATGCCCACCACCTCTCCTTCAGGAGTTATCCTTAAGGATCCCATATCATCAAAAATAACTGTTAAGCGACGCATATAGTCCGTGGCCAGAACGCGAAAGGCTTCCAGGGATTCTGATTTGCCAGCACCGCTATCACCGACCAGGACCACGTTGGCACTAGCCCCTGTCCGTAAAACAATTCGCGCCATAGCACCATGAACAGGTAAATAACCATGCTCAATGGCAATAAGGTTATGCAGGGTTAAAACCATCTTTTTAAAATAACCAAAGTAGTCAACATCATCAGTTCGCCCGATCAGTCCTAATACTATACCCGCCTGCCGGTCTTCATAGTATACTGTCTGGCGCTTACCCAACAGTTCCGGCTCCACTCCAAAAATCAGCATGGCTTCTGGTCGTCGACCTTGAATTTCAGCTGGCTCAGCTAATTCAAACAGGTTGGCGAGACTGAGACCCAGGGGTAAATACCGTTTATGAAAATAGATAAAGGTTAACAAATCCCCTACTTTAGCCGGATAGCAAAGCCAATCCCTGGCTTCCAATTGACTATGCTTGAGGGGATTATGGGACACCGGCATAAACATACCCTTGCGGTAATTGCGTTTGGGGTAATATACCAGCGGCGGTTCGATAACTACCAGCTGGATAAAAGGTATCGCCTGCAACTGTCGGTATTCTTCCCCGGGAATATCCCAGGCAATTTTATCAGCCAGTATTCCTGCTCCTGCTCCGCAGGGTAGTTGCCGGTATACCCGGGGGAGTTTTTCCATTAAATTGGCCCCGATTTTCCGGTAAATTTCCAGTACCAGGTTGGTAAAGCGCTCATTAAGTTCAATAAACTTATGATGATCACTGGCAGTTTCTCCTGCCTGATGGCAACCATCATCAACAATCAGGAAACGGGCATATTTCCGCCAGTAATTGTAAAGCTTTTCCACAAAGTCATATAGCATTGTCTTTCTAGCCAAAGCAGGATTGAAAGCAGGATAACGTTTGCTAATTTCATCTGGCCGGTATTCAGTAAGAAGCAAAAGTAAATCAGCAAGGGCCTCCTTATCCCACAGGTTGCTGGCACCAGCACCGCTGCCTTGCTTACCAGCAGGTGTTCTCAGGAAAGGTTTTATAGCCTCCAGTTCCGGTGCCTGGTGTTGCTCTAAATCTTCAATGAAGCTTGCCAGAATCCGGTGGAAAATTGGACTTTTAAATATGTCCGATGCTGTTTCGCATATATTAGGTCCAAGGACAATAACATGATGCTGTTCCCACTCTGTCATCTCATTTACCTCCATAAGGTAAATAAAAAGGCCAACAATAATGTCTGCTTAAAGACACTATTGTTGGCCTGCTATTCGCCAGCTCTTCTGTACCAGACCAGCTGCCGACCAGCGGACCTTAAAGTTTGATGTTGGCTTCTCCCTCGATTAAAGGAGAATCCCCCATCGCTAACCCAGTGTTATTATATACTATAGTTATGGTAAAGGCAAGCTTAATCAACTAGGGCTTCAAGATTAGCCTCAAGGGTAAAAACCAGAATCCTTTCTCCTGTGACGGTGCTAATATCAGTATGCAAACTTATTACCTTCTGACCGGTGAATTCCTGAATCATTTTTTCTAATAACGGACGGGAATCCTCCAACAACTGAGTACGTACTTTCTTAATCAAGATTTTACCCTCATGGCTATGAGCCAGGTGTTGTTCGGCCGGAGTTAAAACTCCCTTGAGACGGATAAAAATCTGGTCTTCAATGATAAAGGTTTTAACTTCCTGGGGTCCCCGGCCCAGATATTCCTTTTCAAATTTCATTAATGCTTTACTGATATCATCTTCAAGCTGCCCTTTACGGGTCATTTATATCGCCTCATCCTGCTTTTTAATTTACCCAGAGTTAACGCTGGTAATATAACGGGCCTTTAGTTTACCAGGTCACCTATAATGTCCAGAACTTCCTCCAGACATTCAACTATATAATCAGGCTGTACAGGCTGATTTTGAAGTTTGGCCCTTTTGCGGTTCAACCATACGGCAGTAGCTCCAAAGCCCTTGGCGCCTACAACATCGGCAATGAAAGAATCCCCTATATGAATGATCTCTTCCGGATTACACTTTAAAAGCTCAGCCGCCTGCTGGAAAATCACAGGCGAGGGCTTGTAAGCTCTGGCGTCTTCTGAAGTCACAATGGCATCGAATTTTAGTCCGTGTCTCATTAAAGCTATAGATAACTCGTGATTGTCAGTGTTGGAAATCAAAGCCGTCCTGAATTGACGGCCCACAGCCTCAACTACTACAGGAGCAGCGGTATAAACCTGACAGTTTTCTATCATTCGCAACCATATTTCCAGGTCATTGGGAACTCGCCTCCCACGAAAGCCGAATTGCCTGAAGGTCATATCCAATGCTTGATCAAAAACCACCCAGAGCTTAGAGAAAGGCCCCGCCATGATTAGTTTATCAGCAAACTTATCCCACTCCCGGTGAAAAGCTACAGGGTCGGCGGGAAAAGAGTTGGCTTGTAATATTAGTTCTGTGGCTTTAGCATGCAGACCCTCGATATTGAAAAGCGTTCCATAGGCGTCAAAAGTTACAGCACGTATATGATACATGCGTGTTCCCTCCAGCGGCCAAAAAGTCCTCCTGCCGTTTAGGCTAAGGTTGTGACAAGGGCGTATTTCCAAAGTAGTCCGGGCAGCGGCGAGCAGGCCCCGAGGGCCTCAACATTAACCGGCATCAAAGTCTACCTTTTTTGCCAACTATCAGCTTGCCCAAAAGTTTACTTATTTCCACAGCCACCAGGGGGACAAGGCTCAGGCTCAGGACCACCGCCCAGTCGCTGGTACGCAACACCGCCGTCTCAAAGATACCTCGCAAAAAAGGAATCAATACTACAGCCACCTGGAGAGATATTGACGCCAGGAAAGCATACATCAAACTGCGGTTGGTTCCCAATCCTATGGACAGGAGGGATTGATCCATGCTCCGGACATTGAAGGAGTGCACCAGTTGCGACAGAGCCATGGTTACAAAAGCCATGGTATGGGCTTCGTCCAGGGTCCGTCCCCAGCTAAGGGCCAGCCAGTATGAAAACAGAGCCAGCAGCCCGATCATGGTACCCTGCCACACGATGTTAATGCCCATGCCCCCGGCAAACACCCCTTCCTTGGGTTTACGGGGCGGACGGTCCATAACGCCTTTTTCGGGTGGCTCCAGGCCCAAGGCCAGGGCAGGAGGACCGTCAGTAACCAGGTTTAACCATAGTATCTGGATGGGAGTCAGGGGACTACCCAATCCCAGTAAAATGGCAGAAAAGATAGCTACAATCTCACCGGTGTTGCAGGAAAGGAGATACTGGATAGACTTGCGAATATTGTCGTAGATGGTTCGCCCTTCTTCAACCGCATTGACGATGGTGGCAAAATTGTCGTCTAATAATACCATATCTGAGGCTTCTTTGGCTACCTCGGTACCGGTAATCCCCATAGCAGCCCCGATATCGGCCCGTTTGAGGGCCGGGGCGTCATTGACACCATCGCCGGTCATGGCCACCACATGTTTGTGTTCCTTTAGGGCTGCTACGATGCGGAGCTTATCCTCAGGGGATACCCTGGCGTAGACGGTGACGCGGTTTACCACCTCTTTCAGTTGTTGGTCGTCCATCTGGTCCAGTTGCGCACCGGTCAAGACGCCGTCACCCTGCTTCCAGATACCCAGTTCTTTCGCGATGGCCATGGCTGTTTCCTGGTGGTCACCGGTGATCATTACCGTCCGGATGCCTGCCCGGCCGCTGACAGCCACTGCTTCCTTGACCTCAGGACGCGGGGGATCCTGCATGGCATAAAAACCGACAAAGGTAAGGTCCTGCTCGGCGGTATCCGGTGAAAGGCCAGCCGGAATTTCAGGCCACCGGCGGACAGCCAGGGCCAGTACGCGTTGCCCCTGGGACGCCAACTGAGAGTTAATTTGCAAAAGCCGGGTACGCATTTCTCCAGTTAGAGGTTCAATTCCCTGCCCGGTCATTACTCCGGTAGAGCGGGCCAGCAATACATCGGGGGCTCCCTTGGTAAAGGATTGGATTGAGCCATCTATATGGTGAAAGGTGGTCATCATTTTGCGGGCGGAATCAAAAGGGATTTCGGCTAGCCGAGGGTAGGTCTTCTCCACCTTCTCCCTTATCAAACCCGCTTTGGCTGCTACCACTACCAGGGCTCCCTCTGTGGGATCGCCGATTACGCGGTAACCCTTCTCTGTTGCCTCTAACCGGGCGTCACTGTTTAACAACCCGCCCAGGAGCATTAATTCCAGGTTCCGATCAGTTAAAGGAGCAATTTCATTTCCCTGCTGGTTCAGGAAACGGCCGTCAGGCTGGTAACCAGTACCAGTTACCTGCAGGAAGTTGCCGGCAGTATAAATCTGGGTAACAGTCATTTCATTTTTGGTAAGGGTACCTGTCTTGTCAGAACAAATAACAGTTGCAGTGCCCAGGGTCTCTACCGCCGGCAGTTTTCTAATAACAGCCTGCCGCTGGCTCATCCTGGTAACGCCCAGGGCGAGCACAATGGTCACTACGGCGGGCAGGCCTTCCGGAACTGCTGCTACTGCCAGGCTGATGGCTGTCATAAACATATCCAGAACATCTTCGCCCCGCCACAACCCGGTGGCAAACACCAGGGCTACGATGACTCCTGCAGCCATTCCCAAAGTTTTACCAAGTTCATTCAACCGCCGCTGCAGCGGTGTAGGCTCCAGCGGCGTTTCCTGAAGCAGTTGCGCGATCCGACCCAGTTGGGTGTTCATCCCTGTTTCCACCACCAGGGCCTTGCCGCGTCCGCTGGTAATAATAGTACCCATAAAGAGCATGTTTTTCCGATCGCCCACCGGGACTTCACCGGCCGCTATCATGGCAGGGTCCTTTTCTACCGGTACCGACTCTCCCGTTAAGGCGGCTTCGTTTGCCCGTAGGGAAACCGCCTCGATCAGCCTGGCATCAGCCGGTACAAAATCTCCTGCATCTAATAATACTATATCACCAGGGACCAGTTCGCCTGCGTCAACCTGCGTTACCATTCCGTTCCGGACAACTTTGGCTGCAGGTTTGGTCATCTCCTTTAAAGCTTTAAGGGCCTGCTCAGCCTTATTCTCTTGATACACGCCCAGAACGGCATTCAACATTACGATGACAAGGATAACAATAGAATCTTCCCATTCGCCCAGGATACCCGAGATGATCGCCGCTCCAATCAGGATTAAGACCAGAATTTCCTTTAGCTGGCCTATAAACATGGAAAAAAGGCTGCGGGGGGGCGGCTCTTTTAAAACATTGGGGCCGTAGATCTTTAATCGTTCGTTGGCCTCCTCTTGATTCAGCCCCTGATGCAGGTCTGAATTAAGTTCCTGGCAGACCTGATGGATCTCCATGGCATACCATTTCTTCTCTGGCAACTCATAATCCTCCTCCCAGATTGTGTAGAGCTTTAACACTACAATAACCCTTAGCAAGTTAAAAAATGTAAATAAAAAACCTTTGTTCAGTGCAAAAATACACCAAACAAAGGTCTTGCTCCCAAGTTAAGCCCCTGGGACCAGGGCGGCTCTTACCGATGCGTACTGTCGCCCTGGTCAACAGGCCATAAGGCCTATGAGCTACTCCCCTTTGATTTAAATTATATGCGAGAAACCCCTTGGCGTCAACCACTAGCTGAAATGCCAGTCACCAGTCCGGCACCGCGGGCCACCAAAGGGCGTGATGCCCTTTGCCTCCTTAGGAAATGCCGTACCCTTCTCCTTGTTGCGAGTACCGGGCTTAAACCTGGATACAGGTGGCATCAAGCTTATCTTCTGGTAACCCTTCCTCCCCCATCCATCATAATATAAATTAGCGATTTTTAGGGGAGGAGGTTTATTATGACTGCCGACCAGCAAGGAAAGCGCGGTATTACCGTCCGTCCCGGCGACGAGCAGGTAGAAAAACAATCCTTTTCTTACCAGCTGGCCCGGGCCTATGTACCCTGGCAGCGTTTTACTAACAGGTGGGACCCTATGGAAGGCCTGGCCCGGGGGACGATTTTCCCCGAACTCTTCCAGCCTTACCAGCCCCGGCGGACACCTTAAAACAACATGGTGGAGGGTAAAACATGGATGGACAGCGATTAAGCCTGCTTAAAAAGATCATGGCCCTGGAATTTACTTGCGTAGACTTTAACCTTTACCTGGACACCCATCCCGAAGACTACCGGGCGTTAGCGGAATATAATGCCGCCAGCGAAGCCCTGCTGGCGGCAAAAAAGGAATACGAAAACCTCTACGGTCCTTTAACAAATTACGGTAGTACGCCCAGTCCCCAGGCCTGGCGCTGGATCGACGAACCCTGGCCCTGGGAAACAACTTTTTAGGCGGAGGGATTCTAAATGTGGATTT
This sequence comes from Neomoorella stamsii, assembly GCF_002995805.1. Lineage (GTDB taxonomy): Bacteria > Bacillota > DSM-521 > Neomoorellales > Neomoorellaceae > Neomoorella > Neomoorella stamsii. The sequence goes on from NZ_PVXL01000044.1 coordinate 36,404, forward strand.
ATGAAAAAAAACTGGAGTACCCTGTGCGCGTCGGCGGCCCTAACCCCCGCCTGGCCAAAGTAATCATCACCCAGTATGGCGGGCCCGATGGTGAGTTGGCTGCTTCGCTGCGCTACCTAACCCAGCGCTATACCATGCCCCTTCCCCAGGCCAAGGCAGTTTTGACGGATATCGGCACGGAAGAGCTGGCCCACATGGAGATTGTCGCTACCCTGGTCTATAACCTGATTAAAGACGCCCCCCTGGAGGAAATTAAACGCGCCGGCCTGGACGGTTATTATGCCGACCATGACCGTGCCCTCTATTTCGTCAACGCCAGTGGCGCCCCCTGGACGGCCACCTACATCCAGTCCAAGGGTGACCCGGTCACCGATCTCCATGAGAATATGGCCGCCGAGCAGAAGGCCCGTTCCACTTACGAATACCTGATCCAGCTCTCCGACGACCCCGATGTTAGTGATACTCTAAAGTTCTTGCGAGAAAGGGAAATCGTCCATTTCCAGCGCTTCGGGGAGACGTTAAACCTGGTACATGAATACCTGGAGCGTAAAAAGTATTATTAAATCGAGTAGGGCAGCGCTAGGTGATCAGCCTAACGCTGTCCCTCTCACAGAACCGTGCGTACGGGCCTCGTACACGGCTCCTGGTAAACCTCAGTCATTAACATTCATAGTAGCGATGCAAGATGCCAACCTCGTATCGTTCAAGGTTAATCAAACCGACTTGTAGATCCTCACATTAATTCATCCCAAAATAATTCCATGGTCGCAAATTGAACAATCTGCATCTGAAGTTAATACCAGGAGAGTATGAGAATCCCATTTCACTTTACGCCAGTATTTAAACTATAGATGGATTTTAGTCAGTCTGTCCGTCTGCTGCAAGGAGTGCTGCTTGAGGGGGAATCAGGTAGAATATTGGCTGGGAGGGTTTGCCATGCAGCTGATATTCTACACCACCGTGTCGCCCGAAGAGTACTCCTGTCAGGGTAAAGATTTCCCTTTCCCTGAGCCCGCTTTCTGCCCCCACTGCCGGATAAAGGTGCCGCCCCAAAAACACGGGTTCTTTGTCCGCAACGTTATTACCGCTGATTTCAGCGGCCGCATCTTTATCCGGCGTTACTACTGCCAATACTGCCGCACCACCATCTCCTGCCTGCCTTCCTTTTGCCTGCCCTATTTCCAGTACACCGTGGATTTAATCTTTACCGGCATCAGGCTTGTGCTGGGCTCTAATTTCTCCCTGCGGGGCTGCCTTAAGTTCCTAAAGGAGCGCTGCCGACATCTCTACTGGGATATCTCGCACCTGCAGTTTTACCTGCGCCGCTTTCTGGCCAGGCTTTCGGCCATCAAACTTGGTTTGCGCCAGCTTCTGCCCCGTGTCCAACTGCCGGAGGAAATGCTGGTTAAAAGAGTAGGAGCCCAAAAGGTACTCCGCCTCATTACCACTGGATTTGCCCACATCCAGTCTTTCAGTGCCAGGTTTTACGAGGCTTTGGGGTACGCTTTTATGGCTCCTTTGCCCAATATTTTAGCATAACCGGAGCCTTTTTGGTACCCCCGGAGGTGAAAAATGGCAGCCACAAAACTTTTGTCTGGGTAGCGCTTAAGAAGGATGGTATTATCCAACTTGTAGGGACCTGCAGGCTGTAAGCGCTTATGGCCTCCTAAAATTTAACATCCAGTGTTCAAGGAGGCTGTGGTTCTTTATGCTTTCTGCTCAAGACCGGGAAGAGATCGCCCTGAAGAAATTTGCTTTGATTGCGCCGGTACTAAACGGCCAGGTGCCCAATCAGAAGGAGTACTTTAAGGACCTGGCTTCTAAACCTATTGTAATGCCCCATTATGGCATAAAGCGGTATTCTCCCAAGAGTTTCTCCTGGTGGCTCTATCTCTATCGCTGCCATGGTCTGGAGGGGTTAAAACCCGGTTACCGTTCCGACCGGGGGAAAAGCCGGCGGATAACTGACGAGATGGCTTTGCAAATCGCCGCTAAAAGGGCGGAGAAACCGCGCCTCAATGGCATTATGCTCTATGATGAGCTGGTCAAGGAGGGGATTTTTACCCCTAACAAGGTCTCTTTATCCACCTTTTACCGTTATCTTACCCAGCACCCCGACCTGGCGGCGCCTCCTGCCGCCGAGGTTGGGGCTGAGGCAAAGGAAATCAAACGCTTTGCCCACCAGTGGGTGAATGAACTCTGGCAGGGGGATATCATGTACGGCCCTTACCTTAAAGTAGGCCGGGGTAAAAGGCAGACTTATCTCATTGCCTTTATCGACGACGCCTCACGCCTGATCCTTCATGCCCAGTTCTTCTGGGAACAGAACTACACCGCCGTGCGGGCGACCTTAAAAGAGGCTATTTTAAAGCGCGGCGTGCCGAAAATGATCTATACCGACAATGGTAAGGTTTACCGTTCGGGCCAACTGGCCGTCGTTTGCGCCAGTCTGGGTTGTTCTTTGCTCCATGCCGAACCTTTCGCCCCTTATGCCCGGGGTAAGATTGAGCGCTTCTTTCGTACGGTACGCACGCGCTTCTTGCCACGCCTGGATCTGGAGAAAATTAAATCCCTGGAAGAATTGAACCTGGCCTTCTGGCAGTGGCTGGAGGAGGATTACCAGCGCAAAATCCATAGCTCTTTGGGCTTAAGCCCCCTGGACTTTTTCCTTCCCCAGACCGAGCGGGTGCGGATCTTCCCTGACCCAACGCTCCTGGATGAGTATTTCCTCCTGCGGGTGATGCGTAAGGTCAACCTTGACGCTACCTTCTCCCTGGATAATATCCTCTATGAAACGGAACCGCAGTTGGCATGGCCTGCGCCTGGAGGTGCGGTATGACCCGGAGTGGCTTTTAAACCCGGCCCGGCCCGTCCTTTTGTACCGCGAAGGGTTAAAGGTGGGCAAGGCCAGGCAGGTTGATTTGGCTGCCAATGCCACGCTGAAAAGAAGGGGACGTGGCCGCCCGGCCCATAAGGACCAGGTTCCGGCCCTGGTAGAGGAATCCCCACCTCCAGCTGACAGATCCGAACCTTCACCGGCCGTCTCTTTTGCCGATCTGCTCGAAGGTCAAGGAAAAACTGGAGGAAGCCAGGGGAGGTGAGGCGTGATGTTTCTGCCGTTCTTGGGTTTGAAATTTAACCCTTTTAGCAAAGAGATATCCTTCGACCAGTTGTTCTTAAGCCAGGACCTACGGGAACTCACCTCCCGCCTGCAGTACCTGCTGCAGGTGCGGGGCATCGGCCTAATCACCGGTGAGGCGGGCTGTGGTAAGACTACCGCCTTAAGGAAATTTGTCAGCGAGCTTAACCCGGCCCAGTACAAGGCTGGATATTTCGCCCTCTCCACCGTCACCGTGCTGGAGTTCTACCAGGGCCTGGCTTTAATCCTGGGGGAAGAACCCAAGCATAAGAAGGTCCATATTTTCCACCAAATCCAGACGGCTATCAATAGCCTTTACGCCGACCGTCATATCACCCCCGTGATTGTCCTAGATGAAATCCACCTCGCTACCAACAAGATCCTGGAGGACATTCGCCTCCTCTTTAACTTCCAGATGGACTCCCAGAACCCCTTTGTCCTCATCCTCGCCGGCCAGAACCTTATCCGTTCAAGACTTGCCCTTAATGTCAACAACCCTTTAAGGCAGCGCCTTACGGTCAAGTATTTCCTCCAGGGCCTTAAACCCGAGGAACTTAAGAGCCGGCTAAAACTTGCCGGTCTACACGAGGATATTTTTGCCCCGGCTGCTCTGGAGGCGATCTATGGCATCACCAACGGTTTACCCCGCCTGGTAAATAACCTGGTTACTACCTGTATGCTCTGCGCCTGTGGTAAGAAGCAAAGGTTGATTGATGCAGAGATTGTCTACCAGGCACAAATGGAACTGGAGATTTAGACCCCGAAGGTGGTAGTAATGAATAGACTGCATTATTATTTTGCCAATTGCGGTTTCGCCGACCTCCTGCCCCTGGCTATGAGAGTTGCTGCGGAACTGGATAGCAATCCGGCAGAAATGATTGAAGCTATTTGTAAGGTGGCTGATAAAGCCAGGACCTACCCGCCGACCAGAAACCGCTCAGCATGGTTTGCTGCTGTGTTTAGAGAAAAGTTGCTGGAAGCGCGAGCCGAGGTCTTGACCCGGCGCAAAAATCTCTCGTATTCGCTGCCTGTACGGTTCAGAGACCTTTTAGAGATTAACGGATAGAGTTTCCTTTACACTCAGGCCAAATTACGCCAGAATACGGCCACAGGCGATGCTCTCTATGATGGGGTAGCCATATTTTTTTTGTCCTTGTTATCCAGGGGCGCCGGACAAAACAATAATTCACCTCCTGAAGGGCAAAGATTGACCCCCCGGACAACTGGAAAAGCTTAAGGCATTTAATAGGCTCACTGCCGGCTATTTCAATCTTAAGCGGCTTCCGGCAGGGTTAACTCTAATCGAGCCGGCTGGTTGCGGCGGTTTTTAAACTTTAAGACCAGGCGTTTTTCTTCCTGGCGAATATAAATTTTCTCTATGTAATCCGGCAGGGTAGGTGTTTTCTTTTCCAGTAAAAACAGCTGCCGGTGTAAGCCATCCCAGGCTTTCATGACAGCGCAGGTAGTTGTGTTCATATACCCAGGCTTCTACCTGGATGGCCAGCTGCTCCAGGGTAGCGGGCCAGGGCTGGAATTTTAGATAACGGCGTAAGTCTCTAAGGACCCTTTCCACCTTGCCGTTAAAGGGGGGCATAGTAGTAAGGTGAATTGAGATGGAAGATACCCAGGGCGTTAATGAGTTGGCGGAATTCTTGCCGGAATTCCGGCGCATTATCGGTCTTGACCAGGGTGGGGCGACAATATTGGTGGCTTACAGCTTTGATTAATTCTACCACCTGGGCAGCACTTTTGCTCAAGTCCAGGCTCCATCCCAGGATAAAGCGGCTGGTTTCATCTAACAGTAGGCAAAGCTGGGCTTTCCGTCCGCCGATGGCTATTTCTGCATGGTCGATGCAGGTGGCAAAATTGACCCGGCCAAAGGTATGCCTTTTCTGACGCCGTTCTTTATCCCAGGGAGCGCTGGGGTGTTCCTGTTTAAGGACCTTGTGGACGGTGGCCGGGCTCATTTTAAGACCCTGCTTCTGGCCCAGGTAATGGGCGATTTGTTTGGCTCCCCAGTGGGGGTACTGTTCATGGCAGGCAACAATGGCCTGGCGCGTTGCCGCCGGTAACCTGGGTTCAGCAAAGGCTTGGGTTTTATCCGTTAAAATGGCCAGGGCTGCGGCTTTAGTTTTACCTCGCACTAATTTGCGCCAGCGTAACAGGGTGGAGTAGGCTTTTGGGACTGCCTGGCTGAAACCCGTAATGGTGCCGCCTTGGGCGCGCAAGCTTTCCAGGTGCTGGAGGATGGTCCATTTCTCTTCGGCGCTGAACCGCCGGTAGGCGGTGTTTAAAGCGCCGAGGAGAGGCTTTAGGATTACACTTAAGAAGCTTATCACCGCCTGGGCCTGGACGTTCTGCCGTTTAAGTCGTTTTACCTCTTGTTTTAGCGCTTTGTTCTCTACTTCCAGTTCCCGGCAACGGGCCTGCCAGTCCACTTTAGGGCCGGGTTTTTGCCCTGTGAGGCCGGCCAGAGCACCCATGACAAAGTGGGAAAGCCATTGGTAGATGGTGACCCGGGAAACCCCGGCTTTTTGGGCTGCGGCGGTAACGGCTATTTGCCCCGTTAAAAGTTGGATAAGGAGTTGCCACCTCGCATCCAGCCCCCGGCTGATAATCTCCTGGTCCAATTGGCTATTGCCGGTTAACCTTGTTGATGTTATACTGGCCATAGGGGGAAGACCTCCTTTTTGGCTGGTTTTGCTTGTGCTAACAAAACATTTCGCCAAATAAAGGGGTCTTCCTCCCTGTTTTTTGTTCAGACGACTTTTTTAGGGATGAGATCCATAGCCTTTAAGAGTTTGCCGTCAACATGCAGCTCCAGGCGGCCGCCGCTGTCCTCTAACCTTACCTGGTGGTCAAAGACCTTGCCGACTACAAAGACGGCCGGCGGGCCGGTAGCCACTACTTCTTCGTTACCCAGGGCCTTTTTCTCTTTCTGCCAGCGCTCCACCTCACTCGCGATGCCGTAGTACCTGTCGGCCGGGGTAAAGCCACCAATACCCTCATGGGGCCGGCTGTAGTCGGCTTAAAGCCAAAGCGGCGCAGGATCCTGTTGACCGTCACCTGGCTTAAGTGAATGCCCTCAAACCGGGCTAAAAAAGTCTCTTAGCTTCCTTGACCCCAGAAACGGATGGGCTTTTTTAAGCTCTACCACTTTAGCCTGGACTTCCGGTGGGGTTTCCTGGGGGCACTTTTTCGGCACCGGGGCAGCGTCCCGCAACCCTTCTTCGCCTTTCTGCCGGTAGCGGTTCAGCCAGCGGTAATAGACGGACTTGTGGATGCCGTACTGCCGGCAGATTTCTTCGACAGGGAGCCGCCTTTCCCGGGCTGCCTCCAGGATCTTAGCTTGAATTCTTTACTGTAATGCTGCCTGGGTTTACTTCGGTTTTCTTTTTGAACTTGAGCTTCCATCAAGCATGCCCCCCTTTTTGGGTGGCCCATCAGGAGGAACTGCACAGTGTAAACCGAATTCCGGCTGGCCCCCTCCTACCACCAAGGGGGCCAGTAACCCTTCCTGCCTTAAGTGTAAAGGGATCTTGGTTAAGTGGCAAATATCATTTGTTGCTGTATAGGACAGGTATACTTTGTCGATTAAACTGTAGTACTTCATCTTGACTGCCTCATCTCGCTGTACTCCCTACGTCTCTTCCTCACATGGCTGCAGTTTCTTCTCGAAGTTGGCACGGCGTCTCTAGCTCTTTGGCAATCTACCACGCTCATCTCCAATAATCTGCTGAGCGGACGTAGGCCCCAGTTGGCTCGTCACCCCCGGCTGCCCCGTTCCCCTTGGCATTTTCAGCCTCGGTTATCTTCTCCCATGTTCGTTTGGTTCGCGGTTGTACACTTTGGTTTACCTTCGTCCCTTCGCAACCATAGGAGCTTTTGACTCCTTTGGCCCAGCACCTCATGGATGCTGTCCCTTCAGTTTTCCCCTCCAGTCCGTTACCGGCTTTCATCGGCTGAAGGTTCCTCACTACTACGGATTCGTCTGCCACCCTGCACCACTTCTTCTCTCCCTTGCCTTTCGACTTGTTCGAGCTTTCCAGGTTTTCCTTGGATGGTACAGGGCTTCCCCAGTTAAGTCTGCCTGCCTGAACCTGAACCCGTCCGTCCTAACTCCCCAGGTTATCCAGCTTTTGGGCTTTCCCACTAACTGCAGGGTTACCCACCTGGAGAGCCAACCCCGGTTCGCTTGCGCTACGTTCCATGTTCTTCCTTCGGCTTCCTTCAGACCCCGCCGTTACCAGCGACGCCCTTGCCTACGGATTGTCTTCCTGCTGGTTAGGTGACAGGGTTTCTTTCAACCCATCGGCTCAGCAGACATGCTGGGCGAAAAATAAAGCACCCGGCAGGATTCCCTACCAGGTGCTTTGCTGCAATTCATTTACTTTCTACATCTGGATAGATCAACCAGGACTGCGGATCTCTTTAACCACAAGAGTTTCAATCTGATCGACAAGAGATTTTACTTCATGGAGCAACAATATTGGCTTCAAATTTAACCAGGTCGGCATAATCCGCTTTCTGGCGGGCATCGAACAGCCTGTTATATAATGTTCCGGCCGAAGGGTTAACCAAACCAGCTTTTACGATCTTCTGGTGGAAAAGCGAACGGATACCTGAATGTTTGGCTGACGAGTAACCCTTGGCAAGGAGAATGGCAGAAACAGCGTAGAAACAGGCATAATATAACCGGTTAACGGAAGTACGTATATGGCCTTCTGAAAAGAGCAATTCCGCCTCAGCTATAGCTTCTTTAGCGCGTCCCATCCTGTATAGGGTTAACTGCTTAACTTCTTCTTTCATAGAACTATCCCCTCACGTCTTACATTCTGGGTGAAAGGCATGGCCTGGTATAGAGGGGAATTCCACTCCTGTTCGCTAAAAACCGCTATAGATAATGCTGCTCCTGTCTCTAATTCCAGCGGATAAAGTTTCTCGCGTATCGCATCTTCCAGGTGCCAATTAGCAGGTCCTTTCGTAAGGATTAATACGTCATAGTCCGAATCGGGTTCAGCATCCCCACGAGCCCTGGAGCCATATAGTATTACTGTCGCACCGGGAACAACTTCGCGAATAAGATCACGGCAGCGTTCTAATAAGCGTTGTTCTACATCGCCTGGGTAGTGGTGAATAACTCGGTAACTTGTCGTGCTGCTCTTGTCCTCAACGGCCACGTTAGTAATCACCCCTGCCACTATTATACACTAAGTCTTTTCATTGAAGTATTCCTTTTAGCCGATGACAGGACTATAATTAAAAAAACTAAAAGAGCAAGGAGGGATTTTCGGGAAATGATAAAAGAAAATAAGCAAGTGTTCCTTGCAATAGTTATTTTGGTTTTTGGTCTAGTAAACATGGCCGGATGTTCGCAAAAGCCAATAGTTGAGAATGCCCATCCTGCTACGGGAGTGGAGGAAACGCAGCCATCTCCGGCATCACAATCTGCCAGCGATACGACTCCGGCGGCAGAAGCGTTGACTCAGCAAGAAGCAGCCGAACTATTTGTGCATAACCTGGGTTATAAGATCGTGACCAATAGCGGGGCAAATTATGACCTGCAATTGCCCGATACTTTTAAGGAAGAAAAGAATGGTGTTCAGATTGGTGAACTGCTAAAAAAGAGAAATGAACAATCAAAGCAGTATGGCATGGACTTTTCCGGTTATTTAGGCAAACAAGTTACGCTTTATACCTATAGTGTTGAAAATAAAAATAAGGTGGTAGAAAATATAGTTCTTGTAATGGATGGTAACGAGGTAGTGGGCTTCTGGATCGACAACAACATGGAACGACCAGCTTTCAATGTGATAGTGGGTGCGTATGAAGCTAATGTTTCAAGATAACCGAGAAGATAAAAACTGTAGTAGCTTATTCAAACTTAACCTCCGTCAGCACCAGGCGGCCGTAACCGTCCTCATAGTAGGTCAACTCCATCTCTGCGCCAGGCTCCGGAGCCTTCTCCTCTACCTCCGGCTTGATTTCTTCGGCTACCCAGAATGGAGTAGGTTGGCCCCCTACTATTGCCTCGAACATATTATTATCGATCCAACCGCCGAAAACAGCGCTGACAGTCTGACGAGCCGCTTCCAGCTTTGCTATCCTTTTAATTTCCCACATCCCGCTGGCAAAGGAGCAGTCAAAGCTAACCCTGTCACCGGTGACCAGTGCGGGTATGATACCGCACTCTTTTATTTCCCTGGATAATTCAAAAGTAACAGGGTTAATGTTGCTGGGGAACGATATGCCCTCATCAATAATAATTACAACTGCGTTCTCATCTGTTTGCCCGCCATATACGCCGGTAATGTTTTTATGCAAAGTATCATCTTCATTATTATTTACCGGCGGAACTGCCTCCCCCTCACTACAGGCAACCAGCAACAGGGGCAAAACAAACATCAGCAGCAATATTAATCCTTTCCTCATTAAGATACCTCCATGCAAATCCTGGCTTCCCTATGATGATAGACGCTGGTGCAGCCGTTTTGTTCCCCCGGGGAGATTTATTTACTGCCAGCACCTGCACTTCCGCAACTTCACCAACTGCAACTATGTCAAGTGGGTGGCGGACATAGCTATCGCTAATTTGGAAAATATGCACCAGCCCGTCTGTCTTGACGCCAATATCCACAAAAGCCCCGAAATCCCGACCTCCAGCCGTGCCGCCAGGCTCTCTACGTCAACCTGTGCCAATTTACGGCGCAAAGGTTAACTGCCCAGTTCGCTAAGATCGGCACCAACTAAAGCCAGCAACCACTCGGTAAGCTGATAAGATTCGGGATGAATAGCTGTAGCATCCAGCGTGTTATATTGCTCTTGCAGTTGTATGTGCCTAGCACTTTTATATTAGGCGTTTATCGGGAAGTGCAGGTGGAAAAATTGAGCAAGGCCAGTTTCCTTTACGACGTCCTGGCCCGGCAAAAAACCGTGGAATACCGGCTTTAAACAAAAGCGGCAGGCGCGCTTTGGCGTTTCTGCTATCATCTTATTGGCCCTCTTTTTTGCAAAAATTTTTCTCCCCTTACCTTTTTTAGGGCAGGTCTTGGATAAAAAAATTTGAAGTCCGGCGGGCCGGACGGCGAGCTCGCTGCATCTTTACGTTAACTCACCCAGCGCTACACCATGCCCATCCCTCAAGCCAAAGGAGTACTAACGGACATCGGCACAGAAGAGCTGGCCCACATGGAGATCGTGGCTACTCTGGTCTATAACCTGATAAAAGACGCTCCCCTGGAAGAAATAAAAAGGGCCGGCCTGGACGGGTATTATGCCGACCACGACCGCGCCCTCTACTTCGTCAACGCCGAAGGGGCCCCCTGGACGGCCGCCTACATCCAGTCCAAGGGCGACCCGGTCACCGACCTCCATGAAAATATGGCCGCCGAGCAAAAGGCCCGTTCCACTTACGAATACCTGATCCAGCTCTCTGACGACCCCGATGTTAGCGACACTCTCAAGTTCTTGCGCGAAAGGGAAGTCGTCCATTTCCAACGCTTCGGTGAGACGTTAAACCTGGTACATGAATACCTGGAGCGTAAAAAGTACTATTAAAGCTAAAGCCCCGGTAAAGGGGCTTTTTTAAGTAAGTCACTTATCGGATTAGATTATAAAATGAGTTTAAAAAATTAGTGTTGGTCTTTCTTACAGAATATGGTATCATATGGGTGAGGTGTTGTGGGTGTCGCCAGAAGTCAAGGAATGGATGGAGCAAGCCGAATACGATTTTTCCACCGCTAAGGCTATGTTTCATGCTAGAAAATACCTTGTACATGATTTATATGTGCCAGTTAGCTCTAGAAAAAGTCCTGAAAGCTGTCGTTGCTCTGCGAACAGATAAAACCCCTCCTAAAACGCATAAGTTATTACTCCTTGTGAAGTTAGGGCAGGTTAATTTAGTAGAAGAACACCTTGAATTTTTAGGAACGTTGGATGCAATAGGTTCGGGGGCCCGTTACCCTAAAGACCTTGCTGCCGCACGAAAAAATTATTCCCGTAACGTTGCTCAAGATTATCTTGTTAAAACAAAGGAGATACTGGAATGGATAAAGAAAGACCAGATATTCAAGCAATTATAGAGCAGTTTGCTGATGCTCTAAAAAATCAAGGTATCCAGATCGACAAGATCATTCTGTTTGGCTCCCAGGCCAGAGGCGATGCTAGAGAAGATAGCGATATAGATTTACTGGTAGTATCATCCGATTTTGCTCAAATGCCCCTGTATCGCCGCTATGAAGTGCTGGGCAAAGCCCTGGCCAGGGTAATGCAGCCGATTGAACCACTGGCCTGCACTCCCGAAGAGGTGCAGGTGGAAAAATTGAGCAAGGCCAGCTTCCTTTACGACGTCCTTGGCCGGCAAAAAACCGTAGAATACCGGCTCTGACTAAACAAAAGCGGCAGGCCGCTTTAGCGTTCCTGCCGTGATCATATTGGCCCTCTTATGATGCGGCCAAGAGGAAGGCCGTCGGCTTCAAGGCGCGATAAATCTATCAGGGCGCTGGCACGGTCAATATCTATACCTACAAGGTTCCCTTCGGCGTCAAAGTCCAACACTACGCCGGGCGCTGCTTCTAACGAGTTGGCGCTTTCTTTTTCCGAAAGGTCTATATACAGGGTGTCAGTATCTGCGTAGTAATGGAATTTCATATTTTCACCCCTCTTTGGCGGTTGTAATTTTAAAATTGCGATCAGGAAAGGCATTGTGAACAGTTTGGCCATCTTCCAGGCTTACCACTCGCAAGTATTTCCCCAAGTCCGGGACATATATCCAGTTTACAAGCATTCCTATAATGAATTAAGGTAGGTATTTCAGCGTGCCGCCAGGTTTCCTGGACACTTTTGCCAGGAATAACATATTATATAATATGAACAGGAGGTGTTTTTAAGTATGGCCTTGCAGGAACGGCAGGTAGAAAACAACTGGTATTATGTTCCTGATCCTCCGGGGTTAGCTTCCTTACGCAGCCACGGCGGCCAGTTAAGATATATCCTACCTTTCTGGTTTGGCGTAACCGAGACAGGAAGCCTCGTGGATCAAGCCGATACCGAAGGCCTAGCGGCCATCCGGCAATATAATCTCCCTGTGCTGGCCATCGTCCACAATTATTCCAGTCCCCAGTACCGCCCCCTGATACACCGCTTGCTGACTACGCCAAGCTTGCGCCAGACCTTGGTAAACAATATCTTAACCCTCATGTACCGCTGGGGTTTCGCCGGCGTAAATATCGATTTTGAATTTGTGCCTCCGGAGGATCGTCCCTTCTTGACCGGCTTTATGCGTCAACTCTCCCAAGCCCTCCGCGCGGCAAGTTATTTAACCACCATTTCCGTACCGGCAGAACTGGAGGATAACCCCCGCCACCCCTTCTCGGGCGCTTTTAGTTATCCGGAATTAGGAGCGCTTAGTGACCAGGTCTATATTCTAGCTTACGACGAACATTTCGCTACACCCGGCCCTATCGCTTCCATTGGTTTTGTCCGTCGGGTACTGGATTATGCTGTAAGCGTTATCCCCCGGGAAAAAATACGCCTCGGTATGGCTGTTTATGGTTACGACTGGGCTGAAGGAGCGCCTATTCCCGTAACTCTCTCCCACAGCCAAGCCGTAGAGCTTGCTCGCCGCGTGGGTGCCACTATCTATTATGACCAAGCGGCCCAGGAATCCACCTTTAGTTATGTAGAGGATAATATTCCCCATGTAGTATGGTTTGAAGATGTACGGAGCTTTAGCACAAAGCTAGGCCTGGTGCGGGAGTACAACCTCCCTGGCATCGGTGTCTGGCGCCTGGGCCTGGAAGACCCGCGCATCTGGGAACTGCGAGCCGGGGGATAGAGGCTAGTAACTATCTCATTCCGTCTCTAGTTTTTTCTATTTTAGCTTTTTCGCGCCTAAGTCCAAAGAATAAATAAATACCAGAATCTCAGCCACCATCTGGTACAGTTCGACCGGAATCTCAGACCCGATATCTAACCCAGCTAACATCTCCGCCAGATGGGTGTCCCGGTGGACGGGGACGCCAGCTTCCCTGGCAGTGGCTATGATTTTATCGGCTATAGCCCCCCTACCGGAAGCTACTACCCGGGGGGCTTTATCTTGCTCGCTGTTATATCGTCAGGCAAGAATTTCCCTGGGGATGTCATTTGTCGTTAACTCGTCCCGGAAAAGGAGATTGACCATGTAGAGGCTTCCCTGGCGCTCCTGGACCTGTAGGCTGACCAAATCACCTGGGGATAAGAAAAAGGGAGTACGAGCCAGGATCTCCCGACCTTCGAGCTCCAGGATAAAATAGCCCGTTCCCCGCTAGCCGATCACTCTGCCCTGGAGTACCTGCCCCACCTCCCAGGCCAGCTCCCGGCTGGCGTACAAGACGCTCAAACCCGGGCTAAATTACAGCGCCTACTGCAGGCAATCAATCCTCTTGCACTTCACCACCAACTGGATGAATTACTGGCTAACATCTCAAGAAAATCAAGAAAATAGAGGGGACTAACGTTCAAATGGGCTTTTTCGTACCACAGACCGGACACCCCTGTAAACCAAGGGGTAACTCCAGCCCACATTCTTCCATCAGTTCTGCATCACAAAGAATTTTTTCTGTAGGACCGTCAGTTATTACCCTGCCGTCCTTCAAAACAATTGTTCTCTCGCAAAGCTCAAATACCATGTCCAAATCATGGGTCGCAATTATCTTCGTATGGGTAAAGCTTTGAAGAAGTCTTATTAAACGGCGTCTTGATTTCGGATCAAGGGATGACGTTGGTTCATCCATAACAAGAATATCAGGATTCATGGCCAAAACCGTCGCAATAGCTGCTGCGCGCTTTTCACCACCTGAAAGCTTGTACGGCGGTCTATCCTTCAAATGTAGAATTCCAACAGTATCGAGTGAGCTAATTACCCTCTTTTCAACCTCTTCCTCAGGTAATTTATAGTTGCGCGGCCCAAAGGCTACATCATCATAAACGGTGGTCATAAATAACTGGTCATCCGGGTCTTGAAAAACCATCCCCACCCTTTGCCGGATCAACGGCAATGTTTTCTTGGTTACCGGCACATCACCTATCCTGATTTCTCCTTCATCTGGAAACAATACCCCGGCAAGGTGCATCAACAATGTCGACTTGCCTGCACCATTCGCGCCTACAATTCCAACGGATTCTCCGTGGGTAATCCTAAAAGCAACTCCGTTCAACGCCTGGCGTCCATCAGGGTACTTATACTTTAAATTATTTGCTTGTATAATATGATGGCTCATTTATCTCCTTACTCCCATCATTACCCAACCTATCATCTCCGGAATGTTGAAGTAGCGTATTATTACAAAAGATAAACTCCATCCGGCGAAGTACAGGATGTCGCCAATACCAATTCCTTTTTCTCTTCCGATATGATATTCTCCTGTAAAACCCCGGCAGCACATTGAACGGTAAACACGTTGGGCCCTTTCTATCGACCTGATAAGTAAGTGTCCCGTTAACGAACCCCAATCTCTAAATTTGATGCCTTTTTCACCCGCCGAGCGCAATGAATAGGCACGTACCACACGGCCAGCTTCCTCAACCAGCACCGCGATATACCTGTATGTTAGCAGAAGTTGGATAATAAATACCCCAGGTATCCTTATGGTTCTTAGCGCTGAGGCGATTCTCGTCATTCCAGTGGTGGCTATGAGAATGAGTGCTGCCAGTATTGTTAAAAAACCTTTAATTAAGATTGCAAAAAAAGAAACCCAGCCTCCCGAAATAGTAATCCATGGCAACACTAGCATCGGGCTTTTATCGTATAGGGGGTTAAATAATCCGATGCCGATTATCAAAGGTAAAGCCAAGAGTACCCTTTTGAAAACCGGGACCATGGGAATATCTGCTAGTGTCATGATAATAACAGGGTAAAATATAAGTGGCAACATACCACTTAACTCGTAATTACTAAAGGATACAGTTACTAGCAAATATGCGCCCGTTGTTAACACTTTCATAAGCGGGTGCACATCATGTATAATAGATTTCTTATCAGCAAATTCGTCAAGTATTCTTATATTATATAATGATTCCGCCGGATTGGACATCACCTATCATCCCATTATAATTATTATTATATAAGTTTTGGCGGGGTTAAAAGCCCCGCCTTGTTGCTTTTACTCTAAACTGCGCTTGCTTTTTCCCTCTTTTTAATTGATCTTATAATAAGACCTGTTATTACAGCTAAAAGCAAAGTCATTGCGCCGCCAATCAGTCCCGATACACTAGTCCCGGCATTAACCGCCGGCCATGCCTCTTCGGTCTCGGGAGCACCAGTATTTACTTCCTGTTCACTACTTTTAAAGCTATAGTCAGGCAAAAACGCGATTTTCTCCTGAATAGAAGCTAGCGTTTGATGAATACCGTCCGGAGCCTCGAGTTCCTCTTTACCTGAAGTGTTTAACATAGACCATTCCAATCCATCGGGATATGTAGATGCAAACCATGAGAAAACACCACCAGTTATAATTGCAACAATGGCAAGGCCGGCAAGGACCTTCTTGATGGGAAGACCGCCCAGCTTCTCACCCGATGCTGCCTTCTCAATTATTTCAGGGCGGGCTTTCCAAATGAAGGCGACAACAGCAGCAGTTACGAGGCCTTCTACCAATCCGATAGCAAGGTGAATGGGCTGCATCAACAAAACAAACGTGCTGAAGGGCAACTCTGTTATACCCGAAAACAGGGTTTCTAGAACTACACTGAACGCTCCTAGCTGCAAGCCTACTATTGCAGCCAGTAGTGACCCGGCAAATATGCGTCCAGTTGAGTACCCTTTGCGAATAATCAATTTATAAATCAGGGGATATGCAATAAAGCATGTATAAAAACCAAGATTAAAAATGTTGCATCCCAATGCTAGCAGGCCACCGTCAGCAAAAAAAAGTGCTTGGATAACTAAAACAGATGCCATGGTTAGAAAACCAGCATAAGGACCCAGCAATATAGCTAGTAGCATGCCTCCTCCTAAATGGCCGCTGGATCCGGTACCCGGAATTGTAAAGTTAATCATTTGGGCCGCAAATACAAATGCACCTACTACCCCCATTAAAGGTATTTTTTGCTCATCTAATTCATTTTGAACCTTTTTAATTGAATAAGCTGCGACTCCTGCCGTCACTGCCCACATGGTTCCACCTACAGCCGGTGAAAGCAGGGCATCTGCCATATGCATACGTTTCTCCTCCTTCAATTATTTAATTCTCCGGTTGCCCAAGCCTAGTCTATCTCCATGACCCCCCCTCCAAGGTCAACCAACTTGTGTTAAAAATAAAATAAACCATGGAAGATGTCCGGTTTATACCGTAACGACCTCCATGGTCGAGATTTAGCAACCTCCTTGGTTGCCTATCTCTTTAATAATTATATAACAAACCAAAATAAAATTCAAGATTTCGCCTGCTTTTTACAAGGGCACGACCACGGGGATGTCTGCCAGTCTTTCCACCGCTACCCGAACTCCGTAGACGCCGGCGATGTTTTCCGGAGTCATGATTTCCATCCCCCCGCAGGCAAAAACGGTCCTATTCTTCAGGAGCAGGAATTTATCTGCAAACCGCAAAGCAAGGTTAAGGTCGTGCATTACCACCACCACTGCAATGTTTCGCTCCCTGGCAGCTTTTTTGACTATTGTTAGCACCTCGAACTGATTCTTCAGATCCAGGTTGCTGGTGGGCTCGTCCAGCAAAAGCACCCGGGGTTCCTGGGCCAGAGCCCTGGCGATGACCACCTTTTGCAGTTCTCCCCCGCTCAATTCATCCAGGTAGCGCAGGGAAAACTCTTCCAAGCCGAGAATGCCCAACACATTCCGGACGATTTCCAGGTCTCTTGCGGTTGTACCCCACTTGATGTGGGGTTTTCTGCCCAAAAGCACGGCGTCGAAGACCGTAAACCGGGCGCTTTCGTATCTTTGCGCCACGTACCCAAGGCGGCGGGCAACTTCCCGGGGACTGAGCGCAAACAGGTCTTCTGTTTCAATGAGAATTGTCCCTGTTTGCGGCTTTAAAATCCTGATCAGGCACTTGAGCAGGGTGGACTTCCCGGCGCCGTTGTTGCCCAGGATAGCAAAAAATTCCCCCCTGTTGACTTCAAATTTGATATCCCTTAACACGGGCCGGCTGCTGTAACTGAATTCCACTCCGTCTACCGACAAGATCATCTTTTGCCATACCCCCTGGAGAGAAGGTAAAGGAACAGGGGGGCACCCATAAAGGAGGTAATCGCTCCCACCGGCAAAACAACCGGGGAAACAACGGTCCTGGCCAGGGTATCGGAAGCAAGCAGCAAAAGCCCTCCCATTACGCTGGAAGCTGGGATCAGGAAACGGTGATCGCCGCCCAGCACCCTTCTCATCATGTGCGGGCCGACCAGGCCGATAAAACCGATAATGCCCAGAAAGGAAACAGTTACCGCCGTGACCAGGGAGGCCACGAACATCCCGGTCAACCTGATTCTCTCCACATCAACACCCAGCCCTTTGGCCGTCTCCTCCCCGCCGTCCAGAGCGTTGTAGTTCCACCGGTTGGCTATAAAGTAGAGCAGCGCGGCAAAGGTTAGCGCGGCCATGATTTCCAGATCCCGCCAGGAAGCCCGGCCGATGTCGCCGAAGGTCCAAAAAACAATCGAAGCCACCTGCACGTCGCTGGCAAAAAACTGCAGGATAATGGTGGCGGCTGAAAAAAGGGAGCCCAGGGCCACCCCCGCCAGAACCATTGCTTCGGGAGTGACCCCCCTGACCTGGGCCAGGAAGAGAACCACCAGGGTCGTCGCCATCGCCCCTACAAAGGCGGAAATGGTGACCAGGTAGGGGTTGTTGATGATGACTGCATCGGCGCTGGTGCTGTGGGTGCTCCCCGCCCCCAGGGCAATGATGGCCACGGCGGCGCCAAAGGCCGCACCCTGCGAAATACCCAAGGTGAAGGGGGACGCCAGAGGGTTGCGCAAGAGGTTTTGCATCACGCAACCCGCCATGGAAAGGCCGACCCCGGCAGTGACCGCCGCCAGCACCCGGGGCAGCCGGATATTCCAGATAATGATATTTAAACGTCCCTCCGCTTTGCCCAGCAGCGTCAGCAGCACCTGGGCCGGCGAAAGCTCCGCCGACCCGGCGTTGATGGCGTAGACACCCAGCAGGACGGTCAAAAGGATGAGCAGGCAAATGATGAAAACTTTTCTTTGGGTATACTTAAGGTAACTTTCCGGGATGTTTTCCATTACTACCTGCCGCATATTTTTCTTTCTCCTCGAGTATTACGGATTAGCAAGATCAAGCTTCTTGAATCCACCGTAATCTTTCGCCATCTGTTCATATAAAGGTTTGCCCAAAAGGAACTGGTAAATCTCATCGGCCTTTTGGGCCGGGTCGATATCCTTAAATTGTTCGGGGTAAATCACTTTTCCGGCGTAGTAGGCGTCAGCAATGGCGGTTCCGATGTTTGTGGTGTAGTAATTATAAGGAATCTGGCCGTAAACCCGGCCTGTTTTGACCGCCTTCAAGGACAGGTAAAACTGCGGGTTTTTCTTGTAGTCTTCCCGCACCAGGGATAAGCCCCCTTCATCGATGAAAATGATATCGGGGTCCCAGCTCAGGAGCTTTTCCTTGTCAATCATGACACTCCCCGTTTTACCCGTTTCGTCAACCACATTCCGGGCATTGACAGCTACAAAGGGCGGATATTTGGCCTGGGTGCTTTCGATACCGTGTACTCCCTTCATGCCCAGAGCGCCTACATAAACTTTGGGTTTTTTGTCTTCAGGGATATCCTTCGTCCTATCATGCAAATCCTGCTGGCATTTTTGCAGGAAATCAACTAATTCCCGGGCCCTTTCTTCACTGCCGGTAATTTTCCCAATCAGCTCAAGGGACTTATAAACGTCCTCGTCAAAAGTGGCCAGCCTGCCGTAGCTCAGCACCACTACCGGAATGTTCGTTTTGGCCTGCAGTTCATCTGCCCGCGACCTGTCTACCAGGTAGGCAACAAAAATTACGTCCGGATTGACGTTGACCAGCTTTTCCGCGTCCGGGGTGGAATCGGGCCCTCCCTGGCCAATGGTTGGCAAATTTTTTAATTCTGGGTGGGCTAAAATATACGGCCGGCCAGTAGGCTGCTGCTTTTCCAGGTTCTCCACGCCCACCACCTTATCCGCGCCGTTCACATAACAAACCAGCCGCAGGGCACCTGGGCCGATGGCCACCACCTTCTTTACCGGTACGGGAACTTCCACCTGCCGGCCGGCCAGGTCGGTAACAACGGTTTTCTGCTGTGCCGCCGTATCCTGCCCGGGCGCTTTAGCGCCGCACCCACCCAGGATAATGATGGTAATCAGCAGGGCAATGAGCATAGCCACTGCCTTCAATGCCTTTGTCCGCATTTATTTCTCCTCCCTTTTTTGAATTACTGTATAAAAACTCGTTTTCCGTAACCTCTTCCGCTGCAAGGCATCCCCCCTTCGCCACACATCCCTACAATGCAACACATATCCCGGCAGGAATACAACTTCTACCTGTTCTCGTCAGTAAAAACAGGGACTTCGTCCTTTCTGAACCCCCTCAAATTTTTATTTTTTGAACCAACCAATACGCGCCCCTGAAATACTATCCACATCAGAAGAATAGGGTTTTATGTCCAAAAGGGGGCTTTCATCCACAGCGTCGAGTCCGCTCACCAGCAGGCGGTTTCCTTTCACTTCCAGCAACTCAACCACACAAAAGGCGATGGGGTTGGGGCGGGAAGGTGAGCGGCAGGCAAAAACGCCGCGAATCTCCGGGCCAAATGGCGTTTTGGTCTGCAGCGTGTTCCGGGTTGCAAGATGGCACCAGTAAAGAACAATCAGGTGGGTTGCCTGGTCCACATCCTTTAATCCTTCCGCAAACTGGGGGTAAATCTCCAGCTCTGCCAGCTGGTCAGAAAAACGCCCCTGGAATGGTGCCTCTTGAAGTGTGCGGTAAGGGCTACTTATTTTCCCGATAGGTACCAGCTCCAAAGAACCACCTCCTCGCCTTCTATGCTCTGCCCGCCAATAACTCCTCAACTAAAATGGCACCTCACCAAATGCCCCTCCCCCACCTCCTTCAAAACGGGCTCATCTTGCCGGCAAACGTCGCGGGCATCGGGGCAGCGGGGGTGAAAGCGGCAGCCCGCGGGGGGCTTTGCCGGGTCAGGCGGCTCGCCCCGCACCACCGGTTTTTGCCCGGTTCTTTGCCGCGGGTCGGGCTCCGGCACCGCGCGCAAAAGCGCCCGGCTGTAGGGGTGGCGGGCCTGTGATACGAGGCCTTCTGCCGGTAGCAACTCCACGATTTTGCCCAGGTACATTACCGCCACCCGGTCGGCTAGGTAGTTCACTGCCGCCAGGTCGTGGGAGATGAAGAGGTAGGATATGCCCAGCTGCTTTTTTAGCTCCCACAAAAGGTTTAAGATCTGCGCCCGGATAGAGACGTCCAAACTGGCAACGGGCTCGTCACAAATCACCAGTTCCGGTTGTAAGGCCAGGGCCCGGGCGATGTTGATGCGCTGGCGCTGGCCCCCGCTGAATTCGTGCGGGTATTTCCACGCATCCCCAGGTCCCAGGCCGACAAGGGTTAATAGTTCGGCCACCCGCTCCTGGCGCTCCCTTTTAGCCACGCCGAAATTGGCCAGTGGTTCCTCAATGATTGCCCCCACCGTCCGGCGCGGGTTGAGGGAGGAAGAAGAGTCCTGGAAGATGATCTGGAAGCGGCGGCGCAGCTCCCGCAGCTTTCTCCCCGTCCAGCCGGTGATCTCCTCGCCGGCCAAAAGGATTTTTCCGGCCGTGGGTTCTTCCAGCCGCACCACCAGCCGCCCCAGGGTGCTCTTGCCGCAGCCGCTTTCCCCCACCAGGCCCAGGGTTTCTCCCCGCGCCAAGGCGAATGTGACGCCGTCCACCGCCCGCACCTTTTCCCGGTGACCCGCAAATATCCCCCTTTTCCCGGCGTAGTGCTTCACCAGTTCCCTTACCTCTAAGAGGTTCACCTGCGCCCAGCCTCCCCTGGGCAACTCCGGGAAATGCGGTGGCAGGCTGCCGCGTGGTCCGGCCCGATCTCCCGCAATTCCGGCTTCTTTCCCCGGCACTCCGTGTGCGCCTCGGGGCAGCGGGGGAGGAAGGCGCAATGGGCCGGGAGATTTAGAAGCGTCGGCGGCTGTCCCCCAATGGGCACCAGTTCTTCCTTGCCCAGGCGCGGCACGGAACGGAGCAAAGCCCGGGTGTAGGGATGGGCGGGACGGTCAAATATTTGTGCCACCGGACCGCGCTCCACAATCGATCCGGCGTACATTACCGCAACTTCGTCTGCCATGGCTGCGACCACCCCCAGGTCGTGGGTGATGAGGATGATCGCCATCCCCATCTCTTCCTGCAGCCGCTTTAGTTCCGCCAGGATCTGGGCCTGGACGGTAACGTCCAGGGCAGTGGTGGGCTCATCGGCAATCAAAACTTTCGGGCGCATCGAGATCGCCATAGCCATCATCACCCGCTGGCGCATGCCCCCGGAAAGCTGAAAAGGGTATAAGCGCATGAGCCTTTCCGGGTCGGGTAGGCCCATGCGAAAAAGAAGCTCCACCGCGCGACGCCGCGCTTCAGCCCGGGATACCTCTTCATGAGAGACAATGGTTTCCGCAAGCTGCGTACCGATGGTTAAAACCGGGTTCAGGGAGGTCAGCGGGTCCTGAAAAACAAGCGCTATTTCCCTGCCTCGTACCTGCCGCAACTGCCCTGGGGGGATTTTAAGCAGGTCGTAGCCGTTTAACCAGACTTCCCCGGAGAGAATTCTTCCCGGCGGCTCAATCAGCCGCAGGATGGACAGGGCCGTAACACTCTTGCCGCAACCGCTCTCCCCTACCAGCCCCAAGAGCTTCCCAGGCTCCACCTCAAAACTAACCCTATCCACAGCCTTGATGACGCCACGCCGAGTGTAAAAATAGGTAGAGAGATTTTTTATCTTTAAAACAGGATCTGAAGACACCCCGCCAAGCCCCTTTCTGCCCTCTTTAAAAACAACATTCCATTGAAAACGTGCTCCTGCCATTTTCATTCACAAGAGCAAAAAGTTACTTTCAAGAAAGGGTCCGTGAACCATTTAATCCTAGTATCTTTACTATGCTCAGTTCGGTAGCCTGCAAGAACTTCTGTCGTCGACCAAACTAAATCCTGGTATTCCCCGTCGGATCTAGAGCGTCCCTGAGCCCATCACCTAAGAGATTAAAGGCCAGGGCCACCGTCATGATGGCAAGTCCGGGGTAAATCATCAGCTGGGGCGCCACCTGCATGTAAGGCCGACCGTCGCTTAGCATGGCCCCCCACTCCGGCGCAGGCGGCTGAGCACCGAGGCCCAGGAAGGAAAGCCCGGATATGGCCAGGATGAGCTTACCCATGTCTAACGTAGCCAGAACGATCATCGGGGAGAGTACATTGGGCAGGATATGCCTGGCAATAATACCTAATTCCGATGTCCCGCAGGCCCGGGCCGCCAGTATAAACTCCTTCTCTTTCACCGAAAGGACCATCCCCCGTACGACCCGGGCATATCCCACCCACCAGACGGCAGAAAGCGCTAGCATCACGTTTAAAAGGCCCGGTCCCAGTGTTCCGGCGATAACCAGCGCCAGGATAAGGCCCGGAAAAGCCAGCAGTATATCAACAAATCGCATAATAAGGTTGTCCACCCACCCCCCACAGTAGCCCGCCAAGGTACCCAGGGGGATACCAATAAGCATAATAGCCCACAAAGCTAAAGCTGCCGTGCTAAGTGAAGCTCTCGCTCCATAGATTAACCGCGATAAAAGGCACCGCCCCAGGTGGTCGGTGCCCAGGGGGTATTGTGCACCCGGTGGTGCCAGGCGATGTTGGAGATCCACCTTGGTGGGGTCATTGGGAGCAATATAAGGCGCAAAGACTGCCACGGCCATCACGGCCAGGATGATAACAAGGCCTAAAAGAGCCAACCTGTCCTGCAGGAGTCTTTCCAGCGCGGCGGCCGAGCCACCACGCGAGACCTTTTCCGCCTGGCCCGCTGACTCCACAGTAGAGGGATAACCGGCAACCCCAGCACCGAAATTTCTCGACAGGCCCACCAGCTACTTCCCCCTTTCCAGGCGGATGCGCGGGTCGAGGAAAACGTAGGATACATCCACCAGAAGGTTCACCAGGACAAAAACGACAGCCATGAAAAGAACATATCCCTGGATCACCGGGTAATCTCGGTTGAAAATAGCATCCACGGCGAACTTCCCCACACCCGGCCAGGCAAAGATGGTTTCCACAATTACCGCTCCCCCCAAAAGATGTCCGAAGCTCATGCCCAAAAGCGTCACCGTAGGCAAAAGGGCGTTCTTCAAGGCATGGCGCCCGATCACCCACTTTTCTTTCAAACCCTTAGCCCGGGCCACCTTGATGTAGTCCTGTCCCAACACGTCCAGCATGCTGGCACGTAAGATCCGGGCGTAGACGGCAGCCATGCCAAACCCTAAGGTTACCGCTGGCAACACGAGATGCTGTGGCCCGCCCCGGCCCATTACCGGAAGCACCCCTAGTTTCACCGCGAAAAAGTAGATGAGCACAAGCCCCAGCCAGAAGCCAGGAAGCGAAGCACCCAGAAGAGCACTTAGGCGGCTTAAGTGGTCAAGGAAAGCGTGTCGGTAAAGGGCAGAGAGGATCCCCGCCGGCAGGGCAAGACATACCATGAAGATCATGGCCGCGCAGGTGAGTTCCAGGGTGGCCGGAAAGCGGGACAGAATTTCTTCCGCCACGGGCCGCCCGGTGCGAAAAGACTTACCCAGGTCCCCGTGCAACACCCGCCACAGCCAGCGCCCGTACTGTAAGTAAAGGGGGTCGTTCAAGCCTAGCTCTTTCCGTAAGGCCTCCAGAGCCTCCCTGGTGGGCTCCACCCCGCCGGAGCGTAAGATAAGCTCCGCCGGGTCGCCGGGTGCCAGGTTGATCAGTCCGAAGGCGATGATGGAAACCCCTAGCATTACAACACCAAGAAATACCAAGCGCTTTAGAAAATAACCCCACACTGCTGCTCGCCAACTCCCGGAAAAAAATAAGAGCCACGGAACCTCTCCTCCTCCCTTTTTAAGGGGATTAGGCCTCCGTGGCCCATATACAGAAAAAAGCACCACTTGGATGCTGCCTTCGGGCAGGCTTAACACCTTCGTGGTGCTTATCATTCTTCCTTGCTTCCTTAATTTTGCTGCCCGGCGGCTCCGGCCGCTTTTCTACTGCGCTACTTCTAAAATAAATTCATCAGGAGGCACATTGGTTTAGATTGATTATTATTTTTATTGCGTATTTAGTCATCTTGTTGATCTAGGCAGGATTTTAACGCCTTCTTGTCGTATAACACTAGCATATCTTGCTAATAGTTTTAGGCGATGGAGTTCGCCTTAAATCTGCAGCAAGCAGTGATGACTCCTACCAAAAAGCGGGCTAATTTTATGCCCGGAAGGTAGGATTTTTTTGTGGGTTTTGCAACTCCATGTGGGGGTGATTAAGTTGCTCTACATATATATTGGTATTTTTGGCTTTCTGGGGGCCATAGCCAGGTTTGAACTTGGCCGCTTCATTGCTATCTTATGGCCCTCAACCTTTCCTTTAGGAACCCTAATAATAAACATTTTGGGATGTTTCGCTATGGGCTTTATTCTTACCTATAGCTTAGAACGCTTAACCTTAAGTCCCGAATTAAGGCTGGGTATAACAACAGGCTTTGTTGGCGCTTTTACGACCTTCTCCACCTTTAGTGTGGAGACGATAACCCTTTTAACTAGTGGTCATATAGCTTATGCCGCCATCTATGTTCTGGTTTCCACTTTAGGAGGCTTAACTGCCGTGAGGGCGGGAATAATCCTGACCAGAATACCAATTTTGTCGGCATTTAAAGTACAGCAAACCGGGGCAGAAACAGGTAGGAGATAGGAATGCAGTATTTATATGTAGGACTGGGCGGGTTTTTGGGTGCCATTACTCGATATGCTTTAGGACAGGCATTATCGGCAAGAAGCAGGGGTAATTTTCCTACAGGCACTCTAATAATTAACCTAACTGGCGCTTTTTTGTTAGGACTACTTTTAGGCACACCGGCATCTGCCCATAGATTTGGCACCAGCTTGACGTTAGCGCTAGCTACGGGGTTTTTAGGCGCTTATACTACCTTCTCTACCTTTTCATATGAAGTTGTCCGGCTTCTGGAAGATGGGGAAGTTATAAATGCTTTAACCTATTTACTGGGCAGCATCATCTTAGGTCTTTTGTTCGCCCTGGCAGGGCGTGCTATCAATCTAATCTAATCCCTTAAATCCCGGCGTTAAATTACACTTAACCCGCCTCGCACCCCTTATTCCACCCTTTTCCTTCGCTTTTGCTCCGCTTTTGTACCTATTTTCACGATTAAATATAATTTAACCCTCCCTCTTCAACGCCTTTTTTCATAAGTTATCCTCATGTATGATAATCTCTACATCAGACACCGTTATCAGCCCCTGGGATACCATGGCTTGCACCTCTGGCAAGACAGAAGCAACCTTTTCAGCTCTATCAACTGCCTCGACAATCACAGGCAAGTCGTAAGAAAGATCTATAATCCGAGCCGCATAAATACTATTTCGCTTACCGTAGCCTTCTATACCCCGGATAACAGTAACCCCTGCCAAACCAGCTTCCTTTAATTTTAATACCAGAGCATGGTAAAGGGCCTTCCCTTGCCACTTAACACCTTCTCCCACGTAAATTGTTAACCGTTTAGCAGGCATGCTTTTCATAAAAATATTCCTCCTGGTTATTCGTAAAGCGGGTATGGATGTCTCTGGGAAGGAAACAAAAAACTCCTGTCCTTTACAGACAGGAGTCATCAGCGCTTAGGGCGCATTTTCGAGATCCTCGAGGCCGACTCCTTGGCCTTAATCTAACTATATAATTTTTATTATTAAATGTCAATTTCCTTGCTATATAATTTTAGGCCATTTCCCCTTGACACACTAAAGGATGGGCTGTTAAATTTAATTACAAACGGGAAGTATATCTCTATTACTTTATTTCATACGCTTGGAGAAAAGCTTTCTCCAAACGGTGATGGAGTTCACCGGAAAAACCACCCGTAAGGGTTGATGACTCCTACCAAGGATCAAATTCCTGGTAGGAGAATGTGCAGTTAGCCCAACTCCTACCAGGTAGAGTCTGGAGGAGTTTTTTATGAGCCAGGTAAGGCAAGATCGGCCAGTAAAGGCAGTTCCGAAGGTAACTAATGATGCAGGCGCCCTTTTTTTACAAACTTTAGAGCTTCTGAATGGCTTGGGGCCAGAATTTAAAGAAGAGAGGCAAAAGATACATGCCTTACAAGAGCGTCTTTTAAACGAACGCTTTCACCTTGCCGTTCTCGGGCAGTTCAAGCGCGGTAAAAGTACCTTTATAAACGCTCTTCTGGGCGATGAAGTGTTACCCACAGCCATCCTACCCCTGACTGCCGTTCCAACCTTTCTTCTCTGGGGTCCCGAGGCCCGTCCATTACCAGGAAATTCTCGGAAATTCAGGCCAAATTCGAGGCATTATAAGGTCCCTTGCTGTTTCGTGTGGGTTAGTTTGAGTTACAAGAATAACATTAATGAATTTAATTACCTGTTCCGAATATGCTGTTGTACAAATCTTCGCCATAACTAGTTTGCAAGGGTTCGCCTTCGATTAACTTAAAAGTTCGTGTTCCGTCGGCTTGCCTTTCAGCCCGCAGGAAAAGTGCGTTTGCCATTTTTTTATCGTAAAAGCCATGGGCAAATTCATATAAATGCGTAACGAAGAAAACCTTGATGTGTTTTTCCAATAAGGCGCTAACTATCTGCCTTGCAATCTCCGAGCCTTCTCTTTCGTTTGTTGCGGCAAACGATTCATTAAACATCACCATGGAATTCGCCGTTATATGATCCACGATATCGCTGATTCTGTTAAGTTCTTCATCAAGTTTACCGCTTTTCAGGGCAACGTCTTCTTCCCGTTTGTAGTGGGTGAAAAGGCCGTCGCAAGTACTGGCACAGAAAGATTCGGCCGGTACAAACATACCGCATTGCATCATTAATTGGGCCAAACCTATGCTGCGCAAAAAAGTCGATTTGCCACCTTGATTGGCGCCTGTGATTATTACGAGGTCCTTATTATCAGCATTCACATCATTGCCCACAATTTTTTGTTCCAGGGTTAAAGCCAGACAGACGTCATATAAGCCTTTAAAAGAATGTAGACGTTCAACAGGAGCTACGGGCAGTGGAAAGCACGCCGGCTCCCCCATGCGAGTAAGGTGTTCATACAAGTTCAAACAACCGATGTAAAAGGCCAATTCGGTCCGCAAAGTTTTAAAAAAAGCAAGAATATGATCGGTGGACTGAGCGAGGGCATTGGCCACAAGGTTGATCCCCCTGTCTTTTAATTCCGACAGGGCCCTGGCCCCGCTTTCGTCGCGGTCGGCGATAGAAAAGGTGTAGACGAGCGGTTTAGGAGCAAAGATCCGCTCCATCCAACTCTGTTTTTTATCTATGGGTTTACGAAGTATATAATTAATCCCTTTATTGCCTTTTCCCAATTCGGCGCTGATCAAAACTCCCTCACGGAATTTTAGTTCCCTTAGATGATTTTGAACGCTGGCGAAATATTCGTCACCAAGTTCTTTATTGAGCATCTTGAAAAAAGCCGTAAAGCCCTCCGACTTAAATTTATCGGCATGTTCATCGGCGATAGTTCTTAGTTTTTTAAGCATGCCCACAAACATTTGCATCACTTCTATCGATCTATGCAATATGGCAGCGGGGTATCTGCTGAAAATGCTTAAGTAATTCTTTTTCTCCCTTTCAATCGATTCTACTGCGATATCATAGATAGTCCTGACAATGGCAGAATTCTCTAGGCAATCTCTTAAAATATCCTGCCGGTATAATATTGTGTCTGGATCATTATTTAAACCGGACAAAACGGCTTTCCTGGCCACTTCTAATAAAAATTCGTCACCACACGCCATGGCGTTAAACAGCGTGTCTAATGCCAAGTCTTGTATTAAGGTTTGTTGATTAGATGGTAATTTTTGCTGCAAGTCAAAATTACGGTCTTTATACATGAGAAAAACTTTCATAATTTTATCCGCTCCATTAAACAATCGTAAGTGAGACGATACTTTTCGGCAATGGCTAACGCGTATGCAAGTCCATCGGCAGGTCTTCTTACAATCTTATATGTTCGTACTGCCGGATTTTCGGGTACTACCGTGCTGACCATACTTACGGTTTTCTCACTTAAAGAAGCCAGTTCATCTATGAATGTTACGCAAACGCACAGTAAATCCAGTTGTATTATCCTCTCCATCACTTTCCGGCTTAAATATATAGCATCTTTCAATGTTGTGGAAGTGAAAATCTCGTTCATAATGATAATGCTGTTGGAAGTGGCCTGGTTGAGGATATCGTGTATCCTGACCAGGTCATCCTGTAGCTTGCCACGGAGATTTTTTATGTTCTCTTCTTTTTCAAAATGGGTAAAAAGCTTATCGAACAGAAAGAGTCGCGCTTCACTGCCCGGGACGGGGCAACCAAGGCTGGCCAAATAATGCAGCTGTCCGAAGGTACGGGCGAAGGTTGTTTTACCGCCCTGGTTCGGACCGGTTACTACAAATATACGCTCCTTACCTTTCAGGTAAAAATCATTGCAGACAACGGTTGAACCTTCACTGATGAGTTTATATGCCAGGGCTAAATCAAATCCTTCATAATCATAAACTTCCTTACATGTATTGGAAATTTGGGGATAGCAAAATTTTAATCCTTTTTGTTTGAATATAGCGATATACTCCAGATAAGCAATGTAAAATTGTATCTCCCGATCAAAAACGGCTATCGTTTCATCCAGATAATTGCCGTTTTCCATACAGTAATTATCAAGATGCAAAAATATTTTAGGATATAATTGGGCAACTAAATCAAGTATTTTTGCTTCAACATGGTTCATATTGGGCCAATTGGAAAATTCAACTCTATAATCTTTTACCGCCCCCTGTTTGAATCTCTCGAACGTTTTTTCAACTTCCGCACTATAATTAATCTCAGATTCATATTTACGGACCTTGATACGGTTACCTTTTATGAGTAAGCAATATTTTACTGTAGATAAGTCGGCTTTCAGCTTTTTCGTTTCTGCTAGTAGGGACATAAAACGGTCGGATTGAGTATAGTTCGTCAGATATTCGCGGAAGGCTAAAAAACCGCGTGATTTTAACTCTATAAGGGTTAAATCATGTACCAGGCAATTAACGGCATCGCAGTAAATTTCCACCGCATCTAAAAACCATCTTTCCTTCTGGTATTTATAATAAAGCTTGTCTGCTTGGGTAAGATGTTCGCGCATTGTACGCATTTTTTGGGTAAATGATTTTATATGCTCAAACAAAGTTTTATTTTCCAGATCCTGCATTATTTCATGACGATAGTTGATCGCGTCGATATCGTTCAACGAAGTGTAAAAAAACGGTTTTAAATTATATTCCTCTTTGCCGGCCGTAATGGTGTCTATAATCTGATCCAGATTTAAATCAACAAAAAAGATGGGCGCTTTGAGTGATTCTTTTATTATGCCGTCTTCAGGATTTTTAAATAGTATGCTTTGGAAAGTCATGAGAAAAACATCTCCCTGCCAAACAGTATGCCGTGGAAATTCATGGACAAAGAGCGCCTATTGTTTTATTAACGAACCGCGTGGTCAGGAAAGGAATTTCTGGATAAGCAGTTTACACTTGCTGGCGGGTTAAAAAATTAAAGATGCAGGATTCAACGAGAAGTATTTTTACCGACATAGAGCATCAGCAACACAGAAAGCATCTGGGTTGCTACTGAAAAGGCTACCACATATCCTGCTGATAGGTCGTAAAGCATCCCCATTAGTGCACTGCCCAGAAACCAAAATATCCCATAACCGGTATTAAACACCCCGTAGGCAGTACCACGCCTGTCAATGGATATCATATTGGCCACGGCAGCGCGTAAGACGGATTCCTGGGCCCCCATTCCTATGCCCCAAATTACCATCCCAACTAGAGCCATTGCGAAACTTCCTAAAAATACCAGTGGGGCAAACAGGGATGAGACCAGACCAGCAATAGCCAAAACATAAATACCTATCCGGTCGAACAAATACCCAAATATTAAAGCAGCAAGGGCATCCGCCCCCATGGCGATAGCATAAAGTATGGGAATCCAATTACTTGATACCAGTGATCCTTTGCCTAAATGATAAGCAATTAAGGGATAATCAACGTAACCTGCCGCTATGAAAGCAACTGCTACCAGATAAAGCCAAAATATTCTAGGTAATCCCTTGCCCGAAAGTGTGGCCTGGGTCGCTTCAAGCTCCTTTGGAGTTGGGTATAAAAGCCTGGCAACAGCAAGGACTGTAATCGCTAAGATAGCCGGGATAAATAAGATGGCAAACCCTGTTTTATATCCGCCTCTTAAGTAAAGTACCAAAGCTACAATCAGAGGACCGGCAATGGCCCCAATTTGATCCATAGCCTCATGGAGGCCAAATCCCCATCCCCTTCCCACTTCCGAAGTAGCGTGAGAAAGCATGGCATCGCGGGCAGGAGTACGAATAGCTTTCCCCACGCGCTCAGTAATCATCAAGATTGCTGCTAACTGCCAGTTACCTGCCAGGGCCAGAAGGGGTACCGCAAAAAGGTTGAGAATATATCCCAGAATAGTAATGGGCCAGTATTTCCCTGTACGGTCGCTTAAGTAGCCGGAAATCAACCGAACGCCATAACCCAGCAATTCACCTAGCCCGGCAACGAAGCCAACCACTGCCCCGCTAGCCCCCAGCAATGCCAGGAAAGGCCCGGTAATACTGCGCGCCCCTTCATAGGTCATATCGGAAAGCAGGCTAACAATCCCGAGTAAGATAATAAATTTAAATGCCTTTTGTAGCGAGGGGGTTATTTTTTTACCTTTGCTTTGTTCCTCCATCAGGAACCTCCTTAAATATTTATAGCCCCAAAATAAAGGGAATAAATGACTCCTGCCTGCATTATCCAGACAGGAGTCATCAGCGCTATGAGCGCATTTTCGAGATTTCTCGGGGCCGACTCCTTGGCCTCGGATTAAGCTAAATCAACTTTTCTCCAGAAATTATCCTTCCCTTATTTTTTCCCCTTAATTATTAACACCGGACAGTTAGCCAATCTTACCACGGCCTCCGAAACGCTTCCTAAAAGGTAACGCTTGATACCACTTAACCCCCGCGCCCCCAGTACCAGCAGATCATAGCCCTCCTCTTCCACCAGGCGGGCCAGGGTATCGGCCGGGTGGCCCGGCACTATTCTGGTAGTTAAGGTTAGCCCTTCACGGGCAGCCAGGTTTGTAGCTTCTTCCAAAGCTTTGCTAAAAAAGTTTTTGGCATCTTCCAGAACCCCATTAACTTCGTCTCTGGTATCGGCAAAATCGGGTACATGGGCAACGGAAACGACAGTAATTTGCGCCCCATATTTTTTAGCCAGGTCGAGGGTAGTAGTTAAAGCTTTCCTGGCATTAGGCGAGCCATCGTAACCAACTAAAATTTTGTTAAACATAGTTTTAATTTCCCTCCTCTTTTTGAGGTATCAAAACATGGCGCCGCTTTTCTTGTTTGGGCGCCGGTACCAGGTCGGGCCGGAAAAAGGCCTGGGCAATCATCGTTGGTACTACGGCGCTGAGAATAACTACCGTTACCAAAATCGTATACTGTGCCTGGCTGATATAGCCATGGTTGAGGCCGAACAACGAGGAAATGGTGCCAAAGGTAAGCCCAGTAGACATTAACAAAGTGGTATACATTCCTTCCCGCGGTTCAAATTTAAAGAAACGCGTTGCCGGCCAGACCCCAATAAATTTGGTTATGATTTTAACCAAAAGCGCTATAATAATAATCCCGGCGCTGGCAACTACAGCCGGTAAGGACACAAAAAGGCCAGCTTTAAGAAAATAAAAGGGTGTCAGGAAGGCAAAGGCCATGGTGCGCATGCGCAGGGCAAGATTCTTTTCCTGGAGAAAGAAACCGGCCACAGCCAGGCCAATGAGATACGCTGGCAAGACGGCTTCGCTATTAGCCATGGAGGCCAGCCCGCCGAGGAAGAAAAGCAGAAAGAAAAAGTATTTTACTTCTAGCTGGCTAACCCGGTTACCGTAGCGGGCAACGTACCAGCGCGTGAAACGGGGAATAAAAGCCAATACAATGGCCATTACAATTGCAAACAGGAGCATCCATCCATTAAAGTTAGCAAAGAGTATACCCAGGGCCACAACCGTACCAAGGTCATTGACGAAACAGGCAGCTAAAATAATTTTACCTATTTCACTTTCATTGAGACCCGTTTCCACCATTACGGCGTAAACAACAGCGACCGAGGTAGTTGAAAGGGCAATACCTGCAATTTCCGCTGCCTGGAGGGTCCAGTGCAGGGCATAATAAGCATATAGCAGGGCACCTGCAAAGGGCAAAAGGAAAGCAATGACACCAATACTAACGCTTTCTTTGAATTTTGTCCGTAAAACTTCAGGATCCACTTCGGCACCCGCAAGGAAGGTTAGCAGAATGCTGCCAACCCCGGCCAGGAAATCAACCCACGGCGTGGTGTGTAAACCTAAAAAATTACCGCCAATTACGCCCACTGCTATTTCCATCAAAGAAATGGAAATCCCTGTCCAACCGGCCAATAAACCGCCTACCAAAGCTAAACCAAGCCACTCGGACGCCACAAGCCACATGTTTTCCATCAGCTTAACCTCCCCTTTTGTTAGACCAGGGATCGGCATGAGCTTTAAAAAGGTTTGGGTAGCTCGGGGCGCGTAACAATAAAAAGCTCCTACCGATCACTGGTCGCTTTCGGTAGGAGCTATTAGCTCACTGAGCGTTAGGCGAGCTCCATCGCCGTTGGGGTTTTATTTCACCCCCGAGTATCGTCTAAAGAATATTATAGCAGCGACATTTAATATTGCAAGTATTTTTTAGTCTTGAGCGAGTTGCTCTGCGAGCATGAAGGCATTTGTTTAAGCCTGGTCCTGCAAAGGTATGGTAATGCTAATGTGGGTACCTTTACCCGGTGCGGTGTTAATTTTCATCTCACCGTTTAAGAGCTGGACCCTCTCGCGAATGCCTACCAGCCCGTAGCCATTACAATCTTTATCGCCCTGGACAGAGTTTAGATCAAATCCCTTACCCATATCGCGGATCGAAAGCGTAATCTTATCAGGCAACATCTCCATTTTAACCAGGGCGCTTTTGACCTGGGCATGTTTTTTAATGTTGTTAACCGCCTCTTGAATGATGCGAAAAAGTGCTGCCTCAACGGTGCTATCCAGACGGCGCTCCTGCCCGAAGAAAAGAAACTCAATTTCCAGCCCGTACTGTTCCTTATAGGTGGCAAAGTACCGCTTCAACGCCGGGGCCAGGCCCAAATCATCGAGGACCATGGGCCGGAGGTCAAAAATAATCTTGCGGACGTCTTGCAAACTGAGCATGACAATATTTTGAAGGGCCAGCAATTCCTCCCGGATTTTACCCGGGTCCTTGTCTAAAAGTTTAAGACAATATTCGGCCCGCATAACGATGTTAGCCATGGATTGGGCCGGGCCGTCGTGAATTTCCCGGGCAACACGCTTGCGCTCTTCTTCCTGGGCCCGGATAATACTAAGGGCCATTTGTTGTGTTTGTTGCAGTTCACCAAGCTTTAAGCTCAAATCGTGGAGTCCGCCGTTTAAATAAGTGAGGACCACCCCTACCTGGGAGATCAGCTTTTCTGCTCTTTGGACGGTGGTTTGTAAACGGCGCAAGCTCATTTCCAAATGATTGCGCCGGTATTGCAATACTTTTTCCTTTTCCCTGAGCTTAATAAGTTCAATTTGCAAATTATAGGCCGTATCGTAGGCGGTTTTGATATCTCGCTCGGTATAGCGGTTAAAGTCTCTACTTACCTCTGCCAAACGCAACCGGGCTCTTTTTTCCGCCCGCTCCAGCTTATCGACCTCCGTTATAATGGCATTCAACTCATTCTTGACTGCTGTCAATTCACTACTAACCAGGTTCACCTCAGTGCGTGTATTTTCAGCAATATCATAAAGCTGAGCCTGACTGCGCTCAATGGCTTCGATAGTTTCTTTGACGATGCGATCCAGGGTACTGATGTCCAGCACCGGGCTCACCTCGCACCAAAGGATTTAAGTTTTATACTGCCAGGCTAAAGCTTTAAGGCGTTCGATCATCCGTAATAGCTTTTTGGTCAGGGAATCAATTTCTTGCCAGTCGGCTAAGGGTAACTGGCCGTCACTGCTTAAGCTGCCCTGTAACAATTTATTTAAGGCAGGGAGATAATCAGCGAAATCCTTGGTTAAGGTATGGGAAGCAGTTGCCAACCATTCCAATTCCCCCTGGATTTCAAGTTCTACTTCTTTCTTTCCTTGGAGAATCTGCCTGAGCTCCACCCACGTCGTAGTGGAAGTAGCCAAATTGTCTTGTAACGCTTCGACCTGGAGCAGGCTTTTTTCCAGCGCCTCCCGGTTAGCCCTGCAGGCATCCATCAGCGCTATGAGTTCCAGCCTGAGATTTTTTAGATAAGTGTATGTATCTCGCAGTGCCTGGCTTAAGTTTTCGGCAGCGGCGGTTAACCCCTCATTCCCCGATTTTGCCGCCTCTAAGGCCACCTCGACCACGAAGGGAGCCAAATGATCGCTAAGCGCCGCCAGGTTAGCAATACCCGCTGACCAAAGCTCTCCCTTCTCCAAAAGTAGTGCTTGTAATTTTGGGCTTTCAGCCAGTTCATGGTAAAAGTCGTTTAGTTTGCTGGTGGCCGCTCTAACAGCCGTGGCTCCCTTTTCGCCGGCCTCTAAAGCATTGTTTGTCAGGTTGAAACTCGCTTTTTGGCGCTCACTGGTTTGCTGGAAGCGATTTGCCAATTGTTCTGCCAGGGAAGCTGACAGCGCCAAAGCCTTTAGCTGTTCCTCTGCATTTTCTTTCAGGCAAGCCAGGTTGCGGAGGAAACGGCTATTGGTGCGGCCTGCCGTTTGGAGGGAACTATGGAGTTGCTCCATTCCTTTCTGCACATCGGCAATATTTATTTTAACTGACTGGATTAAGTTGGCTAAATGAAAAGACATGGTGTTAAAGGAATTGGCGAGATCGCCCAATTCATCTCCACCCAAAACGTTTGCCCGGGAAGAAAAATCGCCGGCAGAAACCAGTTCTGCGGCAGCCGTTAACTCGGCTAAGGGTTTTTGCAGGATTCGCTTGGTAAGTATGGCTGCTAAAAAAATACCGGCCAGAACAGCGGCCAGGGCAAACAAGGCCCAATCAACAGCCATAGCTAAAGTGGAATTTTTTAATTGCGCCGGGTTAAGGCCTAAGCGGACATAACCAATAGTCTCGCCCCCAAAGGGCGTGATGGGAGCCGTGAATTCGTTTGCAGTTGCTGCCGTCTTGACGCCAACTGTCTTACCGCCGGCGGGAGAATTAGTAGTACTGGCGGCCAGCACCCTGCCGCTGCCATCAGTAATGATTACATACTCTATGTTACCATAAGACTTAAGCTTGTGAACAAGATCTGTTAAAAAATCAAGGTTTCCTAATAAAATATATTCGGCAGCAAACAGAGCTACTGTACGGGCAATTTCCTGGCCTTTCCCCTGGTATTCCCGGCGGATCAGGGCCTGTTCACGAAGAAAAAAAGAGGACCCGACCACGGGGATTATAAAGAGTAATAGTAAACCCAAGGCTAGAGCTATTTTGTTGATAACCGAAATACGCCTGCTACCAATAGCCAAGTTAATTCTTTTAAGCATACGGCTCCTCCCTATCATCAAACACTAACCTGTCACCCGTTCTGGTGTTAGTTTGCTTAAGCCGCCCCGCCGGTAGTTCCACCACCAGCCTGGAGCGACGGATTAGGGGACTAAAGCGAAACGGGTGCAAATTGGCCAGGGTAAAAAGAACCTGGCCATCGGCAGCAACAAAGAGCACGTCCAGGGGAAATTTAAGAAAACAAGTATGGATTGCCTGGCAGGGTAACAAAACTAAAGCTTCCTCCTCACCCACGGCCGGGCGCCCCATCCACCCTAACAACCGCTCGTAAAAGGTGCGGGCCACGCGAACTTCTTTGGCCAGCACGACCTGTTTGGTAACGTTAAATATAATTATTTTAATCACCCCATATTCGGCTAGACCGGCTATTTAAGCACCCTTACTTAATAAAATACTTCGTAATCTGAATTACTGCCGGGCCCAACAAAACTACAAAAATGGCTGGGAAGATGAAAAAGACCATGGGTATCAGCATTTTTACCGGCGCTTTCATAGCCAGTTCTTCAGCCCGCTGGCGGCGTTTAAGGCGAATTTGTTCCGCCTGCAACCGGAGGACGTTACCGATGCTTAAGCCCAGTTGGTCGGCAAGAATTACTGCGCCTGTAAAAGAAGCCAGATCGTGTACCCCGGTACGACCTGACAAATCGCGCAGGGCTTCGGCCCTGGGCTTACCCATTCTTATCTCCTGCAGGGTAAGGCCAAATTCCTCCGCCAGGGGACCTTTACTCTTCTCCACTACCTTAAGTAAAGCACCGTCAAAACCGAGGCCGGCCTCAACACTTACCGTCAAAAGGTCTAAAACGTCAGGCAGACTCTTTTCTATTGCCTGCTGTCGCTGCCGGCCTTTGACTTGCAGGTAAAAATCCGGTCCATACCAACCGGCCAGCAGCCCCAGCAAACTAAGGATAAATATACTCTGAACTTGTTGTACCAAACTCGTTCCTGCTAACGCGCCCAAAACAGCTGCCAACCCGCCGGCTAAGTATTTTATCACCAGGAGTTCCCGGGGCGCTATTTTACTTTGGAGATTGGCGTAATTTATCCTGCGGCCCAGTTCGGCTTCTTTTTCGGCCGGTAACATTTTGATCAATTTTTGGCTCCACATGCCGAGTATGGGCTTGATAGCGCGTTGGTAGAAAGGGGCTTTGAGTTCCCGTTCCCTTACCGTAGGAACCGGCTGGCTGCCCAACACCTCGCTTATGCGCCGGCTCTTCCTTGGGTTGGCTTGGGTAAGTTGCTGGTAAAGCATGACGGTCAGCAGAAAAAATAGCCCAAAAACCGCTACGGCAATGACCAAAGGCATATACGCCACCCCTAAACTTCAATACTAATGATCCTACGAATTATGATAACGCCCATGAGCTGCGCCAGCACGGCACTAAGTAGCATGATGACGCCGGTTCTAGTGGTAAAAAGAAGGCTTAAATAGCCGGGATTTAGTAAGTAGATAACTGTGGTAAGGACAACAGGTAATAAACCGATAATCAGGCCCGATATCCTTCCCTGGGCGGTCAGGGTTTTAATCTCACCTTTGATGCGTACACGCTCCTTGATGGTATGGGCGATATTATCCAGGATTTCAGCCAGGTTGCCGCCAACCTGGCGCTGGATTAGGACCGCCGTGATTACCAGGTCCAAATCGTCGCTTTTTACTCGTTCTGTAAGGCCGAGCAGCGCTATTTCGGTAGAACTGCCCCAATTCATCTCTAATAACGTTATACCAAATTCCTTAGCAATGGGATCGGGCATCTCCCGTCGCACCATGTCCATGGCCTGCAAAAAGCTAAAACCAGACCGTAAGGCGTTGGCCATAATCACCAGGGCATCACCAATTTGACCGTTAAATTTAATCCGGCGTTTATTTTGTTTGACCCGCAC
Organism: Neomoorella stamsii; assembly: GCF_002995805.1. Taxonomy (GTDB): domain Bacteria; phylum Bacillota; class DSM-521; order Neomoorellales; family Neomoorellaceae; genus Neomoorella; species Neomoorella stamsii. The sequence continues at coordinate 74,298 of NZ_PVXL01000044.1, forward strand.
GGCAAAAAAGGGCAGGTACCCGCCTAAGCATGCCGCCGTTATCGCGAAAGGCAAGTTATTTGTAAAAAAGAAAGATATAATCCCCAGTCCTAAAAGCAATAAAAAAGTTAATCCCAAGAATTCCTCCCCTTTAAGGAGGACATCCGCCCTGGTAAGTTCCTTCTCCAGCTTAGTCTTCAAGCCCCTGGCTCCCAGCATTTTCCCGATTAATTCCAAAGCTTTGCGGCTACCTTTACCTTTCTTGCCCTGAAAGTTGCTCAAAACCCTCGGCCTTTGCTTACCTAAAACTTTTTCCAGCTGTGCTGTCGCTAGCACCTGCTCCTGGTACCGTAATCCGGTTAAGTAAAAGGTCAAAAGAAACATTGCCAGGAAAACCATAACTGCAGTTACGACTGGTACCGTCAACAATCTCCCCTCCTAAAGAATTGACGGGCTGAAAATCTCAGGAGGCAAAACAATGCCGTTAGCTTCTAACTTACTTAAAAATTTGGGTCTAATCCCGGTGGCTAAAAAGCGCCCTTTTACCTTACCTCCCTGGTCATAGCCTTCCTGCCGGAAAACAAAAATGTCCTGCAGGGTAATAATCTCCCCCTCCATACCCTGCACTTCAGTAAGGTGGGTAATCTTACGGGAACCGTCTTTGAGGCGACTCTGGTGGATGATCAGATCAATAGCCGAAGCTATTTGCTCCCGAATGGCCCTGACCGGCAAGTCCATTCCGGCCATGAGAACCATGGTTTCCAACCGGGAGAGCATATCCCGGGGTGAATTGGCATGACCGGTTGTTAAGGACCCGTCATGGCCGGTATTCATAGCCTGGAGCATATCCAGGGCTTCGCCGCTCCGTACCTCGCCAACTACAATGCGATCGGGACGCATCCGCAGAGCATTCCTCACCAGGTCACGGATGGTGATGGCTCCCCGGCCTTCAATATTTGGCGGCCGGCTTTCCAGGGTAATTACATGTTCCTGGCGTAACTGGAGTTCGGCGGCGTCTTCAATGGTAACTATCCTTTCGTCACCGGGTATAAAGGAAGAAAGGATGTTTAAGGTGGTTGTTTTACCGCTACCAGTACCACCGGATACGATGATATTTAGCCGGCCTTTAACGCACATTTCCAAGAATTTGGCTATCTCTGGCGTTAAAGTACCTAGTTGAATTAGATCCTCAATAGTTAAAGGATCTTTAAAAAACTTGCGAATGGTAATGGTGGGCCCGTTTAAGGCCACCGGCGGAATGATAGCGTTAACCCTCGAACCGTCCGGTAAGCGGGCATCGACCATGGGCATACTCTCATCAATTCGCCGCCCGAGAGGAGCAACAATTTTTTCGATAATGTGCATGACATGGGCATTATCGCGAAACCTAACGTCAGTGAGCTGTAATTTACCCCTACGCTCCACATACACTTTTTGCGGCCCGTTGACCATGACCTCGGAAATTTCCGGGTCATTTAAAAGGGGAGTAATGGGGCCAAAAGCAACCGCATCATCGGTAATTTCCCGCGCCAGGCGCTGGCGTTCTGCCCGCGGCAGGGGCTCCCCTTGATCGGCCAAAATCTCTAGAACCCGTTGTTCAATCTTAGCAGCTAACTCCCCGCCTTCATTGTCGTCTTCTAAGGCTTGTGCTTTCAATTCATCAATTATTTTCTTGTGCACCAGAAGTTTTAGTTGGGCGTAGGGGTCTTTATTAACCGGGAAATTCATTCTTTCCCGCCTGTTGCCGTTTTCCCTGGCATCCTCTATTTGTTGCTCTAAGCGGGCTAATAGGGACATGGGCTTAACCCCCCTAAAACCAGGTATAAACATGACGCTAAGAACCTTAAAAACCGGGCTTTAGTGCTTACTCCTACCTGGTCCTTCCAGGGTTTAAGGAAGGATTAGGTGGGAGAGTTAAAACAGGGTACCGGGAAAGGGTTAAAGCAGCTTACTTAGAAAGAAGAATCTTTTTTGCCTACCTTTAATACGCTTACCCATTGCCGCAGGCATAAAATTTTCCGCTAATTCTTTAATCCTTTGGGCTATGACGCTCCCCGGGTGGATCAGGACAAATGGATGACCCCGATTAACTGATGCAAGCACCATTTTTTCTGCTTGAGGTAATATTGCCAGGGGCGTAACGCCAAGACTTTGCTTGATTTCAGCCAGGGAGATGCCGTTTTCCAAGGTGGATTTGTTAAGCACCGCTTTAACCTTGCTAGCCTGATTTAAGCGTTCCAATACTTCCAGATCTGTCTTGGCACATTTCAGTGCCGGCAAATCAGGTGTAAAAACAAGCAAAATATCGTCGGCTAAATCCAGGGCGCTTAAGGTTAAGTCATTGAAAGCAGGGGCAGTGTCTACAACTATATATGTGTAGTTACCCTTCAAAAGTTTAAGAATGGCTTCTATGTCCTTAACCGCCACAACTTCTGCCTGTTCCGGCTTTAATGGTGCCGGCAAAACCTTAAGCCCTGAGAGGTGAGGATAAAGATAGTTGTTTACCAGAGATATCTCACCGCGATCTTCTTCCTGAACCAGCTCAGCAATGGTACCCTGAGGAATAATATTAAGCATTAAGGCCACATTGCCGCTTTGCAGGTTTAAGTCGACCAGGGCAACGTTTTGCCTGGTCTCCTGGGCCAAACTGACGGCCAGATTGCAGGCTAAGGTGGTCTTGCCAACTCCACCTTTACTGGAAAACACGACGAGCATCCGATTGGCCGGTGCCGTTGTTTGTGGAGCTTCCTTAGGCGTCGGAGCCCTCAGTTGCAATATTTGCTGTTTCTGGTTTCGCCCGACGCGACGAATAGTTTCGGCTAAATCACTGCTGGTGAAAGGCTTTACCAGGTAATCCCTGGCACCGGCGGCCATGGCCTTGCGCAGGTATTCCGACTCCTTTTGGATGGAAATGATGACCACCGCCGTTTCAGGCACCCGGCTGGTAATGGCTTCGGAGGCGGCAATACCGTCCATACCGGGCATATTGATATCCATTAGAACCACATCAGGCCGCAGGGCCTCGACGGCACGAACGGCCTCTTCACCGTCACTGGCTTCACCGATCACTTTGATATCTTCTTCGAAATAAAGCAGACGTTTAATATCTTCTCGGGTGGTAGAGATATCGTCGACTATTAAAACGCTGGTCTGGCTCATAGAACCCTCCTCCGTGCCAGGTAACGCCTGTCCTTAACGTACTAGCTGCGGCATTTTTATTGAAGGCAGGGAAATAATGTCCTGGTCAGCAGGTGCCCTTAAGAGCAGTCTAATGCTGCCTTTTTCCGAGCAGAGAACTATAGGTTGTGCTTGCTCAGGTGTCACCATTAGCGTCACATTGCGGTAACCAATTTGCTTTTTTCCGTCAGCAACCGGCTGGCCAGGAGCTGCCAGGGTCTGATCTACGGAGAGCACTTCTACGTTTTGGACCAGTAAGGAGGTAAGGCTGGCTTTCTCCTGACCGGCTGCCGCCGGCAAATCAAAGGTCCCCAGGACATCGACCCGATCCCCGGGGCGCAACAAGCCGGCCAAACCGGAAACATCATTTACGGCCACCGTTATAGCCCTCTTCCCGGGGCTTATAAGAAAAGCTAGACCGTCGGCAGCATCTTTGCCGCTGGCCAGTTTTTCAAGGCGCAGTATCTCCCCGGGTAGGATCTCCGACTTAACCGTCTTGCCCAGGGCTTCCTTGGGTTCCGTAATGGCCTTGGCACTGATATATTGGGCCGGCAGTTCTTTGACTTCGAGCATCTGGGAGGTGATTTGCGTCCTGGCCGGAATCCGCACCCGCGCCACCACCACCTGTATAAAATCTCCCTTTTGCTGATAAGTCTTTTTCAGGTTATCCAGATAATAGTAAACCAAAACAGCTGCCACCAAGGCCGTCACTAAAGATAAGACCAAAAGCAATTTGTTGCGCATGGGCACACCTCTTTAGCTATTGCACCAGTTTAACGCCCTGCAAGCCGTAGTTTCGCTGGCCCGGATCCGCTTCGCCCGCTACAACGGTGCGAATAAAATAACCTTCAATAAAGTTTTCATTGCCCTCCCCGCGAACCTGTTCCACTAAAAAAGCGGCAAAGCCGACAATAATTATGGACTTGATCTGGCCGTCTTGGACCAAATTGGGTTCATAAACCGGTAAAATCAGGATGCGGGGACAACCGGGTTCAAAATGTTCTGGTGTACAGGGGGGCGAATGCCGGCAGAGCTCTAGACGGTAATCAATGGCCCTCTTGGTTGGGTTGGACATATTACCCGTCTCGGTATTAACCACATCGCCCACCCCCAACCTACCTTCATAGCCGTACTTTAAATTGTCCTCGTAATTGCTGGCGCCGCCGCCGCCTAAGGACAGGGCTGAATAGGTACCCGGACCGAGGGGGGAATCCTGGCCGGCACCTTGCTTGAGAATATACTTGCTCCCAAACTGGAAATCTTGATCTGGAACCGCTAGCGGCGCTGCACCTCTTACCGCCTTAATTCCGGCAGCCATCGCCACCCCTCTGGCCCTAACCTCACCACGCTGAAAGCCCATTAACCGGGCCAAAAAATAATTTACTTCTTTACTTGCCGTTACGGTAAGGAAGTTGCCATCTGCCGAAACTTCCGCCTGAACTGTTTCGGTGGCTCCATTCATATGGGCGTAGTCAATAGCTGTATTCCTGGCCAAATCAGGATTGTCAGGCAGCTCCCTGGCCCCGGCCAGGGCTGCAGCATCAACGGCATTAATTAACAGGTGACGGTTTAAAGCCAGAAGACCCAGATCAATAACTAAGGCAGCAAAAGATAACATGGCCACCATATTTAAGGCCACAAAGACTGCCGCAAAGCCCTTCTCCTACCGTAATAATTTGCTAAACTTTGATCGGCTTACCATGGCACCCTATTCCACTCGCATGTTAATTTCGGCGGTTAAGGGAAAGGGGTTGGGTAGTAAACTATTGAGGACCGGTGTAACTAATTCTACGCCGTAAGTCACCTTCACTTTAAGCGCAGTTCCGGGGTTACGCAGTCCTTGTTCTGGAACAATGGTAATATCGCCGTCGGTGAGGCTAAGGGTAAAAGCCACTTCCTTTACCCGGTCCCGAATTTCGTCATCGCTCGCTCCAACGACCCCCATCCGGGCTCCTTCTCTGCTAGCGCTGGTTAGAACCAAATAGCTATGTAAAATCCGGCCCATATCCATACTGCCCATTATGAGGAGGAGTAACAACGGTAGGACTAAAGCTAACTCCACCAATGCCTGCCCGCGCCGGCCGTCAAGAAGTTTTTGCCGCCGCAACTTTTTCACCCGCTCAAGTAAGTTAATAAAGTGCCGAGTGCTAGAACCGCGCCATATGGAAGCGTCTCCTCAGGGCTAGTCTGATTAAGGTTAAAACTTGGCCCTGTTACGGGTAAACCCCGCAACAAAAAATAAGCATTTATCAGCAGGGTATTAAGTGTAATTAAAAACCTCCCCTGGCGGGCCAGGTATACAATGGCCCAGCCGCCGCCCACCAGGGCACTGAGTAAAAAGGCACGCAAGGTAAAATGCGGGCCTTGCAGGGCACCGATAACCGCCAGCATCTTGACATCGCCGGCCCCGAGTCCACCTAAATAAAAGGGCAACAATAATAGCAACAAGCCTAAAATCATACCTGCTAAACTCTGCCCGACGCCGCCAATCCCGTTGGTCAACCAGGCATAAAGAAGGCCAAAAATAATAGCCGGTAGCAGTACCCGATTATAAATCTGGCGCTTACTTAAGTCCGTATAGGCGCAGGTAAGCAGGAAAATAATCAGTACCGCGTCTTTTAGCACTGTTATCAACCCTTTATTGCTCTTAAACCTTTTAAAAGTCGGCCCTACTTAAGAGCTTGAACTCAAGTAGGGCCGCTTTGTAAGTTAGTTGATTGCCTGTCCGGAGAGCTTATTGCCCACTCCTTCGAATATATGTTGAATACCGCCGCTTAAAATTCCCAAAGCACCAATTAGAACAATTGCCACTAGAGCGATGATTAAACCGTATTCAGCCATTCCCTGTCCGTTTTCCTCATGAACAAGCCTTTTAAGTAATTGCATTATCCCGCCTCCTTTCGCAATTGTTAATTTAATTTTAGCAATTTAGCGGAGAAGTTCCATCGGACTTCGGTCTCATTTTAAACTATGACTTTTGTCCCATCTCAGCATAGGACAGGTCCTAAGCCAGGTAGTGAAATATTAATAGTCCCGGGCCTTCACTATAACATAGGCCCGGGACTCACTGAGAAAGGAAGCGCTAATTTTTCTGTTGTCTTACCTCGACCTGTGCCAGCTTCTCATAAAAGCGGATGATGGCTCCATGATCGGCATCTCCCAAACCGTCTACCTTGAGAGCCTGGAGAATTTCCATAATTACAGCGGTCAAGGGCAGAGGTACTCCTACCTCGTGACCAGCAGCAAGCGCGTTTGCCAGGTCTTTTATATGGAGGTTAATCCGGAAACCAGGATTAAATTTCCCTTCCAGCACCAGGGGAGCTTTAGCATCCAGGACTGTACTCCCCGCCAGCCCGCCGCGAATAGCTTGATAGACCAGTTCAGGATCTACACCAGCTTTAGTAGCCAGGACCAGGGCCTCCGACATGGCGGCAATGTTCAAGGCTACAATGATCTGGTTTGCCAGTTTAGTTACATTACCGGCACCAATATCGCCAACCCGTACCACTGACGACCCCATAGCTTTTAAAATATCATAGCATTCATCAAAGTCCTCCTGCCGTCCCCCTACCATTATCGATAGAGTGCCATCTATGGCTTTCGGTTCGCCACCGCTAACAGGTGCATCTAACATTCTTATACCTTTTTCTTTTAGCTTGGCCGCAATTTCCCTGGTAACCATGGGGTCTATAGAGCTCATATCGATAAGGATGGAATCCGGCCGCGCGCTTTCAATTATCCCGTTGTGGCCCAGCACCACCTCCTTTACATGGGGTGAATTAGGGAGCATCGTAATAAATTTATCGCACCGTTCAGCTACCTCCCGGGGAGAACTGGCGGGTTCAGCTCCGGCAGCTACTAATTCCTCCACAGCTGCCTGGCTTCTATTGTACACCACCAATTGATAACCTGCCTTGATAAGATTTTTGCTCATAGGCTTGCCCATGATGCCCAAACCGATGAAGCCAATCTTACCCATAATCTTCTACTCCTTTCTGAAAATGATAAGGTTTAACCTAGGGCGTAGCCATATTCTGTAATCCATCTTAAAGAACTTAAAGTGTCCGGTTGGGGAATATATTCTAAGGATACATATCCTTCATATCCCAACTTATCGATTTCCTGCAGGATGAAGGAATAGTTTATTTCACCCGTACCCGGCTGGTGCCTGCCGGGATTGTCGGCAATCTGAATATGTCCTATCTTTTGTATATGTTCTCGTAAAATGGTGGTCAGATCTCCTTCTTCCCTTTGAGCATGGTAAATATCGTATTGCAGGTAAACGTTGGGCATATTTACTTCAGAGATCAACTGCAACACCTGTCGTGTGGTGTTAAGGAAGAAACCGGGCACGTCATAATGGTTAATGGGTTCTACCATGACGTTTATTCCGTGTTGGCCCAATACCTCTGCCGCATAGCGAACGTTGTTCACCATAGTCCGCCACTGTTCTTCATAAGAGCTGGAAGATACCCCTTTGCCCGCCAGGCAGTTTAAACGGGACACGCTTAGCTCGCGGGCCCAGGTAAGGGCCTGTTTTACTCCTGCCCGGAACTCTTCCTTACGCCCGGGATCGGCAGCAATTCCCCGGTCGCCGGCTGCCCAGTTACCGGCGGGAAGATTGAACAACACTACCTTAAGGCTGTTTTCTTTAAGTAAACTTTTAATGTCGTTTATCGCATAATCATAAGGGAAAAGGAATTCTACCGCTTTAAATCCGGCTTTATGGGCGGCATTAAAGCGTTCCAGGAACGGGAATTCGGTAAAAAGCATCGTTAAATTGGCAGCAAACTTCGGCATGACAATATACCTCCTGAGCATCGTAGCTTTTAAATGTAAAGGTAAGTATACCTATATTTTCTCCAGGTTTATCACCTCCCGGCCGTTTGAAAAGCCCATCTAAGGATGGCAAGAAGGGTAAAATATGCTTTTATTGAGACTGGTTTGCACAAGGACAGCTCATTCGTATTCTTGTATGGAATCAATGCTACTACCCATAGAGCACATTGCTGTCCTTTCAACAATTATATCAAGAACATAAGGTACGTCTGATTGCAGTGCACGTTCAAGCGCCGGTTGTATATCGTTTGGTTTCGTCACCCTCTCACCCCTGGCACCATACCCTTCCGCAACTCGTACGAAATCTATTTTCTGGTCGCTGTACCACAGGTCAACAGCATATTCAAAACCATAATTCTGTGTCTGATTTTGGCGTATAAGACCCAGGTAACCATTATTTACTATTACTACAATAATTGGAACACCATACTGGCATGCCATGGCTAATGCCTCTCCTTGGAAGGTAAAGCCTCCGTCACCTACGATGGCACAAACCCTGGTAGCAGGCCTCGCTATTTGGGCACCTATGGCTGCTGGGATTTCATAACCCAAAGTCCCCGCTCCACCAGAGGGAAGGTAGTACCTTGGCCGCCATATTTTCTGGAATTGTCCTGACCATATCTGAACAACACCGCACCCAACTGTAAAAATCGTATCTCTCCCCAATAACTCATTTATTTCGTGAAACACTCTTTGAGGCTTAATAGGTATATTGTCGAATTCCAGCCTTCGATCTATTTGTTCCCTTTGCTTTGGTATCCCGGCTACCCAGCCTTGGGGTAGCCGTTTCTGGGTTTTGGCTTTCGCAACTTCTAGCAACGCTTCCAATGCCAGTTTTGCATCTGAGACTATACCCAGGTCCGTACTAATTATGCGCCCTATCTGAGTGGGTTCTATATCGATATGGATAAACTTCCGCCCTCTGGTATAGACATCAACGCTACCTGTATGCCGATCATTAAACCTGCACCCAATACCTATAACAAGGTCAGAATCTAGAAAGGCTTTATTCCCAAATGGTGTATTACATTGTATCCCAACCTGGCCACAGTAAAGAGGATGGTCTGGAGGTATACTACCCTTGCCCATATAAGTAGTTACAACTGGAATGGAAAGGTACTCGGCAAATTTCACAAGCTCTTCGGTGCCTTCTGATATAATCACTCCGCCACCAGCAAGTATAATGGGGGATTTGCTGGCTAAAATCATCTCAATAGCCTTCTCTATCTGTTTTAGGTGCGGTTTTGGCTTATCCCATAGAAGAGGAGTATCCAATTCCGGATCATAGGGTATATCAGTTGTCTGGACATCTAAAGGTAAGTCTACAAGGACAGGACCAGGTCTGCCCGACCTGGCTAACCGGAAAGCCTCCCTGATAATTCCTGGAGCCCTGGCCGGTTCGGTAACGCACCAGGCACCTTTAACATAAGGCCGTACTGTATTAACTATATCGACGCATTGGAAAGCCTCTTTACCAAGTTGGGAGCGTGTATTCTGGCCGGTTATAGCTACCACGGGTATGGAATCTATTTGAGCAGTGTACAGCCCTGTAACCAGGTTTGTCGCCCCAGGTCCTGAGGTAGTAATGCAACACGCGATCTTTCCACTGGCCCTGGCATACCCATCAGCAGCATGGGTCGCGCCCTCTTCATGTCTTGCAGTATAGTGTCTTATTTTTTTAGACTGGGCTAAATACCTGTATACCGGGGTAATACTGGCTCCTGGTATCCCAAAAGCAACGTCAACACCCTCGCTTTCTAGAATTTTTACGACAACCTCGGCTACAAGCATTATAATTACCCCCCATCCGTATACTCCCTTCTTGGGGTTTTATTTTAAATGGGATACCAGGAAAAATAAAGGCTTTGGGCGCCAAAGGTCGTCCTTCCCTTTTTAAAACACTCCAGGTTGATTTGAACAGCAGGAAAGGAACTTAAGGGATAGGGGCAAGCATTTTATCCTCAAAATCCTTCTTTTCGTCGCCCTGGTCAGACCGGTTAGTTATTAAAGTTTACTATTGGCGTTGTTGGTGTTGTCAAAAGAACACGATCGCATATAAAATTAATATAATAATTTAAATAGTAAAACGCATCGTAGACATGACCAAAAACAAAGTAAAAAGGAGGAACATCCTATGCCCGGTATGGCAACAAAATCGGAAAGCCCCATTGAATTCCTCCGCAAAGCGCTAAAAAAAGTTTATATGGCCTTTATAAAACATAATCTCAAATACCTGGAGGAATTAAACACCATTAATCCTCGGCTAAAAATCCAGGCTCAAGAAAAGGTAACTCTCCCCATTCCTCCATGGCAACATATTCTCGCTGATATTAGCAAACTGGCCGCAGCCACCCATGCTAAAATACAGGAAGGAGTTCTTTTCAGTAACAAGGCGGTATCAGAAGTGCGTGAATTTTTCGAGGGAACAGATGAATTATTGCGGCATACTCAAGATCTGCTCTTGACGCAAAATCCCATTCTCCGGCAATACATTTTGGATAAGGTTGCCGAGTATGAGAATAAAATGCGCCACTTTACCACGGAGCATGAAGAACGGCTCATCAAGGGCATCTGCCTTCCTCGCTCCTCGAATTTGTACCTGGCCCTAATAGATGCTTTCAAAGATATGATATGGCGGTTGGGAATTATTGCCAAAGGATGTGAATAAGCTGGAAGCTACTCGCCGCCAGTTTTTCTTCATCATAAAAGAAGCTTTCTTGAGGGGGTCGATAGCGGAAATCCCCAGGGCATAGGCAACCAGGATCCCCCCAGAGAGCCCCTGCCCGGACCCACAGGTATCCCCTCTTGCCTGGCAAATCCTACCAGACCAGCGGCAATTAAGAAGTAAGGTGCAAGCTCATATAAGTAAATTAAGGAAATTACACAAGCATGTTGTTGAAACTTAATAATTGGAACGCCTTCCGATTAAGTCCTCAATTCATACAATTCGCTTACGGGTACCTCCTTTTCTTTTTCCGGTAAAGCATCTGAAGTAATATAGGCAGTCTGAGTGCTCGGATTTAAGCTTTCTATCCATATGGGTTTCCCCTCGTATAATACCTTAATAGTTTCGGGAGAAGCTAATATTTCTTGGGCCCTTTCATATCTCACAGGGAGTACCTCCTCGGGTTATCATTATGTATATTTTTTCTTGGAATTGAAGGTGTTATACGTTCATTTCTGGGGGGACATCGGTTACATATGACAATTAGTGTGATACCTTGCATAGCTTTCTGTTGGCATGGTAAGATAATTTTGTGTTGGGACTGGTGTAAGAAGGGAGATATCGATGGTAGCACTAACTTACATTTTTACTTTTGAGGCGGCTCATTGTTTGGAAGGATACGCCGGAGACTGTGCCCACCTGCACGGGCATAGCTACCGCCTGGAGGTTACAGTTAAAGGGCCAGTACAGGCTGATGGTATGGTCATTGATTTTGCCGTGCTCAAAACTCTGGTAGAGGAGAGTATCATTAACCGGGTTGATCACCAGTATTTAAACGAGGTAGTTTCTTTTGTTCCTACTTGCGAAAATTTGCTCTTATGGTTTTGGAAAGAACTGGGGGCGGCCTTAAAACCCTACCCCCATCTTGTCCTTGAACGTCTCGTCCTGTGGGAAACTTCTAACGCCCGGGCAGAAATAACCCGTGAAATGGAGAGTAGGTAAATGTTGGTTAAAGAAATTTTCCTCTCTCTCCAGGGGGAATCAACAGGTGCGGGTTTGCCGACAGTTTTTGTTCGTTTTTCCGGTTGTAACCTGCGCTGCCGCTATTGCGATACCAAGTATGCCTATGAGGGTGGAGAGGAAGTAAGTGTGCAAGCACTTTTCGAAAGAATTTCCCAATATCCCTACCGCCGTGTATGTTTAACTGGAGGGGAACCCCTTTTGCAATCCCGGGAGGAATTACAAAAACTCCTGAATGTGTTGAGTAATTACGAGGTATCTATAGAAACCAACGGCTCTCTTCCTCTTGAAATGGTATACTTAAATCCGGACCAGCGATGGGTAATGGACATTAAGTGCCCCGGTTCTGGAGAAGTTGCAGCTAACCGCTGGGAGAACTTAAGTTTAATCCGCCCGGAGGATGAAATCAAATTTGTTGTCAGCTCGGAGGATGACTATATCTGGGCGAGGGAGTTTATCCGCAAGAATCTTCCTGTGAGCTGCGAGAGATTGCTTTTTTCTCCTGCCTACGGTTTGCTGGAACCAGCCTGCCTGGCTGAATGGATTTTAAGCGACGGTTTAGACGTACGGTTACAGCTTCAACTACATAAAATCATATTCGGGCCTGAAAGCAGAATGTAGAAAGGGGCAATAATAAATGGAAAAAGTGATCGTGGTTCTTTCCGGAGGGCTGGATTCCACTACCTGCATGGCTATTGCCCGTGCTGCGGGAAAAGAAATTTATCCCCTGACCTTCGCTTACGGGCAAAAACATACTGTCGAGCTGGAAGCGGCACGCCAGGTAGCCAGCTATTATGGAGTAAGTGGGCGTCATAAGATCATAAATCTGGAGGGATTGCTATCTGGCTCGGCGCTCACAGACGCTGATAAAGAAATACCTACGGGGCGCTCTATATCCGAAATAGGCCGGGTAATACCATCAACTTATGTTCCTGCGCGGAACATAGTTTTTTTGGCGCTTGCTTTAGCCCAAGCTGAACCTTTGGATGCCCGAGCTATCTATCTTGGGGTAAATGCATTGGATTTTTCTGGCTATCCGGACTGCCGACCTGAGTTTATCAGCGCTTTCCAAGAAGTGATAAATAAAGGAACGGCAGCCGGCGTAGAAGGTCACGGTATCCGCATCGAAACACCCCTTATTCATCTAACTAAAGCAGAAATAATTAAAACAGGTATAAAGCTGGGTGCTCCATACCATCTCAGTTATTCCTGCTATCAGGGCTCTGTTCCCTCGTGCGGTACCTGTGACGCCTGCCTGCTTCGCTTAAAAGGCTTCCAGGAAGCGGGTGTAACAGACCCTATCCCCTACCGTAACAAGGGCTAGCTAAAATTTTTAGCCGGGAAATTGTACCCGGCTTTATTAATTTGGGGGATTGACGCTATAACCTGGATAACTTACAATGGCAATTGAAAAATTGAATTGCGGTTCATTGCTTGAAAATTGGGGGAAGGGTTTTGGTTTACCGGCGGACGAAAAAGGTAGATCAAAAGCTGGAGGCGCGCCTGCAGGCCATTATGCAGGCGGCGAAGGAAGAATTTGCCCGTCACGGGTTTTACGGTACTTCGGTTAAAGATATCGCCCGCCGGGCGGGGGTGGGCATCGGCACGATTTACTTATATCTGCGCAATAAGGAAGCCCTCTTTACCGCCCTGGTCAACGAAGCCTATGAGATGGTTCTGGAACGTATTGCCCAGGCCCGCAAAAACACCGCCGGTGGACGCCAAAAACTCCAGGTCTCTATGGAGGCAGCCCTGGCGGTCTTACAGGAGAACCGTGACCTGGCCCGGGTAATGCTGGTCCAATCACCGGCTGGCCACCCGGCGGTGGCAGAACAACTCTACGACTTGTTACGACGTCTAACGCAGCTTGTAGAAGAAGACGTACTGGAGGGTATCCAAAGGAAGGAGCTACCGCCCCAGGATGCCCATGTCGCAGCTTTAGCCTTTGTAGGTACCTTTTACCAGGTAGTTATAAGCTGGTTGAAAGAGGGCATTCCATCTGATTTGACGTTGGCGGGAAAAGAGCTGGTGGCCTATAATCTGCGCGGCCTGGGCTATGACCTGGAAGGAGACATTGGGAATGGTTGAAGAAAAGATACAGGCGGATATTGGCTTTATCGGTGGCTCAGGCACTTTTAGCTTGAACTTTCCAGAAGCATTAGGTGATCCAGGAACAAAGATTCTGGCCCGGGATGTGGTTTTTGCTACTCCTTGGGGTCCCAGTGCTCCCTTAATCCTTTTTCGCACTGGTGACCCGCCGCGCCGGGTGCTGGCGGCCAAGATGCATGGACGGATTCCTGGAGTCTCCTGGGGCGAGAGTTCGCAGCGCTTGTTCCATGCCTTTATGCAGGCTAAAGTCCGGAAGATCATTGCTGAGGGCGGGGTGGGAAGCGTAAATCACCTCCTGGATCCCCGGGACATTGTAGTGGTGACCGATTACATTGATTTTTCCATGCGCCGGGATGTGGGGCTTCAGGAGGGCTACCTGTCGGTAATGCGCCAGCCTATTTGCCCTTCTCTGCACAAGACTTTGGTAGAAACGGCTAGAGAGGCCCCTCTGGGGAGGGTCTTTGACCGCGGCGTTTATCTGGTGACAGATGGGCGCCACTTCGAGAGCGTAGCCGAAGTAAACCTGTTTCGCCAGTGGGGGGCGGACGTCGTAGGCCAGACCCTCTGCCCCGAGGTCTACCTGGCGAGGGAAATGGGGGCCTGTTACGCCGGCATCTACCTGGTAGTAAATTATGGGGAGGGTGTGGTGAAACCCTGGGAACATAAGGAGTTAAGGGAGATCTTTTTTGATGATGCCCCGGCCTTCGGCCGCATCATCCTGAAGGCCCTGGGACGAGTGACCTTTAATGGGGACTGTAGTTGCGCTACGCTGCGTAAACCGACCCTTTTGCGCCCTGAGAATATCGGTAAGTCTCATCCTGGATCCTAGCTATCTTATTAATATAAGCTATTAGAAGGGGGCTTGACAGGCCTTGTCTGCCATTATTGAACATATCCGGACGGAACTCTCCCGGGGAGAATTGGCGTCCGTAGCTGCCAAGGTGTATGCCGGGGAAAGGCTGAGCCGGGAGGACGGTATTCGTCTCTGGGAGAGCCAGGACCTCCTGGGCATCGGGTACCTCGCTGACCTGGCCCGGCAGCGGGTTTGCGGGGATGACGTTTACTTTATTAATAATGCCCACATTAATCATACTAATGTTTGCCAAAATCTCTGTGATTTATGTGCCTTTGGGAGAGAGGCAGGTAGTCCGGAGGCTTACACCCTTACCCTGGCTGAAGTTGAGGCGAAGGCCAGGGCGGCGGCTGCCGCAGGTGTCACCGAGATTCACATTGTAGGAGGTTTGAATCCGGAACTGCCGTATGATTACTACCTGGACCTGATCCGTACGGTGCGCCGGGTAGCACCCCAAGCCTGTATCCAGGCCTTTGATGCCGTAGAAATTGACTTTATAGCGTCCCAGGCGGGGCGGCCTGTAGCTGACGTACTCCAGGAACTCCGGCAGGCGGGCCTGGATTCCCTTCCCGGCGGCGGGGCCGAAATTTTTGCCCCAGCGGTGCGCCGGCGCCTTTGTGCCAGGAAGATTGACGGCCAGCGGTGGCTCATGGTCCACGAAACCGCCCACCGTCTGGGTATACCCACCAACGCTACCATGCTCTACGGCCACCTGGAGACAGCGGCCGACCGGGTGGACCACCTCCTGGCCCTCCGGGAACTCCAGGACCGTACGGGGGGCTTTTTGGCCTTTATTCCCCTGGCCTTTCACCCGGCCAACACGGCCTTCAGCAACCTGCCGGGAACCACCGGGGTGGACGACCTGAAGATGCTGGCCATCAGCCGCCTGCTCCTGGACAACTTCCGTCACATCAAGGCCTTCTGGATCATGATGGGACCGAAATTAGCCCAGGTGGCCTTGCATTTCGGGGTAAACGACCTGGATGGTACCGTACGGGAAGAGCATATTTTTCATAACGCGGGGGCCGCTACGCCCCAGTACCAGCCTGCCGAAAGCTTTTTGCGCAGCATCCGGGCCGCCGGTCGGATACCGGTGGAACGGGACACTTTATACCGGGAAATCCGCCGCTATGCCTGAAAGGGGGATGGGCATGGAATGGCCACGGCTGGGCCGGGTGAGTTACCTGAACTGCCTCCCGCTTTTTTACGCTCTGGAGACAGGACAGGTAAAAGTACCGGCCAAAATAATTGCTGACCACCCTGCGGTTTTAAATAAGGCCTTCCAACAAGGGGAACTGGAGGTCACGGCCGTCTCTTCCCTGGCTTACGGGCAGTTTGCGGAAGAAGCCCTGGTTCTACCAGGATTATCTATCTCCTGCCACGGCAAGGTTGGGAGCGTGGTCCTGGTGAGCCGGGTACCGGTGGCGGAACTCGGGGGCCGGCCCCTTTCCCTTACACCTTATTCGGCCACCAGCGTGGTTTTGTTGCGTATCCTCCTGCAACGGCTTTATCGCGTTGCGCCCGCCCTTTTTATCCGCCCGGCCGGCAGCCCCCCGGATTGGGGCCAACCCGAAGCCTTGCTTGCCATCGGGGATGAGGCCCTGCAGGTTGTCCGGACAGGTCGCTACTCCTTTGTTTATGACCTGGGGGAAGAGTGGCGCCAATTAACCGGCAAGCCAATGGTCTTTGCCCTCTGGGTCGCCAGGAGGGACTTTGCAGCTGCATATCCGGAAGAGCTGGCCGGCATCTGGAAAGCTTTACAGGCAGCCAAGGCCTGGGGAAAAAGGCACCCGGGGACCCTGGCGGCAGTAGGGGCCCAGAGGCTGGGGGTGGAGCCGGAATTCATGGAGGATTATTTTACCGTATTAAACTATGACCTGGAGTGGCCACACCTGGAGGGGCTTTTAACCTTTTACCGCCTGGCCCATGCTGAGGGATTACTTTCACGTCCGGTGGCTCTGGAGATCTGGGGAGGAGAAGATGAAGGAAATTATCGCCTGCAAAGTGCTTGACGGTGAGCGTTTGAGTTTTCATGAAGCGGAGCGTCTTTATCAAGAGGCCGACTTGCTGGAACTGGGTTACCTGGCCAACCGGGTCCGCCAGAAGCTGCACCCCGAGGGGACAGTCACCTTTGTCGTGGACCGGAATATCAACTATACCAATATCTGCGTCAATGCCTGCCGTTTCTGCGCTTTCTATCGCTTGCCCGGAGATCCGGAAGGGTACCTCCTCAGCCGGGAGGAAATCGGCCGTAAAATAGAGGCTACCCTGTCTGCAGGTGGGACCCAGATCCTGATGCAGGGGGGCCTGCATCCCGAACTTGGCCTGGCCTGGTTTGAGGATCTCTTTTCTTGGATTAAATCTCGCTATCCGGTCACCCTTCATTCCCTATCCCCTGTAGAAATCGATGACCTGGCCCGAAAGGAACGGCTGCCGGTGGCAGAGGTTTTGCAGCGGCTGAAAAAAGCGGGTCTCGACTCCTTGCCCGGTGGCGGGGCGGAGATTCTGGTCGACAGTGTTCGTAACCGGGTTAGCCCTAAAAAGACTTCCACGGCCCGCTGGCTGGAGGTGATGCGCGCAGCCCATGCCCTGGGGATGAAATCAACAGCCACTATGGTTTTCGGGTTGGGAGAAACTATTGCTGATAGGATTGCTCACCTGGAGGCTGTCCGGCAACTGCAGGATGAAACGAGTGGTTTCACGGCCTTTATTCCCTGGAGTTTCCAACCAGGCAATACCGACCTGGGCGGTGAGGAGGCAGGCGCCTGCGAATACCTGCGGATGCTCGCCCTTTCCCGGATTTACCTGGATAACTTTCCCAATATCCAGGTGTCGTGGGTAACCCAGGGAACCAAGATAGCCCAGACGGCCCTCTTCTTTGGAGCCAACGATTTCGGTTCCACTATGCTGGAGGAAAACGTAGTCCGGGCGGCAGGGGCTTCCTTCCGCGCTGATCAGGAGGAAATCCTCCGCTGCATCCGGGCAGCTGGTTTCCTACCCGCCCAACGCGATAATGAGTATCACATTTTACGCTACTACGAGGCAGTGTAAGTTAAGATTTCGTCTATCTCATTTTCGGCTTTCCGGACCAATAAATCCTTTAGTTCCTCCGGGAATTGTTCCCCGGCTTCCAGGGCCTTTAAAACAGTCTCAAACGTGTTCACCAACAAGTAATTTATTTTAGCATATTTTTCCCGGGTATCACCGGGTTCCGCCACCTTCCCGCTCCAGATTCCTTCCATGCGGTTGAACAGGAAGTTAGTGATGCGCCTCATTATATAAGCCAGATCTGCTACCTTAGCGTGGTCAAAGATGTTAATGCCTTCATAAGATGAGAAAGATGTTGTTTGCAAACGCCCCTCCCTTTCTAGTTTTTGATAAAATGGGGTGCCCCTTAAGATAATCTGGTGGTGATAAAGCAAGTTAGCCGTAACCGGAAGACTTTTAAGCAAATGGTTTCTTTGCAGGAATTCAAAATTAGCCCGCACATTCTCCAATGTTGAGTCTGGCTCAAACATAATAAACCCGACGTTGGGCTCTATGCCGTGTTGGCGGAGAATTCTCAGCGCCCTTTCATTCTGGGTCACGGTGGTCATCTTATTCAGCCGTCGCAAGGAATGATCCGTGCCGCTCTCAAGACCAATAAGAATGTGACGGAGACCTGCCTCCACCAGGGCACTAATAGTTTCCTCATGGATATCGTTAACCCGGGCCTCGATGCCAAACCGGATGTTCCTGGTTTTTAAAAGGGAGGCTAAGCGAAGAGCCCTTTTTTGGCCTTCTTGACCAGGGCCAAAAAAGTTGGGGTCCACAAAGTAAAATTCCTTTCTTCCCCGTTCTAACATAATCCTATCCAGCTCCGCAACAATATTCTCCGGGCTCCGCCCCCGCCATCGAGACCCATGGCCATAAAAGGGGTTGATGTAGCAAAAGGTGCATCCCCCGTAACATCCCCGGCTCCCCTGGAGGTTCACTTCAGGAAGGCGGAACATGGCCTCCGTTCGCACGGGAAAGGGGAGATGGTCCAGGTCTTCCACTGGTTTTCGCCGGAGGTAACTAATATTACCGGACCTATCCCTCAGGGCAAGGCCTGGAATATCCGCCAGGCAAGCACCCCAAGAGAGTGCCCCGGCCAGCTCGGCAAAAGTCAGCTCCGGCTCCCCAATGATGACGGAATCAATTGCCAAATACCTTTGTAAAATTTCGGCAAAGGCAAAGGTTGGATAAAACCCGTAGACCGTGATATAACGAGAAAACCCTTCACGTTTCACCTTCTCCAGAAAACCAAAGAGTTCGACGTCACTCTTCCAGTGATAGACCATATGGACACCCAGGATGTCCGGTTCCATGGCACTTAACCTTTGCTCAATTTCTTTATAAGAGAGCCCATCCAGGTATCCTTCCACAATCTCTACCTCATGCCCCTCACCTCTTAACATTGCGGCTGAATAACCTGTAAGAAGGCTTGAAGAAAGGGGTGTATTAGCAATATCGTTACACCGTTCGGGGCAGATGCTCCGCGGGTGCTCCAGTAAAAGGATTTTCATGTTCCAACCTCACTCCATATTTATTCCAAAAGCACCAGGGCGAAATACTTGACAAAGTCATTCTTGTTATTTAGTGTCCGCAGCGAAAGTCCCGCTCGCCTGACAGTCTCAAATACATCGATCCCCGCCCCCTCCATAGAAGGCCTGGCGTCCCGGGTGTTATGACATATGCTCTTAGTGGTGCAGGAGTCACAGAGGGTGCATGGACCCGCCCAAAAGGCAAAAGCTTTATAAAAACCTGCCTTAAAGGCCTCTTTTTCAGCCTGTAAGACACGACGCTGGAAAGACCTGGTGGGGGGTTCCCCTTCCAAGAGCAAGGCCAGAGTATAGTCCTTAAGGATATCCCTTGTTCTTTGAGGAGAGGGGCTATTTGGTGGGCAATGGGGTTTCCCGTACAGGTCACACCCGAATTGGCAGCGGAGTTCCGGCCACTCAGGGACATGGATATCCTTTACGGGAAGGAGACAGACCTGGCGAAATCCCAGCGTTTGAATACTGGAAACTAAACGAGCTTTGGGATCCAGGCTAAGTTTTTCCAGCTTTTTTTTATTTTTTGAGCCGATGATGAGGGCTGTATCAGTTGCCAAAGGTATGAGATGGGTGACGTAGAGGTTGTGATTTTCGATTTTTTCGCGGACCCACTTTTGCGCAAAAACCTTGCCGTTGTAGGTATTGATTAACATGTTAAGATCAAAGAGAGCGGCCTTTTCAGGATAATGTTCCGGGAAGAAATCGTGGATTACTAAAAAGCCATCGGCTTTCAGGCATTCTGCAGCCCTGGCCAGGATATGGGTAACCTCATTTTCCGCATAGGTATGAATAAGGTTGGATAAGATTACTAGATCATAACAGCCTTTACTCACCGGCCAGGCTTCTAGTATATTGGCCTGGCAATAAGTTACCCTCCCCGTGAGCCCCCTTTCCCGCATCAGCTCCTCAGCATAGTCCAAAACTTCGGGTAGGTCCATAAGGGTAGCCCTCATGGAAGGAAAACGCTCCAGAAAAGCAGCCGCAACAGCTCCTGAACCGGCTCCCACGTCCAGGATCTCCCCCTCGAGGCCAAGCCCCTCGAATATGGGAATAATCTCCCGCACCTTGGTCCTGGCTACGCAATCCATGGCACGGATAAACCTGCGGATACGATAGATTAGCTGTTCTGGCTCCTCCTGGGCCGGGGGAAAAGTTACCCTTCTCCCGGCTTTAATGCATTCCTTGAGGTCCCGCCAGGGAGAAGAGAGGTACTTGCGCCAGAGGATGGCCTCACCCTGATAATCTTTCTTACCCTTGACAAGATATGCGGAAGCGATCTTGGTATTAAAAAAGAATGGCCCGTCACGCTGCAAAAGGCCTATAGCGCAAAGGGCTTGCAAGAAACGCTCCACCCCCTGGCAATCGGATTCCAGCGCCCTGGCAATCTCAGCAATGGTCTTTCCCATGGGATCAAGGAAGGTAAATATTCCCATCTCAACCGCTGTAAAAAGAGCTTCGGAAAACCAGTATGCCGTGGCCAGGTCTTCCAGGTATTGGGGACTGGCTTCCTGGGGATCAGGATTTAAAAAAGACAAAGGTTTCATATGCCAAAATACTTGGCCGCAATCGCCGCGGCGCATTCGGATCCGCAAACAGCACAATGCTGGTGCTCGTGGCCATACCCTTGGGCTACCTGTTTTAACCTCTCCCCATCGATGGCCAGGCTAAGTTGCCTGTCCAGATCAACTGCTACCCGGGCGCGTGCCATTTGCCAGTTTCTTTCCCATGCCCTTTTGTCTCCCCTGGCGAGATCCGCCGCATGGGCAGCGATGCGGGCGGCTATAACCCCTTCTTTGACATCTTCTTCTGTTGGCAACCCCAGATGCTCGGCCGGTGTTACATAACAGATAAAGTCAGCACCTGCAGCCCCGGCAATAGCTCCGCCAATAGCCGAGGTGATATGGTCGTATCCCGGTGCCACATCTGTGGCCAATGTTCCCAAAATAAAGTAAGGTGCATCATGGCATAAACGTTTTTGTAATAAAATGGTTGCTTCTACATGGTGCATGGGTACGTGTCCTGGCCCTTCGACCATAACCTGCACCCCGGCCGCCTGGGCCCTGGCCACCAGCTCGCCAGCTATAATCATTCCCTGGAGCTGGGCCCCGTCCAAAGAATCAGCGATAGAGCCTGGGCGAATGGCATCACCAAGGCTAAGGGTAACATCATATGCTTTCAATATAGCCAGAAGCCGGTCAAATTGTTCATAGAGGGGGTTTTCTTTTTGGTTATAAAGCATCCAGCCAGTCAAAAAAGCTCCACCCCGGCTGACAATATCAGTTACCCGGCCTGTTGTTTGCAGGCGTTTTATGACTTCGAAGTTCAAGGCACTATGAATGGCCATGAAATCCACGCCATCTGCCGCCTGTTTCTCTACGGCCGCAAACATATCGTCTGCCGTCATGGCAACAATGCTACCTCGTTTGGCAATTGCTTCAATAGCAGCCTGGTAAATTGGCACGCTACCGACAGGAATATTGGCTTTCTCCAGGGTGAGCCGCCGCATCCCATCAATGTCCCCACCAGTGCTTAAATCCATGACAGCATCGCACCCTGCGGCTTCTGCGGTGGCGAGCTTCTTTAATTCCATTTCCTTTTCATCACGGTCACTGGAGGTTCCGATGAGGGCATTTACCTTTACGCGCAAACCCTGCCCAATACCGCAAGGATTAAAATGTTTGCGCTTAACGTTTCTGGGAATAACAATTTTCCCTGTAGCCACTCCCGCCTGGACAATTTTGACGTCCAAATTTTCCTGGGAGGCCACCATTTCCATCTCTGGTGTGATTTTACCTGCCCGGGCAGCCAAAACCTGGGTCATTTTTTCCACCCTTTCTTTTTTAACAGGTTTGCCTGGAGGTACCCAAATATTGGGATACAATCTCCATGGCGCAGTATTTCCCGCACATGGCACATCCTGAGGAGGCGTCATTGCTTCTCTCTTTCCGCAGCTGCCTGGCCCGTTCAGGATCAATGGCCAGGGCAATCTGTTTTTTCCAGTCCAACTCTTTCCTGGCCCGGGAAATTTCTAGATCCCACTCTCTAGCACCAGGCAGTCCTTTAGCCAAATCTGCGGCATGGGCGGCAATACGCGCGGCAACTACCCCCTCCCGGACCTGGTAGCTATCAGGGAGACCAAGGTGTTCGGAGGCTGTTACATAACAAAGAAAATCAGCGCCAGCCCAGGCACTTAAGGCGCCGCCAATGGCAGCGTTAATGTGGTCGTAACCAGCAGCTATGTCGGTTACAACGGGACCGAAAACAAAGTAAGGGGCTCCCTGGCAAAGACTCTTTTGCAGGGCAACGGTTGCTTTAAGCTGGTTAAGGGGTACGTGACCCGGTCCCTTGACCATCACCTGGACTCCTGCTTCCCGGGCCCGTTGCACCAGTTCCCCCAGGACCACCAGCTCCTGCACCTGAGGACCATCCAGGGAGTCGGCGAGACACCCGGGTCTCATACCGTCAGCAAGGCTTAATGTTACATCGTACCGCCTGGCGATCTCGAGAATCCTCTCGTAGTATTCATAAAGCGGGTTTTCTCTCTGGTTATAGAGCATCCAACCAATAAGGTGTGAACCCCCGTAGCTTACCAGGGGATCAACCCGGCCTTCCTTTTGGGCACGCTCCACAACGCTTATGGTAGTACCACAGTGCAGGGCCAAAAAGTCAATCCCGTCAGCAGCCTGGCGTTCGATGACCTCAAAGAGTTCCTCAACCTTCATCTTCACAGGGGAACCATATTTCTCCCTTGCCTCGACCAAGGCCTGATACAGGGGTAGCGTTCCTACCGGTGTAGGTGTAGCAGCAAGTGCTTCTTTGCGCATGCCATCGATGTCCCCACTGACGCTCAAATCCATAATCGCATCAGTTCCTGCTGCCACAGCCATTTTGATTTTCTTTACTTCCTCAGCAAGATCACTCTTATCCCCATATAAACCAACGCTGGCGCTGACCTTGGTGCGTAAGCCAGTACCTATCCCCACCGGGACCCTATTGCGGCGGAGCATGTTGTGAGGTACAACGATGGTACCCTCAGCTATTCCCTGCCTGACAAATTCAGGAGTAACTCCTTCCTGCGCTGCCACCTGTTCCATGGCCGGGGTGATTATACCCTCTAAGGCAGAGTTTAACAGGGTCAACCTTCTCCTCTCCTTCCCTTGAAGATATAAAAAGTCCCCAGCCGCAACTAAACCCGGCTGGGGACTTTACCATCATCCCCAACGGTTCCCCTTTCTCGCGAAGGTGAACACGTCGCAAATAGGCAGGTCTCCTGGCTGACGGATCTTCGCTCCCCGGAGCCTTCCCATTACCCTTCGCCTGGTCAAGCTTGAGTAACAGTGGCTGTTTCCGGCTTGCTCCCCGATCACAGTGACGGGATCGCTCGGGACTCGCACCCGATTCCCTATTCTCCCCACACGTAGGGCACCTATTTGCCATATCCAGTTTTATTAAACATTATTATAGCCGCTCACCCCTGGCACGTCAAGGTAATTTTTTCCACCAGCTGGTGGGTAATTATTTCTTAATTGAGGGGCCCCGTTCTACAAGGCAAGGGCTGGGCTGATAGCGGCTAATGCCAAGGTCTTTGCGGATAATTTTACCATTTGGCTGTTCAATGGTAACCCATGAACGAACGGTAATACCATCCTGGCCGGGAAAAATTACCTTTTCTGTCCCGGGGGGTAAGGAAGGATTGTATTTATATTCCGTCCAGCTTTCAGTTTTCCCTAGAATTTCATGGTGCCAGGTTACCCTGGGTGGCTTTTCCCGTCCGTAAAAGGCAATGTAGAGGGTATCGCCATAAGTATCAGCCCAGATGACCAGGGGGCTGGTGGTATTGTTGCGAAAGCGAAAATCATAGGTGCCATAGGCAACCGTAGCATCCTGACCTGGTGGTACGTAAGGCACTGTTAATGAGTGGGGGTAACGCTCAATGATTTCCAGGTTGGCCAGGATGGCTACGTTGTATAAGACCGAGGCAATTTTACAAACCCCACCGCCCTCGCTGGGAATGATTTTATTACCGGCAAACATGGGACCATCGCGGTAACCGCGGGCTTTGGTATATGGTCCTAAAAGTTTATTCTGCGAAAAAATTTCCCCGGGTTTAAGAACGGTGCCGGCAAGCCTGTCGGTAGCCAGGGCCACATTGTATGCTTCCCAGAGAATGGGGTCGGGTAAACTGGCGTGATAGGAGGCCATGAGAACAGGGGTGTCATACTTTCTTAAAAGTTCTTCTACCTCCCTGTTCCCGGCCCAGGGCAGCGTTTCTTTACCCGAGACAACGTTTTCCGTTTTATATTGCGACGAACCTGAGGGTATAGAATGGATCACCTGCCGGCCTTTAGACCAGTCTAACCATAGCCAGGTTAGCAGCAACCCGGCAATAATAAATAATATCAGGTAAATAATACGCAAAGGGTTACACCCCTCGCCAGGTGGTCGGTCACCTTCCCACCAGTCCTACCAGAAAAACCCCCAGACAAATGAACAAACCGCCCAGCAATTTATTCCAGCTAATTTCTTCGGCAAAAATAAGTGCTGACAGGATAAGGGTAATAAAGGGAGAGATACTGATAATTAAATTTACTTCAGCCGGTTGGCCATGTTTTAAGGCGGAGTAATAGGCCAGGTCACCAGCCACAGCAGTAAAGAAAGCTTCGGCAGTGAGGAAACACCAGGATTTGAGGGGTATAGACAAAAGATAGCCCAGGCCCCCCCTGTAAATTACCCATGGAGCTACCAGCCCCCCGGCCAGAAAGGTACGGGCTATTAATCCCGCCGCGGCGGATACATCCAGTAAAGCAACCTTACCAAAAAGCGGAGCTATACCCCAGCAAAGGGCTCCTAGCAAGGCGAAGCTAAGGGGATTCACGTCCAACACCCCCATAGGAAAGATTATTCATTTTTTCTTTGAATAGAACTATTAACATTCAACTTCGCCGCGACATGAGCCCTAGCTTAGCTATTAGCTCGCACCAGGACCAGCGTTACCAATTAAACCTGTCGCTATGTGTTTGCCTTTGGTGTAGGTAATATTTGTTCGGGCAATAACGGCCCCTAATTGGCCATTACTCCTTAACTGTAATTCCTGATTACCAGTTCAGTTACCGGTCCGCGCCTGTCGGCGCGGCAGCTTATGGCCCTCCGGGCATGTACTTCTGTAATATCATAGCCACTATAAAGCTCCCTGATAAAAGGAGTATCAGAATTACTGAGCATCACCAGACAATTTCTCCTATCAAGGAGCTTAAAGATCTCGGCCAGCCGCTCCTGATCTTCTTTGCCAAAGGATTCCGAAGTATAGCTTGTAAAGTAAGCCGTTTCTGACACGGGATGGTAGGGAGGGTCAAAGTACACAAAATCACCCGGACGGGCATAATGTAAAACTTCGCTAAAATCCCCGGGGATAATCTTTGCCCGTTGGAGGGCGGCATTGACAGCACGGAGGTTCTCCTCATCTACTATCTTCGGGTTTTTGTACCGGCCAAAAGGGACGTTGTATTTGCCCTGGCGGTTGACCCGCCACAGACCATTATAGGCCGTTTTGTTTAAATAAAGAAAACGGGAGGCCCGGCTTACTTTATCCAAGTGTTCCGGGTCTTGCGCCCGGATGGCATAGTAATACTCCCTGTCGTTACGGTGCTTTTTTAAGTCGGCGAGCAAAAGAGCTAAACTATCCCGCACTACCAGATAAAAATTAATCAGTTCCGGGTTGTTGTCGATAAGTACGGCTCTGGGGGGCATTAAGTGAAAAAATACGGCTCCACCACCTACAAACGGTTCTAAATAAAGGTTAAACTTTTCCGGGAAAAGGCGTTCAAATTGCGGTACTAGCTGCCCTTTTCCCCCCGCCCATTTTACAGGTGGCCTGGGTTTTACCATTAGTAATACCATTCACTCCTCGCTAAGGCCAAAATTGAGCCCGGGAAATGCTTTACACCAGGAGATCGAGACAAAGCTCTGGGCTCCAGGAAAGATTGTTATTGCTGTAAGAAGCCAGCTCTACCACTGGTTGAAGGGAATCCTGGTTCATTTTCCTACTCCTTTATTTGTTTTGTTCCCCAACATAAAATATTTTACCATACTACCAGAAAACCGGAACCTGTAACCTCTTTTCAGCATCCATTCTTATTCCTGGGGGCCCAGGACCAACCGGGCCAGCGGCTCAAAAAATTTTATGAGTGCCTCCGAAGGAAAGAATATTTTATGCCCCAGGGACCAGGGAATCCCCAGGGCCAGCCCCATGAGGGAGAGGACGGCAAAAGCGAGTAATTCCCGCCAGGCCCGGCGCCGGACCAGGGGCGGGACATCCAGGAGAAAAATAATGGTATATACAACCACTAAAATGAACAAACCTGCCATTAAGGCACTCCTTACATAGCAAGTCTCAGAAGGGAGCCCGTTGCTTTAACTACTAGCGCGCCCCGGGCTGCCAGGGACGACCTGTCATCCCAGTACGTCTTAATTTAGCTTCGACATTGATGGTAACAGGCAGCTTTTTAAATTCTTCGTTCCAGCGTCC
The DNA here is from genome assembly GCF_002995805.1 of Neomoorella stamsii. Taxonomy (GTDB): domain Bacteria; phylum Bacillota; class DSM-521; order Neomoorellales; family Neomoorellaceae; genus Neomoorella; species Neomoorella stamsii. The sequence goes on from NZ_PVXL01000044.1 coordinate 101,042, forward strand.
TTGTAGCTGGCGCCACAGTTCAGGTTGTTGGCGATGGAGGGCGCTGCCAAAGCCGAAAACATCAGTTCCCACCATCTTAGCCTGATTGAGGGCACTGCTAATTTCAGCCGTAATCCGAGCTGCCATCTGGCTTTCTAGCGATTTAATGGCCTCTTCCCTGGTAAAGTCCAGGTTGCACTGCTGTTCCAGAAGCTCGCCCTCCACCCTTAGCTTGATCTTACCCTGGAGCTGGCCCCCTTGCATGTCGACGCTGACATCTGCGTGGGCTTCAGTTATATCTACGGCAACCTTGGTATTATTTTCCTGGCAACGTAACGCCAGTACGGCCCGTCTCACTTTATTGCGCACCCAGGCCCAGCCGCGGGCCTGATATTTATCCAGCCACTCCACCAGTTTGTCGTGGTAAAAAATGCCGGCGCCGTTGAGGCGCACCGTCCTTACCGTTCTAGGTTCCTCTACCCGTCCAGTTGTCCCCCCGGTTTCCCGGGAACCACCGCTGCTTGACGACGCACCCGTGCCAATAAGGGGCGGGAACGGCTGGGGACTGAGCTCCAGTACCGGCAGGACAGTGGTTCCCGCTCCATTGGTTAAATCAAAAAAAACGTCGTTAACATTAGGAATAAAACCGTAACCACTGCTCTGCACCCACTTGCGGAGACCGCTTATTTCCTTGCCCAGGGTTGTTTCTATGTCCCCCTGAGCTTTTATTAATACCTCCCGTGACGGCCCCCGGGTAAGCATAATCAAGGTCGTGCGGCGCAATTCCGGATGCCGGTCAATAAAATCGAGTAACTCTCTCAGGCCCTGGCGGGCCATTTCTTCTCCTACCAGTACCGCGTTAGTATGGGCAAGATAAACCCGGCGGGGGAGGCCGGTGGTAATTTGCCGGCAGGCGGATATAAGGGTTTCTCCCCTGCCACTGCGGAGGGTGGCCTGGCGATGAGGTAAAGTTCCCCCTCCTCCCCTTTCACCCCCACCGGTAGCACCTGGTCGGACGAATTCATAGGTTAAAATACGCTGCTCTCCTGCCAGGTCTACCGCCATGCTGGACAGGAAGGCCAGTTCATTTATCTCCCGGCGATCCCAGCAGCCGCTCAAGAACAGGGCCATCAAAAGGGCTACCAGGCCAAGGGTTACGTATAAAAAATAATTGCACCCGGCTTTAGAAACCAATATACCACTTCCCAGTCGATCTCGCCATTAAATGCCATAAGGGCAGTTAATTTATCTCTTCCTCGCCAGCTTCCCCATCTTTTTTCTCCTCTTTTTCCTGCCTGTAACGCTTTTCCCATTGCCTTCACCCAACTGCGTTTCCAGTTCATCACGAGCATTTTTATCTCTAGCTGTAATAAAAGGGTGCCGGCCTGGTTTTATACGCCTCAAATCTCGCCAGCCGGTGAGTACGGGCCGCCAGAGCATGGCCCACCAGGGCACCCTGACCACCAGGTCTTTTTGCGCTTCCCAGATAAATGGTGCCAGGGGGCTGAGATAAGGCTCACCAAAACTCCTCAGACTCACCAGATGGATTAAAATTACCAGCAAGCCGGCAAAAATGCCAAGCAGGCCCAAAAAACCGGCTAAAAAAACCATCGGCAAGCGGAGCATCCTCACGGCCTGGCTGAGGCCAAAAGTAGGTATAGTAAACGAAGCGATGGCCGTAGCTGCAATAACAATAACCATTGCCGCCGACATCAGCCCCGCCCGGACGGCTGCTTCACCGATAACAAGGGCTCCTACGATGCTGATCGCCGGGCCAATGGCCCGGGGCAACCTTATGCCGGCTTCAATGAGAATTTCAAAGAGTACCTGCATGATTAAAGCTTCAACAACGGCCGGGTACGGCACCAGTTCACGCTGGGCAGCGATAGAAATTGCCAGGGGAGTAGGAATCATTTCCTGGTGAAAGGTAGTCAAAGCTACATAAAGGGACGGTAGTAGCAGGGCGATAAATATTCCTAAAAAGCGGAACAGGCGAACCCCTATACTTAAAGGCCAGCGCTCATAATAATCGTCCGGGGCATGCAACTGGGATACCAGGCTGCCCGGGAGGATCAGGGCAAAGGGTGTACCGTCAGTCAGGACGGCTATCCTGCCTTCTAATAAATCGGCAACCAGTTTATCCGGCCTCTCCGTGCGGTTAAGCTGGGGAAAGGGAGAATGGGGAGCGTCTTCAATAAGTTCCTCAATATAGCCGCTTTCCAGGATACCGTCAATATCAATGCGCTGCAACCGGCGGCGGAGTTCTTCAAGAATTCCCCTTAATACCAGTCCTTCCAGGTAACAGATAACCACCTTGGTGTGGGTGCGCCGGCCCAGGTTCATAGCTTCAAAACGAAGCTCGGGCGCACGCAGCCGCCGCCTGATGAGAGAGATATTCGTTGCTAAATTTTCAGCAAATCCCTCGCGGGGGCCACGGATACTAACTTCATTGACAGGTTCTTCTACCGGCCTTTTTTCCCAACCTTCTATACTGAGCAGCAGGCACCGGTTGTAACCTTCAACTATTAAAACTGCCTTGCCGTCCAGCAAGCCGGCGATTATCTTTGACCACAGCCGCTCTTCTTGAAGATCGCCGATGGTTAACCTGGCACGGATCAACCGGCTAAATTTTGCCTCGTCCCCCGGTAGCGATACTGCCTGCAAGGCTAACAGGGAACGCAGGATATCCCGCTGGACTACATCCCGGTCGATCAGGGTTTCCAGGTAAATCAGCGCCAGTTTGTTACCTGGCAGTTCTATCTCTCTAATCACCAGATCTTCACTCTGGCCAAAGGTTTTTTTAAGGTAATCAATGTTAGCTTCAAGCCTGGTAGTTATCGGCAGGTCGTGTTCGTTTGAAGTTTGCTTGCCGGGGGTGACTTGGCGCCATAAACGGTGCCATATCCAGAGCAAAGCCAGCACCTTCTCTAGTCAAAAACTTGGCACTTGATGGAACTAGTATGAAACCCATTAGGGCTTTATATACCAGGAACGCCTCGATATGGAATAGCTTGTAATATCAGCATAATATACGCTAGAGACAGAAATTTATAAAACCTGGTAAGGTGGTCAAGAGCAGTAGTATATTTTCCCTTCAAGTGGAAATATTAATAGGAAATACTGACCGGTCGCCAGGAGGAATAACCGTGGGTGAAAAAGGCAGGATATCTCTCTGGCAATTTTTTATGCTGGTTACCGGGTTCCTTATTGGTACCTCTACCCTGATCGTCCCTGTCGGGCCGGCCAAACAGGACGCCTGGATATCTTATCTTCTAGCGGGAACCCTGGGCCTGGGTGCGGCCTATTGCTATACTGCCCTCGGCCGCCGCTTCCCGCGAGAATCACCGGTGCAATATGCCTCCCGGGTTTTGGGGCGATGGCTGGGAACCTGCTTGAATATTATTTTTCTCTGGTACGCCCTGCACCTGGCGGCCCTGGTTTTGCGTAACGTTGTTGATTTATACAAGCTGATCGTTTTGCCCCAAACGCCAATGGAAATCGTTGCCGGGGTTTTTGCCGGCCTGGCTGCCTACGCCGTTCGCCTGGGGATAGAAGTCCCGGCCCGGATTGGTGAACTGCTACTTCCTTTTATTATCGTTGCCATTTTAGTTCTCACCGCCCTGGCTGTATCTGTCCCGGGACTGGTTCACTGGGAAGCCCTCCTCCCGGTTATGGAAAGGGGGCCGCTGCCTGTCCTGCGTGGGGTCTACCCGGCCTTTGTCTTTCCCTTTGGCGAAACCGTCTTCTTTTTGGTTCTATTACCTTTTTTAACCGAACCCAAAAAAAGCTTTGCTCCCTTCGCCCGGGCCGTAATCATAGCAACATTGCTCACTACGCTGGTACTGGTACGTAACATCATCGTCCTGGGCGCATCCGAAACGGCGCGTATTAATTTCCCCAGCCTTATAGCCATCCAGATGATAAATATTGGCGACTTTTTGCAACGCCTGGAACCGGTCATCATTTTCGTCTGGAGCTTTACCATTTTATTGAAACTAACTATTGTCTACTATACCTTTACCTTGGGCACGGCCCAACTTTTAGGCCTCCGGGATTACCGCCCCCTCGTGCTGCCGACAGGCCTTCTGCTAACCTTTTTAACCATGAGCCTCTATGAAAATTTTTCCCAAATGTTAATCTTTGCCGGTCGCGCCTTCCCGTTTTATTTCCTCCCTGCTTACCTGATCTACCCGGCCTTGCTGCTCCTGGTAGCTAAAATACGCAACATTAAAGGGCGAATCCACTGTTAGCAGGCACATAATTCCCTGCCTGTACCGGCACAATATTGCGGGGGTGATTAAAATGGGCCACAAAAAGGATAATGATCGGCTGCGGACGGAAAGACAGCTCGACAAATTAAAGTGGGAAACGGCCAAAGAATTGGGCCTGGATGATGACCTAGCCAGCGCAGGTGATGAATTAACCACCAGGGAAGCCGGTAAAATCGGCGGCAATATGGTGCGCAAGCTGGTCAAGGCTGGTGAAAAGGCCCTGGCCGGGGAAGGCGATCGGAAAGCCCGTTTAAACCTGCAGGATGATCTATAGCCGGTCATAAACCGGCTTATTTTTTGGTTTTGTAGCTGCGGTCAGCTTACTGTACCATGGCCTTTTAGTCCGGACAAAAAACTGTGCCTTCCGGCATAAAGTTTAGCAGGCAAGAAACTTCCGGGAGGGAGAGCCATGTTAACAGAAAGCATGGAAGATTACCTGGAGATGATCTACAGGATAATCCAGGAAAAAGGTTATGTTCGGGCGGTCGACCTGGCCGGAGCCCTGAACGTCCAGCCTTCATCCGTGACCAGGATGATACAAAAGCTCCATGAAGAGGGTTTTATCCAGTACGAAAAGTACCGGCATATTGCCCTCACCGATAAAGGGAAGCGGCTGGGATATTTCCTCGTCTGGCGCGATGCCATGCTCAAAGAGTTTTTAACCCTCCTCAACGCCCGGGTAGGGGTGGAAGAACAGGTAGAAGGCATTGAGCATTACATCACGCCGCCTACCATGTGCCTGTTCCGCAACCTGGTCCAGTATTTTCGTACCCATCCCGAGTGCCTAGAAGAACTCCAGACCATGAACCGGCTTAACAAGTACCCGGAAGGAGAAAAACTGGAGGACCTCAGGGCCTGGCTGTTCCGCCACAGCAGCGACTAGGGAGCGTTAACCCCCAAGTTTGGCTCCTAATAGACCTGCCAGCAGCTTTACCAGGAAGCAGGTAACAAGGCCCATGGCCGTCGGAATTACAGCCGCCAGGAGGGGCCACTTAAGGCTTTTTGTTTCTTTATAAATGGTCAGCAGGGTGGTCCCGCAGGGCCAGTGCATCAGGGAAAAGAGCATGACATTAAGGGCGGTAATCCAGGTCCACCCGTGTAGCACCAGGACTTCTCCCAGCGCGGCCAGGCTATCTACCTCAGTGAGCATGCCTGTTGAGAGGTAACTCATCAACAGGATGGGGATAACGATCTCATTGGCCGGCAGGCCCAGGATGAAGGCCAGGAGGATGTAGCCATCCAGGCCCACAGTTTTTCCTAAGGGCTGCAGCCAGCCGGCCAGGTGGTCGATAATACTGAAAGCGCCCTGGTGGACACTGGCCAGGACCCAGGTAAAGGCTCCGGCCGGAGCGGCCACCAGGACAGCCCTGGCCAGCACATAGAGGGTCCGGTCCAGGACGGAGCGGGTGATTACCCGTAACACCTGGGGCGGCCGGTATGGTGGCAATTCCAGGGTAAAGGATGAGGGTACGCCTTTCAGGAGGGTCCGGGAGAGCAACCAGGAAGTAAAAAACATAAGTACAATACCCAGCAAGATAATCCCGGCCACGGTGAGGGTTGCTGCCACTGCCCCGGACGCCGTGGTGAGCAAACCGCCCATAAAGATAGCGGCCAGGGTAATTAGCGTGGGAAAACGACCGTTGCAGGGGGAAAAATTGTTGGTCAGGATGGCAAGCAGCCGTTCCCTGGGGGAATCAATGATGCGGCAGCCAACGACGCCGGCAGCATTGCAGCCGAAGCCCATACACATGGTTAAGGCCTGCTTGCCATGAGCGCCGGCCTTTTTAAAGAAATTGTCCAGGTTAAAGGCAATGCGCGGCAGGTAACCCAGGTCCTCCAGGAGGGTAAACAGGGGGAAAAAGATGGCCATGGGCGGCAGCATGACGGCAACCACCCAGGCCAGGGTGCGGTACATGCCCAGGACCACGATGCCATGTAACCAGTCAGGGGCACCCAGCCGGTGGAATAAGCTGGTAAGTATATCCTGGAAAGCAAAAAGTAAGCCGGCCAGCAGCGCGGAGGGGTAATTGGCCCCCTTTAGAGTCAGCCAGAAGACAAAGGCCAGCAAAGCCAGCATGATAGGGTATCCCCAGAGCCTGGAGGTTAAAATGGCATCCAGCCGCCAGTCAAGATCCCGCTGCGGCGCAGGTGCCTTCTTGACGGCCCGGGAAGCTATGGCTTCCGCCCGGGCGTAAAGGGCCGCCACAATCCGGTCGCGGCAGGAATCCTCCAGGTCACCGGCCAGGCGCCGGGCCTCACTAAGTACCGGGGTTTTCTGGCCAGTCATTATGCCAGCACCTCTTTTACCTGTAGCTTTATCCCGGGCTCAGATAAGTCGACACCTAAAAATTGTTGTATTCCTTGTAACAGAGTTGCGTCGCCTTCCAGCAGGCGTAGGGCCACCCACCGGGCATTGAGCCGGCCCCTTAAAAGCGGCTGCAATTGCCTTGCCAGCTGGCTGGCGGCCGTTTCAATATCTTTATCATAAATTATAGGTGTGGGAACCGGGCGCATCGCACCTGTAGCCACGGCAGCAATGACATCTTTCAACCGGGCAAGACCCTCACCGTTTCTGGCAGCCGTCGGTACCACCGGTACCCCCAGTTCGCCGGCCAGGAGGGGTACGTCAATCACAATATTTTTCCGCCGTGCTTCGTCCATGAGATTCAAGCAAACTACCACCGCGGTAGTCGTTTCTGTTACCTGGAGGACCAGGTTGAGGTTGCGTTCCAGGCAGGTGGCATCGACGACCACCACCGTGACATCGGGCCTGCCGAAACAAATAAAATCCCGGGCCACCTGTTCTTCGACGGAATTAGCCAGTAAGGAGTACGTACCGGGAAGGTCCACCAGGGTAAAGATATGGCCCTGGTGGGTAAATTTGCCCCGGGCCTGCAGGACTGTTTTCCCCGGCCAGTTGCCGGTGTGCTGCCTTAAGCCCGTGAGGACATTAAAAATCGTGCTCTTGCCGGCATTGGGATTCCCGGCCAGGGCTACCAGGTAGCCGCCGGTTCTGGCCGGGAGAAAGTTTTCCCGTAAAGTACGAAAGCCTGTTGCCTGGTTTGTTAGTCCCATTCCGGCCACCCTCCTGCCTTACACTTGCCGCACCAGGACCTGCCGGCCTTCTTCCCGACGTAGGGCAATGGTCGCCCCGCGGATAAAAAAGGCCGTAGGGTCACCACTGGGACTGCGGCGTAAGGCCACCACCCTGGTGCCCGGTACCAGCCCGAGATCCAGGAGGCGGCGCCGGGTCAGGCCCCGGGCCTGTAAGGAAACTACTTCGCCGGAACTGCCCGGCCTGAGGTTGCTGAGGCTAGTGATCGTACTCATTGGCACTCCCCTCTTCTTACCTGATACCTGATATAGCCCGGCTTCCTTGCCGGGAATGACCTGGAATTGCCAGCAACCCACATTTTTGCTTGCCACGCAATCCCTTGCCGGCGGGCAACTTTCTGATATCAGGCTATGCCGCCCGCCGGGCCGGTGTTACCCTTACCCTTTAAACCGGGAAGGAAAAAATTTTTGCTTAGAAGAGGTGTAGCAACGCCACGATGGTATAAATTTAAAAGGTCCTGAGCACAACTCAGGACCGGCTTTCCTGTCAGCTTTAAGTTTCATCTTTCAGCAGGGACCAGCAGCCTGTGATCGGGCGTAAAGCAGCGACGCCGGACCAGATAGGTCACCAGGATGCTCCCCAGAGCCGTGGAACCCACCAGCATTAGCATCACCACAATCTGGTACTTGACGGCCACCACCGGATTGGCCCCGGCAATAATCTGCCCGCTCATTATACCTGGCAGGAAAACGATGCCAACACCCATCATGGAATTAATGGAAGGGATCATCCCGGCGCTGATGGCCTGGCGGAGAATGTCGGCCGAAGCCTCCCGGTAATCGGCGCCTAGGGAAAGGTACATTTCAATGATCTCCCGCTGTTTGCGCAGGTCACCGAAAAGGCGTTCCAGGGTAATGGCAATGGCATTCATGGAGTTACCGACAATCATGCCCCCCAGGGGGATAAAGTAGCTTGGTTCATACCAGGGTTTCACTCTGACAATCACGGCCGTGACCACAAAGGTAACCAGCATATAGCTGATAAACATGGAAATAATGGTCGGGGTAATAAAGGGGATGTTCCTGACTTTGACCCGGCCGGCAATAATCCTGGCGGCAAAAAAGATCATGCCGGCGAAGATTAATAACACCATCCAGGCCGACTGGAGCTGGAATACATACTTCAAAAGATAACCCATGAGGAAGAGCTGGGTGATGGTACGCACTGTGCCCCAGGCAATGTCCCGGTGCAGGTTCAGGTTCAGGATAAGGGAACTGACCCCCGCCAGGAGGACAAAGCCCAGGGAGAAGACCAGTTGCAGGGGGCCAATGTCAATAGCGTTCATGCTGCCACCTCCCGCAGGGTGCCATGCTCCAGGACCAGGACGCGGGGCTTTACCAGCCGGGGGACATAGTCTGTATGGCTGATCATAATAACGGTTACTCCCTGTTCGGCGTTTAAAGCTTCGGCCCGAGCCTCTACAATTTCTCGTGACTCGCGATCCAGGGAAGCAGTGGGTTCATCCAGGAGCAGGGCTTCCGGCGCCAGCAGCAGCGCCCTGATGAGAGCCAGCCGCTGCTTCTGGCCCACAGAAAGCTCCCTGGCATTGGCCTCCAGGGAGATCTCACCCAGTAAAAATGTATGCAAATAATCCTGTAGGAGGTCCTCGGTGGGCAGCCGCTCTCCCCGGGCTGACCTGAAACGGAAAGGCAGCAGCAGGTTTTCCCGTACCGAAGCGTCCAGCATCACCGGCGTCTGCTGCAGGTACACGACACGCCGCCGCAGCCAGGTGGCATCGTAACTGGCCAGGGGCCTGTCCTTAAACAGCACTTCCCCCCGCTGGGGAACCGCCAGCCCGTTCAGCAGGTGCAGCAGGGTCGACTTGCCACTGCCGGATGGCCCTTGCAACAAGATAAACTGGCCTTCCTCCACGTGGAGGCTGATGTCCTTTAAGACGGGCCTGGCCTCTATATACCCGAAGGTAACGTCCCGTAAAGTAAACATTACTATTCCTTCTCTCCGGCTTCCCGTAAATCGTCTGCTTCATATTTCTCAATTGCCTCTATTACCCGGATGCAACCGCGGTCTTTGAGTACCTTCACCTTTTTTTCCAGCCTGACGCCTGCTGCCTGGAGAAGGGCCAGGGCGTGCACGCTTATTTCCGGCTCCAGCTCCAGGGCCAGGCCGCACAAGGAACTCAGCTCCCGGGGCATGGGTATGAGCCGCCCTTGAAGTCCGGCTCCCTGGACGGTCTTTTCCGCCTTCAGGGCATAATGGGTGGAAGGAAAGGTCAGCAACACCAGCTCGTCAGGCATCCCGCAGCACCCCTACCAGTTCCCGCACGGCAGCCAGGGTGGTCTCGATTTCGGCCGGGGTATTAAAGTACGCCGGGCTCAGCCGCAAGGTACCTGTTGTCAGGGTACCGGTGGTCTGGTGGGCCAGGGGGGCGCAGTGGAGACCCGAACGGGTTGCAATTTCATAATGATCCGCCAGCCAGGCGCCGGCCTCCCCTGCCGAGATACCCCGGATATTGATTGATATCACCGGTACCCGCCTTTCCGGCTCCGCAGGGCCGTAGACAGTCACTTCCGGGATTTGCTGCAAGCCCTCTAAAAGCAGGCCTGTCAGCTCCCGGGTATGCCGGCGGATCTTCTCTAGCCCGGTTTCCTGGATAAATCTTACCCCCGCCCCTAGGGCGGCAATGGCCGGGGCATTGATAGTGCCGCTTTCAAATTTGTCCGGCATGATTTCCGGCTGGCTAAATAACTCCGATTTGCTTCCCGTACCACCATAAAGCAACGGCCTGACGGTATCCGGGTAGCGGATATAAAGGCCGCCGGTCCCGGGAGGGCCCATTAACCCCTTATGGCCGGTAAAGGCCAGCAGGGTAATCCCGGCCGTTTCTACATCTACGGGAATTTCCCCGGCCGTCTGGGCCGTATCTACCAGGTACTGGAGGTGGTGGCGGCGGGCGATCTCTCCCACTTCATGAATGGGCATAATGGTACCGGTAACATTGGAAGCATGGGTGAGGCAGATCAGCCTGGTGCGCGATTGGATTGCTTTTTCCACCGCCAGGGGATCCAGGGTGCCATCGGCGGCGCAGTTAACGATGGTAAATTCCACCCCCCTGTTTTTCAGGGCGTATAAGGGCCGGACCACGGCATTATGTTCCATGCTGCTGATAATGACATGGTCCCCGGGTTCCAGCAGTCCCTGGATGGCCAGGTTCAGGGCTGCGGTAGCATTGACCGTGAAGACTATCTGTTCCGGCTCCCGGATGCCGAAAAGAGCTGCCAGCAGTTCCCGCGTTTCCAGGACTGCCCGGCCGGCGTCCAGTGCCCCCTTATTAGCTCCGCGGTTCACGCTGCCGCTCAATTGCCGCAAGCACACGTCAGCCGTCTGGTAAACGGCCTCAGGCTTGGGCCAGGAGGTGGCGGCATTATTCAGGTAAATCATGCGCTAATCCCTGACGCTCCCTATCCCGGTTGGAAGAGCCGGGTTATTTTCCGGCAGGACTCCCCTGCTGTCATATAATATTCTTTTTTTAACCGCGATACCCTGTATACGCATTATAACTTTTTGTTATAAGTCTTTTCCTAATAAAAAACCCCTACTTTATAAAACCCAGAATATCCCTTTCAACAGGAATTCCACCGTAACCGTAATTAAACATAAGGCGAATGGCTTAATCATGTACTTAAAAACTTAAAAAACCCGGTCTAAATCTAAATCCAACTCGGGTAAAACTGTGGAAGTAAAAGGTTTATTACTTCGCCGGGTGTAGAGCTCTCTTTTATCTCCTTCAGGAGTAAAAGTGCAAACTTCGATGGTCTGGGCCACAGGGTGGACAAACCATATCTCCCGCACCTGGTGGGCGGCATATAACTTTTTTTTGATTACTTGATCCCGCTCAGCGGTAGAAGGGGAGAGAATTTCAATTACCAGGTCCGGCCCGCCTTTGATATTGGCTTCAGTGATGATGGCCCGTCTTTCGTTACTAATGAAAATGATATCTGGCTGGACAACATCTTCCGGTGTTAAATAAACATCAATAGGTGAGTGGAGAATTATTCCTATCTTTTGTTCTTCCACATGCTGGCGTAAAATAAACTCCAGGTTCCCGGAAACCATCTGGTGGATGACACTTGGTGCCGGCACCATATACAGCTTCCCCCCGATGAGCTCGTACCTTTTGTCCTCCGGTAGCTGGCAATAGTCCTCGTAAGTAAATTTAACCTCGTTAACGGCCATGTTTCATCCCTCCTGGGACATTTCCTTTAATGGTATTGTACCATTTGTTTCCCTGGCTTAAAAGCTGGCCGATTAAAACCTTATCGTACCTTCTGCACGGCTACCACTGCAGCAATGAACAATAGGGCTGCATAACCAGCCAGCACTGCCAGGGAGACGGGCAGGAGTCCCTGGCCCTGGGCCAGGGCCCGCAAAGCATAACTGGTATGGGTCAAGGGTAAGGCTTCAATGAGATAAGCCACGCCCCGGGGCAGGCGGTCCGGCAGGAAAAAGGTGCCGCTCAAAAAAGACATGGGCAAGATAACAAAAGTAGAGAAGTTGGACATATCCTCATGGGAGTTGATGGTCATGGCCGCCACCACTCCTAAGGCGGCAAAAAGAAAACAGGTTAAAATTATTATCACGAAAAACCAGCCGTTGATGGCTAATCTCGCTCCGAATAAAAACGCCAGGCCCAGGATAATCAAAGAAGCAATCAGGCCGCGCACCGTACCAGCCAGGACGTTGCCTAAAACGAAGGAGCCGGCGCTTAAGGGAGCGATCAGGTATTCTTCTAAGGTTTTATAGTATAAGCGGCTGATGTTCAGGGAAATGCCTACGGCGTTAAAGCTGGTATTCATGGCCGAAAGGGCGATAATGCCGGGTACGACAAATTCCAGGTAATTACCCCCGTCTATGCGAATGCCCCGGCCCAGGCCCCACCCGAAAGCCACCAGGTACAGGAAGGGGCTCACCAACCGCGAAGCAAAAAACTTATAAAAAGTACGCTTGAGGACAATCATTTCCCGCCAGAAGACCGTATAAAAATCCATCTCAATCATTCACCTTCCGCCCTGTTAACTCAATAAAAACGTCTTCCAGGTTAGTATCGCGAATTAAAACATTGCCTGTTACTTTGCGAGCATAATCCAGGGCCTCCTCCCGGCAGGAGAAGAGTTTATACCCTGTCTCCGTACCTTCAAAGGATTCCACGGCCACTTCCCCTACTTTTTGTTTCAGCTCTGCGGGTGTACCCAGGGCAATTAATTGGCCCCGGTCCATAATGCCTACCCGGTGGCAGAGCATCTCGGCTTCTTCAATATAATGGGTTGTTAAAAGTACGGTCATGCCCTCGCTATTCATCCGCCGGATTAAATCCCAGATTTTACGGCGGGTCTGGGGGTCAAGACCCACCGTCGGCTCGTCCAGGAAAAGGACGCGCGGCCGGTGCATCAGCGCCCGGGCGATCATCAGCCGGCGCTTCATCCCGCCGGAAAATTTACTCACCAGGTCATTGGCCCGCTCCTCCAGTTCCACATAAGCTAAGAGTTCATTAATCCTTTCTTGCCGCTCTTTAGCGGGCATCTTATGCAGGCGGCCATGCAGTTCCAGGTTTTCCCGGGCAGTAAGTTCCTGGTCCAGGTTCATCTGCTGGGGCACTACGCCAATTGCTTGTTTCACCTTACCTAAATCCCGCGTTACGTCGTGGCCGTTGATCAGTGCCCTGCCGCTGCTGGGCCTGGTTAGCATAGTCAGCATCCTCACAGTGGTAGTTTTGCCGGCACCATTGGGGCCGAGTAAACCAAAGATTTCCCCGCTTTTGATCTGGAGGTTCAGTCCGGCTACGGCCACAATATTGCCATAATGCTTGGCAAGCCCCTGGATTTCAATCACTTTACAAGTACCTCCCGGAGTTTCGCCTGGTCGACATGCATCTCCTGGAACGGCTGGCGGCGCATGCGGTGGAGCAGGGCGAGGTTTACTATGGCGTAGACATCGTCGGGTATTACCTCGGTACGCCCGTCCAGGGCAGCCATAGTTCTGGCTGCCTTCATCATCACCAGGTCGGCCCGGTGGCCGTCTACACCCATTTCAATGGCGATCTTCGCAATGAGATAAAGGATTTCCTCCGGCATTTCTACTTGCGGTAAAATCTCTATAGCCGTCAAAATTTGCCGGCGTAGCTTTTCCTGCTCCCCTTCCCACCGGGCAATAAACCCTTCCGGATCTTCTTCAAAGGCAACCCGGCGTTTAATGATTTCTACCCTTTCCCCGGGCTCCAGGATGCCGGTGATATTTACGCAAAGGCCAAAGCGATCTAAAAGCTGGGGTCTTAGTTCCCCTTCCTCCGGGTTCATGGTACCGACCAGGATGAAATTGGCCGGGTGGGTGAAGGATACGCCTTCCCGCTCGACAGTATTTACACCCATGGCTGCGGAATCCAGAAGCACATCCACCACATGGTCATCGAGAAGGTTTACTTCATCTACATAAAGAATGCCCCGGTTGGCCTGGGCCAGGACACCGGGTTCAAAATGCTTTTCCCCTTTTTTTATAGCCCTTTCAATGTCCAGCGTACCCACCACCCGATCTTCGGTGGCGGAAACGGGCAAGTCTACTACCCGCATTCTCCGCCGGGTCCGCGGTAGTTCTTCACCGGCCTCTAGCCGCTGGCGACAACTTGAACACATGGTGGTAATATCCGCGGGATCACAGCTAAATGGACAATCAGCCACCACCTCTATCTCCGGTAGCAAAGCTGCCAGGGCCCGCACGGCGGTTGACTTGGCCGTTCCTTTTTCCCCGCGAATGAGAATCCCGGAAAGTTTGGGGTTGACGGCGTTTAAAAGCAAGCCTTTTTTCATTTCTTCCTGCCCTACAAGGGCGGCAAAGGGGTAAATAATAGTTTCGGGTTGCACGCACTTCATCTCCTGTCGTGAAAAATTTTTGTTTAAGGATCCCCGGGTTAGCAGATTTCTTTTAAATTCGCCACAGCGCCGGAACCTTGCATCTCCCGCACTACCTGGACCAGTGTGCCGGCTTTTAGCTCGTCTATCCGGTAATATTCTGCTCCTAAAGCAGCGGCCAGTTCCCGGGCCAGGCCAAAAGTAACCAGGCCGTCCTTTTCTACATCTACCACCAGAGTTTTGATTCTGGCATCGTTATGGATTATCTCCGCCACCCGTCGCGCCTCCAGGAGGGGCTTATCCTCACCTATGCTCACATTGGCGCGGCCATCTGAAATAAGGATTAAAAGAGGGTCAAGGTTAGGGTCTTTATAAAAATGAGTTTTGATGATGTCATATGCCTTGAGCAGGCCGGCCGCAAGGGGAGTCCGCCCGCCGGTAGGTAGTTCCTGGAGCAGTTTGTATCCCATTTCCACGCTGTTGGTAGGCGGCAGCAGTACTTCGGCTGTCTTTCCTTTGAAGGCTACCAGGCCGATTTTATCCCGTTTCTGATAGGCATCCAGCAAGAGGGAAAGAATCGCTCCTTTAGTCTCTACCATCCGCTGCTGGGCTCCCATGGAACCGCTGGCATCCACCACAAAAAGCAGGAAATTGCCGATGCGTTTTTCCCGTACTTTGGAACGAAAATCTTCTTTTTCGATGGCTATGGCCATACCATTCTTTTCCCGGTAAACCTGATGAGGGGCCGCCGCCCTTAAGGTAGCGTCAAAGGCCAGGTCGTTATTTTGTAGCCAGGCAGTCGCCCGGACATACCTGCCTGCCCTGGTAGCCGTCCTGGTGCGCGAGCGACGGCCGGAGCCTTTGTGCAAAATGCGGTCCCGCCCGTGGGTAATACGCCGGACGGCAAAAGGCTGGCCCACAGCGAAAACCACGTCCTGGCCTTGAGGGGGCGCAGGAGAATTCTCTCCTTCCTCAGGCTCCCCCTTATGTTCCTCACCATGAGGTTCTTCCCCTGATTCCTGGCAGTCGTTTTCCTGGGGCTGTTCAGGTGGGGCTTCTGCCTGCTCCGGCGTTGATTCAGGATTTTCTTCTTGCTGTGGCGGTTCCTCCCGGGTTTCAGGCGGCTGGGATTGTTCTGGAGGCGGCGCCGGGGCTTCCCGCACCCGATGGGGCAGGACCAGTTCTGCTGCCTCCTGTACGTCAGCCTCGGTCACTTCTTCCTGCCCTGCGAGGGCGGCGATGGTGCGCGCTGTTACCGTCATTATGATGTCAGCCCGGTGGCCGGCGGTACAGGATTCTACGCACAGTCTGGTTATTAACGCCAACAATTCTTCCCTGATAGTTACCCGGGGTAAGATTTGCCGGGCGGTAAGGATTTTTTCGCGTAAACGCTCTTCTTCTCCTGCCCACTGGGTGAGAAATCTTAAGGGGTCGGCTTCAAAGGCTCCCCGGCGTTTAATTATTTCTACCCGCTGGCCGGGGTCGTGTACACCTTCAATCTGCACGCAGAGGCCAAAACGGTCTAAAAGCTGGGGCCTTAACTCCCCTTCTTCCGGGTTCATAGTACCGACGAGGATGAATTCTGCCGGGTGGGTATAGGAAATTCCTTCCCTTTCGACGATGTTTACCCCCATGGCGGCTGCATCCAGGAGGACATCTACCAGGTGATCGTCCAGCAGGTTTACTTCGTCCACATAGATGATGCCGCGATTGGCCCGGGCCAGTATTCCCGGTTCAAAGCGGGGTCGCCCGTGTTTGATGGCATATTCAAAATCCAGGCTCCCCACCAGGCGGTCTTCGGTAGCTGATATGGGTAGGTCAATGACCGGTACCCGTCGCCTGGCTCTGGGCAGCCTTTCTCCCCGGACCAGTCTTTCCTTGCAATTATGGCACATGCGGTTATAATCTTCAGGGTCACAATTATAAGGACAACCGGCAACAACCTCTATTTCCGGTAACAGGGCCGCCAGGGCCCGTACGGCCGTAGATTTGGCCGTGCCCTTTTCCCCCCGGATGAGGATCCCGCCCAGGCGGGGGTTAATGGCATTTAAGATTAACCCTTTCTGCATTTTCTCCTGGCCGATAATGGCGGTAAAGGGGTAGATAAATCTTTTATAAGTAAGCACTCAATCACCTCCTCAATTACTTTGCGTTTTCTTAAGAGGAGACAAAGGAAGTAAGGACACCTCCTCCTTCACCCATAACATGAATATTTTTCTCAACTCGCAGTCCCCCGGAAAGGCTATATCCACCCGGCCGCTATAAGCATAGGCACGGGCTAGACACCCTCCGCCGCAGAGGAGCCTCTCCGGGCAGTTCCGGCAGCCCTGCATCTTCTCAACATTGCGCCTCCACCACGCTCTCCTCACCATGGCCTCCTGGTGAGAAAAATCAGGGTCCAGGATGGAACCCAGATAAAAATCCGGCAACCCCCCCAGGGAGGCACAGGGGTAAACAGAGCCGTCGGGTAGCACCGCCAGGGATTGGCCGGTGGTGGCGTAACAGTAATACCGCCGTTCCCCGCTATGGGTCAACAGGTATTTCAGCCTCTCTACCTCCCGGAATCTTATCAACGGCCCACCCTGGCGGGCTATTTCCCGCGCCCGTTCCAGGGCCGCCCTGACCTGACGGCGGAGCAAGTCCGGATCCGGACCTGTGCACTCACCTTCCGCACCCCTGCCCAAGGGACGAAACAAGTCCAGGGACAGGCCGTGAACGCTACCTAAATAAGCAGCCAGCTCAACCAGCCTGGGAAGCTGTTCTGTACTCGCGGCCGTTAAAACTACCGTCAGACCTGCTTTTACCCGCTCTGCCGCCAGGTTTTGTAATCCCTGGATAGTCGCCAGGGTCGATCCCTTGCCGTCAGGAAAAGGACGTAAGGCATCATTAACTTCCGGCATACCGTCAAGGCTTACACCCAAGGCCAGGCCCAGTTTTTTTATCTCCCGAACCATAGCTGGAGTAAGCAAAGTACCGTTGGTTTGTAACTGGAAGGTCGCAGCCAGGTTACGTTTCTGCACATAGGCGACTACTTTTTTGATCAGGGGTAGGTTTAATAGCGGTTCACCGCCGGAGAACTGGATTTTAAAATGGCCGCTGCGGGCGGCTACATAGTCCACTGCCCGCCGGGCCACCTCCCAGGGCATATCTCCCTTGCTTTCGCCCCTGCGGGCATAACAGTAACGGCAATAAAGGTTACAGGCATCAGTTATGCGTAAAACAAGCAGTTTAATTGCTTCGTCTCTCTTTATAAGGTCCTGAGAATTTTCTCCATGTACCGTCATGTTAACATAACCTGCCTTGCATCAATAAGGCAGCAGCCTTCACTCCGTCCGGGCCTCTAATTCCCCTTCAATATCCAGGTACAGTTCCTTTAAGGCAGCAGCAGTTTCCGGTCGTGCCTGCCACATTCCCCTTTCGATGGCTTCTAAAAGCTGGGCCGTGATAGTCTGCAGTGCCCAGGGGTTGACCTCCTTAAACCATTCCTGCATCCCCGGATCCAGAGCATACTTTTGCGCCAGGGCTTCATAGAGCCAGTCTTCCAGCACTTCCGCCGTAGCGTCCCAGCCAAAGGATATTTCCACCAGCGCCGCGAAGTCTGCGGCACCCTTATAACCATGCCGCTTCATACTTTCAATCCACTTGGGGTTAAGCACCCGCACCCGGAAGATATGCCGGGTTTCCTCCTCCAGGGTACGTACCCGTACCCGCCTGGGGTCGCTGCTGTCGCCGCTGAAGGAGAGGGGTAGTTCTCCTTTGATGGCCTTAACTGCCGCCACCATGCCGCCATGGTAGGAGTAAAAGTCATCACTGTCAAACATGTCTACTTCCCGGCTGTCCTCGTTCTTTACCGTTGCGGCCACCGTAGCGAGGCGGCGCCGGAAGGTATCCTGTGCCTCCCTGCCATAAGTACGACGGCTGTAGGCATAGCCGCCCCAGGTAACGTAGACTTCCCCCAGGTCCTTAGCATCCTGCCAGTTCTTTGCCGTGATTAAATTGCTTACACCGGCGCCATAGGTACCAGGCCGGTCGCTAAAAATACGCCACCTGGCTTCCTCCCGGGCTTGTTCCTCCTCTACGCCGGCGGCTATCCGCGCAGCTACTTCGGCTTTTACATGGGCCGCCACAAAATTCATTGTCTCCGGTTCGTCCAGCCCGGCTACCATTTCCACCGCCCGGTCAAGCAGGTGGATGACATTTAGGAAGGCATCGCGAAACATCCCGGAAGCCCGGATAGTTACATCAACCCGCGGCCGCCCCAGCTCCTCAAGGGGTATCACCGCCAGTCCTTTAATGCGCCCGCTTTTTTCTTCCCATACCGGTCGTACCCCCAGCAGATACAAGGCCTGGGCGATATCCTCGCCCCCGGTACGCATATTGGTGGTGGCCCAGATCACCATCCCGACGTTTTCCGGATAGTCACCTTTTTCCTGCTGGTAGCGTTCAAGGAGAGCCTCTGTCAGTTTCTTGCCCACTTCCCAGGCCGCGCGGGTAGGTATGGCCTGGGGATCAATAGAGTAAAAGTTGTGACCTGTAGGCAGGATATCAGCCATACCCCGTGTAGGCGCACCCGAAGGACCGGGTGGAATGAAACCACCCGCCAGGGCCTTAATAGAGTTTCCGATTTCTTCTACCGTTGCTTCCAGGGCCGGTACCAGGGTGCCGGTAATATATTTACCCAGCCGGATAATTTCTTCATCCCGGCACCCCAGGATCTCTTCTAAGACTACGGGTATGACTTCCTCGCTGAAGCCAGAGGCCGCCAGGGCTCGGATAAAGTCCCTGCTTAGTTGTTCGATTTCGTCCATGATTTCAGCGTTAGTACGCCCCTGCACCGGGTCGAAGAACCCAGGCTCACCCAGTAACTGGTCGTAATTGTATCCCTTCACCAGGGCCAGTCGTTCCCGTAAGGCAGGGAAATCGTTGTTGGGCAGGCGGGTTAAAGCTAGGAGCATTTCTACCAGGGCTTCATCTCGAGGTGCCTGGCCCAGGATGTGGAGGCCATCCCGGATGAGGGTATCTTTTACCTCATACAGGTAAGAATGCAGCCGTTCCAGGAAGCCTTCCCAGTCTTTCTCGGCCTCCTCTTTTTCCAGGCCCAGGTCACGGTCCAGCTGGCTGGCCGCTGCTTTTTCCCAGATCAAGTCGCGTAAAGCCGGCAGTTTAGTCTCGTCCAGGGTTTTAGCCATGTGATACTCTTTGACCAGGACTTCTATCTCGGCCAGCTCATCATAAGTATCGGCCCTGGTCATAACCGGAGGCAGGTGGGCAATGATCCCGGCATGGGTCCGCCTCTTGGCCTGGGTGCCTTCCCCGGGATTGTTAATGATGTAAGGGTAAAGGTGGGGCAGGTCATTAATGGCCAGGTCCGGGAAGCAGGCCCCGGACAACCCTACCCCCTTGCCCGGAAGCCACTCCAGGGAACCGTGCTTGCCGATATGGAAAACCATATCCGCCTGGAAAACGTCCCGCAGCCAGCGGTAATAGGCGAGGTAGTGGTGAGGTGGAGCCAGGTCAGGGCTGTGGTAAATTGTGGCCGGGTCCTCAAGAAAGCCCCGGGGCGGCTGGATGCCGATAAAAACGTTTCCCAGGAAGATGCCAGGGACGAGGAGCTGGCCCTGGTAATTAAATACTTCTCCCGGCGGTTCACCCCAATTGCATGTTAAATGCTCCCGGGCCTGAGGAGGAAAGGCCTCAAACCAGGCCCGGTAGGTATCCCGATCCACCCGATCAGCCGCCCGGCGATCCAGCTCCCGCGGGTCGAGCCAGCCGCGCTCGTTGGTCAGCCCGGACAGGAGCCTCTCCATCAGAGCCGCTCCATCCGGCGGTAAATCCTCTACCCGGTAGCCGGCGGCCTGCATAGCCACCAGCAGGCGGTGGACGCTGGCCGGGGTATCCAGGCCGAAGGCACAGCCGATGCGGTCGTTGCGTGGCGGATAATTATGTAAAATAATGGCTACCCTTTTCTCCTGGTTGGGTTTGTGCCGTAGCCGGGCCCAGCGCAGGGCCAGGGAGGCAACCTTGCTTACCCGTTCAGGAATAGGTACATACTGGCTTAAAACAGCACCGGTCGAGGGGTCCTCCCCGGTTTCTTCCCGGGTGGCAATAGGTACGCTGATTAGATCCCCGTCAAATTCGGGTAAGGCTACGCTCATGACCACATCCAGGGGTCCCAGACCCTGGAGGCTTTTTTGCCACTCATCAAAGGGAGTCAGGGACACGATGGCTTTAATCAGGGGTACGCCCAGCCGCTGGTAAAGCCCTTTTTCTTCCACCCGGCTGAAGGTGGGCGTGGCCATGGTCTGGGAGAACATCAGGGTATTAACCACCACATCTACCACCGGCCGGCCGTCCCGGCTAAAATAATTTTCCAACACCCAGGCCAGACCCCGGCTGCCCAGCTCGTCGTTCCTGGTGGCGTAAAGGAACACCGGCAAGGCTATGCCGCCTTGTTTTTCTATCTGCCGGACAAGTTCATCAATGAACGCTGTATTGCCTGCCACCCAGGCACTCTGGTAGAAAAGTATCCCCACTACCGGACGACTTTCTTTGAGCTTCTCCTGTAAATAAAGTGCCGCCGCTTCCGGTGCCGGGCAGTCCGGGTGGTAGAAGCCTTCCCAGGGTAACGGGCGGGGCTCGGCTGCCGCCACCTCTATACCACCATAACGACCGGCGGCCCAAAGAAGAAGGTTTTTCAGGTTATCCTCGCCGCCATAGGCAACGTACAGGCGCAGCCGGTGGTAATCTTGCGGCGTCATATTGCTAAGGGACAAAAGCTGCTGGTTATCATCTCCCATCGAGGGCAACACAGCCAGGGGGATATTCTTTTTCCTGGCCAGCTCTACCAGGTCCTGGAGCCCCGGCAGGGAATCCGGCCCCCCCATGAGGTGCGCGATAATCAGATTAGCGCCACCGGCAAGTTGAGAGATTTCTCCCGCCGTTCGCCCGCCTTCTCCCCGCTTAGATAAGGCCGCAACTTCAACTAGCCGGCCATAATCCTCCTGCACCCTCCGGGCAGCCCGGCTTAAACTACCCAGCTCACCTTCAATGGCCGTATAAAAGCAAATTTTTAAAGCCATAACCCTCTCCCCTCCAGCTTAAAGCTTTGCTCTCCCGTTAGCCGGACAAATGGGCAAAACCTGGACGCCCAGGTCGTCTTCGCGCACCCGGACTTCGACATCATAGACAGCACGGATATTTTCCGGGGTGAGCACCGCCTGCGGGCTACCGGAAGCAAAGATGCGACCCTGATGCAAGAGCACCAGCTTTTGGGAAAAACGGGCTGCCAGGTTTAAATCATGCAGTACCATGAGTACTGTCATTTTCTTTTTCCAGGCCAGAAATTCAAGGATGCCCAGCACCTCCAACTGGTGGCGAATATCCAGGTTGGAGGTAGGTTCATCCAGCAAGATAACCCTGGGTTCCTGGGCCAGGGCGCGGGCGATCATTACTCTCTGTTTTTCGCCCCCGCTTAAATTGGCCAGGGTTTTTCCAGCCAGTGGTTCGAGTTGGAGAAAACGAAGAATTTCTTCTACCACCTGCCGGTCTCTTTGCCCAACAACCCAGGTTATATAAGGCCTGCGACCCAGTAACACAGCTTCATACACAGTTAGAGGAAATACCTTCGTCCCTTCCTGGGGAACATAGCCCAGAATCATTGCCAGGGCCCGGCCCGACAGGTTGGTTATATTGCGGCCATCCAGGTAGATTACGCCCTGTGCCGGCAGCAATATCCTGGCCAGGCACCGCAGGAAGGTGCTTTTTCCTGAACCGTTTGGTCCTATAATGGTAACTATTTCCCCCGGATCTATGGTCAGCGTTACCTCATTGAGGACTGGTTGACTATCGTAATTAAATGACAAACCATCCACGGCCAGTTTCATGACCACCAGCGCCTCCTTTCCCGGAACAGGAGGGAGAGAAAAAAGGGTACACCGATTAGAGAAGTAATCACTCCCACCGGGATTTCGATGGGGCTGGCCACCGTCCGGGCCAGGGTGTCGGCCGCCAGCAAAAGGATAGCCCCCAGCAAACAGGAAGCCGGGATCAGGTAACGATAGTCGCTGCCGACCAGGAAGCGGCCCAGGTGGGGAGCCACCAGGCCAATGAAACCAATAATCCCGGTAAATGCCACCGTAGCACTGGCCAGCATTGAGGCGCCGACAGCACCGTTACGCCGCAGCCGGCTAAGATTGACGCCCAGATTGGCTGCCACTTCCTCCCCGGCTCCCAGGGCATTGAGGTCCCAGGAATAGCGCCAGAGAAAACCCAGGGCAGCAAGGCAAACAGTAAAAAGCAAAAATAAAGGTTGCCATTTAGCCCCGGCCAGTCCTCCCATGAGCCATAGAGTGAGTTCACGCAGTTCTTCATGGGAAGACAGGTACTTCAGTAAAGAAACGCCAGCGGAAAAGAGATAACCCAGGGCCACGCCGGCCAGGATGAGGGTCTCCGGGGCCAGGCCCCGAAGACTGGCTAATCCATAGATGACAAAAGTTGTCAGCAGGCCAAAGGTAAAAGCGCAGGCAACGACAATATAACCTTTCGCCAGGGTGAAACCGGCGAGCTTTCCCAGGCCAAGGACCACGGCCAGGGCCGCCCCGAAGGAAGCGCCGGCGGAGATGCCCAGTATATAAGGATCGGCAAGGGGATTGCGTAAAATCCCCTGCATAACTACCCCTGCTCCGGCCAGGCTGCAGCCGGCCAGGGTGGCTAGCAGCACACGGGGCAGGCGGAGATTTAAGATCACTGTCCGTGCCAGGTTGTTCCCTGCCTCCTGGCCGGAGGAGGTTGTTACCGCCCCCTTGATAACCTGCCAGAGTTCCTGGAAGCTGATATTGGCGCTGCCAAGGCCAAGGGAAACTGCCAGGGCGGCCGCCAGAGCCATGCTTAAAAAAATGATAGTTATAATTTTATGGCTTACCAACCGGGCGTAGAGATCGTCCCGTACCTGACCTGCAGCCCTGTTTCCCGCTATACTGCCCATCATTAATGCCCCCTTAAGTGGGTAAAAGCTCACGCCGGGACTTACGCCCCCACAGCAATTTATTTAGCATCCGGATAGACCCACGTACCTTTTAATTCCATGTGGTAGAAGTCCTGCAGCAACTGGCGGTGGACGGCTTCCGGGTCGAGGTCGGCAAAAACATCGGGGTGGAACCACTTGGCCCAGTAAAGGGAACCGATTACCGATCTGATCCCGGTACCAAGGCCCCAGCTCATGATATAGACCTTTTTCTGGCTAACCGCCGTTGTCTGCTTTAATGCCGGTCTGGCCAGGATTTCATCATAGAGGGCTTTCATTTTATCCGCGGCGTCCCGGCTGGCCATGCAGATGATTACCTGAGGGTCCTGCCCGGCCAGCCATTCAGGAGTCAGCTCCGGGTATTTAACCTTCTGGCCGGCAGCAATATTCTTCCCTCCGGATAAGGCAATACGATCGGCAGCGGGGGTTTTATCTCCGGCGCTGTAGTAGGGTTTTTGCCACTCGTAGTAAACCCGGGGCTTTTTATCTTCCGGCAACTTCGCCACTCTCTCCTTTATTAGTTGATAGTATTTTTCGCTAATGGCAATTAGTTTGGCCGCCGTTTCTTCCTTCCCCGTCAGTTCACCCATTTGCTTAGTTACTAAGGCAGTTTCGTGGGGATAAGAAGTCGTATAGACCAGGACCGGCAGGCCGGCCTCTTCCAGCTTGGCCCGTAGGTCGTCCTTCAACATGGTATCGGCAATGACCACATCCGGGGCGCTCTGGATGATGGCTTCCAGATTGGGAGCGAAAGAAGATTTGGCCATAACCGGGATTTTCTCCAGGTCTGCTGGAAAAATCGAGTAACTATCACGCCCGATGATCTTATCAGCGCTGCCTAAAGCATAAAGGACTTCTGACACACCCGAAGTTATACAAACGATTTTATCCACCGGGCAGGAAATTTTTACTTTTTTGCCGGTGCCGTCAACAAAAGTTTTAACCGTTTTCCTGGTATTACTATTTTGAGTGCCAGTTTTTTCGCTACTACACCCGGTTACAAAGATTATTACCAGCATTAGCAGGCATATTACCCTGGCGGCAAAACCATATTTTTTGCTCAACATTTTTGATAGCCTCCTCCTTGAGTTTTTATGGTAGCCCACGTCAACGAGCAGGACTCCTGGCTCAGGTTTACCGGCACCGCATTATTGCCACCATCAAAAAACGGCCTAATCTAACACCTCCCAGCAATACTCCCCGGGTGGGTTAGAATAGGCCGTCCATCTACCGCTCCCGGCGCATCGGGAACCTCCAGTCGTTTTTCCTTATTGGAAGTTCCTTGCCGGACCGGCTGGCTGCATTTAAGCTGGCCCCTCGGGGCCAGACACCTACCCTTATAAAATAAATTAAAAAACCCCTGCTCCAAAGAAAACAGGGGACATGCCGTTTCCCCATCCTGCGTAGGGAGCACCAGCTACTACGGCAAGCACCAGGTCTCCTGGCTCGGGTTCAACGCTCCCCCACGCCTTCCCAGTCCAGCACTCAGCCCCTTCAGTTGCACCGTCCCGGGTACTTCTTAAAGAAGATAACCCGTAGCGGTAGAGATCTTGCTGAGTGCTGGGCCAGTGGCCTGATGTGGGGTCACTCCCCCTTACAGTGGCGCGACCGCGCCGGATTTGCACCGGCTTCCCTTGATGCTAACCTGATTAATTTTATTATATACTTCATTCTACATTTACAACCAAAATCCTCCTTCCCAGCTAATTTTCTCGAAAAAACCATACTTTGAACTTGCTCGCCACTCAGTTCATGAAGATAACGGTGCAGGTATTCTTTGTTTAGCCCTACTAAAACGAATTAGTTCCGAGAGCCGTTCTCCTTCTTCATGGAAGACGTTAACAATATAACTCGATTTATCACTCGGATAAACAGCCTGTTCAAAGTACCGACGGGATCCCCTGCTTTCACCGCGGCCAAACAGGCTTCCCCACCGCCATATCCCTGCAGTAACCTTATCCCGGCCGCGATAACTGCTTCACCCGGGAGCAGCCCCCATTCATACTCGTCCCACAAATGAATCAGGCTTGCTGCCAGGGCTACCAGGCCTGGCTCGCCCTGGATGTGTTGCAGTCGCGCTAGATAGCTGTCCCGGTCCAGTCCCAGGCCTTCCTCCCGGGCCTGCCGCCAGAAGTCTTCCATCCCGACGCCGTACCTGTCCAGGCGCGCCAGGAAGCTGCACTGGCGGCGGGGATTTAGACCGGTCTGCTTTTCCAGGGCTATTTTCACGGCTTCTTTCACCGTCACGCCGATTAATTCCCCTAGTTTTGCATGCTTGCCAGCATCAGTAAAATAATGGGGGCTCTGGATATTGGCGACGGCAATGATCTGGTCGGTACCCGACCCGGTGGCAATCCCCCGGGAATAACGGCTGGGCGCCATGAGCTCCTGCAAGGCGGCAGTTTTGGCCTCCGTAGCTGTAACTATGGAGCGCACCAGGGCGTGGGGAGGCAAGTTCCCGTTTATCAGAAGGATAATATTAATAGTGCCGGGGACAAAGACCCATTGCCCGTCCATCTCGTAATAATTGGCCCTATCCCCGGCCCGCCCACCATTGACGTCGATGCCCCCGGTAACAATGGCCGTCACTGCTAATTCCCGGAACCCGTTCGTTTTTATAGCAGCGTTTTCCATCCTGGCGGCTGTAAGCAACCCGGCGGTGTGACGGTACGGCAGGTCTAGCTTGCCGGCCAAATACTCCAGGTAACCTTCCACGCTGCCTCCCGGGAGGCTGGCAGGATCATGCTTATCAGGCGGCAGGTGATGATTAAATACCGCCTGCAGGTCTTGCCGGTACCCACCGTTAAGCCAGGCCGTGCTTACCACCCGGCGCGGCCCGGGAAAATAGACAATGAGGGTATCATCCCGCCGGTGAATTTTTTCCCCGTTTTTTAACTCATAAAGCAGCATTCTTATCCCCTTCTATTACCGGTAGTAACGTCACTTCCAGTTTACGGCGAAAACGCTGCAATATTTTTACGAAGCTAGGACCAAAGAGTAAATAAAAAGCTGCATTGCCTGTGGCATGAAAGGTATCAAACCAGAAGCTGGCAGCATATGTGGCCACAAAGGATTGCCAGGTCAGGGGATGAACAAAGGCCGTCCAGGTCCACAGGTTCATTATCCAGCCAAAAAGGTATCCCCACTGAAAGCTAAATACCGTCATAACCTTCTTGCCCGCCCGGGGGAAGATAATCCCCATCACCCCTGCCGAGGTGCCGGCCAGCCCCCAGGCAAACATCTGCCAGGGCGTCCACGGGCCCTGGCCCAGGAAAAAGTTGGATACCAGGGCCGCCGTGGTACCGACCATAAACCCGGCCCGCGGTCCGAAGACAAAGCCAGAAATGATTACCATAAAGGTGGCCGGCTGGATATTGGGCAAAGCAGCAAAAGGAACCCGGCAAACGGCGGCAATAGTACCCAGCATGGCGATTACGGCTACCTCCCGGGAAGAAACCCGTCCCTGTTCAAACCCCCAGTACAGCAAAACCAGGGCCATAATAATTATTACCGGAGCCAGCAAACCCCACCCCTGGCCCAAAAGAAGGGCGTTGATCTTGATACTGGCCAGCAACAAGCCCAGGATAAATACCAGGACAAAGGGAAACAACATTTTACGCCAGAAAGCCACAATCCATACCCTCCCAACGTGCCAGCCGGGACGTATACGGCAGCACAAGCAGCCTGTAAAAACTCGCCAGGAACATAAGGGACATACCATGTAGCGGGAAAACCGTACTCGCTAGCCAGCCCGCCGGTACTGGCCGGGCGGCGGTCCCTCCGGATGCCTCACCTTCCTTCCGGAACTGCCTGCCTGGCAGGCCATACGGGTTCCAGCCTCTCCAGGGCATCTCGCAGGGTCAGGACACCGTCAACATAGCCGCGGCACATTTTACCAATCTGGGTGGAATAAAAAACCGACTGGCCCAGGACCTGGTGCTTAGGTCCATCGGCAACGATCCGGCCGGCAAACAGCAGCAGTACCCGCGTGGCGTAGGCGGCAGCAAATTCAACATCGTGGGTCACCAATACCACACTTACTCCTTCCTTGCTTAAGTCCATCAACATTGCTCCCAGTTCGTCCTTTAAACGATAATCCATCCCCCTGGTAGGCTCATCAAGTACCAGGAGCCGGGGCCGGGTTACCAGTATCGAGGCCAAGGCTACCCGCTGGCGCTCGCCGCTGCTTAAATCGCGGGGGTTTACCCGCCGGTAGCGCTGTAAGCCGAGCTTCTCCAGGAGTTCATTAACCACACCGTCATCAGTAAGACCGAAATTTTTTAGGGTGAAAAGCAATTCCTCTTCCACGGTATCCTGGAAGAGATAATCATTGGGATTCTGGGAAAGGTAGGCAATCCTGCCGGCCCCGGGCTGGCTCTCGTTACTAAGGTCGCGGCCCATTACCAGCATCCGTCCCCGCCCCGGTTTTAAGAGGCCGGCCATGGTTTTCAGGAGGGTGGATTTACCCGCGCCGTTGGTACCCAGGATAGCCACCAGCTCACCGGCAGCAATTTGCAAGCTGATGTCCTGCAAGGCTTCTCTACCGTTGGGATAGGTAAACCATACCCTGCTCATGGTCAAAACCGGTTCTCCCGGACTTTCATTTACAACCGGCCTTAGAGGAGAAAACTTCCGGTAGTTAAAGTTTGACCGCAGTAACCGGCGTCCTTCCTTGACGGTAACGGGAATAGAGGGGAAACCTAGCCGGGCAAAAAAACGGGCCACGGGAGGAATAAAAGGAATTTCCCTTGCTACCGCCCAGCGGGCCAGTTGTTCCGGTGTACCCTCATATTTGACCTGGCCGTCTTCCATGAGCACTACCCGGTCAGCAAGGTGGAAACACCTTTCCAGCCGCTGCTCGATTAAAATCATGGTCAGCCCCATTTCCTCATTTAACCGTTTAATGAAATTAAAAAATTCCTCGGCCGCTACCGGGTCCAGCTGGGAGGTAGGCTCGTCTAAAATTAGCACCTGCGGCTGCATGGCCAGGACGGCAGCCAGAGCCAGCTTTTGCTTCTGCCCGCCGGAAAGGTGCGCGGTAAATTCCTGTCTTACCTCTGCCAGGTCCAGAAAGCTCAGGACTTCGGCTACCCGCCGGAACATTTCTGCCTGGGGCAGGCCTAGGTTTTCCAGGCCGAAGGCGATCTCGGCCTCGACACTGGTCATAACCAGCTGTTTTTCCGGGTCCTGGAAGACTATCCCCACTTCCCGGGCCAGTTTTCGCCGGTCCATCTGGCCCATGTCCCGCCCTTGAAAATAAACCTTGCCCCCAAACCTGCCGCCGTAAAAGTCCGGGATCAGTCCGGCCAGCGCCCGCGCTAAAGAAGACTTGCCCGAACCCGAACCGCCGGTTATAAGCAAAAACTCCCCTTCCTCGATACGCAAATTAATGCCTTTTAAGGCTGGTTTTTCCCTGTCCGGGTAGTAATAGGTCAAATTTTCGCATTGAAATAAGGGCACCGCTGCCACCCCCAGCTCAATACCACCGGAACGGATAAAGCGAGAATGATAATAATTAAAACTATGACGGTCATGGGGCCTTTAATCAAGTAGTCCAGCTGCGGGTAAAAACTAAAAGTGCTGAATCCTTTAGCCTGGCCATAAACGGCCACTGCTAAAGCCAGGAGGCTCCATCCAAGGCAAAGGCTGTCCCTTGGCCGCCAGGTATCCCGCCGGTAACAGGATCGCCGTCCACTGCCAAAGGCCCGCGCCTGCATGGCCTCGGCTATTTCCAGGGAATCTTCCAGGGAAGACAGGAGCAGGATGTTCATCAGGGCAGCATATCTGGGTAGCCTTTCTTTTAACGTCCCGGCATGAAAATCAACGCCCCTTACCATTTGCACTTCCTGGATGTTTTCCATTTGCCTGATCATGGCTGGAAACATCCTGGTAGCCAGGGACAGCACCAGCGCCGACCGGGAGGCAAAACGCGCCAGCAAACTTAAAACTTTATCCGGGTGAACCATGAGATTATAGAGGCAAAAGATGCTGATGATGGCTAAAAGCCGCACGCTCATGGCCGCGCCGTAACAAATGGCTTCCAGCGAGACGGTTAAGCGGCCGAAAACTGGCAGGCGTGGTCCCCACCAGATAATCGTGTCCCCGGCATGAACTACCAGGGGGTTGATGATAATCACAAGCAACATCATGCCCAGGCTGAGGCGTAAATAAATTTCCCAGACCGCAAGGCCCCGGGCAGCGCTGATGGCCAGGACAACGACCAGCAATAACCCCAGGAGGTAAAGGGGGTTGGTGAATACCAGGGCCAGCACAAGTAAAAGGCCTAGGTAAGTCAAGGCTGCCACCGGGTGCAGGCTCTGTAAAAAGAGACCTTTGTCCTGGTAAAAAAATTGATCAAACATCTTCAGTGAAGCCCTCCAAAATGTGCTCCGGCGGAAACTGGGACCCTGGTTTTCGCCCGTTGGATGTTCCTTGCGGAGCTGACGACTGCCGGCATCGGCCTGTTGCCATAAAGGTGGTTTAGTTTGAATTTTTTATGCTCACCGTTTGGGAAGTTGCATCCCAGTCTACCTGGTAGCCAAAGGCTTCCGCTACAAACCGGGCCGGGAGATAGGTGCGGCCATCCCTCAGCAGGGGAGCGACGCCGATGCTCCTGGCCAGGCCATTGACGTAGCCGGTTTCTTCGCCAATAACCATGGTTACTGTAACGCCATCCTTGCTCAGTTTAACAGCCGCAGTTTTCTCATCCCAGCTAATGCCGTCACTCGCTACGTCCAGAGCATAAGCCAGGTAACGCACGGGTACATAGGTCCGGCCATTTTCAATGAAAGGGGCTGCATCCATCGCCTTTACATCTTCTTTCCCCCCGGCCACAACTGTATAGCTCCTGTCGCCAACAATAAAACGTGCTTTATACCGGTTAGCAGCAGGCGGCGTGGCTAATCGAGCATAAAACGGCTGACCAAAATAGATGCTGGCCAGGGCCATTAAGGCCTGGCTGGTAGCCATTTCATTACTTCCCGTCCCAGTGATGTGTTCAAAGGAACCGTCAGGCAACTGGAAGTGGAGCAGGGCAGTTAAAACATCTCCTCCTGCTTTGTTAAAATTGCCTTGAAGTGGATCAATGCCAACTGCAGTCAGCCCTTCAATGACCATGCAGCAGCTTTCTGGATTTTCCGCCCCCCAGGACTCAAAACTGCCATTTTCTTTTTGGGCCTTTTCCAGGTAAGCCACTGCCTTTTGGACAACCGGACTATCTTTTTTCTCACCTAAAGCCCCCAGGGCCATTAACGCCATACCGGTAGAATCCACATCGGGCGTTTCTTTATCTGTAGCGTCCCAGTAAAAGGAACCGTCGGCGTGCTGCCTGGCCACCAGCCAGCTTAGGGCCTTGCTCTTATCGGGAATATCAGCGCCGGCAGCATGCAGGGCCAATACCGCCCAGATGTGGGCATTAACTAGCTGTTCACCGCCATGAGCTATATTGTCAGCAAACTTACCACTGGCGAGCTGGGAATCCTGGATCTTTTTTATAAGGTTCTGGCCCTGGTAATTATAGGGATTCCCTCCAGCGGCCAGAACGGCCAGGACCAGGGTGGCATAATCATTCATTTCACCGGATGCGGTAGCAGCAGCCAGCATTTTTTCACAGGCCTGGCCGGCCAGCGTACCTTTTAAATCCCTTCCTGACGCCGCCAGGGCAATATAGCTCCAGGGAGATAAAATACCCCTGGCCTTCTCTCTTGTTAACAAATAATCGGCAGCGTTATTTAATGATTTTCCGGCGCTATCCCTCCCGGTAAGGGCCCAGGCTGGCGTGACAGCGCCAGCGATAAGTAAGAATAAAATTAAAAAAGCCAGTGCCAAACCTGAAATCTTCTGCTTTAACATGCCTGTGCACCCCTTTCCTGATAAATTAAGGTGAGGCCACCTTCAACCCTTCCCAGGTGGGCCCGGTACTATTCAGGGTTTCGCTATACCACCAGATAATCTTATCACCTGACCGAATCCCTTTCTCGCTGGCCGCCACCATGGGGATCTCCTCGTTAACCTTATACATCCACCCGGCCATACCTTTATTGTCTTGCCCGGCTATACTCCGGACAAAATTGCCGTATACAGGACTGATGCTGTATTTCAGGCCGGTGGCATCCAGGGCCCCGAGGGCCGTCAATCCCCATTTGTTGTTTTTATCAACCGTCACCGTAGCAGGACCATAAAGGAGTTGCCCTTTCATGCCAACTACGGCAATATCCACCCGGCACCCGGAGGCGGCAGGAGAAGCCTGGTTATGACTGCCGTTGCCGTCTTTCTTAGCTGCTGGTAGAGGGGGGCCGCTGCCGGCATCAATCTGGCTGCCAGCACTCTGCGCCGGCTGTGTCGCCTGGGGAGCACCGGCAGGTCCAGCGGTTTTCCCCCCGCCGGTTATAGCGCTGTCACCTGACTTCTCCCCCGCCGTTTTTTCCGGAGGCTTGAAGGTTTCAGGCGCTTTTTGATTGCCGGCACTTTCCGGAAAGCCGCCGGCAACAGCATTCTCCGCTGGTAAGGGAGCCCCGGTGGGTGGTGTCAGGACATTATCAGCCTCGCGTGGCCCGGTATAGAAATTAGAGATTGCCGGCCCTATTAAGGCCAGTAAGACTATCAGGGCCGCTACCAGGTAAATAAATTTTTTTTGCATTTACTATTCCTCGCTATGCCTGTATTATCAGTCCCGTCAAGGCCACCTTCCCTGGGCCCGTAAGATCTCCAGCAGCGATGGGGAGCACCGCTGGACACGCCGGCGCTCCCCATCGTTTTAATCCTTCTTTTTTCATTTACTCTGCTACTAGCATCCGGTAAATCATCACCGCGCATTCTGCCCGGCTGGCCGTATCTCCCGGCCGGAACGTACCATCTTCAAAGCCTTTAACCAGCCCGTGGGCGGCAGCTACAGCTACGCTTTTTCTGGCCCAGGCAGAGACTTTATCGTTATCTTTAAAGGTCAGCTTTTCCTCGCTGGCGGGCAGGTTCATGGCCCGGACCAGCATAGCCACCAATTCTTCGCGGGTAATGAGGTTTTCAGGGCGGAAGGTGCCGTCCTCATAGCCTTTGACCAGGCCGTTGCCGGCGGCGGCAGTTACTGCCCCGGCGTACCAGGCGTCACCTTTTACGTCCTTAAAGGGGTTCTTCGTCCCTTCCTTCGCCTCCAGGCCCAGGGCCTTGACCAGGAGGCTTGCAAATTCCGCCCTGGTCACCGCCCGGCCCGGCTCGAAGTGGCTGCTGTCCACCCCAGCCACAATGCCAGCCCCGGCCAGAGTTTCAATGGTATCCTTCGCCCAGGCAAACGAATTATTAGTTACATCCTCAAAAGATTTCCTGGCTTCCTTTACAAACACGGCATAATCGGAGAAGTGGTTTATCCGGGCCAGGATTAAGCCTTTAGACATGTCGACCACGGCCGGTATAGCCACCCACTGGCCTTTTGTCTTATCGTACCAGGCCAGGGCCAGATTCTCCGGTTTGGCCAGGGGCGGCAAGGCAATTTTTAAGTTTAAGGTCACCGGTATGTTGAAGGTAGTACCGTCGGGTCCAAAATTGTAAATTGCCGATATTTGCTGGTAGCCTGCCGGTGGAGGAGCCTGGGCAGCATTGCCCCCCGTATTTCCAGCGCTCGCAATAACGGTAACCTTCTTAATGGTAATCTCTAAATCGTTTTGTAATGCCTCGGCTGGTATGGACAGGGCTATTTCTTCTTTAGCATCAGTTATGATTGCTCCCGCTGAAGCGGTGACCTTCTGGGCCAGGTAAATTTGGTTTTGGGCCAGCTCTTTCCTCAAGGCGGCAATTTCAGCACGGCTCATGGCCTTTTCGCCGCCAGTGACTACCACGGCTTTTTTAACTTCGCTTAAAGGAGCGATCTGGAAGGTACCCTCTGTTAATTCCAGCAACTGGTTAATTTTCGCTAATGCATCCACGGCAACTTCGGGGGCCTGTAGGGCTACTGGGAGTTTTTTATTTTGCTCATTTAGATCGGCTGGTACAGTCATAGCCGTCGTGGCAGAGGTGCTACTTTTTAGCAGACTTTCCCACACTGGTCCCGGAGAGCTCCAGTCCGTGCTGTACCACCAGATGACCTGGTCGCCGTCCTGGATCGTTTTCTGGGAAGCGCTCACCATGGGCACGCTGCCGTTGACCTTGTACATCCACCCGTTCATACCGCTGTTGGCCTGGCCGGCGATGCTTTTAACAAAGCCGTTATCGTCGACGTAGGGAAGACCGGTGGCGTCCAGGGCTCCCAGGGCCGTCAGGCCCCATCTGCCGTTTTTGCTCACCATGACCGAGCCGGGCCCATAAAGGAGCTCGCCGTTCATGCCTACTACGGCAATGTCGACGGTACAGTAATTACGATCTGAAGTTGATGAGGCTGGCAAAGCGACATTAAGGGTAGCGGCCGCCGCTAGGCCATTATAAGCAGCCCTTACCACCGTCTGCCCGGCCTTAAGGGCGGTGACCAGGCCATAGACAACCTCTGCGATGCTGCTGTCATCCACCGACCAATCGGCATCCCGGGTTACGTCGCTCCTAGTGCCGTCAAAATAAGCCACCAGGGCCTTAAACTGCTGCTGGCCGCTAAGATTGAGGGTGGCAGTAGTAGGCTGCACCAGAAGTCCCAGGGAAGTTCCGGGGTCGATAGTTCCCGCCAGAATCAGATAAGTATAAAGGGCCTCGCTGGCGTCCAAAACATTTCTGTAAGCGCCAAAGCTGCCGTCTTCGTTCAAGGCCTTGAGCATCATGTAGGATACCGGCGATAACCCGGCGGGGCTCCGCCAGTTTAAAGGATCTTGTCCCAGTCTTTTAAGGGTAATAATCACTTCGGCGGTATCCACTACCGGATCTTCGGCCCAAAACTCGGTGCGATAACAGACGCTGCCGTCAGGCTGCAGCCATTGTTTCAGGTATTGCAAGCCGTTATTAATGGCTGCCTGGATCTGCGGGTCATTTTGTTGATACCCTGACAAATACGTTAAAGCCCGGATCGCCTGGGCGGTAGACATAAAGTCGGGGTAAAAAGTGCTGCCCCCCACTTCTCCCCAGGCGCCATAAGTGGCTTCGGCCACGCTTTGTTTGCCCAGGAGGTAATCGCGGGTATAAACATCATTGATTACGCTTATCCGGCCCGCTTCCCCCAGGGCGATATAGGCCCACATGTCGCTGTAAACGCTGTTGTCGAAGCCCTTTGTCGAATGGCGTTCCTTTAAAAGATTTACCAGTTTTTCTACCCGTGTTGTATCGTCCCAGCTGTTTAAGGCCAACAAGCACTGGGCTATGGTTTTCGTCCTGGACCTTTTCACCCAGGGAGATGTGCTGCCGGCGTAATCATCATACTTTTTGCCTAAAGATTGTAAAGCAATCAGGGTTTCGGCCGTAGCAAAGGTACTGTCCCATTGAGCCGGGATAGCCCCCGTGTCAACATCCTGGATATCTTGAAGGTAAGCCAGGCCCTCCTGGATGGCTTTATAAACGTCGCTATTTGGGTCGCCTGCCCCGTTGAAGTAGCTGAGGGCCGTAAGAACCTGGGCCGTTAAATCCGGTTCTTCCGGGTCATAACCACCCCAGGCCGCCCCGGCAGCGTTTCCCCAGGCGTCTTTGTGTTCATGCTTAAACCCATTAAGGTAGTTCAAAGCGGATGCCTGGTCAATGCCGCTGAGCTTACCCGCTTTGCCCAAAGCGGCTAGGACCATGACATCGTCATAGATGCTGTTGCCAAAGTAGACTGTGCCGCTGCCCGTATTTTGTTTGCTTATAATAGCCTTTGCAAGCGTGTCAATGTCACATGAAGCCGGATCTACAGCATAAAGGGCAGTTAGTTCTTTCGCCAGATAGACGGCATCCAGTACCGAGGGATTGCTGGCAGCAGCCTGGGCCGAAGCGATAACGGCAGCCTTCAAAGATTTGCCATTATAGACCCACCCGGCTGCAGAGAGGTCTTCACCTGCCTGGACCAGTGCTTCAACGCAGCGATAATCAAAGTTCCAGCCGTTAACTTCATAGGTCAGGCTGCCGTTCTGGTAACGATTTTGGAAATAATAAACCGCCTTGCTAATGCTATCTTGGACCTGGTTATAAACAGCATCAGTAACGGGCAAATCCGGTTTTACCAGGGCCAGGGCCTGCAGCGGGGCCTTGGTGCCATAATCATTGCCTAAAGGGCCAAAGCTGCCGTCGTCATTCTGGGTGGCCAAGATATAAGTAAGCAGGCCGTTATTATTGCCAAGTAAGTCGGCCAGTTTTTCTATGCTGCTTTTTAACGTTTCCTCATTCCTGGTCCATTTTACTTTATCTTCTAGATTTTCTCCCGCCAGGGTAAGTATGTAGGCCGTGTAGCCGTCAATCTTTTCCCCAGCCTGGTAGCGGTCGTTAATAAATTTTATGGCTTTAGCGGCCAGTTCTTGGGCAGTATAGGCAACGGCCTGATCCGCGGCCATAGCCTTGCCCGGGACAACAAATGGTACAAGAAAGCTGAAAAGAAGGCAAACCGTTATTGCCAGGGATATAAAACGCCTGTTGAACCTCTTATAGAACATTCCTGCCACCCTGCCTTTCATAAATTTAGCCAGTGAATCAAGAGGGTCTTAACGGGTGTCACACCTTTACGACGTGCTCCATGACCGGGCACCCGTCTGCCTACAAAAATGAAAAATCGGCCTGATCTAACACCTCCCAGCAATACTCCCCGGGTGGGTTAGAATAGGCCGTCCATCTACCGCTCCCGGCGCATCGGGAACCTCCAGTCGTTTTGCCTTATTGGAAGCTCCTTGCCGGGCCGGCTGGCAGCATTTAAGCTGGCCCCTCGGGACCAGACACCTACCCTTATAAAATTAAAAAACCCCTGCTCCAAAGAAAACAGGGGACATGCCGTTTCCCCATCCTGCGTAGGGAGCACCAGCTACTACGGCAAGCACCAGGTCTCCTGGCTCGGGTTCAACGCTCCCCCACGCCTTCCCAGTCCAGCACTCAGCCCCTTCAGTTGCACCGTCCCGGGTACTTCTTAAAGAAGATAACCCGTAGCGGTAGAGATCTTGCTGAGTGCTGGGCCAGTGGCCTG
>NZ_PVXL01000045.1 GCF_002995805.1 Neomoorella stamsii
AAGGACTACCCTTAATCTCTAGTATAAGGAGTTTTTTCTTGCAAGGCCAGGTTATTTCAGGAATTTTGCTGATTTTGGGGCGCAATTGCTCTTGACATGTTTATAATTTTTTTATGCAACGCTAGTGGACGGTGATACTATTTTACTGGATGCCGGCTCCACCACCTTACAGCTGGCCCGCTTGCTGAAGGCGAATAAAAAACAGCCCCTCACAGTGGTGACCAACGCCCTCAATGTAGCCTGGGAACTGGCCTTCGTTGAAGCCATTGATTTAATCCTCACCGGCGGCCACCTGCGCCACCGCACCCTATCTTCCGTCGGTCCCATTGCCGACAATACCCTGCTGGGTTTATACGTCGATAAAGTATTCCTGGCTACCAATAGCTTAGATGTCGAGCGGGGCCTGACTACGCCCAATATCTACGAGGCGCAGACCAAACAGAAGATGGTTAAAGCTGGCCGCGAGGTTATTGTCCTGGCCGACCACAGCAAGTTCGGCCGCATCTCGCTGGGGTTTGTTTGCCCCATAACTGCCATTCACCGGCTCATTACCGATCCCGGTGCCCCGCAAGAGGACCTGGCACGCCTGAAGGAGCGCGGCGTGGAAGTAATTGTCGCCACCAGAGATTGAACTACCAGGAGGGGACATTATTGCCTGCACCCATTATTACTGTTACTTTGAACCCGGCCCTGGACAAGACGGTTGTCGTTGAAAACTTTGAGCCTGGCAAAACAAACCGTGCCCGGATAGTGTGTTACGAGCCCGGCGGGAAAGGAATTAATGTTGCTAAATATTTACATGAACTGAATTATCCGGTTATTGCTACTGGTTTCCTGGCCGGCCATAACGGTATTCTGATTAAAGAGGCCTTACAGGAGAGAGGCATTCTTGCGGATTTCATTGAGGTCGAAGGAGAAACTAGGATCAACCTGAAGGTCATTGATCCTGTCAAAAATACTGAAACGGAAATCAATGAAAACGGGTTTATCGTCAGGAAGGAAGATTTAACCGCTCTGGAGCAGAAGCTCGATGCATTGCTGTCCCGTTGCCGGTTGCTGGTATTATCGGGCAGTTTGCCCGGGGGCGTCCCTGGCGATTTCTATGCCACCTTAATTCGCCAGGGACAGAAATATGGTATTGCTGTCATCCTGGATGCCGAGGGGGAGGCCCTGGAGTACGGCTTGGCGGCCAGGCCCCTGCTGGTAAAACCCAACAAGTATGAAGCCGAAACCCTGCTGGACGAGCAGATCTCTACGCCTGAAGACGCCGTCCGCGCCGGCATAAAAATCCGGCAGGCCGGGGCGGCGATGGTGGTCATTTCCCTGGGCGCCCTGGGGGCGGTGGCTGTGGACGGGCACCAGGCCCTGTGGGCGCAGCCGCCCCGCCTGGCGGTTGGTAGCACCGTCGGTGCCGGTGACGCCATGGTAGCCGTCCTGGCCAGGGCGATAAGTGAAGGGACCGGCCTGGCGGAGGCCCTGCCCCTGGCGGTAGCCGCCGGCACCAGGCTTGCTGCCCGTCGCACCGGGCCCCAGAACAGTATCGGCCTGGAAACCCTGGCCCGCCAGGTTCAAATAATGCCCATTAAAACCCGTCCCGCCAGCTTAGCTGCCCCGGAAATGAGGGTTTCCGGTTAAGCAGGGAAAAGGAGGAAGTTAATTTGAATTCCTACGAGCGCGCCGTGGCTACCCTGAAAGGGGAAATCCCCGACCGGGTGCCAACCTTTGAACTGATGATCGACCCGGCGGTCATGCAGGCTATCACCGGTAGCGATGATTATGCTGATTTCTGTGAATACGTGGGCCTGGATATAGTCGTCACCGGTACCCCTTCTAAACTATATGCCGAAAAGGTTATTGATCCTGTTAGCCGCACTATTATCAACGAATGGGGCATTGTTCGCCGCTACAGCGAGCAGGTGGTTTCCATCCCCCTGGAAGGCCCCATCAAGGAACCTGCCGATATTGAAAATTACACCCCGCCCGATCCCTATGATGAAAGGCGCTATGTCCAGCTCAAAGCCCTGCTGCATCGCTTCAAGGGCAAAAAGCTGGTTGGCATGCACCTCCACGACGCTTTTAACTACCCCGTTTACCTGCGGGGCATGGAACAGCTCTTCATGGACCTGATTATAAACCCGGAACTGGTGCAAAAACTGGTGCGGATTTCAGTGGAACATAACATCGCCATTGCTGAACGGGCCATCGACATGGGCGCCGACTTTATCATCCTGGGCGATGACTACGGCAGTAGCACCAGCACCCTGGTATCCCCGCAGCATTTCCGCGAGTTTTTCCTGCCGGGATTAAAGGAAGTAGTCCAGGCCGTCAAGGCCAAAGGCGCCTTTTGCCTGAAACACTGCTGTGGCAATATCAATGCCATTATCGATGACATGGTGGCCGCCGGCCTGGACGGCCTGCATCCCTTGGATCCAAGCGCCGGCATGGACATGCTGGCCGTGAAAAACCGCCACCCGCAGTTAACCGTCATTGGCGGTATCAGTTGCGCCGAGCCGCTGACGGAGTATAGCGTCGAGGAATTGAAGCAGGAAGTAAAGAAAGTTATCGACTGCGTGGCCCCCGGCGGTCGCTATATCCTGGCCTCCAGTAATTCTATCCACAGTAAAGTAAAACCGGAAAATTTCCTGGCCATGCAGGAAGCGGCACGAGAATACGGGATCTATAGGAAGTCCGGTAAGCAGTCAGGGTAGTAGCAATCGCCCAGATCCAGGAGTAGAAGAACGGATTAATCAAGGAAGGTAATCTTGACTGGAAAGGTAGCCGGGTTAAAGCTATCCCTGCATACCAATTTCACTTACCAATATAGATTGGCAAGAAGTTTTTTTCAAAAAAAATTACAGAGTAGCAGGAATCCCGAAGGCGGCGTCGAATATATGACAACGATAGTCATCGACAACGTTATCAAGTCAGAGGAGTAAGGTTTATTTTGATAAATAGGAATGATTCACCTAAAGGGCTGCCTACTATTAAAGACGTGGCTGCTGCCGCCGGGGTTTCCTTGAAAACTGTTTCCCGGGTCATCAACGGCGACGAGCACGTCCGCGAGCAGACCAGGGAAAAGGTCCTGGCGGCTATCAAGGCTGTGGGTTACCAGCCGAACGCCATTGCCAGGAGTTTACGGGTTAAGAAAACTTATACCATCGGCGTCATCATCGCCGATATAACTAACAACTTTTACAGCGCTATTGTCCGGGGTATCGAAGACATCGCCACCAGTAAAAACTACAGCCTCCTCATTGCTAACTCTGACGAGATGCTGAAGAAAGAAAAGCAATATACCCGCATCTTTGTGGAAAAGCAGGTGGAGGGGATGATTATCGTCCCGGCGGGCGGCTCCCACCAGTATCTAGAGCACCTGGCCGGGCACCTGCCCCTGGTCTTTGTGGACCGGCAACCGGAAGATTTTAAGGGTGCCTCCATTGTTAAGGTGGAAAATAGCCAGGGTGCCTATAATCTAACTTGCCATTTACTGCAACACGGCTACCGGGAAATTGCCTATATCGGCCATATCGCCAGTTTAACAACTGGGGAAGAACGCTTCGCCGGTTTTAAAAAAGCCATGGAGGAATATGGCCAGGAGATTAAACCTTTCCTGGTGCGGATGGGTAGTAAAACGGTAATGGATGCCTTCCGGGCCACCCAGGAGGTTTTAACGGGACAGCCGCGCCGGCCCCAGGCCATCTTTGCCACTAATAATATCATGGTGCTGGGGGCATTACGGGCCCTGACCCATCTGGGCCTGGAAGTGCCGCGGGATATAGCCCTGGTGGGTTTTGATGATTTTGAAACTGCGGATACCTGCCGGCCGCGCCTGACCGTCGTTTCCCAGCCGGCCTACGCCATGGGCCGGGAGGCAGCCATTATGTTGTTCCGCCAGATGGAAGGAGCTGCTTCTGGGCAGGAAATTACCTTGCCGACGGAATTGATAATCCGGGAATCCTGCGGCTGCCTGGGGCAATTCCAGCGGCAGCCTGGACAGGAGAAGATAAGCTAAACTAGCATCAATTGACAACGTTGTTTTTTGTCGAAGAAGCTGCTGCATCTTAATATGTAACGTTTTTAGCGAGGTGGCTATTGATGCCGGAAGTAATCTGCCTGGGGATTATGGTAGCCGATTTAGTGGGCCGGCCGGTGCGCGTAATACCGGAAAAAGGGAAGTTAACCCTGGTAGATACCATGGAACTGCATACCGGCGGCTGTGCCGTCAATACCGGGCGAGCCTTGAGCAAGCTGGGAATTAAGACGGGTGTTATTGGCAAATTAGGAGCCGACGCCCTGGGCGACTTTATCATCAAGGAACTGGAAATTGCCGGTATTGATACCCGGGGCATCAGGCGGGCCGCCGGTGTAAATACTTCGGCGACCATGGTCATGGTCAGTGAAGACGGCGAACGCTCTTTTATCCACTATATCGGCGCCAATGCTACTTTGAGGCCGGAGGATATTGACTGGGAACTGGTAAAGGGCGCGCGCCTGCTGCACCTGGCCGGCAGTTTAGTAATGCCGGGTTTTGATGGTGAGCCGGCGGCCGGGGTGCTGAAAAAGGCGCAGGAGATGGGCTGCCTGACCAGCATCGATACGGCCTGGGACGCCACCGGCCGCTGGCAGGAACTCATTGACCCCTGCCTGTCCTATACCGACGTCTTTTTACCCAGTCTGGACGAGGCGCGGATGCTATCCGGCTATGAGGAACCCGAAGCGATAGTGGCCAGCTTCCTGGAGAGGGGGGTGAAGATAGTCGGCATTAAGATGGGTGCCGCCGGTTCTTTTGTGGCTTCGGCCGGGGAAAGCTTTCTGATGCCGCCCTTTAAAGTAGAAGCCGTTGACGCTACCGGTGCGGGGGACGCCTTTGTGGCCGGTTTCCTGGCAGGGCTGGTGCGGGGCCTTGATTTAAAAGAAACAGCCCGGCTGGCCAATGCCGTCGGGGCCCTGGCCGTCACCGCCGTTGGCGCCTCCAGCGGCATCCGTGGCTGGGAAGAAACCAAGGAGTTTATTGCGGCAAATTACAATAACATCAACTGACAAAGGAGTCATAGTAGTATGCTTTATCCATTAAAATTTCGCCCCCATTTACGCTTTTATCCATACGGCGGCTACCGCATTGCCCGCATGTTTGCCAAGGAGGATATCCCCACTGACAGGACCGTAGCGGAAAGCTGGGAGATCAGCGCCTGTCCCGGGTCGGAGGGGATTATTAAGAACGGGCCCCTGGCAGGGTTAAACCTCCAGGAGGCAGTGGATAAATTCCAGGCCGACCTGGTGGGGGAAGCGGTCTGGCAGCAATATGGGAATTACTTTCCCCTGTTAATCAAGTTTCTCGACTGTGCCAAGGACCTGCCACCCCAGGTCCACCCCGATGACGATTATGCTGCGCAAGTAAACCTGCCCTACCGGGGCAAGACCGAGGCCTGGTACGTCCTGGCTGCCGATGAAGGAGCCAGCCTCTGGTGCGGCAGCAAGCCGGGATTGACGGTAGAGGAATTTCGCACCCTTATCGAGAGGGGCGATACCTTTGCCCCCATGAAAAAGGTGCCCAGCAAGGTAGGAGCCACCTACTTTATCCCCGGCGGCCATCTCCACGCCATCGGTGCCGGCAACTTTATCGTGGAAGTGCAGCAGAACAGCGACGCCATCTTTGCCTGGGACTGGCTGGACTGGGATTTTGATGAAGAACGCCGTAAGAGCGATATTGAACACAGCCTGCAGGCGGCCGTCATCCAGGATGGCGATCCCGAGGATATCACCCCTATCACTTTAGAAAAAGGGAAAAACCTCCATGAATATCTTTGCGCCTGCCGTTACTTTACCATGGAGCGGCTGAGCCTTAAGGCACCCTGGGCTGAAGGCGGGGATCTAAGGCGATTTACCGCCCTGATCCCGGTAGCAGGCCAGGGGCAGTTGCGCTATAACGGTGGAGTGGAGAAAGTCAAAGCTGGTGAATCCATACTCTTGCCGGCCAGGATGGGTGCCTGGACCCTGGAACCGGAGGGAGAATTAATTTTAATCCGTGCCCTGGTGCCGGTTAATTTGCGGGAGGATATCATCGAGCCCCTACGTGCGGCTGGGATAAACGATGAGAGAATTATATCCCTTGGTGGTTATGGCATCCAGAACGACTTGCGCGTGTTACTTCGATAAGAGATGCTCCCTTCCAGGGGTATCAATATAACTTTATCGCAAAGGAGGGGGATTATCCTTTATAGCAGCGAAACTATAAATTAAGTAAACTGGTAGGCCTGAGGGTAGAGGTTATTGATTTTAAGTCAATTTTTATGGGAGGGACAAAGATGAGACATTTCAAGAGTGCAAAAATGGTCTTAGTATGGGCTATTGTGGCGGTTTTGGCTCTTTCGTTAGTGGCCTGTGGAGGCTCCAAAAATGAGGGAACCCAAACTGGAGGTTCATCATCTACCCAAACGGAACAAAAGTCATCTAAACCTGCCAAGATAACAGTTGCCGGTGTCGTATTCCAGGAAGACCAGTTCATGAAGCTATTGCAGAAAGGTTACCAGGATGCGGCCAAGGCAGCCGGAGTAGAGTGCTTAGTGAGCAATACAAACAATGACCAGGCTAAAGAGACGGAGTTAATCAATACCTATGTTGCCCAGAAGGTTAGCGGTCTTGCCATAGCTCCCTTGAGCGCTGATGCTTCGGTAGCCACACTTAAAAAAGCCGATGAACAGGGCATGAAGATTGCTGTATCCAATATAAATTTAAACAATGCTCCCTTCATCGTAGGCGGCTATACTTCTGACAACAAGGAGCTTGGCAGGCGTACAGGTCAGGAAGCAGTTAAGTTTATCCAGGAAAAACTAGGCGGAAAAGCTAAAATAGCTATTCTTCAGTTTAAATCTCTTCTTCCTGAGCAGAGCGGCGACCGCACCAGTGGATTCCTAGAAGAAGTCAAGAAGCTACCCGGTGTAGAAATTGTGGCGGATCAAGATGCATGGCTGCAGGATAAAGCGGTACAGGTAGCAGGCGATATTATCACCGCTCATCCCGATGTTAACATCATCTGGGCTGCCAATGAAGGCGGCACTATAGGCGCCACCATGGCAGTGCAAAATGCAGGTAAAGCAGGCAAGATATTTACTTTTGGAACGGATGCCAGCGAGCAGCTGGTGGCTATGCTAAAAGACCCCGCTAATATATTGCAAGCTGTAACGGGCCAGGACCCGTATACTATGGGTTACAAAACCATGGAGACCCTCATCAAAGCTATTAAGGGTGAAGATGTAAGCAGTACAAAAGGTAAATGCATTACAGTTCCCGGTGTGGTTTTAAGCCGTTCCAATCCCGATGGCATAGCCAAATTTGAAGCCGATCTAAAGGCAAAAATGGGTAAATAAAATATGAACGGTGGGGATTTGCGATTTGCAAATCCCCACCCAATAAAAATGCGAGGTAAAATGTCATGAGCATTTTACAGACACGTAACGTCACTAAGATATATCCTGGCACTATAGCATTAGATAACGTATCTATATCTTTTGAAAGCGGTAAAGTCCACGCCTTAATCGGCAAAAATGGTTCTGGAAAATCCACC
Source organism: Neomoorella stamsii (assembly GCF_002995805.1). Lineage (GTDB taxonomy): Bacteria > Bacillota > DSM-521 > Neomoorellales > Neomoorellaceae > Neomoorella > Neomoorella stamsii. The sequence goes on from NZ_PVXL01000045.1 coordinate 7,565, forward strand.
TTAGTAAAGATATTTTCTGGAGCAATAGAACCCACCAGGGGTGAAATTTTGATAGATGGCACCCCCATTAAATTTAACGATCCGGCAGAAGCTTTTTTAAAAGGTATAGCCACCGTATATCAAGAACTTAGCCTCATACCAGGCCTTACAGTAGCCGAAAACATCTTCATGGGAAGATTACCCATGAAAGGAAGATTTGTAGACTGGAAAAAGACTTACGCCATGGCCGAAGAACTCCTTGAAGAAATGAAAGTAGATATTTCCCCCCATGAAATAGTCTATAATCTAAGCATGTGGCAGCGGCAAATGATAGAGATAGTAAAAGCAATGAGCTTTAAACCCAAAGTATTACAATTGGATGAACCTACATCGGCTTTATCTTATAATGAAACGCAATCCCTCTTTAAAATGGTAAGAGAACTTAAGAAAAAAGATGTCATTATAATATATGTTTCCCACCGCCTCCAAGAGCTTTGGGAAATAGCCGACACATGCACCGTCTTAAGAGACGGTAAACTAATAGGTACCATACCTATGGAAAATGCTACCCATGAACAAATAATAAAAATGATGTTTGGCGACGTAAAAATAAACACCCGGCCTTCTGACCTCAAAGTATCAGATGAAACAATATTAGAAGTAAAAAACCTAACTCGTAAAAATCGTTTTGAAAACGTATCCTTCCAACTCAAAAAGGGAGAAATTTTGGGGATAGCAGGCATGCTGGGCTCCGGAAGGACGGAACTTTTAAAATCTATATTCGGTGCCGATCCCCTGGATAGCGGTGAAATAATAATAAACGGTAAACGTATAAGCGCGCCTGATCCAATAAAAATGAAAAAGGAAGGTCTTGCCCTGACACCGGAAGATAGAAAAAACGAAGGGTTAAACCTGATAGGTTCAATCAAAGATAATTTATGTCTCGCAAGTCTTGACTTAATAGCCAACGGTTCCTTTATTAATCCTAAAACAGAAAACAACTTCGCCAATCGGCAAGTAAAAGAGCTTGAAATAAAAGTATCGGATATAGCCCATCCAGTATCCTCCCTTTCAGGAGGGAACCAGCAAAAAGTAGTAGTGGGCAACTGGCTCAATACAGATCCCCAAATAATATTCTTCGATGAACCTTCCCGGGGCATCGATGTCAATGCCAAACAACAAATATTTAAGATAATCTGGGACCAGTCCAGAAAGGGTGTAGCCAGTGTCATAGTATCCTCGGAGCTGGAAGAACTTTTAGAGGTATGCCACAGAATACTCATTATGAGGCAAGGGCATATCATCGGAGAAGTAAAGCCGGAAAAAACGAACATCGAACAGCTATATTCGCTATGTATGGGAGTGGAAAAGAATTGAAACTGGAAATGCGAAAAGTATTAAATAGATACATGCTGGAATGCATTCTTTTAGTAATAAGTATAGCTATAGCACTTATGGCACCGGGCTTTTTGACCCCCAGCAACTTGCTTAATATCTTGAGGAATATATCTTTACAGGGAGTTATTGCTTTTGGTATGACGATGGTAATTATAGCCGGAGAGATAGACCTATCTATAGGTTCCACCGTAGCCTTGACCGGTGTCATTATAGCTCTTACCTCAGGTGGCCTTGCCAAAGCCGGCATAATGCCCATGGAGACAGGAGTTATTGTAGGGATAATCCTGGCATTCATTATAGCTGCCTTAGTAGGACTTTTTAATGGATGGCTCTTGACCACTTTTAAAATGCCCTCCTTCATTATTACCTTGGCCATGCTGAACGCCCTGTACGGTGTAACGGCCATCATATCCAAAGGATTCCCCGTTACCACACTTCCCAGATGGTATAACATGCTCGGGGCGGGTCAGATATTTTCCATACCTATACCTGCCATCATCCTGCTTATAGTATTTGTAATAGTATCAGTCATAATGAACAGGACAAAATTTGGAAGATCAGTTTATGCAGTAGGTGGCAATCCTGAAGCCGCTCGCCTTTCAGGCATAAATGTGCGCAGGGTGAAAATCACGGTCATGATAGCTGTGCAGGTCCTGGCAGCCCTTGGGGGCACATTAGTATCATCCCAGGTTATGGCAGGTTCCTCTACTTTTGGCAGAGGTTGGGAGCTAAACGTCATCGCATCGGTCATTATCGGTGGTGCCAGCCTATTCGGTGGCATAGGCAAAGTATGGGGTACCTTCATAGGTCTTGCCTTTCTAGGTGTATTAATAAACGGTATGACCCTATTGAATATCAATGAATACGTGCAATATGTGGTAAGAGGTTTATTGATCCTGGCAGCGGTGCTTATAAATACCATGCAAACACAAATAAAGAAATAATTACTCTTTTCCAGATTGATACCCCTTTGGATCTTCAGCACGGAAGTATTTTTCCACCAGGACCACATGTTCCTCCAGTAACGCCTGGCTGTGGCCAAACGTTTAATAAAGCTTAAAAATATGGAGGTGCTTAAAATGCGCGAAATGACTCCCCTCCAGCGTTGCCTTGCCGCTCTCCGTTTTGAGGTCCCCGACCGGGTGCCGGTAGTACCCCAGTCCTTTATGGTAGCCTGCGCTACGGCCGGGTACAAGATCGGCGAGATCAATAAAAGTGGCAAGCTCATGGCCGAAACCCACCTCGTCAGCCAGGCCAAATACGGCTACGACGGCGTCGTCATCGATATAGATGATGCCACCTTGGCAGAGGCCTGCGGTGCTAAAGTTATCTGGCGGGAAAATGATGTGGCTATAGTGGATGAGGAAGATGTGGTTTTAAAGGACCTGCGGCAGATTGACGACCTCCCTTTGCCTGATCCCTACAATTCCGGGCGCCTGCCGGAATGGCTGGAGGCCACCCGGATTTTGCGGGAAAAGATCGGCGACCATGTTTTCATTATGGGCCGGGCCGATCAGGGCCCCTTTGACCTGGCCTGCCTCCTCCGGGGGGCGCAACAGTTTATGATTGACCTGGTAACCGAACCGCCGGAACTCATCTGGAAGGTCCTGGACTACTGCCGGCGGGCCGGGACGCTATTTGCCAAGGCCCAGAAGGATGCCGGGGCCCACGCCACTTCCATTGGCGATTCCTTTGCCGGCCCCAACCTCATTTCCCCGGCCATGTTCCGCCAGTTCGCCCTGGAGCATGAGATTATCATGACTAAAGAAGTCCAGGATTACGGCATTCCTTTCTCCATTCATATTTGTGGTGATACGACTGCCATCCTGGAAGATATGGCATCTACTGGCGCCCAGATCTTGGAGCTTGACTGGCAGGTCGATATGGGCTATGCCAAACGAGTAGTTGGTAACCGGGCCGTTCTTATGGGCAATATCAATCCCAGCGATCCCCTGGTCTGGGGCACACCGGAAGCTATTGAAGCCCAGGCAAGGAATATCATTGAGGCCACCGGGGGTATTGGTCTTTTCCTGAGTTCGGGCTGTGCCATGGGTTACAATACACCGGAGGCCAACATGCGGGCCTTGTGTGAGGCCGGTAAAAAGTATGGTAGCTATGAACGGTTAATGGAGTTGCAGGAGAGAAGGAGTAAGGCTTAATGGCGTACCTTTTTGACCGGGAATTTACCCGCCGGGATATCCGGCGCTACTTTGGCAGCCTGGAACAGGTGGCCGGCATCCGCCCCTTTACCTACAGCGAGGGGCGGGCTGAGGGCCTCAAGGCGGTTGAGGTCAGGACCGGGAGCGGTTTCCGGTTTGTCGTCCTGCCTGGGCGGGGCCTGGATATCGGCCTGGCCGAGTACCGGGGCCTGCCCCTGGCCTTTCGTTCGGCAGTGGGAGAGAGCGGCCCCCAGTATTTTGAACCGGCCGGGCTGGGATGGTTGAGGAACTTTGGCGGCGGCCTCCTGGTTACCTGCGGCCTGACCTACCTGGGCTCTCCCTGCCAGGATGCCGGGGAGGACCTGGGTCTTCACGGCCGCATTAACAACGTTCCAGCTGAGGAGTTGGGTACGGCGACTGCCTGGGAGGGAGATGAGTGCATCTTTACCATTAAGGGCCGGGTACGGGAGGCTGTAGCCGTCTTTGGCCCCAACGTACTCCTGGAAAGGACCATCCAGGCGCGCCTGGGGGAGAACCGCCTGTTTATCCACGACGTGGTCACCAATGAGGGCTGGCAGCCGGCGCCCCATATGATCCTTTATCACATCAATCTGGGTTATCCCGTCCTGGATGCCGGTGCCGAACTGCTGGCTGCCAGCCGGGAGGTAAAACCCCGGGACGAAGTGGCTGCCAGGGGGTTAGCCTCTTACCGCATTTACCAGGGCCCGACGCCTGGTTTCCCCGATACTGTCTTTTATCACGACCTCCTGCCTGATGCCAAAGGATGGTGCCAGGCCGCCCTGGTCAACCGCCGGGTAAACCTGGGTGTATATGTCCGTTATGAACACCAGAACCTGCCCAACTTTATCCAGTGGAAGTTTACCGGTGAAGGCGACTATGTGACCGGCCTGGAGCCGGCCAACTGCCTGGTGGAAGGGAGGGCTAGAGAGCGGCAACGCGGTACCCTGGTGTACCTGGCGCCAGGGGAGGCCCGGGAATACCGCCTGGAGATTGGTGTCCTGACCACGGGAGAGGAAATAGACGCCTTTGCCAGGGCCCTGCCGGCTATTTCCTAAGCCGGTGGCGGAAGCGGCATTAATTAAAAAGGCCAGGCAGGTCGGGAGAAAACGAGGAGCACGGAGTGATTTTTTTGCGTCCAGCAGTTGGTATTATTGAAGCCATGGGATTAACGGCAGCCATCCAGGCGGCCGATACGGCCGTCAAGGCGGCTGGCGTTCAGCTCCTGGGTTATGAACTTTCCAAGGGCAAGGGTATGGTTACGGTACGCTTCAGCGGCGATGTCGGCGCCGTTACGGCGGCCCTGGAGGCCGCCGTGGCGGCAGCCAGGGAAGTAAGTGGCGTTTATGCCTCGCTAGTTCTCCCCAAACCCCATGAAGAACTGGACAAGCTATTGTACCGGCAAAAAAAGGATAGTGTTGACTAGGAAAGGGGGGAGAGCACTAAATGCCAATCATGACTTTAAAAGAAGTGCTGGCTGACGCCGACCGGCGCCATTACGGCGTGGGGGCCTTTAATGTCCTTAACGTCGAGATGCTGAATGCCATTGTAAGCGCGGCTGAGGAAGAGCAGGCACCGGTGATCCTGGCTTTTGCCGAGGTACACCAGAAGTATATCGCCATGGAAACCATTGCGCCGCTGATGCTTAAAGTTGCCCGGGAAGCCACGGTACCGGTGGTGGTTCATTACGACCACGGCCAGCAGTTTGAAAACATAATCAAGATCATGCATTACGGTTTTACCTCGGTAATGTTTGACGGCTCGACCCTGCCCTATGAAGAGAATGTCCGCCGCACCCAGGAAGTGGTGCGGATTGCCAGGATCCTGGGCGTTTCCGTGGAGGCCGAACTGGGGCATGTCGGCGGGGCGGAAGGCGGCCCGGGTGGGGAAGATGACCCGCAGGCCTGTTATACTGATGTCAACCAGGCGGCCGATTTCGTAGCCCGGACCGGTGTCGATGCCCTGGTGGTAGCCATTGGTACCGCCCACGGCGTTTACCGTACCCGCCCAAAGCTCGATTTAGAGCGCCTGGCGGCCATCAAAAAACGGGTGGGGATACCCCTGGTCCTCCACGGCGGTTCGGGGTTGAGTGACGACGATTTTCGCCAGGCCATTGCCCGGGGAATAGCCAAGATCAATATCTTTACCGACATGTCCCTGGCAGCCGTCGATCAATTGAAAACGAAGCTGTGCACCTGTAGCCAGGGTAGCTGCGATGCGTCGTGTGCTGACAACTGCTTGCTCCAGCGTGATTACAGCGGTGGTTTGCCCGGGGACAGCATGGAAGACCTGGTCCAACGGGTAGTGGCCCGGGTATTGCAGGAGTTGACGCAGAAAGAGAAAGCCCAGGTCCAGCCGGTACAAAGTTACCCGGATTTAATTTTAGCGACTACGGCCGGGATTAAGGCCGAGGTTAAACGCAAGATACGCCTTTTTGGCAGTAACGGCAAGGCCCTTGCCTTTGGCAAGTAGGATGCGGTGGGACTTGCTACATTTTGCTGAGCAAAAACATTTCGTTTAAGGAGGCAATTTGCAATGATTAATGGTGCGCTGGGTATGGTGGAAACCAAGGGTTTGACCGCAGCTATTGAGGCGGCCGATGCTATGGTAAAGGCAGCCAGTGTAAGCTTGCTGGGTATGGAGAAAATCGGCTCCGGGATGGTGACGGTTTTCGTGGCCGGCGATGTCGGTGCGGTCAAGGCAGCCACCGAAGTCGGCGCCCAGGCTGCCCAGAAGGTTGGCGAGCTGATAGCCGTCCATGTCATTCCCCGGCCCCATGCTGAGCTGGAAAAGATCCTGCCGGCCATGGAATAGTTCTGTCCTCATAAAGTGAGGGAGCGATAAAGTGCTGCCACAGGAAGAATTACTGGCCATCATCACCAGGGCGGTCCTGGCTGAATTAAAGGAGCAAAAGCGTTTAATCCCGGTAGGTGTTTCTGCCCGCCATCTCCACATCAGCCGCGCCGACCTGGATGTCCTGTATGGCCCCGGTTATCAGTTAAAAAAATTAAGGCCCCTTATGGCCGGTGAATTTGCTGCCGAGGAGACAGTGACCCTGGTGGGTCCTAATATGCGGGCCCTGGAGCACGTCCGTATCCTCGGGCCGGAGCGCCAACAGACCCAGGTCGAGCTGGCCCGGACGGATGCCGTCCGCTTAGGGCTCAATCCCCCGGTGCGCCAGTCGGGGGACCTGGCAGGTTCAGCGGGGTTAGTAATTGTAGGCCCCAAGGGAGCCGTGGTCCTGCGGGAAGGTTGCATTATTGCCAACCGCCACATTCACATGACCCCGGCTGATGCCCGGGCCCTGGGCCTGAAAGATAATGTCTACGTTGATGTACGGGCCGTAGGGGAAAAGGGTGCCGTTTTACACCAGGTACAGGTACGGGTTCATGAAAAGTTTCGTACCGAACTGCACATCGACACCGATGATGCTAACGCCCTGGGGTTACGCTGCGGCGATCGCGTCATGGTGGTAGCGTGAAAGCTGGCGAGATAAATGTTAATCGGTAAAGTTATCGGCTCAGTAGTTTCCACCCGGAAACACGAAGGCCTGGTAGGCTTGAAGCTCCTGATCATCAGGCCGTTAAACAGCCGCTCCCGGCACCAGGACCTGGTAGCCGTCGACAATATCGGCGCCGGCACCGGGGAAACCGTGCTGGTGACCACAGGCAGTAGCGCCCGCCTGGTGCTCAACAACCCCCAGGCGCCGGTAGATGCCGCCGTGGTAGGCATTGTCGACAACCCGGCCGGGGTATCGTCCGGGTAACTACTGCTGCCTTTTAAAGGGGTAATAACTTTGCAGGCAGGAGAAGAACGGATTGCCCAGATTGTAGCGGAAGTGCTAAAAAAATTACAGCCCTATCTGCTTCCCGGCCAGCCGGCACCCGACCACCTGGTGGCCGGAGCGGCGCCGGCTAATACTCCCGGTGAACAGGGTATTTTTAATGATCTGGAAGCGGCCCTGGCGGCCGCCAAAAAGGCCCAGGCAGAATTGATGGCCCTGGCCAGGGATACCAGGGAGAAAATTATCGCCGCCATACGCCAGATCTTCTTGGAAAATGCCGAAAAGCTGGCCCGCCTGGCGGTGGAAGAAACCGCCATGGGACGTTATGAAGATAAGATCGTCAAGAATAAGAACGCGGCTTTGCTGACGCCGGGTATGGAGGATTTGGAGCAAAGGGTTGATGCCGGTACGACGGGGATGATTTTTAGCGAGCGCGGTCCCTTTGGCTTGATAGTTTCCATTGAGCCGACCACCAACCCGGTAGCTTCGCCGGTCAATCATGGCCTGGCCATGATTGCCGCCGGCAACAGCGTTTTCTTTGCTCCCCATCCCCGGGCCGTCAAATGCTGCCACGAGGTGGTACGCCTTTTTAACGAGGCGATCTGTAAGGCCGGCGGTCCTGCTAATTTAGTAGTAACCACCCAGGAGGTCAGCCTGGATAACGTCCGCCGGGCCATGGCCTCACCCCAGGTAAACCTGATCGTAGCCACCGGCGGCCACACCCTGGTGGAGGCTGCCCTGGCCAGCGGCAAGAAATGCATTGCCGGCGGTCCCGGCAACCCGCCGGTGGTGGTGGATGAAACGGCCGATATTGAGCTGGCGGCTCGGAATATCATCCTGGGGGCGTCTTTTGACAATAACCTCCTCTGTATCGCGGAGAAAGAGGTTTTTGTCGTGGACCAGGTGGCGGATGCCCTGCTGCTGGCCATGCAGCGCCAGGGCAATTATGTGGCCAGCAACCTGGAAATCCAGCAACTGACCAAACTCTTGGTGGTGGACGGTAAGATTAACAGCCGCTTTATCGGCCAGAATCCCTCCCGGATCTTAAAAGAGATCGGGGTCCGGGTTGGGGATGAGGTGCGGGCGGTAGTCATGGAAGTACCCCTGGAACACCCCCTCGTTACCCTGGAACAACTGATGCCCGTTCTGCCGGTGGTCAGGGTCAAGGATTTTGCCACGGCATTAAAAGTCTCCCGGGAAGTGGAACACGGCTTCCGGCATACGGCCGCCATTTACACCCGCGATTATACCCGGGCGGCGGCCTTCGCCCGGGCCATGGAAGCCACCCTGACGGTGGTCAATGTGCCCACCTATGCCGGCCTGGGTGGCGAAGGTATCGGCAAGCCAACCATGACCGTGGCCGGCCCCACGGGGGAGGGTATTACTTCACCCCGGACTTATACCCGCGAGCGTAACGTTGTCTTTGGTGGCCAGTTAACCATTGTTTAGACCGGAGTGAGCTTAATGACCGGGCCGGAATTAGTAGCTAAAGTTTTTCAGGCGGGAGTGGTCGGGGCCGGCGGGGCCGGCTTTCCGACCCATTTTAAAATTAAAAACCGGGCGGAAATCGTCATTGCCAATGGGGCCGAGTGCGAGCCCCTCCTCCAGGTGGACCAGCAGCTCCTGGTCAGGGAGCGAAGGGCAATTTTAAGGGCTCTTCAGGCAGTAAAAGAGGCTGTAGGGGCCACGGAAGCTTACCTGGCCTTGAAACCCAAGTATAAAGAAGCAGTCAGTGCTTTAGAAGCAGTTTTGCCGGGGTATCCGGGCCTGACGATCAAGTTGCTGCCCGATGTTTACCCGGCCGGGGACGAGCAGGTGCTGGTGTACGAGGTCACCGGGCGGGTTGTCCCCCCGGGGGGAGTTCCCCTCCAGGTAGGCGTGGTGGTTTTAAACATCGAAACCCTTGTTAATGTATATGCAGCTATGCATGACGAACCGGTAACAACGAAGTATGTTACCGTTGCCGGCGCGGTGGCCCGGCCCATAACCATCCAGGTTCCGGTGGGAACGCCGGTGAAGGAGGTCCTGGACCTGGCCGGCGGCCCGCAGGTAGAAGATTTTTTGGTCCTTGACGGCGGCCCCATGATGGGTAAGCCTATCGCCCCTGAACACGATGTGGTGACCAAGACTACCAAGGGGCTGCTGGTGCTCCCGGCCAGCCATCCCCTGGCGGCGAAAAAGCAATTGACCCTGGCCAGGGCCCTGGGGCGAACAATGGCGGCCTGTTGCCAGTGCCGGGAATGTACTGACCTTTGCCCCCGCTACCTGCTGGGGCACCCCCTGGAACCCCACCGGACTATGAGGGCGGTGGCTTATGGGATCACCGGCGATAGCCGGGGTATTACCGGGGCTATGTTGTGTTCCGAGTGCGGGTTATGTGAACTTTTCGCCTGCACCCTGGAACTCTCGCCCCGCCAGGTTAATATCGCCATAAAAAAGGAACTGCGGCGCCAGGGCTACCGGCCAGGCCGGCCAGGGCAGCAACCCCTAGTTAACCCCTGGCGGGACGGGCGCCAGGTACCTACCGGCCGCCTGGTAGCCAGGCTGGGGCTGGGGGATTATAACCGTAAAGCCCCCCTGACCCTGGAATTGTACCGTCCCCGGCTGGTGAGGTTGCCTTTACAGCAGGGCTCTGGTGTGGCCGCCACTCCCCTGGTCAAGAGCGGTGACCGGGTGGCCAGGGGCCAGCTCATCGCTGCTGTTCCCGAAGAGCAAATCGGGGCCAACCTCCATGCCAGCATTGACGGCACCGTCCAGGCGGTGGGTGAGGCGATCATAATCCGGGCCGGGGAGGTGGGTGAAGATTGAATCACGCCATCGGTTTATTGGAATTGAACAGCCTGGCCGCGGGGGTCCTGGCAGCCGACACCATGGTCAAAACGGCGACAGTGGATCTCCTCCAGGCCACCATCATGTGCCCGGGGAAATATATCATCTTAGTTGCCGGGGATGTCAGCGCGGTCCAGAGCGCCGTCGCAGCAGGCAAAGCAGGGTTCGCGGCGAACATCATCAGCAGCCTGGTCCTTGCTAACGTGCACCCGGATGTCTTCCCGGCCCTCAGGGGGGCGGTAGCAGCGACTGAAATGGGTGCTCTGGGTTTGATCGAATCCTTTTCGGTGGCGGCGGCCATCCAGGCCGCCGATGCCGCGGCCAAAGCGGCCGTAGTGCAACTCCTGGAGATTCGCCTGGCCCGGGGTATGGGCGGCAAAGCCTTTGTTCTTTTTACGGGGGATGTAGGTGCGGTCACAGTGGCGGTGGCCGCCGGCGCCCGCCAGGCGGAGGCCGAGGGTATGCTGGCCGGCACGGCCGTAATTGCCAATCCCGATGCCCGGGTCTGGGAGCAGGTGCTGTAGAAGGTTCAAATGGTGGGCGGGCAGGAGAATTAGAAGCAGGTGCTACCAGCTACCAGTGAAAGAGGGTATTTTGATGCAGATTTTAGTTCTCAATTGCGGCGGTTCATCCATGAAGTACCAGCTCCTGGCCATGCCGGAGGAAAAGGTGCTGGCCAAAGGGAGTATTGACCGGCTGTTTACCCCCCGGGCAGAGGTAAGGCATCAGGTGGCGGGCCGGGAAGCAGTCCGGCAGCCCTTGCCCGGTGCGACTTTTGCCGACGGCATCCGCTGGCTGGTTACCGCATTGCGGGAAGAGGGTATCATTGCCGGGGTCACGGATATTGACGCCATTGCCCATAAACTGGCCCACGGCGGGGAGAAATTCCAGCAGCCGGTGTTGATTGACGACGAAGTCCTAGCTACCCTTACCAGCCTTTCCAGCCTGGCGCCGGTTCACCTGCCCCCGGCGGTGGCAGGCATCAGGGTGTGCCAGGAGTTGCTGCCGGGGATACTCCAGTATGCCGTCTTTGAAACCAACTTCCACCAGACTGTACCGCCTTACGCCTATATCTACGGCCTGCCCTACGAGTGGTACGAACAGTACGGCATTCGCAAGTATGGCTTCCACGGTACCTCCCACCGCTATGTAGCAGAGACGGCAGCCGGAATCCTGGGACGGGAACTCCGGGAATTAAAGCTTATCTCCTGCCACCTGGGCAGCGGCACCTCCGTGGCAGCCATCAAATACGGCCGGTCGGTAGACATCAGTAGCGGACTGACACCCCAATCGGGGACCATTATGTCCACGCGGCCGGGGGATTTTGACCCCTGGGTCTTTCCCTTTATCATGGAACTGACCGGCATGACGCCCGCCGCAGTTAATGAAGTTATGGTTAAAAAGGGCGGCCTGCTGGGTATTTCCGGCTTGAGCGGCGATATGCGCGACCTGGAGGCCGCGGCCAGAGAAGGCCACCAGCGGGCCCAGCTGGCCATCAATGTCTTTTGCTACCAGGTAAAGAAGTATATCGGTGCCTTTGCCGCCGCCATGAACGGGCTGGACGCCTTAATATTTACCGGCGGCATCGGCGAACGGTCCCCTGCCATCCGCGCCGGGATCTGCCGGGATCTTGATTTTTTTGGGATTGAGTTAGACGAAGAGAAAAACAAACACCGGCCCCGGCCGGATATCCTCTCCAGGGACAGTGCCCCGGTGGCCATCCTGGCCATTGATACCAATGAGGAACTGATGGTGGCGCGGCAGGTGGCGGAGCTGGTAGGGGAGCAGAAGTAAAGCCTGGGCCCCATCACCAACCCCCTCCTCTGGTCCCACGCCATATCTGTACACCCCGTGATTACTTTAGCTGCCTGGAGGACGCTGCCACGCCCGGGTAACCCTCGCAGTTGTGGCCGAAGCCGGTGCCTATAGCGATGGCTACCCTGGCTCTCCCCGGCACTTTGATTTTAGGCATACTTTATGCTCCATATGTCCATAGAACGGAGAGAAAGCGGCGAGAAAGCGGCGAGGGTCCGGGATAAGGCGTTAAATCTGCCGGCGCGAGAAAAGACGGCCCGGCCCGATCGGTTACGCAATTAGCCATCACCTCCGGCTCCCTGTTAGAATGGGGGCGAAAGGAGGTTAGCAAGATGGCCAAAGTAACAGTAACATTCAAGAGTAGGGTTTTAAAGTTAATAATCCTTCAACAGGCTCAAAGTGCTTCGTATTCCTCGTCACCAGGGGGGCTCTCAGGTCTAAAGAGGTACTGGCAATAACGGCATCTACCGGGGCAAGTCCATGAGCTCTGTATTTTTGCAAAAGCTCTCCGGCACGCCGGGCAATATTAGACGATACGGGAATGGCATTAAAACGCTTAAGCAGACTCTCTACCTGCTCTTTTTCACCTTTTTGGGGCATAGTACCAGCCAGCAATTCCATTTCCGTAAGTACAGATATATGGCCTGTAAACTCACCCTGAAAGATACGCGATAAAAAATCAGTGGCAGGCTGAAAGCCCCGGAGGTGATCAATGAGGATATCAGAGTCAATTATAATGCTATTCATCGAGTAATTCCTCCAGGCGTTGGCGATCTGATTGACGTAATTCTCGGATGAAATTCTCATTGATATCAGTTCTATCTTTCCATAAACCAGCCGTAGCTTTAAGTATATCTTCGCTTGTACCATGGCTACTAGTTAAGGCTTTCTTTTTTACCTCAAGTATAATACTGTTTTCCCCGATCGCTTTGACCAGCAGGGCATCACCAGTATGAATTTTTAACTGGCGCCGAATCTCTGAAGGTATGGTTATTTGTCCTTTGGAAGAAATGCGTGTTTCCATAAGCAATATCCCTCCTTACCAACTTCTTTACTCGCCATAGTGTATCATACCTAGTAAAGCAATGTCAAGAAAGGTAGGCGGCTATGGTCCCAGCAAAAACTCTATCGCCCTGGAGGAAGGAATTCATGCAAACAAAAAACCTAGACGTCGTCTCCATAGGCGAGATTTTAATCGATTTCGTGGGCAGCCCAAAAGGGCGTCCGCTGGCAGAAGCAACCGATTTTCGGCGCGCCGCCGGTGGCGGGCCGGCCAATGTGGCCGTTGGGGTGGCCCGCCTGGGCGGCCGCACCGGTTTCATCGGCAAGGTGGGCCGGGACGCCTTCGGTGATCATTTAGAGCAGATCCTAGAGGAAAACGGCGTGGACACCCGTGGCCTGCTGCGTGATGATGAGGCCAACACCACCCTGGTTTTTGTTGCCCTGAATGAAAAGGCGGTACCGGAGTTCGTCTTCTTCCGTCACGGGACAGCCGATACGAGGCTGGATCCCGCAGAACTGCCGCAAGAGGTACTTGAGGACACCCGTATCCTCCACTTCAGTTCCGTTTCACTCACGGTGGAACCAGCGAGGGGCGCCACCCTGGAGGCCGTCCGGCTGGCCAGGGCGGCCGGGGCAATCATATCCTTTGACCCCAACCTGCGCCTTTCCCTCTGGCCGGACGCCGTAAAGGCCAGGCAGGAAATCCTGGCTGCTATGAAACTGGCCGACGTAGTCAAACTAAATAAAGAGGAACTGCGCTTTTTATTAGGGACTGAGGCAGAAACAGTGGCCGCTGGAGTCACAGCCCTGCTGGCCAGGGGCCCCCGCCTGGTAGCTGTCACTTTAGGTGAAGATGGCGCTTTGCTGGCCGGGATAGAGAGTAAGGTCCGCCTGCCGGCCTTTCCGGTACAAGCCGTCGATACCACAGGCGCCGGTGATGCCTTTATGGCCGGCATGCTGGTGGTGCTGGCTGAAGCCATCCAGCAGGGGGAGGATCTTGAGGCCCTGGATTCCGCCTGGCTGGAGCGGCTGGGTAGCTGGGGCAACGCCGCCGCGGCCCTGACCTGCACCCGCCCTGGCGTAATACCGGCTTTGCCTGCAAAAGAAGAAGTGGCAAAATTAGCGACATAAAGAGCGGGTAATGGTATTACCGGGATAGAATACTAAAAGGGCATAGGCAGTTTTTTATGTTTTATAAGCCTTCGTGGGGCTTTTTCCCGGCCAGGAAACGCACCAGCCGGTCCAGGCCTTCTTTGATGTTTTCCAGGGAATTGGCGTAGGAGATGCGGAGATACCCCTCGCAGTTGCGGCCGAAGTCGATTCCCGGAGTGACGGCTACCCGGGCCTTCTCTAAAATCTCAAAGGCGAAGGAATAGGAATCGCCGGTATATTTCTTTACGTTGGCCAGGGCGTAGAAAGCGCCGGTAGGCTCGACCCGGGTGGCCAGGCCCATGGTTTTGAGGCGGCTCAACAGGTAACGGCGTCGCTCGTCGTAAGTAGCGACCATATGCGCCACGTGTTCATCACATTCCCGCAGGGCGGCGATGCCGGCGGCCTGGACGAAGGAACCGGCGCAGATAAAGAGGTTCTGCTGCAGCTTTTGTAAAGGCCGGACAAGCTCCGGCGGCGCGATGACGTAACCCAGGCGCCAGCCGGTCATGGCGTAGAGCTTGGAGAAGCCGTTGATGACAAAGGCCCGGTCGGTAAACTCCAGGATGGTATGCTCCCGGCCTTCGTAGACCAGGCCGTGGTAGATTTCGTCGGCAATGATATAGGGTTCCAGGCCGGCCAGGGCTTCTAATTCGGCTGCCGTAAAGACGGCGCCGGTGGGATTGGCGGGAGAATTGACCATGATGGCTCTGGTCCGGGGTCCGAGGCTGGCCTGAACAGCGGGAAGGCGGTACTTGAAACCGTCTTCTTCCTTTACCGGGACAAAAACCGGCCTGCCGCCGTGATAACGAATGAAATTGGGGTAGCAGGCATAGTGGGGATCGGGGAGGATGACCTCGTCACCCTGCTCCAGGAGTACGCCGAAGGTCAGGAGCATGGCCGGCGAGGTGCCGGAAGTTACGATGATTTGATCGGGCGAGATGCTGACCCCGTACTTGCGCAGGTAGTAGCGGGCGATTTCTTCCCTGAGTTTCGGCTTGCCCAGGCTGTGGGTATAGTGGGTGTCACCGTCCCGGAGAGCACGCCTGGCGGCTTCTTTGATCGGTTCCGGGGTGTCAAAATCAGGTTCGCCGATTTCCAGGTGGATGATGTTCTCCCCCCGGGCTTCCATTTCTTTGGCCTTTTCCAGGATGTCCATGACGATAAAGGGCGGCATTTCCCGGGCCCTGGCGGCAATATCTTTTTCCCTGTCAGGCATATACTTCCCTGCTTCTTTATAATAATGAGTAATGTTAACGTTTTTTCGCCACAGGGAAGCAGGAATCCTGCCCACTAACTTATCTTTCGCTAATATTTTCAAATCCCTGCTTAAGAAAATGCCTGTCAAAAGCAAATGCCTTTTTAATACCCAGCTTACGCATCACTGCAAAGCTAACGGCATCTACCAGGCTCAAATTTCTCCTGTTGGCGGTCAAAACGGCATTGGCACCCAACTGGTGCAACTCGGCGTCAATCCATTCTACTTGCAGCAGGGGAAGAATATCTTCGTGAAATACCCGCAAAGCTTCCATCCCCAGCCGCCGCTGTACCAGGGCATATGTTTCTACGAGAACGTAACTGCTGCAAATCATTGGAACACCGCTGGTTAAAAGATTTTCCCATATTTTTTTGGCAGCGGCATGATTCTCGTCGTCAGCATCGAGGATGGCTAAAAAAGCTGAAGTATCAAGATAAACATTCATTCCGCAAAAGCCTCCGTTAAATAGGCATCATGATTGCGGGAGAGGTCCTTAACACCGGAACGAAAACGCCCTGCTGCCTTTATAGCCCTCTGAATTCGTTCTTTTTGGCCAGGATTGCTACCGGCCAAGACCTGGTCGACGCCGAGCCGGATTAATTCCGCCATGGATATTTTTTTAACAGCAGCCATTTTTTTCAGGGCATGATATTGTTCTTCCGTGAGCTGAACTTGCGTACGGATCATTTGTTATATCATCCCTCCAATAATGATTAAATGTAAGCATAATAATGTTATCATGATGTTACCCCTTTGACAAGGGGTAGAGCAGGTGTTAACCATATACACGTACTATTTAGCTCTTTGTAGATTCTTGCGAATCCATGGTGATATAATAATTTTGGTGATGAAAAAGTGGCCAGAGAACTAACGGAAATAATCAAAAAGCGCTATAACCGCACGGCGCTCTTTTATGATTGGATGGACCGGATGATCCCCGATGAATGGCGCCGGCGGGTGTGGCAGGAAGTCCGGGGCCGGGTGCTGGAAGTTGGAGTAGGCACAGGGGCTAATTTTCCTTTTTACCCACCCGGATGCCGGGTAACGGCCATTGATTTTAGCCCCGGGATGCTGGCCAGGGCCAGGGGGAAGCTCCACGTGGCCTGGGTACCGGTGGATTTAAAAGAAATGGATGTCCAGCACCTGGAATTTGGAGACGCCAGTTTTGACACGGTGGTAGCCACCTGCGTTTTTTGCACAGTACCCGATCCAGTGCAGGGGCTAAAGGAAGTACGCCGGGTCTGCCGCCCCGATGGCAGGATCGTCCTCCTGGAGCATGTGCGCAGTGAGCACTGGTTCCTCGGCCCCGTGATGGATGCCCTGAACCCGCTGGTCCTGTATCTAATCGGGTCCAACATTAACCGCCGTACAGTCGCGAATGTGAGGATGGCCGGTATCGAGATTGAACGGGAGGAGGATCTGGCGGGAAAGATTGTTAAATTAATTGTCGGGCATCCCGGGGAAATTTAAAGTTTTGGCTACAACTTTCTTTAAGAATTTGTTAAATAGCACTTCAGGCCTTGCGTTCTGCGCCGTGGTATGCTATTATAACTCCAAATTAGTTTAGGCCAAAGCGATGAGGGGGAGTGTCGGCGGCCCACTCCGGTAGGCGAGAGAGCTGGTGGCTGGTGGGAACCAGCCCGGAGGCTGTCGAGGGGCACCCCTGAGTACCCGGCGAGAAATCCTGGATAAGGAAGAAGCCGGGGCGGTCATGTCCGTTACGCATGCAGAGGGGGCCGGGTTATGGCGTTTTTAACCTGGTCAATTAGGGTGGCACCGCGGGTGAAACTCTCGTCCCTTGCAAAAGGGACGAGAGTTTTTATTTTGGACTGGTTAAAAAAGGGAGGTGACCTGGCGGTTTTTAACCCTTTAGCTCAATATAGTGCGCCATTTTAAATTAAATATAGTAAGCCTTTATGATAACTACTTCTATCGATAAATTAAGAGGAAAGGGTGTTCTCCATGACTGACAAGCAAATCTTACTTCTCCCCGGGCCGACGCCGGTGCCGCCCCGGGTGGCCTTGGCCATGGCGCGGCCGGCTATAAACCACCGCGGTCCGGAGTTTAAAGCGCTGTGGGAAGAAGTAATGGAGGGGTTAAAAGATGTCTTCCAGACCCGTTCCGAGGTGGTTATTTTAACGGCTTCGGGTACCGGTGGCATGGAAGCGGCCGTAGCCAACCTCATTTCCCCCGGGGAAAAGGTGCTTGCCGTAACCATTGGCGCCTTTGGCGAGCGTTTTATTCAGATTTGCCGTGCCTTCGGTGTTGAAACGGAGGTTATGGCCTTCCCGTACGGGCAGGCAGCTGACCCCCTGGCCATAGCCAGGCGCCTCGAAGCCGATACGGAACATAAGATCAAGGCCATTCTAGTCCAGCATAATGAGACCTCGACCGGGGTTTTAAATGACATCCAGGCCATCAGCCGTGCCCGGGGAAGCCACCCGGCCCTCCTCATTGTGGACAGCATCAGCGGCCTGGTGGCAGCCGATTTACCAATGGACGCCTGGCATGTTGATGTGGTCATCGCCGGGTCCCAGAAAGCCTTCATGTTACCCCCGGGATTAACCATGCTGGCTGTTAGCGATCGCGCCTGGCAGGCGGCTGAAAAGTGCACCAACCATCGTTTTTACCTGGATATTAAAAAGGCGAGAAATTCAGGGCTAAAGGGGCAGACGCCCTTTACACCGGCTGTCCCCCTGCTCTACGGTCTACAGGAATCCTTGCGTCTCCTGAAGACGGAAACCCTGGCCGGCAGCTTTGCCCGCCATGCCCTGATGCGGGATATGGTACGGGCCGGGGTCCGTGCCCTGGGGCTAAAGCTCCTGGCTGACGATACAGTAGCCTCGCCGGCAGTGACGGCCGTCTGTGTACCGGAGGGTATGAAACCGGCAGATATCATCACCCCCTTGCGGGAAAAATTTGGCGTGGTCGTTGCCGGAGGGCAGGGTGACGTCAAGGACAGGGTGTTCCGCATCGGTCATCTGGGCTATGTGAGTTGCAGCGATATCCTGGCCGGCCTGGCTGCCCTGGAAAATGTCCTTATTGATGCCGGTGTACCGGTGACCCGGGGTGCAGCAGTGGCCGCAGCCGGGGCTATATTAAGCGAAGGAATGCCTGCTGGCGTGGAAACCCTGGCCAGCTAGAGTAGAGGAGCCGCTTATAGGGGCTAAGCGCCCGTTCCACCAAGCATGAAAATGTAGGTTGAGGCAAGGGGCTGGAGGGTACAGGCGGAGGGCGACTTGGTTCGAGGCGTCAGATACTTACGCGAAGCCGCAGGGAGGCGGCGGTGAATGGGATGGGGATCGTAACGTGGCTTCAGGAATGAGAAGTGTCACACCCCGTTACAATTGATCAAAGAGATAAAGGTTAGCCACCCCCGCCGCCGAGCAAGGCTGAGCGCTAAGTTTGCTAGCCCAGAACCACCGGAGCCCGGAGCCTGTACCTCCAGCCTACAAAAAGCTGAATTACAGCTTAACTAGTAGTAACCATGGCAGAACCCCATTTCCGAGGGAGGGGATAACCAAAATGCACGTTTTAGCCCTGGACAGTATAGACGAACGCGGCCTGGCTATCCTCCGGGAGGCAGGCCTGGAAGTTACGGCCGCCGGTAAAATGAATGAAGAAGAACTCAAAGACGCTATCCGTGACAGTGAAGCCTTAATCGTCCGCAGCGCAACAAAGGTAACGGCGGCGGCCATCAACGCTGCCAAAAAGTTAAAGATTATCGGCCGGGCCGGGGTGGGCACCGATAATATCGACGTCACCGCCGCAACTGAAAGGGGTATCGTAGTTGTTAATGCTCCTGAGGGCAACACCGTTGCGGCCGCCGAACATACCATGGCCATGATGCTGGCCCTGGCCCGCAATATACCCCAGGCCAACGCCACCTTAAAGCAGGGCATCTGGGAGAAGAAGAAATATGTTGGCGTTGAACTGCGGGGGAAAACCTTAGGGGTTATCGGCCTGGGAAAAATCGGCCGCGAGGTGGCCCGCCGCGCCCGGGGCATGGAAATGAAGGTTATGGCCTATGATCCTTACGTCGACCCGGAACAGGCCACGCGCCTTGAGGTCGAACTGGCCTCCCTGGAGACAGTCCTGCAAGCCGCCGACTTTGTAACCGTCCACCTACCCCTGACGAATGAGACCCGGCATCTCCTGGGCCGGGAGGAACTGAAACTCCTGAAACCCGGAGCGCGGGTGTTGAATGTGGCCCGGGGAGGTATTATCGACGAGGCAGCCCTTTATGAAGCTTTAAAAGCCGGGCAGGTGGCCGGGGCGGCCCTGGACGTCTTTGAGGAAGAACCCTTAAAGGCCAGCCCCCTGCTGGAACTGGACAACGTCATTGTTACCCCCCATCTGGGAGCTTCGACGGAGGAAGCCCAGGTAGCCGTAGCAGTTGAGGTTGCTCGCGATGTAGTGCGCTGCCTTAAGGGAGAACCGGTTTTGAACGCCGTCAATATCCCGGTGGTGCGGGGCCATGTAGCCGAGGTCTTAAGGCCCTACCTGCAACTAGCCGAAAAATTGGGGAGCTTCCTGGCCCAGCTCATGGAAAGCCCCATAATTGCGGCGGAGATCTGTTGCAATGGTGAGCTGGCCCAGTATGACCTGGCGCCCCTGACCAGCTCCTTCTTGAAAGGGTTACTGCGTCCCCTCCTGGCCGATGCCGTCAACTATGTCAATGCGCCCCTGGTGGCCAAAAAGCGGGGTATACGCATCCGGGAAAAGAAGAGCCGGGAGATGGAGTACTTCGCCAACCTCATCAGTGTAAAGGTCGAGGGGCGGCGGGAGAGCCACCGCCTGGCCGGGACCGTCAACCAGGCCGGGGAACCCCGTCTGGTCAACCTGGACGGTTATAGCGTCGATGCCAGCCCGGCAGGGCACATGCTGGTCGTGCCCCACCTGGACCGGCCGCGTATAATCGGCCCGGTAGGCCTGGCCATAGGGGACCATAAAGTGAATATCGCCGCCATGCAGGTGGGGCGGCAGGAAATAGGTGGCGAAGCCGTCATGCTTATTAGCGTTGATTCCGAGGTACCGCGGGAAGCACTACAGGCCATTCGCCAGGTGGACGGCGTCCTTGATGTGCGCTATATTTACCTTTAAGTTTCTAATGGGGGCGGTAACGCCCCTTAAGTTTTTTACGGCAGGTTTGCCCCGGGCCTTTAATCGTGGCATAATAGTGGCAGGATTATCCACACTAACCGGATGAAAGGGGAGCGGTATTTTGTTGGATATTAAACTAATACGCCAGGAGCCGGAAAGGGTGGCTGAAGCCCTGGCCCGCCGGGGCCTGAAGGCCGGGCTGGAGCACTTTTTAACTCTTGATGCCCGGCGCCGCAACCTCCTGGTTGAGGTCGAGGGACTGAAGAATAAACGCAACCAGGTATCGGCCGAAGTGGCCCGCCTTAAGAAAAACGGCCAGGACGCTACGGAGTTAATTGCCGCCATGCGCGAGGTCAGCGACCGCATTAAAGAACTGGATGCGGTAATTCGCGCTGTGGAAGACGAGCTCCAGCAGGAAATATTAAGGATTCCCAATATACCCCATGATTCCGTACCCGACGGCTTGAGCGACGCTGAGAACAAGCCGGTACGCCACTGGGGCGAGCTGCCCCGCTTTGATTTTGAGCCGCGGCCGCACTGGGAAATAGGGGAACGGCTGGGAATCCTCGATTTTGAGCGCGGCAGCAAGGTGGCCGGGGCGCGATTTGTCTTTTACCGCGGCGCCGGAGCGCGCCTGGAGAGGGCCCTGATTAATTTTATGCTGGATCTCCATACCATCAAGCACGGTTATACGGAAATTTTCCCGCCGTACCTCGTCAACAGCGCCAGCATGCTGGGTACCGGCCAGCTGCCCAAATTTGCTGAGGATATGTTTCATGTCGAGGGCACGGATTATTATTTGATACCGACGGCCGAGGTGCCGGTTACCAATCTATATCAGGGGGAAATCCTGAACGGTGATTTATTACCCATCTACCATGTGGCCTACAGCGCCTGTTTCCGGGCCGAGGCCGGGGCAGCCGGGCGGGATACCAGGGGCCTCATCCGTCAGCACCAGTTTAACAAGGTAGAGCTGGTTAAATTCACCCGGCCGGAGGATTCGTATGAAGAGCTGGAGAAATTGACGCGGGATGCGGAAGAGGTCCTGCAGCTCCTGGGCCTTCCCTACCGGGTGGTGGTCCTCTGCGCTGGCGACCTGGGCTTTTCAGCGGCCAAGACCTATGACCTGGAGGTATGGTTCCCCAGCGCCGGTACCTACCGGGAGATTTCCTCCTGCAGTAACTTTGAGGACTTCCAGGCCCGGCGGGCCGACATTCGCTTCCGGCCCGGCCCCAAGGAAAAACCCCGCTTTGTCCATACCTTGAACGGCTCCGGGGTGGCCGTGGGGCGGACGGTGGCGGCCATCCTGGAGAACTACCAGCAGGAGGATGGTACGGTACTTATCCCCAAAGCGTTAAGACCATATATGGGTGGCCTGGAAGCCATCCGGCCGGAGCAAGGATCAGGGGCATGAACCCTTCCCTCCACTTCTTAACCAGGGAAAACTGGTACTGGAATTTACTCTTTTTCTTCTACGGCCTGTCTTTCTTCCTCATGGGCTTTGGCATCCTCCTCCAGGCCCGGCGGGGCAGCAACCTGCACCTGGGACGGCGTTTACCATGGCTGGCTGTCTTTGGGCTTTTACACGGGCTGGTGGAGTGGGGCTACATTTTCATTCCGACTGCCGCAGTTGCTGAAGGCTGGCAGACTCTGAGGGGGGTTCTCTTTAACGGCGGGCATGCCCTGCTCCTGGCTTTATCCTACCTCTTTCTGCTGGTCTTCGGCGTTGATCTCCTGGCGGATACCAGGAACTGGCCGGCCCGGCTGAGGCTTTTACCCTTTACCTGTTTCGGGGTATGGTTGCTGTTTGCCGCCTTCACTTTTCCCCGCCAGAAAACAGGGCTTGATGCGTGGATGATACTTATAGAAATAGCGGCGCGCTATTTGCTGGCGGTACCGGGAGCGGCGGTGAGCGGGCTGGCCATCCTGGCCCAGGGGGATGAACTGCAACATTTTAAGCGCAAATCCCTGCAATTTTTCCTAAACGGCTCTGCCGCGGCCTTATTTCTTTATGCCTTAGGCGGGGGATTGATTGTACCGCCGGCGGCTTTTTTCCCGGCCAATTTTCTCAATACGGACCTGTTGCTGCGCCTGGGCCTGCCGGCGCCGGCTTTACGCATCCTCAGCAGTATCCTGGTTGCCTTTTTTATCTTCCGCCTCCTGGATGTTTATGATGCCGAGGAACAGCACTACCGGGAGATCGTCAGGGAACGGGAGATGATTTGGCGGGAAAGGGAAAAAATCCGGCGTGATCTTCATGATGGGGTTATCCAGTCCATCTACGGCCTGGCCCTGGGTCTGGAACACAGCCGCACCCTGCTGGCGGATAACCCGGCGGCAGCTGCGGCTAGGCTCGCGACCCTGTCGCAACAGGCAGAAAAGGTAATATCTGACCTGCGGGGGTATCTGGCCGGCCTGCACCTGGGCCGGGACCTGCCGGCCGACCCGGTGGCCCTGGTGAAAAAACTGGTGACAGACCTGGCCAGGAATAGTGATTTAAAGGTAAACTGGCACGTCCAGGGGAACGGACAGCCTTACCTGGATACTGACCAGCGGGATCACCTTTACCACATGATGATTGAGATTTTAAGTAATATTCGCCGTCATGCCCGGGCCAGCGAGATCTGGGTCGGGGTAGATCTGGGGGCCGGCGGTTTCAGGGTAAAGATTAAAGACAATGGAACCGGCTTCGATGCGACGGTCCCCACCGTTGGGCAGGGCCTCAAGAACCTGCGGCAGCGGGCGGCCCTGGCCGGGGGCTGGTTGGAAATTGAAAGCTCGCCCGGGCGGGGAACAGCCATGACCTTCTGGCTGCCCTATGAGGGCGATAGCGGGGGGAAAGTCCATGGCCATCCGCGTGGTGCTGGTAGATGATCACGCCGTAGTCCGGGAGGGGCTGCGGGCCCTCCTGGCCAGGGAAAAGGATATTGAGGTGGTAGGGGAAACCGGTAGTGCCGCTGAGTTATTAAACTTGGTGGATAAGGTCCGGCCGGAAGTAGTAGTAATGGACCTCCAGCTGGGCAACGGCCAGAACGGGGTGGAGGCGACCCGGGCTTTATTGCGAAAACGGCCGGACCTCAAGGTTGTTATTTTAAGCATGTACGACGATCGCGAGCTAATCTTCCGGGCCCTGGAAGCGGGGGCCAGGGGCTATGTTTTAAAGCGGGCCGGGGTGGAGGAGCTTATCCAGGCCATTCGCCTGGCGGTCAAGGGTGAAGCCTTCCTCGATCCCCAGATTGCCCGGCGGGTTATCGACGGCCTGCAGCAGGGCTTGCCGGCAGCCAGGGAGGGTGATGCCGGGAAGGCAGAATTGACCGACCGGGAGATGGAGGTCCTACGCCTGGCTGCCGAGGGTTTGACTAATGCGGAGATTGCCAGGCGCCTGTTTATCAGCGTCAAAACCGTCCAGGCCCACCGAGCCAACCTGATGCAAAAACTGGGTCTCCATGACCGGGTGGACCTGGTTAAGTATGCCATCAAAAAGGGCATTCTTAAACTGGAAGATGATTAGTTGCGGTTATAGGGTTTAGAACCGAGGGGGAAAATTCGGGTCGCCGACCTATGGGTTCTTTCTCTTCCCAGAGTTATAGTAAATATGCGAAGACTATCACGAAAGGGGAGAGAAAAGATGCTCAACTTACTGCGCGACCGGCGTTTAAGCATTGTTTGGACCCTTTTGCGCATATGGCTGGGTTGGCAGTGGCTGGAGGCCGGCCTACACAAACTTAGTGATCCCAAATGGACACAAACCGGTGAAGCATTGAAAGGTTTCTGGGCCAAGGCCGTCGGCGCCCTGCCGGGAAGCGCGCCGGCTATTAAATATGGCTGGTACGAAGCGTTTATTCGTTCCCTATACGATGGAGGCCACTACACCTGGTTTGCCAAGCTGGTAGTAGCCGGCGAGGTTTTAACGGGTATTGCCCTCATTTTGGGAGCGGCAACCGTATTTGCCCTGAGTGTCGGTGCATTTATGAATCTTAATTTTATGCTCGCCGGTACCGCGAGCACCAACCCGGTGCTCTACACAGCGGCCATCATCCTGCTGCTGGCTGGAAGCTCGGCCTACTATTACGGTGTCGACCGGCTGGTATTGATTTACCTGCAGCGTAAGAAGGAAAGAGAAACGAGCGAGTCACTGGCGGTAAGTAAATAAGTAAGAAAAGAAGAAGTAAAGCCCCGGCATCCCTAGGGGTGACCGGGGCTTTAGCTTCCATACACTATTACCAACATACGTTTGATTTGCATTTTAAATTGACAGCGACGGCAAGGGTATGTTATACTATTCTTGCCAGTTGGGGAGGGGTGTCCGAGCGGTTTAAGGAGCTGGTCTTGAAAACCAGTGATGCTCTTACGGGCACCGTGGGTTCGAATCCCACCCCCTCCGCCAGTAACAAAGGAAGAAGGCGTGGAGAGATGGCCGAGTAGGTCGAAGGCGATCGCCTGCTAAGCGATTGTACGGGTATAAAACCTGTACCGTGGGTTCGAATCCCACTCTCTCCGCCACAGGATGCCGGCGCCTGAAGGCGCCGGTTTGACTTTACCTTTGGGGCGGCCCGCCAGGTCCGCGGCCCTGTGGCCGTAGCCGGCGTAGATATGTGGTGTGTACCCTTGACTTGCTCCTGCATCTCTGGTACAATTAACTCTGCCGGTTGAAAAAGTTTGTGCGCCCGTAGCTCAACGGGATAGAGTAACTGGCTACGAACCAGGAGGTTGGGGGTTCGAGTCCCTCCGGGCGCGCCATTTTTTATTCGTGCGTCTGTAGCTCAGGTGGATAGAGCAGCGGTTTCCTAAACCGCGTGCCGGGGGTTCGAGTCCCTCCAGGCGCACCAGAATACCAGCGAGGGGGTCCCGTGTGGACCACCGTTTCTATATGGGGGAAGCCCTGGCCGAGGCAGAAAAGGCCTTTGCCCTGGGGGAAATCCCCATCGGCGCTGTAGTAGTAGAAGGGGAGCGAATTATTGCCCGGGCCGGTAACCGGCGGGAAACCTGGGGTGACCCTACGGCCCACGCCGAGATTATCGCCTTGCGGGAAGCGGCCCGGGTACGGGGCAACTGGCGGTTGACAGGTACTACCCTGTACGTCACCCTGGAACCCTGTCCCATGTGTGCTGGCGCCCTGGTGCAGGCCAGGGTAAAGAGGCTGGTTTATGGTGCCCCGGATTTACGCGCCGGGGCTGTAGATTCTGTAGTCAATCTGGTGGAAAATCCCCATTTTAACCACCAGGTGGAGGTTATCACCGGCATCCGTGAAGAGGAATGCCGGCAGTTATTAAAACGTTTTTTCCAGCAACTGCGGAGAGATGGCTGAGCTGGTTGAAGGCGCTCGACTCGAAATCGAGTAGGCGGCTGAAGAGGTCGCCTCGTGGGTTCGAATCCCACTCTCTCCGCCAGCAAAAGTTAATTAAGGGGTGTTGCCGTTATAAATGGCCTCCCCTTTTTCTTAAACGCCTTGACATGCTCTTCTGAAGCAGCTTGCATTTAGCCGCACTTCGCTGTATAATTTTTATATAAACAACAGATTTGCGCGGAGAGATGGCTGAGTTGGTCGAAGGCGCTCGCCTGGAGAGCGAGTAGACGGGTCACAAACTCGTCTCGTGGGTTCGAATCCCACTCTCTCCGCCATTTTAATTTTTATAGCTTTGACCGTGCTAGACGGGGAGGTAGCGGTGCCCTGTAACCCGCAAACCGCTATAGCGGGGTCGAAGTCCCACTGGCGGGCCTGACCTGTGGGGTCCGGCCGGTGTAAGGGGCGAAGAGAGCCGGGTCCTGCGCGACGAGAACTCATGAACCCCGTCAGGTCCGGGAGGAAGCAGCGGTAAGTGAGCACCCTCGGGTGCCGCGGGAGCGCCTGGTTGGAGTTACCTGCGCCGGTAACGCCCGGAGGCCATGTTCAACAGTGGGTGCACGGTCACCTAATGAGACAGGAAGGGATTATTCGGCAGGGGAATAATCCCTTTTTTAATAGGATAAGAAGGTGAGGATGTTGGCTCAGTACCAGGCCCTGTACCGGCAATGGCGGCCGCGCACCTTTACCGAGGTAGTGGGACAGGAACATATTACCCGCACCCTGCTCAATGCCCTGCGCAACCATCGCGTGGTCCACGCCTACCTTTTCTGCGGTCCCCGGGGCACCGGTAAAACCAGTACCGCCAAAATCCTGGCCAAAGCCGTCAATTGCCAGTCGCCCCGGGAGGGAGAACCGTGCAATGAGTGTCCCAATTGCCGGCGCATCAATGCCGGTAACTCCCTGGATGTCCTGGAAATCGACGCTGCCTCCAACCGGGGCATCGATGAGATCCGTGAATTAATTGAAAAGATTCCCCTGGGGCCGGTAGAGGGCCGCTACAAGGTTTATATTATCGATGAAGTCCACATGCTGACGCCGGAGGCCTTTAATGCCCTGTTAAAAACCCTGGAAGAGCCGCCGGCCCATGCCGTCTTTATCCTGGCCACCACGGAGCCGCGCAAGGTTTTACCGACCATCCTTTCCCGCTGCCAGCGCTTTGACTTTCACCCCCTAACGGTAGCCGCCATCAGCGGGCGCCTGCAGGAGGTGGCGGCGGCCAATAAAGTCCAGATCGAGCCGGCGGGCTTAAGCCTTTTAGCCCGCAAGGCTGCCGGGGGCTTACGCGATGCTTTAAGCCTTTTGGACCAGATCCTGTCTACCGGCAACCAGGAGATCATTACTGCGGCGCAGGTAGCCGCTACCCTGGGTACGGCACGCCTGGATACCCTCCTAGCCATAACAGATGCCCTGGCAGACGGCGATGGGGCCGCCATGCTCCGCCTGGTAGATACGGCCCTGCAGTCGGGGGTGGAACCCCAGCGGCTGCTGGAGGACCTGCTGGAGCATACCCGCAACCTCCTTCTTTTGCATATGGATCCCCGGGCGGGGGAATTTACCGGCCTCCTGCCGGAAGAAGTGGAACAGGTAGCGGCCCAGGCGCAGAAATTTACTCCCCGGCGCCTGCTGGACCTTATGGAACGGTTGCAGGAGGGTGGAGCAGCCCTGCGCTGGAACAACCAGCCCCGGGTCCTCATGGAAATGACCTTGGCCGGATTCCTGGTCGATCCCGGCCCTTCCCTGGAGGACCTGGCCCGCCGGGTGGAGGAACTGGAAAAACGCCTGGCCGCCCTGGACGGCAGCGGGTGTGTAAAAGGGCAACTGCCTGAAATAAAACCCGGGGAAACACCGGCGCGTCCCGGGCTCGCCGGCAGAGGCCAGCACGCTCCGGAGACGACCGGCCAGAGAAAGGCGGAAGGCATGACTTTGCCTGGTAAAGGAGAAAGCCATGCTTCCAGGACCAGGCCTGCAGCCCGGCAACAGGAAGGAGTTACGCCTGCCGGCTCTCCTCCATTAGAATTATTTACTGTCCAGGAGCGCTGGCCGGAGGTCCTGGCAGCGGCCCGCCGGGAAAGCGTCCACCTCCAGGCTTATTTACGGGCCGGGGAGCCGGCGGCTGTGACGGGGGACAGCCTGACCGTGGAAGTCAAAACGGATTTCCACCGCGGCATGCTGGAACAGCCCGCCAACCGGCAGAAGGTGGAAGCTGTCCTGGCCAGGGTATTCGGCCGGCCCCTCAAGCTCGTTATTACGGCGGGGAGGCCGCCTGTGGACGGGGCGAGCCAGGAAGAAGTATTAGATAAGCTGGTAGAATATTTCGGCCCCGACAAAGTGGAGATCAAGGATTAAAAAGGAGGACGGTCAAGCCCGTGGGTATGAACAATATCAACAAGATGATGAAGCAGATGCAAAAGATGCAGGCCCAGATCGCCAGGCTCCAGGATGAGCTGGGGGAAAAGACAGTTGAGGCAGCCGCCGGCGGCGGTGCCGTTGTGGTTACGGCCAACGGCCGCCAGGAAATTGTCGGTATTAAAATTGACCCGGCTGCCGTGGATCCTGAAGATGTGGAAATGCTCCAGGACCTGATCCTGGCAGCTGTCAACGAAGCCCTGCGCCAGTCCCAGGAAATGGCGGCCAGGGAAATGGGGAAAATTACCGGGAACATGCGGCTGCCGGGGTTTTAAAAAATGAATTACCCGGAACCCCTGAACAAACTGATTGCGGCCCTGGGCAAACTGCCGGGAGTAGGGCCCAAAACAGCCCAGCGCCTGGCCTTCTATCTTCTCAACGCCCCGGCGGCAGAGGCGGAAAACCTGGCAGCAGCTATCCTGGAGGCCCGCCGGAAGACCCATTATTGCTCTGTATGCGGCAACCTCACCGACCGCGATCCTTGCCTCCTGTGCACCGATCCGGAAAGGGATCAGGGCATTATCTGCGTGGTGGAGGAGGCGCGGGACATTGTGGCCCTGGAAAAAACCCGCCAGTACCGGGGATTGTACCATGTGTTGCAGGGGGCCATTTCACCCGTGGACGGGATAGGGCCGGACCAGCTCAGGGTTAAAGAGCTTTTAAGGCGCCTCCAGGGGGGGAAGATCAGGGAGGTAGTCCTGGCTACCAATGCCGATGTGGAAGGAGAGGCGACGGCCCTTTATCTCGCCAGGCTGTTAAAACCCCTGGCCGTAAGGGTGACCCGCCTGGCCTACGGCCTGCCCGTGGGGAGCGATCTGGAATACGCCGATGAAATTACCCTGGCCCGGGCCTTCAGCGGCCGCCACGAAATGGAATAAAAAGTAGGCAAGAAATTATTCCCAGCTGCATATTTTATAAGCAAATGGCAGTTGGGAGGTGGCCGCATGCAGGAGTGGAGCCTGAACGCAGACCTGGAAGTGCTGGCCGAAGCTATCAGGGAGGCCCGGGCAGAATGGTGGGCGGCCCAGCGCTTTTTTGCCGAGGTAACGGAATCCGATCTGGTGGATCAGGCCATCTACCGTCTGGAGGCGGCAGAAAGGAAATATATGTACCTGTGGAAGCTGGCTCGTAACCGGCAACAAAAAGACGGCCTGCAAACGCAAGCCTGTGGCGGGGAAAGCGGGTTAAGGAGTGGTACCTGTGGGCAGTGATACCGTACAGCTTATACTGGCCGGTGTTTTCTTGTTATTTCTTGTTTATCTTATAGGCGGCCTTTTATTAAAACCCTTGAAGTTAGTTTTTAAGATTGTTGTTAACTCCTTGTTCGGGCTTCTCCTCCTCTGGGCCTTTAACTTTTTTGGCGCCTATTTTCATTTTTTTATCCCCCTGAACTGGCTCACTGTTTTAATCGCCGGTTTCCTGGGCCTGCCCGGGTTAATCCTACTGATTTTTTTGCGCCTGGTCCTGGGGACGTGAGGGTGGGAGGCACCCGGGGTGGCCCGTAGCACCGGCAGTCCGGTTAAAGCCGGGCTTTTTTATTTTTTAGGCGGTCTTTCAAAGCGGGTGGCATGCCTTATTCGGAAGTATGCTATTCTTGCAGGAGCGCATACTAACCACCGGGGTGAAGAAAAGCGCGTATCGTTGAGGCATACCTGGGGGAATACGGCAGCGGCAAGTCGGAGAACGCCGTTAACCGGGCTGTTTTTTTACGGGAACAGGGCCGGCAGGTAACCCTGGCCGACCTGGATACCGTGGAACCGTGCTATACTCTGCGC
The DNA here is from genome assembly GCF_002995805.1 of Neomoorella stamsii. Classification (GTDB taxonomy): domain Bacteria; phylum Bacillota; class DSM-521; order Neomoorellales; family Neomoorellaceae; genus Neomoorella; species Neomoorella stamsii. Next base: position 37,588 of record NZ_PVXL01000045.1, read on the forward strand.
CCCCTGAAACTCAAGCTGGAAGCCATGGGGATCAAGGTGCTGGCCTGGGAGACGCGGCAGGTGACCGGCTGGGGTGAGGCCGGGACGGTCCTGCACCCGGCCGTCCGCTGGGCCCTGCACCGGGAAGGGGACGTGATCATCGATGCCGGCTATGGCACGGCCGGGGCCGGTATGTTGCATTTACTGGAAGGAGCGGGGACGGCTCCCGATCTCCGGGCCCTGGCTGTGATCAATACTGCCCGACCGGCGACGGCCACGGTTAAGGATATTATCGTTCACGTGCGCTCTTTAGGCCGGGTGGACGGCCTGCTCAACAACACCCACCTGGGGGAAGAGACAACGGTAGACCTCATCCAAGCCGGGGCCAGGAAGGTAACTGCTGCGGCCCGGGAATTAAACCTCCCGGTAGTGGCCACGGCAGTAATGTTCGAACTGGTTCCATTAATCGGCGAGCGCGATATTTGTGGTAATCCTGTCCGGGCAATCAAACGCTACATGCCCCTGGCATTCTGGTAAGGGTACTTTCACAGGGGGATTTGCGCAGGAACGGGGTGTATTTATGGCAACCAGGCCTGTTACGGGCGAGCAGCGGGCCTTCATGACCGGCAACGAGGTGGTGGCCTGGGCGGCCCTGGCCGCCGGGGCCGACATCATGTACGGCTACCCCATTACGCCGCAGAATGAAATTATGCACTACTGGACCCGGATGGCGCCCAAATATGAACGGGGTTTTCTCCAGACGGAAGATGAAATCTCGGCCGGTTTTGCTACTGTCGGGGGTGTCCTGGCAGGGAAGCGGGCCTTTACGGCTACGGCCGGGCCGGGCAACGTCCTGATGCAGGAAGCCATGGCTATGGCCGAGATGATGCGCCTGCCGACGGTCGTGGTGGTAACCCAGCGCGGCGGTCCTTCGACGGCCACGGTCATCTATTCCCAGCAGGAGCTTAATCTGACCTGTTTCGGCGGCAATGGCGAAGGCTTGAGGATTGTTTATTCCCCGTCTTCCCATGATGAGCTGTTTCTTTATACCATTAAAGCCTTTAACAGCGCCTGGAAATACCGTTTCCCCACCTTTGTCCTGGGGGACGGGTATCAATCCAAAATGCGGGAACCGGTAACCATCTTCGACCCTGAAGCCCGGGGCATTACCATGGAACCGTGCCGCCCCATGGTAGGCCTGCCGGGCCTGCCGGGGGAAGAACGCGACCCGGCCCACCTGCGCAATACCTATAACCTGGAAGATGAGCTTTACGAGGTCCTCACGGCGGCCATTAAAGAATATGAAGCCCTCTCTCCCCGGGTAGTCGAATGGGACACCTACGCCGTCGATGACGCCGAGTTGCTTATTATTGCCCACGGGGTCGTGGCCCGGGCCGCCCGGGCGGCCGCGGTTTCCCTGCGGGAAAGAGGTTTCAAGGCCGGCTATTTCCGGCCCGTGACCTTACGGCCCTTCCCGGCGGAAACCTTAAGGCCCCTGGCAGCCCGGGCCCGCAACCTCCTGGTAGTGGAGTCGGCCTACGGCCAGCTAAAACGGCAGGTCCAGGCCAGCCTTTACGGCCTGGAGACGCCGGTCTCCGGCTACCTGCGCCCAGGAATGGGGATTACGCCGGAAGAAATAGTGGAGTTTATCCATGCGAAGGAGCTGATCTAATGGCCATCGCCGCCCAACCGCAAATGCCCCGGGTCTGGCGGGCGGAGACCAAGCCCCACAAGTTTTGCCCCGGCTGCGGCCACGGTATAGTCCTCAAAGCCCTGGGGGAGGCTGTCGACGCCCTGGACATCCAGGAACGGACCATCTTTGGTTGCGACATCGGCTGCTCCCTGCTTTCCTGGGACTTTTTCAACCTGGACACCGTCCAGACCCACCACGGCCGTACCACGCCGGTGCTGGTGGGGATCAAGCGGGCGCGACCGGAACTGGTGGTCGTTTCCTACATGGGCGACGGCGGCGCCTACGCCATCGGCGCCCAGCACCTGGTCAGCAGCGCCAGCCGCAACGACCTGGTGACGATTATCGTGGTTAACAATACCGTCTACGCCATGACCGGCGGCCAGATGGCCCCGACCACCCTGCCGGGACAAAAGACGGAAACGACCCCCTATGGCCGCGACGCCAGGCTCACCGGCCGGCCCATCCTGGGCCCGGAACTGGTGGCGGCCATTGCCCCGCCGGGAGCTTACGTCGCCCGGGGGAGCATAGCCAATATCGTCCAGCTGAAAAACTTTATTCAGAAAGGCCTGCAGAACCAGCTGGAAGGCCGGGGTATCGCCTTTATCGAGGCCCTGTCGTCCTGCCCCACCAACTGGCACACCAATGCTGCCGCGACCTGGCGTTTTGTGGAAAAAGAAATGACCGCCTATTTCCCTGTCGGGGAGCTGAGGACACCGGAAGAGGGACCGGTCGGCCGGCTCCAGGAGGTGCCAGCCCGTGGATTTCAATCTTAAAATCGCCCTGGCCGGGGAAGGAGGGCAGGGGGTACAGTCGGTGGCCGAGATTATTACCGAGGCGGCCTATCAGGCCGGCTTCCAGGCCCTTTATATCCCCAATTTTGGCGTCGAACAGCGGGGCGGCGTTTCGGTGGCCTTTGTCCAGATAAGCAGGGAACCAGTGAGCGCGCCTAAATTTACTACCGGTGATATTGTGGTAGCTTTGAGCCACCGGGCCGTAGAGAGGGTACGGCAGTATGTAGGCGACAAGACTTTACTGGTTTATGAGGCCGGCCTGGAAGACGACGTGCGGCAGGTTTACGGGAAAAGGCAGAGACGCCTGGCCGTCCCGGCCCTGGCTATAGCCCAGGAGGAAATGCACCCCCGGGTCTTTAACGTCATCATCTTGGGAGTACTGGTGGGCGTAACGGGCTTTTTAGAGCGCCGGGATGTAGAACAGGCCCTGGAACGCCAGTTTGGCCATAAGTTTGCCCAAGACCCGGGCCTCAGGGAATTAAACTACCGCGCCCTGGAGCGGGGGTACGAAATAGGGAGAGAGAACTTATGAGCGTCACTTTCAAAGCCATTACCACCGAGAATGGCAAAGGGATCTTCCATCTGTTCCCGGCCCTGTGCAAGGGCTGCGGCCTCTGCATCGAGAAGTGTCCTGTAGACACCATCGGCTGGGCTAAACAACTGGGGGCCTTCGGCACCCCGGTGGTAGAGCCGGGTCACGGGAAACCCTGCATTGCTTGTAAGAAATGTCAACTGGTATGCCCCGATGCCGCCATCTGGATCGAAAGGCGCGACGGCAAGGGCCGGTCTGATAGCCTGACGGCTGCTCCGGAAAAGCATTGACAGGGATGGCGGTATGAGGATATATTAAATATAGAAGGAAAATTTAAACCCCCATTCTGCCTGCCGGGATGGGAAAATATGGGAGGGGAGATGTTTTTGCGTATTATCTTTATTGGCCAGGCGCCCTTTGGTAGAGACTGCCTGCAGGCCCTCCTTGACCAGGGGGAAGAGATTGCCGGCGTCCTCACCGTACCGGACCGGCCGGGGCAAAAGGGACCAAATCCGGTGAAAGAGCTGGCAGTGGGGAGCGGTTTGCCCCTGTTGCAGCCGGCGCGTTTGAAGGACCCAGAAGTCTTGACGTGGGTTAAAAACCTCCGGCCCGACCTGCTGGTACTGGCCTTCGTAACCGATATTGTCCCCCGGGCTATGATTGACATGGCTACCTGCGGTGGCATTAATTATCACCCTTCATTACTACCTAAATACCGCGGCGGCAGTGCCATGAACTGGGCCATTATCAATGGCGAAACGGAAACGGGCGTTACCATCCATCAGATTGATGCCGGTATTGATACGGGTCCCATTATCCTACAGCAGAAAGTGGCCATTGACCCTGATGATACGGTAAAATCATTATACTTTGAGAAACTCTACCCCCTGGGCGTGCAAATGGTTGCCGAAGCCGTCCGCTTAATCCGGGAGGGGAAGGCTAGCCCGGTGCCCCAAGATGAAACGCAAGCTTCTTTCCAGCCAGTAATTAAGGAAGCAGATGTGAGAATTGACTGGCGGCAAAACGCCCAGAAGATTTATAACCTTATCCGCGGTTCCAACCCTAACCCGGGGGCCTGGACTACCTTCCGGGGGGAAAAGCTAAAGATCTGGGAGGCCAGGCCCTGCCAAGCTCAAGGTGACCCGGGTACAATAATTGAAATCCCCGGGGAGGAAGGCTTTGTTATCGCTACAGGGGAGGGGGCAATTCTGGCCCGCCGGGTACAGTACGGTAGCTCCCCTGACAAGATACTTGCTGGCCAGTTTATAACTGCCGCTGCTATCCAGCCAGGTGAACAGGTGGGAATTTAACAATATTTCCTGTCTGCTGGTTAGACCATAAGACAGGCAGCTAATGAATGAAAATGGGAGAAAAGGCTTTATACAAGGGTTTTTCTTGTCTGCCTGAAGGACATTATAAGCCAGACAATTCTTGACACCTGTCCAAAGTTACTGTTAGATTTAAATTAATGAATATTATACCTTTGTTATATTAGTAACAAAATAGACGGGGCTGGTGCTAACGAAAATATACTTTTTAACCTGGTCGCACCGCTGCAGAGTGGTGTTTAGATAGAGAGTCTGGCCATGATTTTAATGGGGAAGGGAGAGGGGTTTAATAATGGTCGATCAATCAACCCTTAACGAGCTGGTGAGAATTGTCGGCAAAGAGAATGTCTTGACTTCCAGGGTATCTTTGAATACCTACATGTATGATGCTTCCCTCGTTTACGGCCAGCCCGAAGTGGTTGTCTATGTCCAGGATGCCCAGCAGATAGCTGCCATCTTGAAGCTCGCTGGCAGCAAAAAGATCCCGGTAACACCCCGCGGGGGCGGTACCTGCCTGAGCGGCGGCGCCGTACCACAGCGGGGCGGGATAGTCATTGTCATGACCAGGATGAACCGTATCCTGGAGATTGATCCCGAAAACCGCGTGGCGGTGGTGGAACCGGGCGTTACCAATATGGAACTACAAAAAGCCGTCGCTCCTTATGGTTTAGTTTACATGCCCGACCCGGCCAGCCAGAAGGTATCGACCATGGGAGGCAACCTAGGGGAGAACTCGGGTGGCATGCGGGGGATTAAATATGGCCTCACCAGGGACCATATTATCGGGATGGAGCTGGTTTTATCGAGCGGTGAAATTGTGCAAATCGGAGGCAAACTGGAGCCGATAGCCCAGGAATTAAACCTCAATGCCCTGCTGATCGGTTCGGAAGGCAACCTGGGCATTGCCACCAAGATAATTTGCAAATTGACGCCGGCGCCCCGGGCCAACCGCACCATGCTGGCCATCTATAAAACCCTTGAAGATGCCGGCACGTCAGTTTCGGCCATAATTGCCCACGGCATTATCCCCTGTACCCTGGAACTGATGGACAACAAGATCATCAATGCCGTTGAAGACTGGCTGCATATCGGCTTGCCTGTAGATGCGGGAGCTATACTTTTAATTGAAGTTGACGGTTGGGATGCCGGCCTGGACCGCCAGGCGCAGCAGATAATGCAAATCTGCCGGGAGAATGGGGCTACCGATGTAAAGCTGGCCCAGAATGCCCGGGAACGGGATAACCTGTGGACGGCGCGGCGGATGGCTATTGGCGCCATTGGCCGCCTGGCCCCCAATTACGATATGGAAGATGCCACCGTACCCCGCACCAAGTTGCCGGAAATCCTCAAGGAAGTTAACCGCTTGAGCCAGGAATATAACGTCCCCATTGGCATGCTGGCCCACGCCGGTGACGGCAACCTGCATCCCCTGGTTCTTTTCGATGAACGTAATAAAGAAGAAATGGAGCGGGTGGAAAAAGTCAGGGCCGCCCTTTTCCGCAAGGCCCTGGATCTGGGTGGTACCCTATCTGGCGAGCATGGCATTGGCCTGGCCAAACTGGAATTTGTACGCTGGGCCTTTAACCCGGAGGAACTCCAGTTTTTACGCCGGGAACGCCTGGCCTTTGATCCCAGCGAGATATTGAACGCCGGTAAAACTGTACCCGATACCGATACGGCGGCCTGAGGAGGACAGCAAAATGCAGCAAGAAAATATTAATAAGCTGGAGAAGATTCTTGGTGCCGGGAATTGCCAGGTAGACCCAGACATCCGGCGCCAGCACAGTTGCAGCAAGACGGCCCTGCCGGACGCAGTTGTCTACCCGGAGAACAGCCAGCAGGTAGCTGAGGTTTTGCAGCTCGCCGGTAAAGAGGGTATACCTGTGGTACCCTGGGGAGCCGGTACCATGGCCTGGCGCGGCCTGTTGCCGCTGGCGGGAGGATTGGTAATCAACCTTACCCGGATGAATAAAATTATTGAATATGATTATGAGAACATGACCGCCTATGTGGAAGCTGGTATCCCCCTGGGCGAGCTGCAAAAGACATTGCGGACCCATAACTTATACTGGCCCGTCGAGCCGGTAGAACCCGACACCTGCACCGTTGGCGGGTGCATAGCCGCCGGCGCGTCAGGCCCCAGCAAGCTCGGTTATGGCGATGTTAAATTCCATATTTTAGGCCTGGAAGTTGTTTTACCTACCGGGGAAATTATCCACACCGGCGGGAAAACCGTTAAAAACGTCCAGGATTATGATAACACCCGCTTTCTGGCCGGCTCCTGGGGAGCCCTCGGCATTATCACCAAGGCCATGTTGAAATTAAGGCCCGTGCCGGAGAAGGAAACGACGGTTTTCTTGCCTTTTAAACAACTGGCAGAAGCCATAGCGGCGGCCCGCATCATCAGGAATGATACCTTACCTGTGGCCCTGGAATTACTGGACGGCGCCGCCATAGCGGTACTGGCCCGGGCCGGGTGGAAGCCTGATGGTAAGGGACCCGGCGTGCTGGTTGCCTATAACGGCTTTAGGGAACAGGTAGACACCCAGGTTGATTATGTCAAGAAACAATTTCCGGCTGCCGCCATCCTGGAAGGGGAGACAGCTGTAGCCGCCTGGCAGGCCCGCCGGCAGTTATTTCCGGTCTTTGCCGGAGAGTCCGGGGCCATCCTGGCCAGCGTAGCCGTACCTTTTACTGCCCTGGAGGAATTTTTAACCCGGGCCCGCGACGAGCTGGACCGGAGCCGCAAAGGAGCAGCCCTGGCAGCCCATTTCGGCAACGGGCACGTCCATATCCTCCTGGATGCAGCTCCCGGCGCCTATGCCGGCGTCCAGGAAACTGTTAATCGCCTGGCCTCCCTGGCGGGGGACCTGGGCGGGCTGCTGGTTGTAAATAATATCGATGACCTGACTTTAACGCGGCACTGGGTTGAGGCGCGGGGGAAGGCCTTAATGGAGTTACTGTCCCGGATTAAGGCGGCCTTCGACCCGCAGCGGATTATGGCCCCCAACAGCAAGGTCCTGGCGTATGTTATTGATAACAGCAGGGCGGTATCCTGAGACGAGGAGGAACAGGTAATGGTCAAGACTTTTCGGCAGTATGAAGAAGATATCGTACGTTGTAACCGGTGCGGCTTTTGCGAAGAGGTATGCCCTACGTATAAGGTAACCGGCGAGGAGTTTTCCCTGGCCCGGGGGCGCAACCGTTTGATGCGCCAGTCCATGGAAGGACACTTTGATTTAACCAAAGAGCGGGAGATAAACCATCATATTTATTCCTGCCTCCTCTGCGGCGCCTGCGTTGTCACCTGCCCCTCCTCCGTTATTACCGATACTCTGGTTAAGGCTGCCCGGGCGGAAATTACCCGTGCCAACGGCAATCCTTTCCCCATTCGCATGGCCTTGCACGGCGTTCTGGCCAGGCAGCGGCGCCTGACCCTGGGGGCGAAAGCCTTGCGCTTTTACCAGCGCAGCGGCGCAAGATGGCTCGCCCGCCATACCGGCTTTCTGGGTTTGCTGGGGTCCCTGGGTAAGGCTGAAGGGTTGCTGCCCGACATCCCGGCCCGTACTCTAAGGGAGCGCCTGCCGGAAGTTTTGAAGAAGCCCCTGAAACCCCGGCACAAAGTGGCTTATTTTGCCGGCTGCATGATGAACAACTTCTTTCCCCAGGTCGCTGAGGCGAGCTTACGGGTTTTCCAGGAAAACGACATTGAGGTTGTGGTACCAACTTCCAACTGCTGCGGTATTCCCCACGAAGCTTACGGCGAGACGGAAATGCATATCAAACTGGCTAAAGAAAACCTGGATTCCTTCAGACGCTTTGATGTGGAAGCGGTGGTTACCGATTGTGCCAGCTGCGCCCACGGCCTCCATTCCTATGCTGAACTCCTGAAAGATGACCCGCAATATGGACCCCTGGCGAAAGAGTTTGCCGCCAAGGTAAAGGAAGCTTCCCAGTACCTGGCGGAAGTGGGCTTTAAGAAGGAAATGGGACCGGTAAACGCTACCGTAACCTACCATGATCCCTGCCACGCCGTCCGCGGCCTGAAGGTCAAGGATGAGCCGCGCCAGATTTTAAAGAGCATCCCGGGAGTCAAATTTGTCGAGATGAACGAGTCCGACTGGTGCTGTGGTGGCGCCGGCTCCTATAACGTTACCCATTATGATTTATCGCAGAAAATCCTGGCCCGCAAGATGAATAACTTTAAGAAAACCGGGGCCCAGTACCTGGCCACTTCCTGTCCCGCCTGCCTGATGCAGCTGGCCCATGGTCTGGACGTCCACCAGCTACCCGGCCGGGCTATTCACGTCATGCAACTCCTGGACCAGGCCTACCAGAACCGGGCTGTAAAGAGCGGTGCCAGAGCCGTATGAGGTGCTACAATAACAATATTAGACCTTGAGATATGAACGGACTTGGAAGTAACCCCCTTGCTGGCAGGGGGCTTTTCTTATCTTATGGAGATTATGTTAATCTATACCGCATATAGCATATAGACAGTATATGTAGGTAATGGTAAAATGCTGGTAAAGGGAGGGAAAAGAGGTGACGGCCATGCCCGGAGATGTTATCCAGGAGCTTGAACGGGGCAGGAAGGAATTGTTTCATATAGCAACCTCGCGCTGAATAGGATCATCTCGGGGGGTGAGGAGATGATCCTGTTATGGCGCTGGCGCCGGGTACCCAACGTCCTTATCCCGGCGCTGCTCTTTTTCCTGGGTCTCTACCTAGGTGCCAGGCTGGCCGATTACCAGCCACTGGCGGCCATGGTTGGCCGGGCCAGGAAATTGTTACCCATATACAGCGTTAACACGACGGATAAAAAGGTGGCCCTGTCTTTTGATGCCACCTGGGGAGCAGAGTATACACCTAAATTGCTGGCCACCTTAAAACAGCATAATGTTAAAACGACCTTCTTTTTAACCAATATCTGGCTCAAGAAATATCCAGAGGTAGCCAAGAGAATAGCCGCCGCTGGCCATGAGATCGGCCTGCACTCGGCCACCCATCCCCATTTTACCTCCTTAAGCGAGGCGGAAATGGAAAAAGAGTTGCAGGAAAATAGCCAGATGGTGCGGGAAATAACTGGCTATAATGCAGAACTCTTCCGGCCTCCTTTTGGTGACTATAACGACACGGTGATCCGTACCGCGGAGCGCCTGGGGTACCGGGTTATCCAGTGGGATGTGGATTCCCTGGACTGGCAGGAACACATGACGCCTGATGCTATCTTAAACCGGGTGCTGAAAAACATAAAACCTGGCTCCATTGTTCTCTTTCACAATAACGGCCGCTATACGGCGGATGTTTTGAGCCCCCTCCTGGAAAAGCTCAAGACCGACGGCTACCAGGTCGTGCCGGTAGGGGAGCTGATCATCAAGGGGGATTACTATATTGACCACGCCGGCGTGCAGCACCCCGGCCGTTGAGGGTACCGAAAAAATATTTTGCATGCCAGGGATGTGTGTTACAATAACATCGTGAAGACCCAAGGGCAAGCGCCTCTCTGGGAGGCGCTTTTAAATTACCGGCGACAGAAACTTAATTCCTGGCATACACCGGGTCATAAGGATGGAGCCTATACCTGGCCCTCCTGGCGGCAGGCCCTGGGGGAGGAAACTCTGGCTCTGGACCTGACCGAAGTGCCTGGACTGGACAACCTGGCCTGTCCCAGCGGGGTGATCCGGGCGGCCCAGGAGAAGGCCGCCGCCTTTTACGGGGCAGCGCGGACGTTTTTCCTGGTGAACGGGGCCAGCAGCGGCCTCATGGCCGTCATCCTGGCTACCTGCCGGCCTGGGGATGAAGTTTTATTGCCCCGTTATGCCCACCGGGCTGTCTTTAACGGTTTGATCTTGAGCGGGGCCAGGCCGGTTTATATGGAAACGGAATGGCTAACCTCACCCGGCCTCCCCCTGGGGGTAACCCCGGCAGTTTTAGCCAGGACTTTGCAGGCCCATCCCCGGGCCAGGCTCCTGCTCCTGGTCCACCCCACCTACGAGGGAATCGTCCCATGGAGTAAGGAACTAATCGCCCTCGCCCATGACCATGGCCTGGCCGTCCTGGTCGACGCCGCCCACGGCGCCCACTTCGGCCTTGACCCGATGCTACCGCCCTCACCCCTGGCCTTGGGCGGCGATTATGTAGTCCAGAGTACCCACAAGACCATGGGGGCCCTTACCCAGGCGGCCATGCTGCACCTGCGGGAAGCCGGGGCCGGAGATACAATAGCAGCGGCCTTACACCTTTTACAGACCACCAGTCCTTCCTATTTACTCCTGGCTTCCCTGGACGTGGCCCGGCTCCTGGCGGAAGAGCGAGGCCGCCGGGACTGGGGCCAGGCTGTGGCCAGGGCGTTGCGGCTGCGGGAAAAACTGAAGGCAGCCGGCATACCCTGCCTGGCCCCGGCAGATGTGACGGGACCTGCGGCCGCCGGCCTGGATGTCACCCGCCTGCTGCTGCCGGCGGCCCCATTCAGTGCCAGCGGGCCGGAAGTAGCCGCCTTCTTACGCCGCTATGGCCAGGAGGTAGAGCTGGCCGGGCCGGACTATATCCTGTTAATCATCACCCCCGGCGACGGCGAAGCCAAAATAAAATCTCTCCTGGAGGCCCTGCTGGCCCTGCCGCGGCCGGCCGGGCAGCTGCCACCGGCAGCAAATGGTAAAGTGGGAGCAAGTCCCGGCCCCCGGATCGCCCAGCCCCGGCAGGTGCTGACGCCCCGGGAAGCCTGGCTGGCCCCCCGGCGGGAGATACCCTTAAGGGAGGCAGAAGGCCGGATTTGCGCCGAGTTGATCGCCCCCTGTCCTCCCGGCCTGGCCCTCGTCGTACCGGGAGAGGTCCTGACCGGGGAAGTAATTATCAGGCTGGTATACTTGCGGGGGCCGGAGGGTAAGGTGCTGGTAGTAGATGGGTGAGAAATGTTTATTCTTTAGGAAAAAGTGCAGGTGATTTTTACGTGCCTGGCGGCCTGTTCATTACCCTGGAGGGGCCGGACGGCTCCGGTAAGACCACCCAGATGGAACACCTGGAGTGTTTCTTAAGCAGGCGGGGGTTTACCGTCGAATGTACCCGGGAACCCGGCGGGACGCCCCTGGCCGAAGCCATCCGACAACTGCTCCTGGAACCGCGCTATGGCCCCATTGATGCCCGGGCCGAAATCCTGCTTTATGCTGCCGCCAGGGCCCAGCATGTAGCCGAACGCATCCGGCCGGCCCTGGCAGCAGGAAAAATAGTCCTCTGCGACCGTTTTACGGATTCCAGCATCGCCTACCAGGGTTATGGCCGCAAGCTGGGGGTGGAACTGGTGCGCCAGGTTAACAACCTGGCTACCAGCGGCCTCCTACCGGATCTTACCCTCTTAATCGACGTGCCGGTAGAGTTAGGTTTGGCACGGCGCCGGGGGAAAAGCGCCGCCGACCGCCTGGAGCGGGAGGACCTGGCCTTTCACCGGCGGGTACGCCAGGGTTACCTGGAATTGAGCCGCCTGGAGCCGCAGCGAATCCACCTCATTGATGGTACCGGATCCCCGGATGTCGTGTGGTCGCAGATTGAAAAGGTAGTAGAACCTTTACTGGAGTTGAGGAAAGGCTAAATGGTAGCAGGAGAGCAGTTACCCACAGCGAAGCCCCAAATTGCCATGACTGCCCGCCAGCAGCTGCGGCAGGCCCTGCAAAGGGGGAAACTCGTCCATGCCTACCTCCTGGCAGGCGGCAGTGAGGCCGCGAGGATGGAACTGGCCAGGTACCTGGCTGCGACCCTGAACTGCCAGGAGCCCCGGGAGGGGGAACCCTGCGGCCGCTGTCGTTCCTGCCAGCAGATGGCCGGCGGCAACCACCCGGACTTTTATCTTTTCAAGCCCCAGGGCGCCACTCTAAAAATTGACCAGATCCGGGAACTGGAAAGGCAGTTGACCTTCCGGGCCTTCCAGGGAGGGGCCAGGGTGGCCGTCCTGGACGGGGCCGATACCATGACCGAAGCAGCAGCCAACTGCCTGCTAAAGACCCTGGAAGAGCCCCCGGAAGGAGCCTATCTTATTTTACTGGCTGCCCAGCCGGACTTATTGCTGCCCACCATCCGTTCCCGCTGCCAGGAACTGCACCTGGGCGGGGAAGGCGGGGTGTCACCTGCCGGGGCCACCTACTGGAACCGCCTGGCAGGGGCCGGTTTAGCAGCTATGCTGCAGGAAATCTTACCCGAGCTGGAAAAGGAGGATGATCTCCCGGCCGTTCTCCAGGCCATGGCCCTGGCCTGCCGGGACCAGCTGGTCTGGCAGTTAACAGGAACGGCAACACTATTACTGCAGCCAGGGTACCTTTTACCGGTACCCCTGTCACCGGCGAAAGCCTGGCGCTGTTTTCAGCTTATCCAGGCTGCCCGGGCGGCCATTGAACGCAATGCCAACCGCCACCTGGCCCTGGAAGTATTGATGTTTAATCTGCACCGGGAGCTGGCCAATACCATTGTATAGCTTCCCCCATCTGACTTCTGATTTACGGAGGTGAGGCAATATAGTTACCGTCATTGGCGTCAGGTTTAAAAAGGCCGGTAAAATATATTACTTTGATCCCGGCGAACTGGAGCTTACCAGGGGTGACCATGTAATCGTCGAGACAACCCGGGGCCTGGAATATGGTGAGGTGGTCATCCCGCCCCGCCAGGTTGATGAAGGCCAGATAGTGCAGCCTTTGCGGCCGGTTATCCGCCGGGCAACGGCGGCCGATACCGAACAGGTAAATATCAACCGCCAGAAGGAAAAGGAAGCATTTGCCATTTGCCAGCAAAAAATTGCCGAGCACGGCCTGCCTATGAAATTAATTGACGTCGAATTTACCTTTGACGTCAGCAAAATCATTTTCTATTTTACGGCCGAAGGCCGGGTCGACTTTCGCGAGCTGGTCAAAGACCTGGCGGCCGTTTTCCGCACCCGCATAGAATTACGCCAGATTGGTGTCCGGGATGAAGCCAAGATGCTGGGCGGGCTGGGTTGCTGCGGCCGGCCGGTCTGCTGTGCCACTTTTCTGGGTGAGTTTGACCCGGTTTCCATACGCATGGCCAAAGAACAAAACCTGTCTTTAAATCCTACCAAGATTTCGGGCCTGTGCGGCCGGCTCATGTGCTGCCTGCGCTACGAAAATGACGTTTATGAGGAGGCGCGACGCCACTTTCCTCCCTGTGGCGCCATGGTCCAGACACCGGCAGGTCCAGGCCGGGTAACAGGGCACAATATCCTTAAGGAAACCGTCATGGTAGAAATACCCGAGCATGGTACTATGGAATTTCCCCTGAAAAATATCAGGAGAGAAGATCATGAGCAGTAATTTTGTGGATTCTCAAGGCGGTACCCTGGCCGTAGCCCTGGCTGAACTGGAAGGACACCTGAGTGAGGTTTTAAAGGAAGTGCGGCGCCTCCGGGCTTTAGCGCGGGCCCTGGAGGAAGAAAACCAGCGCCTCAGGACCATCATGTTCGCGGACCAGGCCGGGGAAGGTGGTTACCAGCAGCTTTTACGCTTTTATGAGGAGGGTTTTCACGTATGCCCGCCCCATTTTGCCCGGGTGCGGGACGGGGAGGGCTGCCTTTTTTGCCAGAGTTTTTTAGAGAAGAAGGGGTTACAGTCCCATGGCTAGCCTTTACCTGGTAGCCACTCCCATCGGTAACCTGGAGGACATTACCCTGCGGGCCTTAAGGGTCCTGCAGGAGGTCGATTTAATCGCTGCCGAGGATACCCGGCGTACCCGGGAACTCCTGGCCCATTATGACCTGCACACACCCCTGACCAGTTACCACCGCCACAACCAGGCCAGCAAAACCCCTTATTTATTAAAGCTTCTCCAGGAAGGCAGGGATATCGCCCTTGTTTCCGATGCCGGCCTCCCGGGCATCAGCGACCCGGGGGAAGAGCTGGTGCGGCAGGCGGTAGCTGCCGGCATTAAGGTAGTTCCCATTCCCGGTGCCAACGCCGCCCTCGCTGCCCTGGTGGCGTCCGGGTTACCGGCTGGCCGTTTCGTTTTTGAGGGTTTTTTGCCCCGGGCCGGGAAGGAGCGCCGGGAACGGCTGGCGGCCCTGGCGGCTGAGGAACGGACCCTGATTTTCTATGAGGCCCCCCACCGCCTGGTGGCTACCCTGTCGGACTTGCTGGCAACCCTGGGAGAACGGCGGGTTGCCGTCGGCCGGGAGCTGACAAAAAAATTTGAGACCATCTGGCGGGGGTTGCTGTCGGAAGCAGTAGCGCACTTCCACGCCAACCCGCCCCGGGGAGAGATTACCCTGGTAGTGGCCGGGGCCGGGCCGGCAATCCTGCCGGCTTATGACCCGGCCCGGGCGGCAGCGGAGGTGGCGGAACTGGAAGCTGCCGGCCTCGACCGTAAAGAGGCTATGGCCAGGGTAGCCCGGCGTTACGGCCAGCCCCGGCGGGAGATTTACCGTGCCTGCTTGCAGGCCCTCAAAAAAGGTGGCGAGGCCTTCCTGTCAAAATAAAAAGGCGCCCGGAGGCGCCCCTTTTACCTTACCTGACTTAGACAGCCCTGGCCTGCTGGGTCATGGCTTCCAGGCATGCCCGGCAGACGTTTTTACCATGGAAATTGACGATATCTTCCGCATTGCCGCAGAAAACACAGCCGGGCTCATACTTTTTCAGGATAATTTTCTCATGGTCGACGTAAATCTCCAGGGCGTCTTTTTCATCGATGCCCAGGGTACGCCGCAGCTCAATGGGAATGACTACCCGGCCGAGCTCGTCCACTTTACGTACCACGCCCGTAGATTTAATCATGGCTCTCCCCTCCCTATTTCAACATGTTTCGACAACCTGTCTATATGGTACCAGTGTTTCCAGTAAAAGTCAACCATATTTTGGACAAAAAATTAGCCTTCTCGCGCCATTATAGCCAAAACTTGACAACTTGCTCTTTTTTTTAATATAATACTCCTGAATTTGCCGAAAGGGGACGACCAGGATGGGGGACAAGGTTTTTTACGTTACCACCCCTATTTATTATCCCAGCGATAAACTGCATATTGGTCATGCCCTGACGACCACCATGGCCGACACCCTGGCCCGCTACAAGCGCCTGCGGGGTTATGACGTTTATTTCCTCACCGGTTCCGACGAGCACGGCCAGAAAATCCAGCGCAAGGCCCGGGAAGCTGATCTACCGCCCCAAAAGTATGTCGACCGTATTGTGGCTACTTTCCAGGAACTCTGGCGCCGTCTTAATATTTCTTATAACGACTTTATTCGCACCACCGAACCGCGCCATACGCGGGTCGTCCAGCATCTACTGCAGAAAATTTACGACCAGGGGGATATCTATAAGTCCACCTACGAGGGCTGGTACTGTACCCCCTGTGAAACCTTCTGGACGGAACGGCAGCTCAAGGACGGCAACTGCCCCGACTGCGGCCGGCCGGTGGAACTGGTCAAGGAAGAAAGCTATTTCTTCCGGATGAGCAAATATGCCGATCGCCTGCTGCAATATATAAAAGAACACCCTGACTTTATCCTGCCCGTTTCCCGGCGCAATGAGATGATCAGCTTTATCGAGGGTGGCCTGGAGGACCTGTGTATTTCCCGGACCACCTTTGACTGGGGTATACCGGTGCCCATGGACCCCAGGCACGTTATCTATGTCTGGTTTGATGCCCTCACCAACTACATCTCCGCCCTGGGCTACGGTACCGAAGATGATCACCTTTTCCGTAAATACTGGCCGGCCGCCGTGCACCTGGTGGGTAAAGATATCGTCCGCTTCCACACTATTATCTGGCCCATTATCCTCATGGCCGCCGGCATTGACCCGCCGCGCCAGGTCTTTGGCCACGGCTGGCTCCTGGTGGACGGCGGCAAGATGTCCAAATCCAAGGGCAATGTTGTCGATCCCATGGTGCTCATCGACCGCTACGGCGCCGACGCCATCCGTTATTTCCTCCTGCGGGAAATGCCCTACGGCGCCGACGGTTACTACAGTGAAGAGGCTTTAATTACCCGCCTCAATACCGACCTGGCCAACGACTTTGGCAACCTCCTCAGCAGGACGACGGCCATGATTGAAAAATTTAACGGCGGGGTGATTGCGGCGCCCTCAGTCCCGGAGCCCCTGGATGAGGAGTTAAAGGCCATAGCCAGGGCTGTGCCGGATGAGGTGGACGCGGCTCTGAACAATTTTGAATTCGCCCGGGCCCTCACGGCCATCTGGCGCCTGGTTAACCGGGCCAATAAATACAT
This sequence comes from Neomoorella stamsii, assembly GCF_002995805.1. Classification (GTDB taxonomy): domain Bacteria; phylum Bacillota; class DSM-521; order Neomoorellales; family Neomoorellaceae; genus Neomoorella; species Neomoorella stamsii. Next base: position 54,129 of record NZ_PVXL01000045.1, read on the forward strand.
CGAGGAGACGGCTCCCTGGGCCCTGGCCAAAGACCCCTTAAAGAAACCGCGCCTGCAGACGGTCCTTTACAACCTGGCCGAGGCCATGCGCCAGGCTACCATCATGGTGGGGCCCTTTATGCCCGGCGTACCGGCCCGGGTGTGGGAGCAGCTGGGCCTTTCGGATGTCCCCGCGGCCCTCACCTGGGAGAGCCTGGCCACCTGGGGGGGCATCCCTGCCGGTACCCGGGTGAGAAGGGGCCCGGCCCTCTTCCCCCGTATTGAACTTAACGAACAGGAAGGAGAAGGACCGGTGGCAGTACAGGAGAAGCCGGCGGCGACGTCGCCTGCAGTTAAAGAAGAAACGGTTGCTAAACCCGGTGAAGAAGAAATAACCATCGAGGAATTCGCTCGCATTAAACTAAGGGTAGCTGAAGTCCTGGCGGCGGAGAAGGTGGCCAACGCCGACAAGCTCCTAAAGCTGGAAGTTAAAGTTGGTGACGAGCGGCGGACTATCGTGGCCGGCATCGCCCGCTACTACCGGCCGGAAGAACTGGTGGGCAAAAAGGTTGTTATTGTGGCTAATTTGAAGCCGGCAAAACTCAGGGGTATTGTCTCCCAGGGGATGGTGCTGGCGGCCGTCGCTGACGATACCTTAAGCCTGGTAACACCGGAGCGGGCTATTCAGGACGGCGCCCAGGTGCGATAAATGCCGGAACTCATTGACTCCCACGCCCACCTCAACGATCCGGCCTTTGGCGCCGACCTGGCCGGTGTCCTGGGCCGCCTGCAAGAGGCCGGCGTTGTAGCTGTAATCAACGTGGGTTATGATGTATCATCTTCCCGGCGGGCGGTGGAGCAGGCCCACGCCTGGCCCTTTATCTACGCTGCCGTGGCCGTCCACCCCCATGATGCGGCGACTTTCGACGCGGAGGCGGCGAATGTCATCGGCGGCCTGGCGAGGGACAGCCGGGTGGTGGCCATTGGCGAAACGGGACTCGATTACTACCGCAACCTTTCACCCCGGCAGCGCCAGCAGGAGGTCTTTCGCTGGCACCTGGAGCTGGCCCGATCTTTACGCCTGCCGGTAATTGTCCATGACCGTGACGCCCATGGGGATACCCTGCGGATTTTAAATAAGGCCGGGCCTTTCCCGGCGGGGGGCGTCCTCCACTGTTTCTCCGGTAGCTGGGAAATGGCCTGGGAGTGCCTGGAGATGGGCTTTTATATTTCCTTTGCTGGGCCGGTAACCTATAAAAACGCGGCCCGGTTGCGGGAAGTGGCCGTCCGGGTGCCCCTGGAGCGGTTGCTCATTGAAACCGACTGCCCGTATCTTACCCCGGAGCCCCACCGGGGCCGGCGTAACGAGCCGGCTTACTTGGGCCTGGTGGCCGACGCCATAGCCGCAGCCCGGGGCCTGGCAGCGGAAGCCGTCAGCGAAGCCACCGCGGCCAACGCCCGGCGCCTGTTTGGGATTTGATCAGAAAAATTCCCGCAGCACATAATCACGGAACATCGGCTCAACGAATGTATAAGACCCGCGCCCCTTCTTCTCGATCACTGTTTTAGCCAACAAATGATCTATCGTCCGCTTAATTTCATTAGGATTGGCGTTTTTTATGCTATAAATACTGGTTCCTGTGGCAATGCGCTTTAATACCTGGCGTCCAGTGAAACTCAGGTTTAGATCGTCTAGTAATTGATCGTAGATGGGGGCAAGAGTCAGCAGGGCGCGATCATATCCCAAGCTTACAATCTCAAGGGATATGGTGTTCTGCCCGGCTTCAAGCAATGCGTAGTATAGTTCGGAACATACAACCATCGTGTCCTGGGGGTGCCCTCCGGTTTTACGGGTAATCTCCTTTATTGCTTCCGGGGTAGATATGATTCCCCTGGTGCGGAACTTTTTGGCAATATATTCCGCCCAGGCCGTTTCGGGAATCGAGGGTATGGGAAGAATAGTGGCGAACCGGTAAAAGGCTTCCTTTTTGTCAGCGAATAGGGTTTTCATCATGCCCTCTTTTGATCCCAGGAACAAGTAGGCCACATCTTCTTGATTTTGAAAATAGGAACGCATCTTTTTATAGATTTCCGTCCCTGCTACCCGGGAAGCGTCTTGAAATTCATCGAACAAGATAACCACCGGCTTTTTATCCCGTTTAGCCAACACCCCGGGCAAGTTTAGCGCATAGTCAAGCAAAGCTTCATCGCTTTGCTCGCCTTGCGAAAGCCCCAAATCGAGTTCAAGGTCCTGGAGCTTAATTGCTAGTTTCGCAGTGCCGACAATGGTTTTAGTCCGGTCTTTCCACGCGTCGATTGTCTTGCGAATGCCAGTCCTGTTTTCCAGGCAAGCGTTAATCAGCGCAACGGCCAGATCGCGCTTGCTGGAAAGCCGGAAAAGATCAACTGAAGCGATATAAAAACCTTTTACCTTTAGCTGCCTTAACACCTCATGGGCCAATGAGGTTTTTCCTATGCGCCGTGGGCCGTAAAGCATGACGCTTTGACCCTCAGAGAGCCTGGTTACAAGGGAGGTAATGAAATCCTCCCTGTCGACGATATCTTCTTCCGCAACAGGACCGCCGATGGGAAATAGCTTACCTGGCATTATCAACGCCCCTTGATATTATTATCCATGATTATTACTTATTATGTAATATTATATTACACAAGGTGTAATAAAGCAATATTTTTCCGGCCAATCCAAAACCCGCCCCAGGAAATAGAGGCATACCGCTTGAAATAAGTTATAATCCTCCTGCCTTCAGGGCAGGATTTTTTATGGGTATAAAAGGCGAATATTCTGGCAAGGCTATAGCTGGTATAATATGGAAGGAGTGGCGTCATGTTCAAGATATTACCCCTTTCCGGCCAGCGGCCTGCCCTTGCCTGGAGAAAGTCGATGCTGGTACTGGCCTGCCTGCTGATGGGGCTCCAGTCCCTGGTGCTGGCAGGCTGGACCAGTAATCGCGTCGATATTTTCACCGATGGCAGCGCCAGACAGGTAGCCACCGGCCAGTGGTACCTGGGCGACAGCCGGGGCCCGACCGGTAGCCAGGTACAGATAGGCGACTGGGTTTTACCCCTGCCCGGTGCCTGGTTCTGGCCGGGCTTAAAACTGACCATGGCCGGCGTAGTGCCGGTAGCGGCCGAGATTGCCGGCCAGCCTCTCTGGTCCCAGGTACCGCTACCGGCGGTAGCCGGAATCCTGGCCCAGGAGGGCATAACCCTGGGTCCTGAAGACAGGGTAGATAGCAACCTGGGCAGCAATGACCCTTACCAGTATATCCGGGTCATCAGGGTGGAAAATACCATTGAACTGCGCCAGGAAGCAGTACCGCCTCCCCTGGTGCGCCGGCCGGATCGGACTTTACAGCCGGGGAAGGAAAAGGTGGTCCAGGAAGGCCAGCCGGGAGTACGTTATTATAAATACCAGGTAAAGAAAGAGAATGGCGTCGAAGTCGAACGCCAACTCCTGGACACCTGGATCGAAGTCCAGCCCCAGCCACGGATAGTGGCCTACGGTAGCCGTGCCTACCCGGCAGTTACGGCGGCCCGCGCGGGGGATACCCTGCAGGTGATAGCTACGGCCTATACCCACACCGGTAACCGGACGGCTACCGGCATCTGGCCCTACAGGGGAATAGTTGCCGTCGATCCCCGGGTCATACCCCTGGGGACCAGGCTTTACGTAGAAGGCTACGGTTATGCCGTGGCCCAGGACACGGGTGGCCTGATTAAAGGTAATCGTATTGACGTTTTTTTAGATAGTGAGGCCGAAGCCATCCAGTGGGGCCGGCGCCAGGTAACTGTACGCATTTTAGGGCGATAGACAAAAAATACCAGACACGGGGGCAGGAAAATCTTGCCCCCGCGTCGAAGTATAAGAAGTATAATATGGAGAATGGGAAGTGAGAAGTTGGAGGTGACCCATGGACGGGTGGATTACGCACTGGCGCCAGAAGAATTCCCGGGGGCGCCGCCGGCCCTGGCTCTGGCTCCTGGTGGCGGTATCAGTGCTTTTTACCGGCACCGGGTGGGGAGTAATGAACTTTGCCTGGAAGCAGGTAACCCTCCAGGTAGACGGGCGTGAGATCGCTAGTCGGACCTTTGCCCGCCAGGTAGGGCAATTTTTAAATGAGCAGCAAATTACCCTGGGGCCAGAGGATGTTGTTTTTCCTGCCCTGGACGCACCTGTGACTAAAGGTATGGTGGTGACGGTCAAAAGGGCCGTCCTGGTAAAGATAATTGCCGGCGGGCAGGAAAAGGAAATTTTGACTCTTCCGGTGACTGTGGCCGAGGTTTTAAGCAAAGCGGGGGTAACTTTGCAGCCTGAAGACCGGGTTACCCCGGCTGTAACTGCCACCGTAAGGGCAGGGGACACAATTAAAGTTACCAGGGTCACCTACAAAATGGAAACGGTTAACAGGGAAATTAACTACCGGGTGGAGCGTCGGCCCGACGGGGAGTTAGAAAAAGGCATTACCCGCCTGGTGCAGAGGGGGCAGAAGGGCCTCCAGGAAGAAACTTACCGGATCGTCTATGAAGACGGACAGGAAGCAGGCCGTGAGCTGGTGGCAACTAAGGTAGTTAAAGAACCTGTACCGGAAATAATAGCTGTAGGAGCCCTGGATATGGCTTCCCGCGGGGGACACACTTTCCGCTTTGAGCGGGCTTTCTGGGCCGTTGCTACGGCTTACACCCACACGGGCTCACGGACGGCGACAGGGGTTTATCCCCGGGTAGGTACCATTGCCGTAGACCCGAAGGTAATTCCCCTGGGTACCAGGCTCTATGTCGAAGGCTATGGCTTTGGTATTGCCCAGGATGTGGGCAGTGCCATCAAGGGTAACCGCATTGACGTTTTCCTGGACACGGAGGCGGCTACGGCCCGCTGGGGCGTCCGCCGGGTGAAAGTCTATATTTTACGCTAAAACTACCCTCCACCGGGTGGTTTTTTGTTATAAGCCACCCGGCCCGCCATTACCGTTTTTCCATTTACATATATTTGTACCATGGCTGCAGATGTAGTATAATACCTCTATGGAGGGATTGGGGTGGATTCTGTAGCCACGCCAGGTAGAACCCTGGCCCTGGTCCGGGAAAAGGGGCTGGTACCTCGTAAATCCCGGGGCCAGAATTTTCTTGTGGATCTAAATATCGTGCGGAAAATTGCCAGGGCGGCCGGCCTTGGCCCTGATGATACTGTTGTCGAGATAGGACCCGGCCTGGGGGCCCTTACCCAGGAGCTGGCGGAACAGGCGGGACTGGTAATAGCCATTGAGATCGACCGGGATTTAATATCTGCTTTAAAAGAAACCTTGAAGGATAAGGCCAATGTGCGCCTGGTTGCCGGCGATGCCTTAAAAGTTGATTTTGATGAGTTAGTCGCCGGATTTAAGGGAGATGGAGGAGGAAGGTTGCCCACTTATAAGCTAGTGGCCAACCTTCCTTATTATATAACCACCCCCATCCTGATGCATTTACTGACCGGTAAATTTCAGATTACGGAACTTGTTTTAATGGTCCAGGCCGAAGTGGGTTACCGGATGCTGGCCTTACCGGGAAGCAAGGATTATGGCTCTTTGAGTATAGTGGTCCAGTATTATACGATCCCGGCCGTTATCTTGAAGGTGCCGCGCACCGTCTTTTACCCGCGGCCGGAGGTCGACTCCCTGGTAGTGAAACTAACCCGCCGGGCTGAGCCGGCAGTACAGGCAGGGGATGAAGATTTCTTTTTCCGGGTGGTCCGGGCCGCCTTTAACCAGCGGCGTAAGACCCTTTTAAACGCCCTGGACAGCCTGGGACTGGAACGTCCCCTGTTACTAAAAGCTATGGCAGTTGCCGGAGTTGAACCCCGGAGAAGGGGAGAAACCTTGACTATTGAAGAGTTTGCTAACTTGAGCAAAGCGTTACAGCAACAAATGGAAAGAAGGTGATACCGGTGTATTATATCAGTCCTACCAGGGGTCGCCTGACGGCTGAAGAAATGTTTGCCGACATGATGCAGTTTATCGAGGCCAATCCCGAGGCCCAGTACAAGATCATTATAGGTTCGGATTCCCAGGCCCGGGTCCGTACCTGCTTTGTTACGGCGGTCATAGTCCACCAGGTGGGCAGGGGGGCACGCTACTATTATAGCAAGAGGTACCAGCGCAAGATTACGTCCCTGCGCCAGAAGATCTTTTATGAAACGGCTTTGAGCCTGGAAACGGCCAGCTTTATCGCCCAGAAGCTGGCGGCCAACGGTCATGCTGATCTCAACCTGGAGATCCACCTGGACATCGGGCCCAACGGTAATACCAGGGAATTAATCCGGGAAATTGTCGGCATGGTGGTGGGCAGCGGTTTTGCCGCCAAGATCAAACCCTATTCCTGCGGGGCCTCCAAGGTAGCCGATAAGTACACCAAGAGCGGCTAAGGGTGAAAATACGTTGGAGCACGGCATAAAAAGTTAAATGGAGCCAGGGAGTAAATTACGAGTGCTTATGTAAAAGAGGTGGCCACCCTTATACCCCGGGGTTGCCACCTCTTCTAGTTAGATAGACTGGTCCCGTACTTTTTAACGGGCAAAGACATGGTTGCCAATCTGGGTAATAATGGTCCGTGTCCAAACCCAGGAATATGCTGGAACTAAAGCTGGATTCCAGAAATAGAGGGCACCGCCGCTGGGATCATAGCCCCGCAGGGCTTCGCGGGCCGCCTGGTAGGCAGTAGCATTGGGAGTCAGGTAAAACTGGCCGTCGTTTACCGAAGTGAAGGCGTCAGGGTCATAGATGACACCGGCAATGGTACTGGGAAAGCGACCATCCCGGGTACGGTTAATGGCCACTGCGGCTACGGCTACTTGGCCGGCATAGGGTTCGCCCCGGGCTTCGCCATAGACCAGGTGGGCTAGCAGGTCCAGGTCGCTGGCACTATAATCAGTGCTTGTCCCCCGGGAGGCCGCGGGCTGGTAGGATCCGGCCGGGATGCGTAAGACCTGTCCCGGGTAAATGACATCGCTGGTGAGATTATTGGCGACCATAATTTGCTGGTAGGACAGGCCGTAGCGTTGACCGATAAGGAAGAGGGTATCGCCGGGCTGGACGACGTAAGTACTGCCGCCCTGGTCAGGAACCCAGAGGGTCTGGCCGGGATAGATCCATGTACTGCTCAAGTTATTCGCTTGTTGGAGTTCCCAGGCGCTGATCCCATAGCGCTGGCCGATAAGATAGAGGGTATCGCCGGGCTGGACGGTGTAAGTGGCGGCGGCTGCTGTGCCGGCAAAGGCGGAGATGCCAATTAGCAGGAAACAAGCCAGGCAAAATAGCCGCAGGCTGGCATAAATTACCCTAGAAATTGCCATCAACTCCTTCGATTTAACTTCTATCTCTAGGCCTGTCATCCAGCTTACTACCATTATACATTTAATTACCATGGCCCGTCATTGCTAAATAGTTGCCAGGAACGGCGTATTATGGTAACTTTACATAATATCCAAGCAGAATATGGCAAGTTGCTGCAGTGGGTACCGCCCTCACCCCCTTGAGTCTCGGGGCATAAAATAGAATGATACAGGGTTTAGGGGGGAGGGAAGCAGGTTGAAAAACATTAAGCCCGGAGATATCGTGGCACGGAAAAAATACGGTAAAGATATCTTTTTCAAAGTAAAGTCACTTATTATAACTGATGCAGGAGAAACTACTGCCATTTTGCGGGGACTGGATGTCCGGCTGGTAGCTGATGCCCCCCTGGAGGACCTGGAGCTGCAACCGGCCGAAGAAGTGCTGCGTTACCGCCACAGCGATATTCAAAAACACAGCCTTTGTTTCCGGCGGATTTTGCAGCGCCGGGAAGCCGAGAGGGAGTTTTTTTTATTGCGGGGTGAACGGCCCGGCCCGGGAGAAAGGGAGCCGGAAAAACAGGAAGGTGCCCCTGGTGATGGTTTTTTTGAGGTACCGGGCCGGGTGCTGCATATCGACGGTGACGAGGAATACCTGGATAAGTGCCTCCATGCCTATGAGCAGCTAAAAATACCGGCCCAGGGCGTGTGCCTGCCAGAAGAACAGCAGGCGGCTAAAGTGAAGGAGCTTTTAAAGGAATATACCCCCGATATTCTGGTCCTTACGGGTCATGATGGCCTGATCAGGGAAAAAAATAATACTTTTGCCGATCTGGATAACTACCGCCATTCGAAGCACTTTGTAGCGGCAGTAAGGGCAGCCAGGACTTTAAGGCCCACCCATGATGACCTGGTTATTTTTGCCGGGGCCTGCCAGTCCCATTATGAAGCCTTGCTTAAGGCCGGAGCCACCTTTGCCAGCTCACCCCGGCGGGTTTTAATTCATGCCTACGACCCGGTTTTTGTAGTGGAGCGGATTGCCTATAGTTCCATTGAAAAAACCCTGGGCCCGGCGGATATAATCAAAGATACCATCACCGGCAATGAAGGTATAGGGGGTATAGAGATTAAAGGTAAACTGCGTCTGGGTTATCCTACTTCCCCTTATTGAAAATATCTTAATAACAAAGGTGAAATTATACCATTATTCCCCTTGACAATAAGCCGGCTCCTCTAGTAAAATAAACATTATGACTTGACACCACCCCCTTACTGTTGTATAATAAAGTATACGCGGAAAGAGGGTGGTCTTTTTTGGCAGGTAAAGAAGTACTGGCAACTATTAGAGAGGACCTGGAGTCCCGGGTAGGCCAGAAGGTAAGACTAAGAGCCAACCGCGGGCGGAAAAAGATCCTGGAGAGGACCGGTATACTGGAAAAGACTTACCCCAACATCTTTGTAATCCGACTGGAAGAGCAGAAAAGCCCGGAACGCCGGATATCCTTCAGCTATACCGATGTCCTTACCAATACAGTAGAATTAATGGTTGAGGGTGAGAGCGGTATTAAAAAACTGGGTGCCAAACATTAAAAAGCTATCAGGCCAAACCTGATAGCTTTTTTGTATCCTCAATAATTGCATATTTTGGGTTTCCCCACCCCATACTAGCAGCAGGGGTGGGTTTTTTTGTTGCAGATGGTGGTCTGTGTCAAGCAGGTGCCGGACACGGCTGAGGTCAGAATCGACCCCCGGACCAATACCCTGGTCCGGGCCGGGGTACCGGCCATTATCAACCCCTTTGATGCCCATGCCGTGGAGGCCGCGGTTCGGTTAAAGGAAAAGTACGGCGGCCGGGTTACGGCCCTGTCCATGGGACCGCCCCAGGCCGCAGAGGTCCTGCGGCGGGCCCTGGGTATGGGGGCCGACCGGGCTATCCTCCTCACCGACCGGGCCTTTGCCGGTTCCGATACCCTGGCCACCAGCTATATCCTGGCCCGGGCCATCGAAGTCATTAACCGGGAAACCCCGGTTGACCTGGTCTTTTGCGGCAAGCAGGCTATTGACGGTGATACGGCCCAGGTAGGGCCGGGGATTGCCACCCGGCTGGGTTTCACCCAGCTGACCTATTGTATGGCCATTGACGCCGTAGATTTGGAACAGGGGTACATCCAGGTCCAGCGCAAGCTGGAAGGAAAGCGGGAAATCATCCGCGGCCGGTTGCCGGCCCTGTTAACGGTGGTTAAGGACTTGAATGAACTGCGTTATCCTTCCCTGCCGGCCTTAATCAGGGCGGCGCGGGCAACCATCACCACCTGGAGCAAAGATAACCTGGATCTTGACCCGGCGCAAATTGGCCTCAAAGGCTCCCCTACTTCCGTCCGGCGCATCTTTGCCCCGCCGGCGCGGCCGGGCGGGGAGATAATTCCCGGCGAGCCCCGGGCAGCGGCGGTAGCCCTGGTAGCCAGGCTGGTGCAGATGAAGGTTATAGCTGATAAATAATGGAGGCATACCCATGCCGGCTGATACAGCGAATACCGGTTATCGCGGCGTCTGGGTCTTTATTGAACAGGTGGGGGGAGAAGTGGCCCCTGTCTCCTGGGAACTCCTGGGGGCAGGGCGGCAGTTGGCCGACGCCCTGGGGGTAGAGCTGGCCGGAGTCCTGCTGGGCCAGGGGGTGGCCGGCCTGGTTACCGAGGTGTGGGCCTACGGGGCGGATAAGGTCTACCTGGTCGAGGACCCCGTCCTGGGATTCTATCGCACGGCCCCCTATGCCAGGGCCCTGGTCCGACTGGTAAAACAGTACCAACCGGAGATACTGCTCCTGGGAGCCACCAGCCTGGGCCGGGACCTGTCGGGAGCCGTGGCCACCTTCCTGGGGACCGGCCTGACGGCAGACTGCACCAGTCTCACCATTGACCCGGAGACGCGCCTCCTGGAGCAGACCCGGCCGGCCTTTGGCGGTAATGTCATGGCCACCATCCTCTGCCGCCGGCACCGGCCCCAGATGGCCACCGTCCGGCCGCGGGTCATGCCCATGCCGTCCCGCCAGGAAGACCGCCGGGGAGAACTGGTCCGGGTGGATATGGCCTTCAATGAAGCCGAGGCCCGGGTCGAGGTTATAGAGGTTATCGAAGAAAAAAACAAAGCCGTCTACCTCGACCGGGCGGAGATCATCGTTGCCGGTGGACGGGGCGTGGGGTCGAAGGAAAACTTTCGCCTCCTGGAAGAACTGGCCGGAGTCCTGGGCGGCACCCTGGGCGCCTCGCGGGCGGCGGTGGAGGCCGGGTGGCTGCCCCCGGAGTACCAGGTGGGCCAGACGGGGACTACCGTGCGGCCGAAAGTCTATTTTGCCATCGGCATTTCCGGGGCCGTCCAGCACCTGGTGGGCATGCAGACTTCAGACGTCATTGTGGCCATTAATAATGACTCGCAGGCCCCTATTTTTAAAGTAGCCACCTATGGTATAGTCGGCGATTTACGGCAGGTAGTTCCGGCTTTAACGGCGGAATTTCGCCGCCAGCTGGTACCGGGGCCTGGGTAGATGGAAAAGCAGCTCGGGGTGGGTATTAGCACTGGTTGATGTTAAGTTCGTATGGGGGCATTATGATGGCGCTAAGGTTTGAAGTCGTCATAGTGGGCGCCGGGCCGGCGGGGCTGGCGGCGGCCATCACCCTGGCCCGGGCCGGGGTGGAGGTAATTATCTTTGAGCGCGGCGAGCACCCGGGCAGCAAAAACGTCATGGGCGGGGTCCTTTACCGCCACCCCACCGAAACGATAGTTCCCGGGTTTTACCGGGAGGCCCCTTTAGAGCGGCCGGTAGTGGAGCAGCGCCTGTGGTTGCTGACCGATGAAGCGGCCCTCACCCTGGGTTATAAGAGCATGGCCTTTGCCGCCGAGCCTTACAACGCCTTTACCGTGCTAAGGGCCCGTTTTGACCGCTGGCTGGCGGAACAGGCCGTGGCGGCCGGAGCCCTGCTGATTAATGAGACTGTCGTCGAGGACCTCCTCTGGGAAAAGGATCGCGTCGTCGGGGTAAGGACGGGCCGAGCCGAAGGCGACGTCCGGGCAGAAGTGGTAATACTTGCCGAAGGTGCCAATTCCCTTTTAACCCAGAAGGCCGGCCTGAAAAAGGACGGCATCAATACCAACCAGCTGGCCGTGGCCGTCAAAGAGATCATTGCCCTGCCCCGGGAAAAGATTGAGGACCGTTTTAACCTGGAGGAAGGCCAGGGTTGCACCATTGAACTCCTCGGTGACGCTACTAAAGGCATGATGGGAACGGCCTTTATCTATACCAACAAGGATTCCCTCTCTGTGGGCGTGGGCGTCCTCCTGTCAAGCCTGGTCCGCCGCCGTTTGAACCCCAATGACCTCCTGGAGCACCTGAAAAGTCACCCCATGGTGCGGCGCCTATTGGCCGGGGGTGAGAGCAAGGAATACCAGGGCCACTTGATTCCCGAAGGCGGCTACCGGGCCATTCCTAAACTCTATGGTAACGGCGTCCTGGTAGCCGGAGATGCCGCCATGTTAGTCAACGGGATTCACCGGGAAGGTTCGAATCTCGCCATGACCTCTGGCCTGCTGGCAGCTAAGACCATCCTGGCCGCCCGGGAAAAGGGCGACTACAGCGAGGCCAACCTGGCACCCTACCGGGAGATGCTGGCGGAGAGCTTTGTCTTGCAGGACCTGAAAAAGTACCAGCGAGCCCCCTTTTTCTTTGACCAAAACCCCCATTTCTTTACCCTTTACCCGCAGCTCCTTTCCCGGGCCGCCAGGGAGTTTTTAACCGTCGATAATGTACCCAAACGGGAAAAGCAGAAGCGCATTTGGAGGGAAATTACGGCCGAACGCAGCCGTATACAACTGGCCGGGGACCTTTACCACCTCTGGAGGGTGATGGGCTGATGCGCCTGGAAGATAAACTCTTCCTCAACCGTTACCAGACGGATAAGCACCCTCATCTAAGGCTCAAGGACCGGGAAGTCTGCCGCCACTGTGACGGCAGGCCCTGCACTTTTATCTGCCCGGCCCGGGTTTACGTCTGGAATGAAGGGGAGGAAAGGATCGAGACGGCCTACGAGGGATGCGTGGAGTGTGGCACCTGTCGCTACGGCTGCGCCCACGACAATATTGACTGGCGCAATCCCCGCGGTGGCTTCGGCATCCTGTATAAATATGGTTAAAACCAATACCTGGACTTACTTTATCTGTATGGGCACACTTACCAGGAAAACTAATATTATGTAGTATAAGCATACTCCTGGAGGTGGCCCTATGACCATCGAGCAAGTAATCAAGCTTCTCAACCTGGACCTGTCCTGGGAATACGCCGCTATGATCCAGTACATCCAGCACGCCAGCATGCTTACCGGCCCCCAGTATTTTGCCATTATCGATGAAGAACTCCAGCATGCCCAGGATGAGCACGATCATGCCGTAAAGCTAAGTGACAAGATCCAGTACCTGGGTGGCATCCCTACCGTCCAGGTGCAGGAAATCAAGATTTCCCTCAATAACGTCGAAATGCTGCGCCAGGACCTGGAAGCCGAGTATGAGGCCCTGAACCGGTACCTGCAGCGTATTGAGCAACTGGAAGCCTTGAAATTGTACGACGTCGCCCAGATCATCAGGGAAATAGCCCTGGTGGAGCAGGGACACATTATCGACCTGGAAAAGTCCCTGGGTATCCAGAAGGTAAGATAACTGGCAATTGCGGCAGGGGTAAATTAACGATTACTTTTACCTAAGAGAAGGAATTTGTTGAGCGAGGTCGAATATAAAAATATTATAGCAAATTATTGGAGGATAATTCCTATGCTGGCAAAGAGCATAACAGAAATTAACATAAAAAACAAAAATAGCCAATGGGGGGGGGGGGGGATTATATGCCTTGATTGTAAATATTTGGAAAGAAGCTTCCCCTCTATTAACCCCCTTAAAATTACTGCAAATAACATTCCTCCCAACCTATCCAGTGCTACCTTTCATAACGCCTCCGGGAACCAGAATTTCCTTGTAATTTTTGGGAAAAAATGTCCAAGGACCACTAGACTAATGTCACCATTCCTTCTACTCCGCCCCCAGAGTTCCCTAAGAGATATCTTTCTCTTATGCAAATAGTTTAAAGTGTTTAAGGGCAAACCACTCGAAAGGGTGGGACGCAAAGCCATGGGTCTGTAGCCACTATGCTGGTATGACTGCCAGGCTGCCACTTTAAAGTCGGTTTTTAATTTTATCTTAACTTTTAAAGGGCAGCCATAGCAAATTACTCGTGGCTGCCTTTGCTATTTCTAGATGGAACGAAGGCGGGGGCGGGTTTAGTGCAAAGGGATACTGTTACTAAAATTTTACTGGAGATTCGGGAATACTGGCCGGTACTGTACTTACACTCGGCTGCGGTGGCCAACTTTGCCTTAAGGATAGCCATGGATCTAGGAATAGAAGACCGTCATTGCCGGGACGTGTTGAGGGGTGCCCTCTTGCATGATGCCGGAAAAATGCATGTACGTTTAGAGATATTAACGAAACCGGGGCCACTGACAGAGGCGGAATGGAGGCAGATAAAAAAGCATACCGACTATGGAGCGGACTGGGTGGAGCAAAGGGGAGGGAACGATGAGGTGGTAGCAGTTATTCGCTACCATCATGAATGGTGGAATGGAAACGGTTATGCCGGCCTTAAATATGAACAGATTCCCTTGCTGGCCAGAATAGTAACAATTGCCGACGCCTTAGATGCCATGACGGCGTCGCGACCCTACCGTAAGGCGATTGCGGTTAGTGAAGCTCTGATGGAAATACATAGCGGGAAAGGATTGCAATTTGACCCAGACATAATAACCGTCTTAAGTCAAAAGGCCACCTACGAACCGGCAACCTACCAGGATCCCCGCACCCTTGCCAGGCAAATCCAGGTAGAAAAAGAATGGCTCGCGAGGTTAATTAAGATTTACGGCGATCTTGCCCATCCTTTAATAATTGCCCAAAGTCACTGGTTGGATAAGTTGATAGTAAGTATTTATAAGTTACAGGAAGGGAAAAGAGGAAAAAACCTCTCTTTATGGGAGAAAGAGAATCTTTAAACCTGGCTTAAAGCCAGAGCAGTAGAGGGGGGGTTCAGGTATGCAAGAGTGTAGCCAGTGTACCCGCAAGACCTCAAATCGTTCTTGTGTCGATTGCGATTATTTCATGAGTCCCGGCCCTTTGCGCCGGAAGCCACCGGCGCCCATAAGCATTAGCCTGGTTGCCGCCGATGGGAAACGTTATGCTGGCCGTATTCTCGTATTGAATACCATGGAACTGGGCCTGGAAACACGAGCTCCCGTTCCCGGTCAATACCGGATTTATTTAAAGCAGCATCTTAGCCTGGATGTTGCAGGGGTACCGACCAAGGGCAAGGGTAACATCCACCTCTTTGATATCATAGCCGTTTACCGGGGTGAGGAAACAGCCAGCCGTCTGGGTAATGAAGAATACCGTTTACTTACGGGTAGTACGGGGGACTTCATTGAGCAAGTATCCCAATTAGTTCCCGCCCATTTACAGGACCTGGTTAAAGAACGACTACTAGCCGAGTTAGAAAGCTCGGAGATTTTCAATGCCATGCGGTTGGGTAAGGTAATGCGTTACGAAAAAGGGCGTTTTCGCCATCTGACAGGACAGGCTGACCTGGAACTGCCCCTGCCGGCAATAGAAAATTTAATGCGCCAGGCAATACAACGGGGAACCCACTGCCGGGAAGTGATAGTAGGTGATGACGGTAAAAGGATTTTTGACCTGCATGGTATACCCCTTGACTCCCGGTCAGGGGGCCTGCTGGCCTTTGATCTTACCGAAATTATTGAAAAGGAAAGGCAGATGCGCCGCCAGGAGATGCTGGCCTACCGGGAAGCCATGGCTGCCGTCACCAATGGGCGCCTGCAGCTTTTGACTTCAGAAGAAATGGTAGCTGTATTATCCCAGGGGAAGGAACTGGCAAGGGGAGTAGTTAACAAGGCTGCCGACATAGCTTTAGCTCGCAGCAAGTTATGCAGTTTGCTACCCGCGGTTTTTAGCGCGCGCGCGTATGGGATGGCCTTATCTTTAACTGAGGCTTTGACCAATACCTTAAAACATGCTACGGGTGGTGAATGGGTGGTCCGGCGGACGGATGAGGCCTTCCGGATAATTATTCAAGACCAGGGCCAGGGAATTAAGATAAAAGATTTACCCAAAGCGGCTTTAATGCGACATTATTCCACCCAAAATTCTCTTGGTTGCGGGTTTACTTTAATGCTTTATTATGCTGATAAAGTTTATCTAACTACCGGTTCCAGGGGAACTACCCTGGTCCTGGATTTCCATCAATCAGCAGATGAAGATATCTGTTCTCCAGCTTCTTAAGTAAAGAAAAGGGGGAGGAGCGATATTATGCTGGCAATCTCTGTAACCAAGGGCGATTATGGGCGCTGTTTAAACCTTAAAGGGGAGTTAGATATGGAAACCCTGGCCACGTTGGAGCGAGCAGCAGAAGTACAGGAAGGGGAGAGGCAATTGAAAATAAACCTGGCAGGGGTATCCTTTATAGATTCTACAGGTCTCAGGGGTTTATTAGAAATACAGCGCCGGTGGTCAATGAAGGGAGGTGAGGTACGGGTTATTAACCCCTGTCCGGAGATTGCTGAAGTTTTCCGGCTCGTAGGTATGGAAGAACTTTTAGATTGTAGCGACCAGAGCAAGGTAACCGGGGGTGAATATTAAATGTCCCTGGATACCGGTGGCAATGGGAAACAAATAATACATGCCGGTATACAGGGTGCCGGGTGTAGTATTCCTGCAGACCTGGAAGGCGGCGACTTTTTTGATTTTATTCCCCTCGGGGAAGATCAACTTATTGTTGCTATCGGAGATGTAATGGGCAAAGGTATGCGTGCCGCCGGGCAAATGAAGGAGCTTTGTACAATCTTACATGCCTGTACCAGGAAAGATCTGTCCCTATTAGAAATCATTAATCAGCTGGCTGCAATCGGAGGAAAGCAGCTGCACCGCGCTGGTTCCTTTGCCACCCTGTGCCTTATTTCTTATGAACGGCAGCATAATTGTTTAACCTGCCTTAGCGCCGGACACCCGTCTCCGGTAATATTTTCAGGCCGTAATATCCACGTACCTCGAGTAAGGGGGGTGGCCCTGGGTTTCCTGGAAGAATACCAGGGTACTCGACCGGAACAAGTTATTCTGTCTCGCGGCGATGTAGTTATCCTGTATACCGATGGCCTGGTAGAAGCCCGCGATGCCAACGGTCAAAATTATGGTTTAAATCGCCTCAAAGAGATAGTTGCCGCCAATACCTGCCTGGACGCAGTTGAACTCCAGGAGGTTATCTTAAATGACTTATTTACCTTTACCGGCTGCAGGCAGCAAAGGGATGATGTAACCCTGGTAATACTTAAGAAAGAGCTGGAAAAGGGGGGTGAGTGTCATGGAAATCAGGGTGAATAAAGAAAAGGAAAAGGCCACCCTGCTGGTAGCGGGGGAATTGGACTACAGCAATGTTGCTCAGCTGCAGCAAGAGATTGAAAGGCAGGAGGCCCCCGTGGTGGAGGTAGTTCTTAAGGACCTGCAGTTCATGGATTCCTCCGGTGCCGGGATGCTTCTCAGCCAGGCCAGGTTATTGAGCCGGCACAACCGCGTTTTGAAAATTACCCATATACCCGCAAATATTCGCCATGACCTGGAAATAATCGGCTTTTTCCGCGTCTTAGAAACCCTTAAAGGCGCCCCTCAAAGTGGAGGGGAGTGATTGCATATGGAATCTTTAAAGACCGGAGCCTTTGAACAGCCCGGGGAAAATGGTGTGGCACCTCGGGCGGCCATAATAGATGGGCAGCTGGTAATAAAACACCCGCCCGGAGGCCCTTATCCGGTGATAGTGCCCTGCCCAGGGTTGCGCCTGGTAGTAAATGGGGAAGAACGAAGCGAACCGACGCCTGTAAATGAGAAGGACAGGGTGGAAATAATCGTTCAGGATGAAAGGCGGGAAGGATACTGGCAGGTAAAGGTTACTGCGGATAAACAGGAGGCACTTTTACAGGTAAAACCTTGGGTATTAGTACGGCGGCAAGTGCGGGACCTGCCACCGGCGCGGGTTTTATACCTGGAGGTCCTGGAGCAAGAAGATTTCTATAAACCTTTTACCCTGGAAGATTTAACCCGGGAGATAGAGCGCCAGGGTATCCAGTATGGTATCGATTGGCAGGCCTGTGCCCGGGGACTTGAAGCCTCAACCGAGGGCACTTTAACCATTGCCCGGGGGCAACCACCCGTACCAGGTAAAGACGCCTCGGTAGAATTATTCTTTACTACCCAGCAAAGGGTCCCAGTAGCAGTCGGAGAAGAAGAGACGGTGAACTTCCGGGAAAGATTTCGTTTCACCGCTGTTGAAGCCGGAATGGTCCTGGCCAGGAAACACCCGGCTGAAGTTGGGCAGCCGGGGAAGGCGGTAACTGGGGAAATAATCGTGCCCCCCGAGCCCAGGGATATTGAAATGACAGCCGGTTCCGGCGCAGTTTTAAGCAATGATGGTTTGGAGATCATTGCAACCATAGCTGGCCGCCCCGTGGCAAGGGGGTTAAAAGGGCGGGTTGTTATCAGTGTGGTCCCCGCCCTTATGCACCCTGGTAATGTTGATATTACCTCGGGAAACATTTCTTTCACCGGCGATGTAATGATTGCCGGCCAGGTTGAAGAAGGGATGAGTGTTGAGGCTGGTGGTAATATTTATATAGAGGGAGCTGTATCCAGGGCCATGGTCCGGGCCGGTGGCTTAATTGAGGTACGCGGAAACGTTTTTTCTTCTCTGCTGGCCGCCGGGAGTACGGTGGCTTTGCAGCAGAAATTCGGCTCGATACTTGCCAGGGTTGCTGCCATCCTGGAGCAGTTTGTTGCCGCTGCTACCCAGCTTATCCATCATCCTTCCTTCAAAAAGGATGACCTTAAAGGTGGTATTGGTCCCCTGGTATTATTGCTTTTAGAGAAGAAATTTCGCGATCTTCCTGCGGCTGTAGAATTACTAAAAAAGGAAGCCCACAGCCTTCCTGCTATATCAATGAATGGTTTAACGGCATTGATGAATGATCTGGAACGCCTGGTAAGGATGCCATTGACCATTAATAGTTTAAAGCAGCTGGAGGCCATGTTGAAAGAAATTATAGCCTGGCGGGATGAGGTTAATACACCGCCTCAAGGTGGGGCCGACATTATAATTCACTACGCCCTTAACTCAACCGTTGTAGCCACCGGTAACATTAAAGTAATAGGTGAAGGCTGTTATCATACCAGGCTCCAGGCCGGGAAAGCGGTAGCTGTGCATGGTGTTTTCCGCGGTGGGGAGATCCAGGCCCAGGGTGACGTTTATATTAAGGAACTGGGCTCCCGTACTGGGACGAGTACCAAGGTCGAAACTCGGGCTGGGGCTGCCGTGACCATAGCTCATGCTTTTGAGAATACTTCCATCCAGATAGGTTCCCGCCAGTATTCTTTTGTTCAGGAGGAATGGGGAGTGCGGCTATGGCTTGACCGGGAAGGAAACCTGGCCAGGCGTAGTATTCCAGCCCCATAGCAGCGAAGCCGGATACCCCCCTGAAGGGGGGCTTTTTACTTCCAGGAGGAAATCAAGGGTGGAGGAAGAATTATTAAGGGGTTTTCGCGATAACTAGACTGGGGTAAAGCAGGGATATCATGCAACTGGAAGACATCAAGGAAATAGCCGTTTTAGGTACCGGCACCATGGGCCATGGTATTGCTTTATTATGCGCCCTGGCAGGCTATCAAGTGCGGCTTTTGGGCCGCAGTGAGGATAGCCTTAACCGCGGCTTCCGGCAGATTCGCTCCGGCCTGGAGTTGCTGGCAAAGGGTGGCCTCGTGGAGGCTTCCCGGACTGAAGGGGTTATGACGAACATCAAAGGGTTCACGACCCTTGCTGAGGCTGTTACAGGGGTTGATTTTGTCATTGAAGCCATTGTTGAGGACCTGGCTGTGAAGCAAGGGGTATTTCGTGAAGTCGATGCCCTGGTTCCACCCCACACCATCCTGGCTTCAACCACATCCGGCCTGGACCCCACAAAGCTGGCGGCATTAACCAGGCGGCCGGAAAGGGTTGTTGTCACCCATTTCTGGAATCCACCCCACTTGCTCCCCCTGGTGGAGATTGTACGGGGAGAAAAAACGGCTGACGCTACCGTGGGCCTTGCCAGGGCCCTGGTTGCCAGATTGGGTAAGAAACCCATTGAAGTCAAAAAGGCTATTCCCGGCTTTGTGGGCAACCGCCTGCAGTTCGCCCTCCTGCGCGAGGCCCTGTACATCGTCGAACAGGGCTGGGCTACGGCAGAGGATGTGGATGCGGCCGTTAAATACAGTTTTGGCCGGCGCCTGGCAGTTACCGGTCCCCTGGAAAGCGCCGACCTGGGGGGATTGGATGTGTTTTATAACATCCAGTCTTACCTCAACCAGGACCTCTGCCACGAAAGAGGGCCGTCACAACTTCTCAAGGAAAAAGTAGAGCGGGGAGAACTGGGTGTAAAGACCGGCCGCGGCTTTTACGACTGGCAGGATGAACGTGTCCTGTCCATTAAAAAAGCCCGGGAAGAAGACCTGATTAAGCGGCTGCAGGAAGATAAGTTTTGAGAAGACGGTTGCTCATGTTTAGTTGATAGTTAAAAGGCCAGGAGTTTTAACTCCCGGCCTTTGGTTTACAGGCTAGAGGGCCTAACCTTCCGCCAGCTTCTTGTAGTACTCCAGCCGCGCCTTGGCGTCGGCTTCGGCCTTGGCGAAGAGTTCTTCGGCCTTTTCCGGGAACTGCTGCTGCAGGGAGGTGTAACGAATCTCGCCCCGCAGGAAGTCCCGGAAGCTGGCTTTAGGAGCCTTGTAATCAAGGATGAAGGGGTTCTTACCTTCTTTGATCAGGTCAGGGTTGTAGCGGTACAGGGGCCAGTAACCGGCTTCCACCGCTTTTTTGGCTTCCAGCTGGCTGTGGCTCATGTCGATCCCGTGGTTAATGCAGGGCGCATAGGCGATAATCAGGGAAGTGCCCTCGTATTTTTCCGCTTCCACTAGAGCCTTGATCAGCTGGGTATGGCTGGCTCCCATGGCTACGGAAGCCACATAGACATAGCCGTAAGACATGGCCATGAGACCCAGGTCCTTCTTCTTGGTGTATTTACCGCCGGCAGCGAACCTGGCCACGGCACCGGTCTGGGTGGCCTTGGAAGACTGGCCGCCGGTGTTGGAGTAGACCTCGGTATCCAGGACCAGGATGTTGACATTGGCGCCGCTGGCCAGGACGTGGTCCAGGCCGCCGTAACCGATGTCGTAGGCCCAGCCGTCACCGCCGATGATCCAGATGGATTTTTTCGTCAGGTAATCCTTCTGCCTGTCAATGGCCAGGAGCAGTTCCTTAACCTCGCCCTCGGCCCGCTTGATCTCATCCGGCAGAAGGGCTTTAATTTGATCGCCAAACTCCCGGGAGCGGTCGGCGTCTTCCTTGCCGGCCAGCCAGGCCTCACAGGCGGCCTTGAAGGCTTGGCTGACAGGTGCGGCCAGGACCCTGTTAATGGCGTCGGTTAGCTCTTCCCGGCGTTTTTCCACAGCCAGGCTGATACCGTAGCCGAACTCGGCGTTGTCCTCGAAAAGGGAACTCGCCCAGGCCGGACCATGGCCCTGGCGGTTGACGGTGTAGGGGCAGGTCGGCGCGCTGCCGCCCCAGATGGAGGAACAGCCGGTGGCATTGGCAATAATCATCCGGTCGCCAAAGAGCTGGGTGACGAGTTTAACATAAGGCGTTTCGCCGCAGCCGGCGCAGGCACCGGAGAATTCCAGCAAAGGCTGGCGGAACTGGCTGCCCTTGACGGTGGCCGGGTTGAAGTCAACCTTCACTTCTGGCAGCTGCTCGGCGAATTTATAGTTTTCGTTTTCCACGGCTACCACTTCATCCAGGGGCACCATGGTCAGGGCCTTGACTTTGGCCGGGCAGACATCGGCGCAGTTGCCACAGCCGGTGCAGTCCAGGGGTGACACTTGGATGCGGAACTTCAGGCCGGCAGCCTCTTTGCCAATGGCGTCCCTCGTAACAAAGGTCGCTGGGGCACCGGCCAGATCCTCGGGCCTGGCCAGGTAAGGCCGGATGGCGGCATGGGGGCAGACCAGGGAGCACTGGTTGCACTGGATGCAGTTTTCGGGCTGCCACTGGGGAATATTAACGGCAATACCTCGTTTTTCGTATTTGGTGGTCCCGGTGGGGAAGACCCCGTCGGGGGTAAAGGTGCTGACCGGCAGCTGGTCGCCCTTCAAAGCCATAATGGGTCGTACGACTTTGCGGATGAATTCCGGCTCGTGCTCGGGAGCCGTGGCTGCGGCCTCGTCCAGGGCTTCGGCCCAGGTGTCCGGGTATTTAATTTCTTCCAGGCCTTCCAGGGCCCGGTCTACGGCGGCCAGGTTCATGTTAACGATTTGATCGCCTTTCTTACCGTAGGTCTTGACGATAGAGTCTTTAATATACTTGATGGCGTCATCTACCGGGATGACATTGGCAATCTTAAAGAAGGCGACCTGCATGATGACGTTGATGCGCCCGCCAAGGCCGACTTCCTGGGCGACTTTAACCGCATCGATATTAAAGAAGCGCAGTTTCTTACTGGCAATGGTCCGCTTCATGGCAGCCGGCAGCCGGCTTTCCATTTCCCCGGCGCTCCAGGGAGAGTTCAGGAGGAAGATCCCGCCCGGTTTAATACCTTCCAGCAGGTCATAACGGGTGACATAGGAAGGATTATGACAGGCAATGAGATCCGCCTGGTCGATTAAATAAGACGATTTAATGGGCTGGGTCCCGAAACGCAGGTGGGAGATGGTGACACCACCAGATTTTTTGGCGTCATATTCAAAGTAACCCTGGGCATAAAGATCGGTGTGATCGCTAATAATCTTAATGGAGTTTTTGTTGGCTCCTACGGTACCGTCAGAACCCAGGCCAAAGAACTTGCAGCGGAAAGTCCCTTTGGGTGTCGTATCGATATACTCTTTGATTTCCAGGGAAGTATGAGTGACATCATCGATAATGCCGACGGTGAAATGGTTCCTAGGCGTGTCCGCCGCCAGGTTGTCAAAGACGGCCTTAACCATGGACGGGGAGAATTCCTTGGAGCCGAGACCGTAGCGGCCGCCAACGACAAGGATATCCTTGCCGTTTTCGGCCAGGACCGCCCGGACATCCTCGTAGAGAGGTTCGCCGGCGGCACCGGGCTCTTTGGTACGGTCTAGGACGGCAATCCGTTTCACAGAAGCCGGTAACACCTTAAGGAAGTGTTCGGCCGAGAAGGGCCGGTAGAGGCGGACCTTGATGAGGCCGACCTTTTCGCCCTTGTCCACTAGGTAATTGACAGTCTCTTCGATAACGTCGCAGGACGACCCCATGGAAACGATAACCCGCTCAGCATCCGGGGCGCCGGCATAATCAAAGAGGCGATAATAACGACCGGTGAGGGCGCCGACCTGCTCCATCACCTGGGCGACAATGCCCGGCGTGGCCAGGTAATAGGGGTTGGCTGCTTCCCTTTGCTGGAAATAGATATCCGGGTTCTGGGCCGTACCCCGCTGGTGGGGATGCTCCGGATTTAAGGCCCGAGCGCGGAAGGCGCGAATGGCCTCCCAGTCCACTAGCTTGGCCATATCTTCGTATTCAATGACGTCGATCTTCTGGATCTCGTGGGAGGTCCGGAAACCATCAAAGAAATGGACAAAGGGCACCCTCGCCTTCAGGGTAGCCAGGTGGGCTACCAGGGCCAGGTCCATGACTTCCTGTACCGAGGCGGAAGCCAGCATGGCAAAACCTGTCTGCCGGGCGGCCATGACATCGGCATGGTCGCCGAAAATGGACAGGGCATGGGTGGAGAGGGCCCGGGCAGCTACATGGAAAACAGTGGGCAAAAGTTCACCGGCAATCTTGTACATATTGGGGATCATCAACAGTAAACCCTGGGAGGCAGTAAAGGTGGTCGTAAGGGCACCACCGACCAGGGAACCGTGGACAGCCCCGGCGGCACCAGCCTCCGACTGCATTTCGATAACCTTCAGCGTCTTACCGAAAATGTTCTTGCGGCCGTAGGCGGCCCATTCATCAGCAATTTCGGCCATGGGCGAGGATGGCGTGATGGGGTAAATGGTAGCCACCTCAGACATGGCATAAGCCACATGGGCAGCTGCAGTGTTACCATCAAATGGTTGCTTGGGCATAATGGACATTCTCCTTCACCAAAAAATTTAAGCCATACCCCTGGTCCCTATATTGATTCCATATATTAATCTATCATTAGAAAAAAGAATGGTCAATACCAAGTATGCAATACACATAATACATATAAAATATAATAATAAGAATACAAAATAATTACACAAAAAAACACCCAGGGAAGGGTAGTTCCCGGCTATTCGATAGCCGGGAACATCCTGTCCGGATGCAAGCAAAAAACGGGTTTTCCTCAAGCGGAAGCCTCTTAGGGGCCCGTACCTATATCATCAATGCGCCAGCCGGTGGCCGGGGTTTCCCGCCGCAGGGTAATAAAGCGAATCTGGCGGCCACTGTCGTAGCTGATGACACGCCGGACGTTGATGTCTACTTCCACCACGTATTTTTTAACATCAGCCTGCTCTGACGACGGATCGTGGTAGGGTTGGATACGGATCACCCTGGCCCGGGTGATGTTATTGATCTCGTCGGCATCATTGGTAGCGTAGGAATAATTATAGAGGCGGTTGTAGTCCATGTTGCGGAACAGGTAACTTACCAGGCGCCGGCGAGTTTCAGTGGCATGAGCCGTCCGGGGATCCTTATGGTCAATGGCTTCATAATAGGTCTCAATAACCTTTTCCGGGGTCATCTGGCTGATTAACTTCTCCTGGGGGTTATCATGGTCGATATACTGGTCCACCCACTCGCCCCAGGTTTTGCCGGTGATTTCCTCCAGGCGCCGGCTTTTAAGGGAACAGGCAAAGGCATGGTGCGGGCCGGCGTCCAGCCAGGCCCCAACTATTTTCTGGCCGTCTTTAACAATGACGGCCCGGTTGGCCTCCTGGCGGGGGGCCATAAAGGCCGGCAGGGGCTCTTCGATTTTATAAAGGTTGACGGTTACGTTTTTACCCAGGTAAGGGCTGAGATCGAGGCCCACATCCTTACTCAGTTCATTGTTATAGGCATAGTAAAGGGAAACGGGATATTCCCCGGATTCATGGACAAACCTTTCGGGGAGGCGGCCATTATAGCTTTTAATTTTATAGAAAATAGTCCACCCGTACTGTTTTAGAAAGGCGGCATCGGCCGGGTCGATGTCACTGGAGGCATCGGGGTATTTGGCCAGGGTAGTCAGTTTCACGGCAAATTCTGCCGGTACCTGGTGCCAGCCGTCTTCCAATTCCAGGTAACCGGGGTTATTATCCTGGTGCCAGTAAGGATACTGTTTGCTGGTGACAGTTTCACCGTTTTTGACGTATTTAAAGGCCAGATAGTCCCTGCTTCCATGCCAGGATTTAGGCGGCGGGTCAATTTTGGGCAGGGGACCGAGGAGAATTAAAAAGCGTTGGGCCAGTTGCTTGTCGGTAAGGTTGATAACCTGGCGGGGTTCTTCGCCTGCCTGCCGGGTTACATAAAACTCCAGGCCCGCAATCTGACCCTTAAATTCGTTAAAAGCAGCAACTGTTTCCTTCCGGGTCTGGCAACCGGCCAGATTCAGGATGATTAAAATAGCCATAAGAAGAATAGATAAACCCTTGTGCATATATATTCTCCCTTATTTCAGAATCTCGCTCCTGAAATTATAGACGTATTTTCCCAGATTAAGGTTCCCCGCAGGTAAATAAGAATTATACTTTACCTGGAGCTATTGTACACCCAAACCCGGGAGGTGCAAATAGTTATTTTAGTAAAAAGGCTTGACCGGGTTTTCCGGGAAATTTACAATAGAGTTAGTGATCCGGGGTGGAGAGTATGCGGGTACGTTATAAATTCTGGCTGGAAGATGGCGAGCATGTTTTTGGTGAGGGCCTCTTTGAACTCCTGCAGGAGATTGACCGGCGGGGTTCTATTAACCAGGCGGCCCGGAGCCTCAACATGTCCTACCGCCAGGCCTGGGGCCAGTTAAAAAAAGCAGAAGGCCGGCTGGGGGAAAGGCTTCTCTCAACCCGGGTGGGAGGTGAGACGGGAGGCGGGGCAGAATTAACGCCCGCCGGGAAGTGGTTTTTGCAGCGTTACAGGCAATTTAGACGCGAGGCGGGGGAGGCTATCGAAGCAGCTTTTCAGCGTCACTTTAGTTAAGGCTCTTTTTTATACCACCGCTATGCTGGGACAAACATAATGAAAGGGGATACATGATACATAATGAAAAAAATCAAGAAATGTATCGCGACGTTAGTCGCCTTGAGTTTCCTCCTCGTAGTCCTAGCGTCCGGTTGTGGCCGGGCTGCCAGGCAGGAAAACAACCAGCCCGTTCCTGTATCCAGTAAGGATACTGCTAAAGCGCCGGCCAAAAAAGACCTGATTCTGGCAACCACTACCAGCACCATGGACAGCGGCTTACTCGACGTACTGATCCCCATGTTTGAGAAAGAAACCGGCTATACCGTTAAGCCCAATGCCGTCGGTACGGGACAGGCCCTGGCCATGGGCGACCAGGGCAATGCCGATGTCTTGCTGGTTCACGCCCCGGAGGCTGAAATGGAGCTGGTGAAAAAAGGGACAGCCATTAACCGCCAGCTGGTCATGCATAATGATTTCATTATTGTTGGTCCACCCGGCGACCCGGCCGGGATTAAAGGGGCTAAAAAGGCAGTGGATGCTTTAAAGCAGATTGCCGCCAGACAGGCCATCTTTATCTCCCGGGGTGACGATTCCGGCACCCATAAGATGGAAAAAAACCTCTGGCAGGCAGCTAATATTAAACCGGAAGGCAAATGGTACCAGGAAGCTGGATCCGGCATGGGCCAGACCTTAAATATTGCTTCCGAAAAGGGTGGCTATACCCTCACGGACCGGGCCACTTACCTCTCCCTGAAGAAGAACCTCAAACTGGACATCATGGTGGAGGGGGAGAAAGCCTTGCTGAATATCTACCATGTCATGCAGGTGAACCCGGATAAATTCCCGGGGATGGCCATTAACAGCGAAGGGGCCAGAGCCTTTGTAGATTTCATGGTAGCCCCGGAAACGCAGCAGGTCATCGGCAACTTTGGCAAAGACAAATTCGGCCAGTCCCTCTTCTTCCCCGATGCCGGTAAAGATGAAAACACCCTGGGGCAATAGGAGGAGAACTTAACTGGTGGAAGCAGTCTGGCAGGGACTGGTACAGGCTTTAAATCTATTAATCAAGTTGGACCCGGAGGTCGTGGAAATAGTAGCCCTGACCCTTAAGGTTTGTGGCCTGGCTACGGTCATTAGCGTTTTCATAGGGGTCCCCCTGGGTACTTTCCTGGCCCTGAAGGAATTTCCCGGCCGGCGGCTGGTCATCAGCCTGGTCAATACCGGGATGGGCCTGCCGCCGGTGGTGGTCGGCCTCTGGGTGAGTTTCCTCCTCTGGCGCAGCGGTCCCCTGGGCCGGCTGGGGCTCATTTATACCCCGGCAGCCATGGTCATTGCCCAGGCCTTTATTGCCTCCCCCCTGGTTACCGGCCTGAGCATGGCGGCTATCCAGCAATTGCCGGCCAGGCTGAAAACCCAGGTCCTGGCCCTTGGGGCGTCACCGGGGCAACTGTACTGGACTCTGCTTAAAGAAGCCCGCCTGGGGATCCTGGCAGCCATTATTGCAGGTTTTGGCGGGGTTATTTCCGAGGTGGGAGCAGCTTCCATGGTTGGCGGCAATATCATGCACCAGACCCGGGTCCTGACGACGGCCACGGTAATGGAGGTGTCCAGGGGGCATTTTGATATTGCCATGGCCTTGAGCTTTATCCTCCTGGGCCTGGCCTTCAGCATCACGGCAATCCTGACCGTTTTGCAGCAGAGGACGCGGGCTGTACCGGACGGCAGGAATACCAAGTTATTATAGAAGCTAAACTTGCTCCTTTTCCACGGGGGGAGGTTCAATGGGTATCAGCATCCGCGCTGAAGGACTGCGGGTCAGCAAGGGCGGGCGTGAGATTCTGACGGTTGATAACCTGGAAATCGGGCGGGGAGAGGTATGGGGCCTTATCGGCCCCAACGGTGCTGGCAAAAGCACCCTGCTCCAGGTCCTAGCCCTGCTGGAAGAGCCGGATACCGGTAGCATTTTCTTTGACGGGCAAAAGATCGATTACCACCGGGCTTTATCCTGGCGCCGGCAGCTGGCGGTAGTTTTCCAGGAGGCATTATTACTGGATACTACAGTTTTTAACAACGTGGCTGTGGGCCTGCGTTTCCGGGGTATTCCCTGGCCGGTGGTAAAGGAACGGGTTGAACACTGGCTGGAGGTCCTCCGGATCAGCCACCTGGCCAGCCGGCCGGCACGGCGGCTTTCCGGCGGTGAAGCTCAGCGAGTCAGCCTGGCCAGGGCTTTTGTCCTGGAGCCGCGGGTCCTTTTCCTGGATGAACCCTTTGCCGCCCTGGATGCTCCCACCCGGGGCGCCCTGCTGGAAGAGTTGCAATTTATCCTGCGGGAGACGGGGATTACGGCTGTTTTTGTTACCCACGATTTTACCGAGCTGCCTTTCCTGGCGGACCAGGTGGCGGCCCTCCAGGGAGGACGAATTGTCCAGACCGGTCGCCCGGAGACCATACTCTGGCAGCCGGCCAGTGTGGAACTGGCAGCCTTTGTCGGCGTTACCAATCTCCTGCCGGGTGAGGCGCGCTTAAACGGCAGTGGGCCCGTCCAGGTCCGCCTCCAGGGGGGAGTGACCATTTTGGCCGGCACGCGCGTGGGTGGGCGGGTGGTAGCCTGCCTGCGGCCGGAAGAAATAATTATTCAGGGGGTAGCTGCTACTGAAGCCCCGGCTAACCGGTTGCGGGGGAGGGTCAGGCACATCATCCCCCAGGGGGGCCAGTACCGGGTAGAAATTGACTGTGGCCTGCCCCTGGTGGCCCTGGCCGGAGCTTCCCAGCTGCGCCAGGGTTGCCTACAGCCAGGCCGGGAAGTTTTGGCCACCTTCCCGCCGGAAGCCGTGCACTTGATCCCGGCGTAGCCATATATTTTATTGTATTGTTTACTAACTCTTGCAAGGTTTTAATTAACTACGCTATAATAGGCGCGGAAGGCGGTGATGGCACTGCCCAAGGTGCTGATTGTTGATGATGAGCCGGCAATCCTGGAACTAGTGTCTTTTAACCTGCAGCAGGCCGGTTTTACCACCGTCACGGCCAGTGATGGAGCGGAAGCCCTGCAAAAGGCGGCCGCAGAAAAGCCGGATCTTATTATTTTAGATGTAATGTTACCCCGGGTGGACGGCTTTGAAGTCTGCCGCAGCCTGAGGGCCAGGGGCAATACTCCCATCCTCATGCTGACGGCTCGCCGGGAAGAGGTAGACCGGGTCCTGGGGCTAGAGCTGGGCGCCGATGATTACCTGACCAAGCCCTTCAGTCCCCGGGAGCTGGTGGCGCGGGTACGCGCTATTTTACGCCGGGCGGCAGAAAACCAGCGCCAGCCGGACGATATTCTGGCCATCGGGGATGTGGTTATTAACCCGGCCAGCCATGTGGTCACGGTAAAGGGCAAGCCCGTAGACTTGACCCTGAAGGAGTACCAGCTGCTGCAATTGCTGGCGGAAAACCGGGGGCGGGTTTTCAGCCGGGAGGCACTACTGGAACGCCTCTGGGAAGGCGAATATTACGGCGACACGCGTACCATCGATGTCCATATCCGCCATTTGCGAGAAAAAATAGAAGAAAACCCCAGCAACCCGCGGTACATTCTTACCGTCCGCGGTGTGGGGTATAAATTTCGCGATTAATCAGCGCTCGTGACGGGGGGCTTTTTTGACCTTCATCAGGGCTTGGGTAAGAGCGCGGTAAATATCGGCCCGGTGCTGTGCTTCCAGCATGGCCAGTTTGGAGTAAATTACTCCCTTTTCCCGGACCACATAACGGGGCGGTAACTGGTTTAAAGCCAGGGCTACTATATCGTGGCGACAGCTGTCGCAGCGGCAGGCTTGCGGGTCCTGGGCCAGGACCTGGTCCAACAGCTCCCACACACAGTCCTCCATATAGTTCTTTAAAAAGAGTTCTCTGGCCATTGGTTTCTCCTTCCTCTGCTTGCAATTATGTATTTCTTTTTCAGCCTAAATATTCGCCTTAACCTTTTTCCTTCCTTCTTTTCCCCTGGATTTAAATATTGAAATATGGCGACTATTACTGGTATACCCGGCTATCGCTGCGGTGAGAATAGCTATAGCCGTCAAAAGAGGAATTAGCGTCTCAATGCCTAATATTACATTAGCAATAAAAAGTTTTAAGGGAGATGCCTTTTTTTGGATGCCCTAAAGGTGCCAGCCTATGGTAAAATAAATCTGACCCTGAAGGTCCTCGGCCGCCGGCCGGATGGTTTTCATAACTTAAGCACTATTTTCCAGGCCATTGCCCTGCAGGATACCCTAACCTTAAGCCGGTGCTATGAAGGAATTCACCTGGAGGTCAGGGGGGCACGTCTTTCGGCCGGTCCTGACAACCTGGTCTACCAGGCGGCGGCCTTACTCCAGCAGCGGTATGGTTTTCCGGGTGTGCATATCAACCTGGAAAAGAGGATCCCCCTGGCGGCCGGCCTGGCCGGAGGCAGCAGCGATGCGGCAGCTACTTTACTGGGACTTAATTACCTGTATAACCTGGGCCTGACACCGGGGCAACTCGCCCGGGAAGGGGCCAAACTCGGGTCGGATGTACCTTTTTGCGTCCTGGGAGGTACGGCCCTGGGCCGGGGGCGGGGGGAAGATTTATCCCTTTTACCGCCGGCTCCCAGGCTCTGGCTGGTACTGGTGAAACCTCCCTTTGGCGTCAGCACGGCAGCCGTATACCAGGGCTGGGATGCCGCCCCCTCCCGGCAGAACCCGGAACCCCCTGATGAGGACAGGGCCCTGGCGGCCTTAAGGGCCGGGGACCGGGAGCAGCTTGTCAGGGCCCTGGGTAACGACCTGGAGATAGTTACCTGCCGGCTGTACCCGGAAGTGAAGGCCATTAAATTACGCCTGCTGGCTGCGGGAGCGGAACGGGCCATCCTGTGCGGCAGCGGCCCGGCGGTCTTTGGGGTGGCTCCCGACCGGCAGACGGCCGTTAGCATTGCTTCCCGGCTCCGGCAAACTTACCCGGAAACAATGGTAACCTGTACTTTATAGACATAATGGAAGGGCCAGCCCCACAGTAGCGATACGTAGGTTATATTGGTACAATAGAGACCAATACAGAGCTACAAGCTAAGGAGGCTGGCAAGATGAATTATACCACATATGTAGGGC
>NZ_PVXL01000046.1 GCF_002995805.1 Neomoorella stamsii
TATCTTCCGGCTGAATAATATGTCCTTTCTTAAATCGCCTTCCCTTGAACTCGCCAGGAACGATTTTGGTCAGGTCGTGGGCCAGGACCGTGCCCACGCTATCTTCGACCCGGACTTTCTGGAGCATTTTTCCTACCTCCTTGAGCTTATAATTCGACATCCCTGGAAAAAAGCCTGCCGCTTAAGGTTAAATTTGATAATAAAACATTAAGGGCCACCGATAATTAACCGGTGACCCTTAGTTACTAGATCAGGCTTATTGCCTGCCGGTCACAGGCCAGCAGGCAGCGGCCGCAGCCCAGGCAGGTAGGGCCAATAAACCAGGGTTCGCCATCCTCTTCGCGCAGGAAGGATTTAGTAGGGCAGGCGCTCATGGCCTGGCAATCGGCCCGGCCGTCACAAATGCTGGCATCAATAAAGGCATGGCGGGCCATGTAATCTCCCCTTAATGTATAGCAGCTTCCAGCTGTTCCTTTAGCTTTTCCTTAGGCATATAGCCAATGACCCGTCCCACTTCCTGGCCATCTTTAAAGATAACCAGGGTAGGTATACTCATAATACCATAGCGGGCGGCCAGTTCCTGGTTTTCGTCAACATTTACCTTGGCAAATTTAACGTTACCATCGTAGTCTTCGGCCAGTTGATCCAGCACCGGGGCCATCATCCGGCAGGGACCGCACCAGACGGCCCAGAAATCAACTACTACTGGCAGCGGTGCTGACAATACTTCAGCTTCAAAGGCGCTGCTATCAACATTAACGGGCTTGCTCATGTTTTGGTGCCTCCTAAATTTAATAATTTTGCACTCCATCAACAACCAGCTGTTTAAAGGGTCCAAAGCCCACCAGGTCTACATCCAGGCCGCGTGAAGCTTTAATCCCCTTTTGCAGGTAAACCTTTAAGCCATTTAGCTGCTGGACAATAAAGTTTTTCACGTCAGCTGGCGCGCCTGCATACACGGCAGGACGAATTGATAGTCCAGCTCAACCGCCGCACATCTCCAGTTTAATGGTAATGGTATCGGATTTCTCTTTGATATATTGTTCCGCTTTAGGAGTGATACGGATTTCCATCTTTTATCCCCCTCTCTCGCTGCGATTATACTATAATTATTTTACGCTGTCAATAAGGCATTTATAATGGTTTCTCTGCTTTTTGGGCCTGCAGGGCCTGGTAACGCAGCCGGGCGCGGCAGGTTTCGCAGGTGTAGACGGCATTTTTATCTCGCGCCAGTTTGCGATAATCCTTATGGACCTTGGTAATTTCTTCTTTACGACCGCAGAAGGTACACTTTACTTCCATCAGTCTCACCTTCCCTGAGGGCAAATATTCAACACGCCAGGAAACTTTTCCTTTTCGACGTATATTTTTTTTCATTTTGGATAACCTGAATGCAGGCCTTAAAAGTTCGGAGGGAACCACCTTGCAGCGCGCCGAATTTTACCAGCTTGCGGGAGTTATCCTGGACCTGGCGGTAGAAGCCCATGCTTTATTACGCGGGGCTACCCAGCAGGAAGTGCCTGGTGTAAGGGAAGATAAGGAAAACTATCCCAACGCCGCCGTTACAACTATTACCATAATGAATGCCCTTGGTGAACAGGCCATGGGCAAGCCCCAGGGTACTTACATAACCATCGATGCACCGGCCCTCCGCTTTGAAAACCCGCCCGTTCACGAAGAAATAGCGGGTCTCCTGGCTCGGAAGCTCAACCTGTTGTTACAAAAATGGAATATTGGTCCTGCCGACCCGGTGCTGGTGGTGGGCCTGGGTAATTGGGAAGCCACGCCGGACTCCCTGGGCCCAAAAGTAATCAACCAGTTTACGGTTACCCGGCATTTATTAAAATACGTGCCACAAAATATGCCCCCGGGAACAAGACCCGTCAGTGCCCTGGCCCCCGGTGTCCTGGGTACTACCGGAATTGAAACAGCTGAAATCCTCAAGGGTGTGGTAGAAAAAACCCGGCCCAGGGTACTGATTGCCATTGATGCCCTTGCTGCCGGCGATCTGCAACGCATAGGCAGCAGCATTCAAATTACCGATACCGGCATTAGCCCCGGCTCAGGGGTGGGAAATCAACGTACCGGTATCAATCAACAAACCATGGGTATTCCCGTTATTGCCATCGGTATTCCTACTGTAGTTCATGCCGGGGTGATTATCTATGAAGCCCTTAGCCAGATCCAGCAAGCTTTTCCTAATGTCAACCTGCAGCTCGACCAGGCCGTGGCCCAAAACCTTACCCGTAATGTCCTGGCACCCTTTGGCGGTAACCTGACAGTAACTCCCAAAGAGGTTGACGACCTGGTACATAACCTGGCCTGGGTCATTGGTAATGCCCTGAACAGGACCCTGCATACCACTCTCCTGCAGGCTAAGGCTGCCATACCGTTACATTAAAAAAGGATGGCGGTTAAAAACCCGCCATCCGAAATTGCCGTTACTGGGTCAATCCACCCAGCCCACCGGGATTGTACTGCTGGGCATTGATGTTTAACTTCTGGCCACTGGTAGTATAAGCGGGGTTGGGCCCGCTGATGCGGCCGGTAACATTTTGGGCGGCACCCAGTTCAACGTCAGTACCTCCAAGGCCGCCGGCTGCCTGATTGCTCAGGGTCTGCTCATAAGCAGCGATCATCTTCTTGACCATGAGCCCCCCTACAGAACCGTTAACCTTGGAGGGCAGGTCACCCAGGTAACCGTCATAATTGGAGATCCCCAGTTCGCTGGCCACTTCCTGCTTGAACCTTTCCATCTGGCCGCGGGCCTGGGGGATCAGGAGACGGTTGGTCCTTCCTCCACGCGGCATTCAGTTTCACCTCCTTTTTTGTTGTGCAGTCTTAGTATGAGCCGGTGGTCTTTTTTTATGCTTAGTATTATTTGGCTAGCGTAACTTTACATTTATACTACAAAAAAGGAAAACACCCACCAGGGTGTTTTTTAAAGCCGTCCGCCATGGGCCTCAATGATCTCCCGGGCTTCATTCACCCGGGACGGCGTTGTTACTATGGTAACTAAAAAGCCCTCATTGCCGGCCACCCCGTAATCCTTTAAACCCACACCGCTGACAGAAGGGTCGGCGGCCAGCAGAGCCCTGGTATCGGTTTTTACCAGGGGGTTAATGTCAGCTGAATAGAGGGTTAAGCCGGTAATAGTATTGGCCTGGTTGGCCAGGGGATTATTGTACTGGTCATTATAACGGGTACCAAAACGTCCTACCCGGTCAAACTGGACCTCAGTTAGACCAGCCGCTTTCAGGGCATTGATGGCTTCCTGGGCTCTGGTGCTGCTGGAAAAATAAGCCAAAAGCGAGCGCTCATCCTTTTCTAATTGCATAGGACCACCTTTGCGTTAATTTTAAGCTTAGTGTGGCTGAAAAATAATTTAAACATGCCCCCTTTTTCTGGTAAATTTTGGTTGTTTTTATAATTGCAGGCTGGCCAGTTTTTGCCTGGCTGCCAGGTAAAGCTGGCGGTATTCCGGTTGCTGCCAGAGGTTTTCCCGGCAAATCAGGCGGGCATCCTGGCGAGCCTGTTCCAGGATGCGGCCATCCTCGGGTAGCCTGGCCAGGCGGAATTCCGGCAAGCCATGCTGGCGGGTACCAAAGAATTCCCCCGGCCCCCTGAGGCGCAGGTCGGCTTCGGCAATGGCAAAGCCGTCCTGGCTGGAGGCCAGAACGGCCAGCCGCTCCCGGGCCGCCTGGCTGTTGCCGGTGATGAGCAAACAGTAGGACGGTGCTGTACCGCGCCCCACCCGGCCCCGCAGCTGGTGGAGCTGGGCCAGGCCCAGCCTCTCCGCCCCTTCGATTAACATTACCGTAGCGTTGGGTACGTCGACTCCTACCTCAACTACCGTCGTCGCTACCAGGACGGCGATTTTGCCCTCCCGGAAAGCATTCATTACCTCCTCCTTTTCAGCGGGCTTAAGGCGCCCGTGGACCAGTCCCACCGCGTATTCAGGAAAGACTTCTTCCTGGAGCTTTTTCGCCATGGCTATGGCGGCTTCTGCAGCTACGCTGTCGCTTTCATCAATTAAGGGACAGATAACGTAGGCCTGGTGGCCCTTCTCAATCTCCCGGCGGATTAGCTGGTAAGCTTTTGCGCGCTGCTTTTCCGTTAAAATGCGGGTAGTTACCGGTTGCCGGCCCGGTGGTAGTTCGTCCAAAAGGGACACGTCCAGGTCGCCGTAGATTGCCAGGGCTAGGGTCCGGGGAATAGGCGTGGCTGTCATGACCAGCAGGTCGGGAGCCTGCCCTTTGGCCTGGAGGGCGGCCCGCTGGTCAACGCCAAAGCGGTGCTGCTCATCGATAACCACCAGTCCTAAAGCCTTAAAGGTTACATCTTCCTGGATCAGGGCGTGAGTACCTGCTACCAGGGGTAACCGGCCGGTGGCCAGGCCGGCCAGGATAACTTCTCGCCCGGCCCGGGAAGTACTGCCCGTAAGGACGGCCACCGGGATTTTTAAAGGCGCGAGGATCTTCTGCAAAGTTTGCCCGTGCTGCTCGGCCAGGACTTCTGTAGGGGCCATGAGGGCAGCCTGCCAGCCGCCGGCTACGGCCTTGACCATGGCTGCTGCCGCTACTACCGTTTTACCTGAACCCACATCCCCCTGGAGCAGGCGGGCCATGGGCCGCGGGTCTTCCATATCGGCCAGGATCTCGGCTAGCACCCTTTCCTGGGCCCGGGTCAGTTTAAAGGGCAGGCTGGCGATTAACTGCCGCACCAGCCCGTTGTCAGGAGTGTGGGCAACTCCCCTGAGCCCGGCTTCACGCTGCCAGCGGCTTAAGCTTAAACCAAGTTCCCAGACCAGCAGTTCTTCATACTTAAGGCGCCGCCGGGCCTGGTGCAGGGCGGTGGCGTCGGGAGGAAAATGCATATATTTTATGGCCTGGTAGCGGGGTAAAAGGCGGTAACGCTGGCATAAGGAAGGGGGTAAAATCTCCGGCAATTCTCCCTGGACTTCCTCCAGGGCCAGGTAGACAATCAGCCTCAGCCAGCGCTGGCTTAAGCCCGCCGTCAAGGGGTAAAAAGGTACAATGCGCCCCGTATGGAGGCCGCTATCCCCCTGCCCCAGGGCTTCATAGTCACTCACCTGGATTTCGGGAACATAACCCCGGTAATTTACCTTCCCGGTTAGGATAACCTCGCTGCCAGCCGGTAGCTGGCGCTTAATGAAGGGTTGGTTAAACCAGAGGGCATAGCCTGTTCCCTGCCGGCCCTGGACCAGGGCCCGGAAGAGGCGCAGGCGAGGACGTATTTCCTTTTCTTCCCAGGCTTTGATGGTTACCTGAACGGTAATTATTTCCCCGGGCGTTGCCGCCGCCAGCTCCTTTAACTGGCGCCGGTCTTCATAACGCCTGGGAAAATGCCAGAGGAGATCGCCCACCGTCTGGATGCCGAGCCGGGTCAGGCGGGCGGCCTTCTGGGGACCTACATATTTTAAAGATGCCACCGGCCGGTCGTACATCCAGTCTCATCCCCGGTTCCTGATGGCTTCATTTAGATCTTTTAGCAGGTCTTCCAGGTCAACCCCGTGGCTGCGGGCACCGCTGGCAATGGTTTCATTCATGGCACCCATACATTCCAGGCAGCTCATGCCATAGCGGTGAAATACCTGCCGCACCTGGGGATAGGCCTGCAATACTTCCATAATGGAGAGATCTTTAGTTATTTGTAAAGGAACGATGTTTTTTTGCCCTTCCCTGGGCATTCCCTCCACCCCCTGACTATTATTTTCAACAGGTTCCGGCAAGTCCCTGCCTGCCAGGAGAAATTTATTTCCTTGCTTTCTAACCCTTTCTCTGGTAAAATATCGCCCGTAGGGTTGAAAAAGCGAGGTGAAATAAATGGCCGTCTGCAGTATCTGTGGCAAAAGGACGACTACCGGCAATCAGGTCAGCCACTCCAATATTAAGACCAAACGCACCTGGTCTCCTAATCTCCAGCGGGTGAAGATTATTTTAAACGGTACTCCTAAAAAGGTTTACGTCTGTACACGCTGCCTGCGTTCAGGCAAAGTGCAACGGGCTATCTAAGAAGCATTTAAATAACCCGGGGTCACTAACCCCGGGTTTTATCTTATTTATACCGGCCAGGGCAACTCCTTCAGGACTTCGCCGGTTGCCAGGGCCAAGATTTTCACGCTAGCGTCGTCGGCGACGGCTACTGTTTTGAACTTGCCCAGGGGGCCGCTGTGGGGCAGGCTGGGACTGCCCGGGTTGACAAAGAGGCGCCCCTCCCTGGCAGCCAGCATGGCTACATGGGTATGACCGGTTATCCACAGGTCGGCCCGGTAATAGGCGGCCAGGGTTTCTGCTTCGCCTTCACCTAAACGGTGGCCGTGCTGGGCGATGAGGCGGTGCTTACCCATCTGGACAACTACCTGCTCAGGCATTGGTAAATTTAAGACCATGGCATCTACTTCCGCGTCGCAATTGCCCCGGGCAATCAAGAGGGGTACCGGAGACTGCTGCAAAAGCCCGGCCAGGTCCTTAGGAGCATAGGCGGCCACAATGGGATTCCTGGGGCCGTGGTAAAGGACATCGCCGGCATGGATGATCAGGTCTACACCCTGAAAGCAGTTGGCCAGGGCCTGTTCCCAGGCGGTGCCGTCGCCATGGGTATCGCTGATGATACCTACCCGCATCTTAACTCCCTGCCCCTGCCATTGTTTTAAAGAGATTGGCCATTTCCATGGCGGCCATGGCGGCATCAAAGCCTTTATTGCCGGCCTTGGTACCGGCCCGCTCTATAGCCTGCTCAATATTGTCGGCAGTTATCAGCCCGTAGATTACCGGTACGCCGCTATTCAGGCTTACCTGGGCAATGCCCTTGGTCACCTCGGCGGCTACATATTCAAAGTGGGGGGTGGCCCCGCGGATGACTGCCCCCAGGCAAATGACGGCGTCGTAACCCCGGGCCGTCATTTTTTGCGCCGCCAGGGGGATTTCAAAGGCTCCCGGCACCCAGGCCACATCAATGGCCGCCGGGTCGGCGCCGTGGCGGTTCAGGGCATCCAGGGCCCCTTCCAGCAGTTTGGAGGTGATAAACTCGTTGAAGCGACTGATAACAATGCCGAATTTTAGTCCCCGGGCCTGCAGCTGGCCCTCTAAGATGTTGGGCATGGGAAAAAGGCCTCCTTCTCGAAATATCTAATCTGCTTGCCAATGAACAGGCTAATACCGTAAAAATAACTCTCTCATGGGCTGGCATTGTTTGGCTCGCTCCGTGGTCCTCGCGAAGCGGCCTATGGCTCAGCTTCGGGCTAGGGCGCCCAGCACTCACTAAACTCAGGTACTTCCAAAGGTAGTACGACTGCATAAACCGAAGAACTGGTTACTGTAACTTGGTTACTGTGAGTGCTGGGCGGCCTATTCGGCATCCTTGCCTTTAGAATCCGGCCGAAGGCCTCACTGTCCTCGGCCCCGCTTATCATCCCTCAGCTTCGCCGTGGCCGCTTAGCCGCTCGGTAGAAGCTCGCTCGCTTCAACAAATACCAGCCGGGACATACCCCGCCATTTGCCTGCATACGCTTTGTTATCTCAACTTATCTGCAGCAGGTGGCCCATTTTTTCCTTTTTCGTTTTCAGGTAATGCCTGTTAACCCGGTTGGGGCACATTTCGATGGGAACCCTTTCGACAACCTTAAGGCCATATCCTTCCAGGCCGGCAATCTTTTTGGGATTATTGGTGAGGAGGCGGATCTGGCGGATTCCCAGGTCGGCCAGGATCTGGGCACCGATGCCGTAATCGCGCAAATCGGCCGGGAAACCCAGGGCTTCATTGGCTTCCACCGTATCCTTGCCCTCTTCCTGGAGCTTGTAGGCCTTGATTTTGTTGAGAAGGCCTATCCCCCGCCCTTCCTGGCGCATATAGAGGATAACGCCGCGGCCTTCCGCTTCAATCATGGCCATGGCCTGCTGGAGCTGCTCGCCGCAGTCGCAGCGTAAGGATCCAAAAACATCCCCCGTCAGGCACTCGGAGTGGACCCGGACCAGGACCGGCTGGCCGCCGTCAATATCCCCTTTGACCAGGGCCAGGTGCCCTTTGCCGTTCATTATTTCTTCATAGGCAATGGCTTTAAAATGGCCGTAACTGGTGGGCAGGTCGGCCTCAGCCACCCGGCGGACCAGTTTCTCCGTCCGGCGGCGGTATTTAATTAAATCGGCGATGGTAATGAGCTTTAAACCGTGTTCCCGGCAGAAGGCATAGAGCTGGGGTACCCGGGCCATGGTGCCGTCGGGATTCATAATTTCGCAGATGACCCCGGCCGGGTAGAGGCCGGCCAGGCGGGCGAGATCAACGGCGGCTTCCGTATGGCCGGCCCGCCTCAACACCCCGTCTTCTCTGGCCCGCAGGGGAAAAATGTGTCCCGGCCGGCGCAGGTCTTCGGGCCGGGTGCGGGGATCAATAATCTTTTTTACCGTCAGGGCCCTTTCATAGGCGGAAATGCCGGTAGTCACCTCGGCTGCATCCACGGAAACGGTAAAGGCCGTCCCCATGGACTCGTTATTCTGAGTGACCATGGGGCCCAGCTCCAGTTCATCCAGGCGCTTGCCCTCCACGGGGACACAGATCAGGCCCCGGGCATGGGTGGCCATGAAATTAATGGCTTCCGGGGTAACCTTCTCCGCAGCGATAATCAAATCGCCTTCGTTTTCCCGGTCCTCGTCATCCACCACCACCACCATGCGCCCGGCCCGTATATCGGCAAGGGCTTCTTCAATGGTATTAAATTTAATTTCTCCTTCGCCCATGGCGAACCACCTTCTTCCCCAAATATTAAATAAAGCCATTGGCGGCCAGAAACTCCACGGTCAAACCCCTGCGGGCCGGCTCCTCTTGCGGCCCGGTGAGGAGCCTTTCCAGGTAACGGGCCAGCAGGTCGACTTCAATATTCACCTTGTCCCCCGGCCCTTTGGTCCCCAAGATGGTATGCCGGGCCGTATGGGGAATGATGCCGACTGTTACCATGTTCCCTTCTACGGCAATGACCGTCAGGCTGGTACCATCAAGGGCCAGGGATCCTTTGGGAGCAATGTAGCGTTCCAGGCCGGGAGGTACCGCCACCACCAGTTCCCAGGCGATGCCTGCCTGCCGCTTCGTTTTAATTTCCCCTACGCCGTCCACGTGACCGCTGACCAGGTGGCCGCCCAGCCGCTCGCCCAGCTGCAGGGCCCGTTCCAGGTTGACCTTATCTCCAGCTTTTAAATAGCCCAGGGTGGTAACCCTCAAGGTTTCAGCCATAACTTCGGCTACCAGGGCTCCTGCCTTTAACTCAATTACCGTCAGGCAGGCGCCGTTAACGGCAATACTGTCGCCACACCTGGTCCCGGCCAGGACTTTCGCGGCGGCAATGGTTAACCGCGCTCCCTGGGTCCTGGGTTCTACCCGCTGGATGGTGCCTATTTCTTCAATCAAGCCGGTGAACAAGCTCTTTCCCCTCTTTAGCCAAGTATCCACTTAACATAATATCCACGCCACAGGGTTCCACCTGGATTCTTTCCAGCTGCCAGGCTTCTTCCGGGCTGGCTACCCCCAGGCCCCCTACCGGTCCAGGGGCGGCAATGCCGCCAAAGATCTTGGGAGCAATAAGGGCCACCACCTTATCTACTACCCCGGCAGCCAGGGCGGTAGCATTTACCCCGGCCCCGCCTTCTACAAGAATACTGGTAATCTGGCGCCGGGCCAGTTCAGCCAGCAGGGGCTGCCAGGCCACCCGGCCGTCTTCTGCCGGTAAGACTATGACCTCGATGCCCCTGGCAGCCAGCTGCTGCCGGGCTTCTACCGGCGCTGCCGCGGTGGTGGCCACCAGGGTGGGCGCCGGGGAAGCCAGGTTCAACACCCTGGCCGTTAAAGGTATCCTTAAATGGCTGTCCAGGATTACCCTCACGGCGTCACGGCCCTTGCCCCCCGGCAGGCGGGTGGTGAGCTCGGGGTCATCGGCCAGGACGGTGCCGATTCCCACCAGGATGGCGTCATGGGTATCCCGTAGCTCATGGGCCTTTTGCCTGGCTGCCGGGCCGGTAATCCAGCGGGAAGCCCCGGAACGGGTGGCGATTTTACCGTCCAGGGTTAGGGCCATCTTGAGGGTCACCCAGGGCTGCCCGGTGGTAATATACTTGATAAAGGCTTCATTCAGCCGCCGGGCTTCATCTTCTAAGAGGCCCATCTCCACTTCAATCCCGGCCCGGCGGAGGGCCTGGAAGCCGCCACCGGCCACCTTGGGATTGGGGTCGGCCATGGCTGCCACCACCCGCCGGATACCAGCGGTAATGATGGCTTCCGTGCAGGGCGGTGTGCGGCCATAGTGACAGCAGGGCTCCAGGGTAACATAGAGGGTGGCGCCCCTAGCTGCTTCACCGGCGGCCCGCAGGGCATGGACCTCGGCATGGGGGGTACCGGCCTGCTGGTGGTAGCCTTCACCTACCACCCGGCCGTCCCGGACAATAACGGCGCCCACGGCCGGGTTGGGGCTGGTACGGCCCAGGCCCAGCCGGGCAAGTTCCAGAGCCCGGCGCATGTACTCGACATCCTCTGGAGACATTTCCGCTTGCTCCTCTTAATTTCTTTTTAATTTCTTTTCAAGGTATTAAAAAACCCC
This sequence comes from Neomoorella stamsii, assembly GCF_002995805.1. Lineage (GTDB taxonomy): Bacteria > Bacillota > DSM-521 > Neomoorellales > Neomoorellaceae > Neomoorella > Neomoorella stamsii. The sequence continues at coordinate 10,604 of NZ_PVXL01000046.1, forward strand.
GGGGTTGTACTCCGGGGTTAGACAGGGCAAAGGATACAAAACGCCTTCTCCCTTCCAGACTGTCACTGTCGGCCCCGGAATTGCACCGGGTCTGCCTTTGCGGCTCGCGGGCTTTTACCGCCGGTAAGGAATTGCACCTAACCCCGAAGGACGTTACTGTAATTATAGACCTATAGCCCGCCGGCGTCAAGGAGCAGGTGTTAACCTCCCTGCCTGTCGTAAAGTGTTGATGGCTGCCGCCCGGTCAGGGCTGCCAAAGATGGCCGAACCGGCTACCAGGACGGTGGCTCCCGCCTGGCAGGCGGCCGGGGCTGTGACCGGGGTAATGCCCCCGTCTACCTCCAGCAAGATGTCCTGTTTATTCTGCCGCAACCTGGCGGACAGGGAGGCTATTTTCGGCAACATGGCCGGGATAAAGTCCTGGCCCCCAAAGCCCGGATTTACTGTCATTAATAAAATCATATCCACCTCACCTAAGATATGATCCAGCACCGAGAGCGGTGTGGCCGGGTTTAAGGCTACTGCCGGCCGGCAGCCGGCAGCGCGGATTTGCTGCAGCACCCGGTGGAGGTGGGTACAGGCTTCGGCGTGGACGCTGATATAGTCGGCGCCAGCTGCCGCAAAGGGAGCGATAAAGTCTTCCGGGTGGGAAAGCATCAGGTGCACATCAAAAATCAGCCGGCTTTTTGGCCGTAAGGCGGCCACCAGGTCCGGCCCGAAGGTAATATTGGGGACAAAATGGCCATCCATGATATCCAGGTGCAACCAGTCAGCACCCCCGGCAGCTACGTCTTCTATTTCAGCCTGGAGGTTACCGAAGTCGGCAGCCAGCAGTGAGGGAGCAATAAAGGGCATTATTAATAACTCCTTTCCCTGGCAATAACCTCAGCTAAAAAATTCAGGTAATGCTCATAACGGTGCCTGGCAATTTCCCCGGCCTCTACCGCTGCTGCTACGGCACAGCCGGGTTCACCCCGGTGCAGGCAGGAATTAAAACGGCAACGGCCTATTAAGGGTTCCATCTCACGAAAATAGCCAGCTACCTCTAACCTGTCCAGGGATGGTAAATCCAGGCGGCTGAAGCCCGGAGTGTCGGCTACCCAGCCCCCGCCCGGGAGACGGATTAATTCGGCATGACGGGTGGTATGGCGGCCACGGCCCCCTTTGGCGCTCACTTCGCCCGTCCGTAAGTTGAGTTCCGGCTGGAGGGCATTGAGGAGGGAGGACTTGCCCACGCCGGAGGGGCCAGCAAAGGTACTGAGCCGCCCTGCCAGGACCTCCCTGAGCTTCTCTACACCCTGGCCAGTGCGGGCACTGGCGATTAAATTCGGATAGCCGATTTGCCGGTAAATACCGGGTAAATCCTGGTAGTCCTTCCGGGCGACATCGACTTTATTCCAGACAATAATGGCCTGAATATCCTTAACGCCACTCAAAAAAAGTAGGCGATCCAGCAGTTCCAGGTCTGGTGGCGGCGTGCTTAAGGAGAAAACGATAATAGCCTGCTCCACATTGGCCACGGCCGGACGCTCCAGGAGGGTACGCCGGGGTTTTACAGCTTCAATCACCCCTTCCCCGGGACCCAGGGGCACCATTTCCACCCGGTCACCTGGCAGGAGGTCTGTCTCCCGTCGAAAGCGGCCACGCAGGCGGCAGGTCCAGACCTGGCCCCCGCTTTCCACATAGTAAAAACCACCGTAACGCCGTAAAAGGATGCCTTCCATGCCATCCTCCCTACGGTAAATCCCGCACGTAAATAAGATTGCCATCGCGGAAGACCTGGAGCTTACCCTTACCAAAGTACGTGATCACGGTCTGGATTTGCTGGCCTTTCTCCTGCTTCTTATTCAATACCTCGCTGGTCCCTTTCGCATCGGTAACAACGATCCGCACCTCGTGATCTTTATCATCTGGCGCCGGGGGAACAGTGACGCCCAGTTGTTTCTGAGCCGGTCCCGGCCCCTGGCTGACAACTAAATTAATGGCACTACCCTGCAGGACACTGGACCCCGGTCGCGGGTCCTGGTCAATAACTATCCCAGGGAATTGCTCCTCGCTGCGCTGGTAAGTCAGGGTCCCTTGCTGCAGCTTCGCCGCCGCCAGCTGCTGTTGGGCCTCAGCCAGGGAATAGCCTATCAGCCTGGGAGCAGGGACCAACTGGGGTTCCGGTCCTTTACTGACAATCAGCCTGACCTCGGTACCTTCGGGCTGCTTGGTGTTACCGGGAGGATTTTGCTCTACTACTGATCCGGCGGGAATACTGGGATGATATACTTTCAGTGAATCGCCTACAACCCGTAAACCGGCATTTTCCAGCTGCAGGCGGGCCTCCCGTTCCGTAAAACCAACGACGGGGGGCACCGTCACCATACGGCTACCCTGGCTGACGGTCAGGGTTACAACCCGCCCGCGGCGGACCCGTTCCCCGGCTGCGGGCTCCTGGGCCATAACCTGTCCCGCCGGTATCTCGGCATTATACTGCCTGCTGCCAACCTGGCCACGCAAACCGGCTGCCGCCAGCCGGTCCATGGCCTGGCCTTCAGTAAGGCCAGTTACAGGCGGTACCACCGTCTCCCCGACGAGGAGGTAATAACGAAATCCAGCCCACAGGCCGGCGGCAGCCAGGCCTAAAAAGAGGAGGACCATTAAAACCCAGGCCCACACTCGCGGCCGCCGGCGCGGCCGGGCGGGACTGGCCGGTGGGTCGGGAGCCTCCAGCGCTGGCAGGACCTGGGTGGCAAAGGTATCTTCCGTCAGGGCATTTCTTACGGCCAGCAGGTCGGAACGTAAGGCGGCCGCCGACGGGTAGCGTCGTTCCGGCTCCTTTTCCAGGGTACGCATGACAATACGCTCCAGGGCCGGCGGGACACCGGGGTTTATTTCCCGCAAGGGCCGTGGGGATTCCTGGATATGCTTGATGGCCACGGCTACCGGGGTCTCACCGTGGAAAGGAAGATCCCCGGTCAGCATTTCATACAGGACAATACCAAAGGAATAAATATCGGCCGCTGCGCCGGTAACCCCGCCCCTGGCCTGCTCTGGCGCCAGATAATGAACAGAACCGACCATGGTGCCGTTGTAAGACATGGTCGCTTCGTTGACGGCCTGGGCGATACCAAAATCAGTTACCTTGACCCGGCCATTGCGGGTAATGAGGATGTTATGGGGTTTAATATCCCGGTGGATAACGCCATTTTCATGGGCATGCTCCAGGGCGTCACAAATCTGCAGGGCTATATCTATAGCCTCCAGGGGCGGCAGGGGCGCCCGTTCGGTGATAAGATCCTTTAATGACCGCCCCTCAACATACTCCATAATCAGGTAATGGATGCCGTCTTCCTGGCCGACGTCATAAATACTGACCACATTGGGATGGGACAAGCTGGCTACAGCCTGGGCTTCCCTCTGGAACCGGGTTAAAAAATCCTTATCGCTGGCATACTGTTCCCGCAAAATTTTGATGGTCACATAGCGGTGCAGCAGGCGGTCCTGGCCCCGGTAGACCCGGGCCATACCCCCGCCCCCCAGTTCATCAATTATCTCATAACGACCTTCCAGGATTTTGCCAATCATTTTATCCATCTTATCACCGCCTCAAGGCTGCCGCCAGAATTTCCCGGGCCAGGGGAGCTGCTATAACGCCGCCCGCACCGGCATTTTCCACTACTACGGCTACAGCGATCCGGGGTTCATCCGCCGTGGCAAAGGCCACCAGCCAGGCATGGGCTTCGCCCCCGGGGTTCTGGGCTGAGCCTGTTTTGGCCGCCACCTGGATCCCCGGTAAGCTTGCGGCCGTAGCTGTCCCACCGTTAACTGTAGCCACCATGGCTTCTTTAATATCCGTCGCTACTTTAGCCCCGGTTACCACCTGGAGAGGCCGCGGCACAGCCTGCCAGAGGAGCCGGCCACCTGCTACCGTTATCTTCTCGACCAGGTAAGGTTGCATTAAGATACCCTTATTGGCAATGGCCGCCGTGACCATGGCCATTTGCAGGGGCGTTGCCAGGACGGCCCCCTGGCCAATGGCGCCCTCTGCCAGGGCGCTGGCATCCAGGCGGCCCGGCACCCGGGATTCCTCGACTGGCAGGTCAAATTTTAAAGGTTTATCAAAGCCATACAGGGCTGCCGTTTCTTTGAATTTATCCGCCCCGGCTTCCAGGGCCAGGGTGGCAAAGGTAACATTGCAGGAATACATCATGGCCTGCTGGAAATTCAGGTGGCCATGGGGCCGGGGACAGGTAAGCTTCCAACCCTGGACCTCCAGGTAGCCCGGGCAGTAGAAATCACGCTGCAAAATACCAGGGTCGACTTCCAGGGCCGCGGTGGCCGTTACCAGCTTCATAATCGAACCAGGGGGATAGAGGCCCTGGATGGCCCGGTTCAAGAGGGGACTGCCGGCGCCGGGGCTATTAATCCGCTGCCATTCCTCCTCCAGCCGGTTGGGGTCAAAGGTCGGGCTGCTGGCCAGGGCCAGGACGGCACCGGTACGCGGGTCCAGGGCCACAGCCGCTCCCCGCCGGCCGGCCAGCAAGCTGGTTGCCAGGCGTTGTAAATCGGCATCCAGGGTCAGGGTCAGGTCATTACCCCGGGCCACCTGGCCCATTAAACGCCGCCCTTGATTAAGGAGGTGCTGCCAGCCGGTAAAACCCAGGAGGTCCCCATCCCGGCTGGCTTCCAGGCCACTGCTGCCAAAGCGCCCGGAAACATACCCTACCACCAGGGCTGCTGCCGGGCCGTAAGGGTACTGGCGCTGGAACTGGCCCGGGTTCCCCACTGTCCGGGCCAGGACCCTGCCGGCGCGATCATAAATCGCCCCGCGCTCGGTTTGCTGCTCCACCAGGTTCAAGCGCGGATTTAGCGGGTTTAAATATAACCTCTCGCCGGCTATGGCCTGGATGTAGGTCAGGTGAACAATAAGAATGACGAAAATTACGCCTGTCGCCAGGGCCAGGCGGCGCACCCTGGTTTTCATGGTTTGGCCTCCCGGCCGGCAGCACTGACATTGAGGAGTAAAGCTAACAGCAGGTAGCTAATCACCAGGGAACTACCGCCATAACTGACAAAGGGCAGGGTCACCCCCGTCAGGGGCAGGAGTTTGCTGACCCCGGCCATGATGACCAGGGCCTGGAAAGTACAGAGGACGGTCAGCCCGCCAGCCAGCAACATGCCCTGTTCCTCGGGGGCCCGGAGGGCGGCCCGGAAACCTCGCAGGGCAAATAACAGGTAGAAAAGAATAACCCCCAGGCTGCCCATTAATCCCATTTCCTCGCCCATGGTAGCAAAGATAAAGTCCGTGGCTACGGCCGGGATCACCTGGGAATAACCCAGGCCCAAGCCAGTACCAAAGATACCGCCGCTGCCCAGGGAGATCAGGGCCTGGACAACCTGGTAACCTGCCCCGGTATAATCAGCCCAGGGGTTGATCCACACGGCAATGCGCGCCCGGAGATAGGGAAAAGCCAGGTAAGCCAGTACCGCCCCCAGGCTAAATAAGGCTCCTCCCGCCACACAAAAGCGTAATTTCCCGGTGGCCAGGTAAAGCATGGCCAGGAAAGTAACGAGGAGAATCAGGGCTGAACCCAGGTCCCGCTGCAGGACCAGCAATAGAACGGCCATAGCTACAGCGACCAGGAGGGGGCCCCAGGATATCCGCCCTGCTCCCTGGACCAGTAGTTCCCTTTTGTCGCTTAAATAGCCGGCCAGGTACATGACCATGAGAACCTTGACAGCTTCTACCGGTTGCATGCGGAAGGAACCAAGGGTCAGCCAGCTCTTGGCCCCACCGATGCGCGTCCCTGCCAGGACGGTAATGAAGAGGAAAAAAAGCCCCAGGGATAAAAAGAGATAGGGGTACTGCTCCAGGCGCTGGTAATCCCGAAAACCAGTGGCTACGACTATCAGGACTAAAAGCCCCAGTATGGTCCAGATAATCTGGCGGTAAGCCAGACCGGGATCCAGGCGGAACAAAAAGGTAAGGCCCAGGGCCGTCAGGCTGGCCGCCAGGGGAAGGAGAAATTGATCGCCACCATGGCGGGTAACCCTTAAAATCAAGTGCACCCCCCAGAAGCCCCCCAGCAGCAGGGCCAGGGCATAGGCCGGCTGCCAGCCTGGTTGGCGGGGGACAAAGGTTACCATATAACCGTACCCGGCAGTCAGGATTAAAGACGGCCAGATGAGCAGGGCCATCTCCTGCCCCCGGTTCGTGCTGGTGCCGCTGCTACTCATAAAGGGCCAACACCACCGTAACATTATCCGGCCCGCCCCGTTCCAGGGCCAACCGCAGCAATTCCCGGGTAGCTCCAGCCAGTTCCTGGTGGCGGTTCATGATAGCCGCCAGCTCCTGATCGGGAATGACCTCATAAAGGCCGTCAGTACATAAAAGCAACCGGTCCCCCGGCTTAAGCTCAATTTCCCGGCTGTCAATATTCACCGTACCCCCGGTACCCAGGGCCCGGGTAAGAATATTGCGCTGGGGGTGCTGGCGGGCCTCTTCCGCCGTCAGGCCGCCGCAGCGGACTAGTTCGCCAACATAAGAATGATCGTTAGTTAAGACCTCTAACTGTCCGTCCCGGAAAAGGTAAGCACGGCTGTCACCGATGTGGACCAGGAAACCCTTTGGCCCCACTATCCAGACGGCCGTCATGGTCGTACCCATCCCCGCCCGTTCCCGGCTGGACAGGGAAGAACGGTAAACTATTTCGTTGGCAAAGGCTGCCGCTGCCAGCAACCGGGACAATGGTTCCCCCGTTGTCCCGTTAAAAAGCCTGTCTTGCAGGGCCCGTAGAGCCAGGTGGCTGGCAACTTCCCCGGCCTGGTGCCCGCCCATACCATCGGCTACTGCAAAAAGCCCCCGTTCAACGTCGATAATAAAATAATCTTCATTACCGGGCCGCACCAGTCCGGTATGGGAAAGGGCGTCGGCTCGCATCTTCCCACCCCACTTTAAAGGTCACGCCGCCAATCCGTACTTGATCGCCGGGCCGTAAACTCTGCGGACCGGTTAGTAACTGGCCGTTAACGTAAGTCCCATTGGTGCTATCCAGGTCAAGCAACTGCCATTCTTCTCCGCTACGGGTAATTACAGCGTGGCGGGCCGAAACGTGAATGTCATTGATGACAATATCGTTATGTTTATCGCGGCCAATGGTAATATTTTCGCCGAGGAAGTATCTTTCTCCTCTTTTTATGTTCCCGTTTTTTGCTTCCAGGACGGTTAAAACGGGCCGGCCCCTGGCGGCAGGGGAACGCTTAAGGGTATGTCCCGGCCCCAGCTCCAGGTACATGAGCCTTAAGACATGCCACAGGAAAAGGTAGATTAAAACTACAAAGACAAATCTCAACCCGGCCAGTAAAATTTCCGCCAAAGTAACCACCCGTTCCCGCCTAGCTTACCTGTAATTCTAACACAGTCCGGCCCACCTGCATACGGTCGCCGGGGTTCAAAAAGGCCCGTTCCACCTTCTTCCCGTTAACCAGGGTACCGTTGCGGCTGCCCAGGTCCGTCAGCAAGACCCGGTCATGGCTTTCTTCCAGCTGGCAGTGGCGCCGGGAAACCTGCTCGTCGGTAAGGATAAAGTCGCAGGCCGGATGGCGCCCCAGGACCTGCTTCCCGGGCCGCAAGAGGAAAGTACGCCCCGCATCCGGCCCGGCAATGACGGCTAGTTTTAAGGAGGGCCGGCCTGGCCGGTCAACCTCTTCGTCGATCGCCTTGTAAATTAAAGTATCGCCTTCAACATGATTGGTTTCCGCATCTTCCTCCGGCCGCCCTTCTTCCATCCGGGCGTGGATACGCACCTCACCTGGGGCCAGTTCATCTTCTACCTCCAGCTCTACCCGGGGCTCGCCGACCATGGTAAAATTTTGCTCGGCCGCCTTCTTCTTTAAGTAGTCGGCCAGTTCCCTGGCCAGGGAATTTTCAAAGGCCGCCAGGCGTTCAAAATCCTTTGGATTGAGATTAACCAGGTAAACATTGGGAACATAAACACGGCTGACGCTTACCGTCCGCCGGGCTGCCATGGTTTTAGCCAGTTTTTTGGCAATCTCCACGGGTTGCAGGGAAACATCGGCCCCGCGGCGAAAAAGTCCATCAAAAAGGCGTTGCCAGAAACGCTCGTTTTTTTCCAGCCAATCCATTAAAGCACCTCCCTGCTGGCGTTATAGCGGAGCTGGCCGCAGGCGGCGGCGATATCCTGCCCCCGGCTTTCCCTCACGGCAGCTGCCAGGCCGGCCTGTTGCAGCCAGGTAGCAAAAAGCCGTGCCTTTTCCCCGCTTACACCCTGGAAAGGGTTGCCGGGAACCGGATTTAAGGGGATCAGGTTGACAAAGGCCAGCGTTCCCCGGAGCAACTCGATCAAACGGCGGGCGTCTTCCCGGCGGTCATTGACCCCAGCAATGAGGGCATATTCAAAGGTGACCCGCCGTCCCGTCACCTGGCTATAGTGGCGGCAGGCCGGGATCAACTTTTCCAGGGGATAACGCCTGTTAATGGGCATTAACCGCTCCCGCAGTTCATTGGTGGCCGCATGGAGGGAAACGGCCAGTTCCAGGGGCGGCTCCTCCCCGGCCAGCTGCAAAATCTGGGGTACCAGGCCACAGGTAGAAATGGTGATCCGCCGGTGACTTATGCCCCACCCTGCCGGGTGTTCAAATATCCGCGTGGCCTTCAGGACGGCCTGGTAATTAAGCAGGGGCTCGCCCATGCCCATAAAGACGATATTGCTCAAGCGGCCCTCCGGGTCCCGCTGCTGCCCTTCTCCCACCAGGGCCAGGGCCTGGAGGACAATTTCCCCCGGCGTAAGGTTGCGCCGGAAACCACCCTGGCCGGTGGCACAAAAGCTGCAGCCCATGGCGCAGCCCACCTGGCTGGACAGGCAGGCAGTCTGCCGCCGGCGGCCATCTTCATAGGACATAAGGACACATTCAATCAATTCGCCGTCCGCCAGGCTCAGCAATAATTTCCGGGTCAGGCCGTCGGCCGCCACCCGGCGGTTTTTAATCTCTACCGGCGGCAATAACGCCCGCCCGGCCAGCCGGGCCCGGAAAGCCCCGGGCAAGTCGGTCATCTCATCCAGGCTAGTAGCCCGGCGGCGGTGGAGCCAGTGAAAGAGCTGCCGGCCGCGGTAGGGCGCTTCACCCAGTCCGGTCGCCAGTTGCGCCAGTTCCTCAGGCAGCAGGCCCCGCAGGTCAATCCTGGTAGTCATAACCATCCCCTGGCATTATTATGAATGAAGCCATACCATAATATACCACATTGCGCCGGGTAGGGGTCAAGATAAAGAAAAAAAAGGGGAGTGAAACCTCCCCTTAACTATGTAATCCCCCTTACGCTACTTCCTTAAACCGGGCGGGACTTCCGGCTGGTGCCAGACCCACGCGCTGGTCGGCAGCACACTGCCGTTGGCCACCAGGACGGCCAGGGCCACGCCCAGGGAAACTACAGTGGCCGCTAGCTTCTTCAACATGAAACTTCACCTCCTTCCCTCTAGCTTTTTATCGAGGGGCAGGAGACGTTTTAACAGGCCGTCTGCCCGCCCCACGACGGCAAAACCCGGAGGTGTCAGGGCAAAGCCCTGGAAAACCAGGGCCATGAGGCTGCTGGCCAGGGTGCTGCTGCCAGGCCACCCCAGGTAATAACCCAGGCTAACGACTGCTAACCATAGAACTAACCACAAATAACAGGCTTTCTTTAACCTGGCCCGGCGTACCGGGTTGATAATGGGGGCCGCAGCCGTGTCTGCCGGCGCCCGGCGCCAAGCAATTACCAGGCTCGCCGCAAATACCGCCACCACGCCAACCATTAAACTCCCTCCCAAGATACTCGCCAGCCAGCGGCCCAGGGAGGCCAAGAGGACTAAGGTTAACAACGATAAAATCAAGCAACGGTAATAGGCGCTGCAGTGCACGCCGCCAGCCAGGAGGCGGTAAGTGGCCATAGTTATGAGGGCCGCCATCATCTCTGGCAGCAAGCCCAGGTACCAGGCAACGGCCACAAAGGCGATTAACTGCAGGCTAGCCCCCAGGGCCACCTCCAGGCCAAAGGCTACTACTTCTACCTGTGGTTTATTTTGACCCTCCGGCAACCTGGCTACCAGGTAAGCGGCACTGCTTTGGGCTAAATAGTGGATACTTAGCAAGTCTTACCTGCTCCATAAGGGTTTGCTAATTCTACCATATTATTCTACATGATTCTCCAGATTCCTGCTGCCCTGGCAAATTATATCGATAAAATGGTAATTTTCACGGTAAAAACCGTGCCCTGGTCGCTGCTGCGGACCTCGATCCGGCCGTTATGGGCTGCCACCAGCTTCTGGACGATGTAAAGCCCCTGGCCGTGGTTCTCCTTATCGACCTTCTTCGTGGTAAAACCCCGTTCAAAGATCTTTTTCTGCAGCTCCAAGGTAATGACCGGGCCGGTATTGCCCACCTCAAAGCAGTAGTAATTGCCCGCATTAAAGATCCGTAACCAGATGCGCTTTTCCATACCAGGCAGGGCGGCCAGGGTGGCTTCGATGGCGTTATCCAGGAGGTTGCCAAAGATGCTGGTGGCATCCGTCTGGGACAGCAAGAACCCCTTTAAATCGCTGTTGATCTCGTATTGAAAGTTTATCCCCCGCGCTTCCGCCGCCGCGGCCTTGGCCTGGAAGAGGGCCGCCAGGACCGGTTGGTTGACTTCAATGATGCGGGTGGGCTGGCGCACCTCGTTGCAGACCGAAGTTATGTACTCCAGGGCAGCATCGGCCATGTTCAACTGCAGCAGGCCATAGACCGTCTGCAGGTGGCTGATGAAGTCGTGGCGCTGGGTGCGTAAATTCTTCAGGCTCTCCTTTAAATTTTCGATGTACAATTCCTGGCGCAGGAGCTGCATGTCCCGGCCGGCTGCTGAAAATAAAACATAAATCATACCCATGGAAGTCAGCAAAAGTAAAAATGAGAGAATCAGATTGGCAGCTGGTGTCTGCTCCAGGGTAAAAATGTGAAAAATTTGCCGGACATAATAGCTTAAATTTAGAAGCACAATCAAAAAGGTCTGCAGTAGGACCAAGGTGATAATAACCCAGGTTAAATTTTTACTTTTCATCCTCTTTTTCCTTTCTCTTATGACTACGCAGCAGTCCATCCCCAAATATTAAGGAGAAATGCCGGCGCCGGCAGAAGTATGCCACCAGGCCCAGGACTATTTCATCCGGTAAGGGAAAAAGAACCCTTAACCATGGATCATGTAAGGCTGTTGCAACACTGATACCAGTAAGATTGGATACAATAGGAATAGATATACTCTCAACAATACCTAAAGCAAGGATACCAAGGGAAGAGGCTATAAGCCCTTTAAAAAAATTTAGCCGTAAAATCAGTCGTATTGCAAGAGCTAGTGCAATAATTAAAGCTAAAGTATGAACGCCAAAATCCAGGGATAAACGCCGGAAGTAAAAAGAAAACACCGCCCCGATTATCCCGACCACTACAATCCCTTTCATCCTGGGGTACTCACCAACTAGGGCCAAACCTAAAGTAACTAAAATTATTTCCTCCGGTATAGACTGGAAGACCAGAGCCGTCCAGGGCATGATGTCCATAAATTTCCCCCCAGTTTACCGCCTATCCACCTAAACCAAATTCTGCATCGCAGGTCAAAATCCTCTATTTTCCTCCCTTTTTAAGCGCGCTATGAAGAAGCCGTCGGTACCGTGGCGCTGGGGTAGATACTGGACCCAGCCCTGCCGGGCCGGGACCTCCAGGTCGGCTGGTAGGACCGGCAGCCATGGTTCCAGGGAAACAAGGGAAAATTCCCGCGCCCGGTCCAGGAATTGCCGGATAACTTCCTGGTTTTCTTCCGGGGCCAGGGAGCAGGTGCTGTAGACTAAAACCCCGTCCGGCTTTAAAGCCCGCCTGGCTCCCAGGAGGATCTCCAGCTGTAGCCGGGCCATTTCCCAGGTCCCGGCCAGCTCCTTGCGCCAGCGGGCATCTGGCCGCCGGCGTAGCACCCCCAGCCCCGAACAGGGGGCGTCAATGAGCAAATAATCGGCAACCTCCGGGTAACGTTGCCCCAGTTCCCGGGCATCCGCCAGAACCGCCCGGACACAAGTCACCCCCAGGCGCCGGCAGTTTTCTTTAATTAACTCCAGGCGGGAAGGATGGACATCGCAGGCCAGAATCGTGCCCCGGTTGACCATGAGCTGGGCCAGGTGGGTGGTCTTGCCGCCGGGGGCGGCACTGGCATCGATAACAATAGACCCCGGTTCGGGTTTTAAGGCATGACCGACCAGCTGGGAACCTTCATCCTGGACATAGAACAACCCTTCCCGGAAGGAAGGGCTAGCCTTTACCGCCCCCAGGCCTTCAACTATAAGGCCCTCGGGGGCATAGCGGGCCGGCCTGACGGTAGCTCCCTCGTCCTGGAGGCGCGCGGCCAGGCCGGCTACTGTCGTCTTCAGGGTATTGGTGCGGATAACCATCAGGGCCGGTTCATTATCCGCGCGGCAGAGGGCCTCCGTCTCTTCGTAGCCAAACTGCGCCAGCCATTTCTCTACCAGCCAGCGGGGGTGATAGTAACGCAAGGAGAGGTAGCCGGCAGGATCATTCCCGGGATCCGGATAAGGTAAATCATCTTTCCGGCGATCTAAATGGCGCAGGACGCCGTTTACCAGGCCCACAGTGCCCCGGTGACCGTATTTTTTGGCCAGTTCCACTGTTTCATAGATGGCCGCCCGCGCCGGTATCCGGGGTAAATACATGAGCTGCACCCCACCCAGGCGCAAAAGACAGCGGATCCAGGGCGGCAGTTTCGCCAGGGGGTGTTTTAAAAAGAGGCCCAGGGCCCAGTCCAGGGTTTGCCAGGCCTTGATGGCGCTGTAGGCCAGCTCCGTGGCCAGGGTGCGGTCGCGGCCCTCCAGGTTGGAGGCCTGCAAGACTTCATCCAGGGCCAGGCTGGCAAAGGCCCCTTCCTCCGTCACCCGGTAAATGACCTGCAGGGCCGCCTCCCGGGCCGAAGCAGCCGGCCTGAGTTTCACCCTCTGTTACCTCCTCTAAACACTGCTACCAACTCCCCAGCCTTCGCTGCGCACCTGGGGCTGGCTGATTGTTTGACCGTACAGGAAAAACTGGATGGCTTGCTCTACCTGGTTTAAATTAACCTGGGTATTGAGGCAGGGGCCTTGGGGCCTTGAGTTTAAAACCCCCAGGACAGGCATGGGCTGGGTGTCCTGGATGCCACTGGTTAAATCGCGCTCGCAGGCAATGGCCACCACGGCCCGCGGCCGGTACTGTTTGACAAAGTGCCGGGCCAGGGTACCTCCGGTAGCTACGGCCAGGCGGACACCGTATCTTTCGGCCAGGGCATGAAGGGAATCAATGGGGCAGTGGCCACAGCGGCGACAGTTATAGACGTCAACAGTGATTTTATGGGGACAGCCGCTCCACTGCAGGCAGTGGGGAGCCAGGAGAAGGATCTTCCCGGGTTCTATCAGCAGGCCCTGGAGGCGGACTAACTGGTTATTCATCTCAATAAACGAGGCTTTAATGGTTTCTGCCTTAACACCCAGGCGCCTGCCTAGGGCCAGGGCCACGGGAAAAAGGGTATTGACGGCTATTAAGCCCAGGCGCTGGAGGAAGGGCCGGCTGCGTTCCTGCCAGAGGATCAATACCAGCCCGGCGATTCCCAGGGCAATGATGAGGAAGAGGACGGCCAGGGTAAAAAAACCCAGAACCAGGAGGAGACGATTGAGAAAACTGGTATGGTTAACCAGGAGATACCAGCTGCCTGCCAGCACGGCAGTTATAAACAAAAGGCTCAGGGCCAGGAGGCCAATGAAAAGGCGCTTTTTTATGCGCATCCCAGCACCTCCCCGGTGGCCAGGGGATAACCACGCAGGTAGGCATCCGCCGGCATGATCTTTTTCCCCTGGGGCTGGACCGTGGTAATGAGCAGCTTACCTCTTCCTGCCTGGACAACAAAGCCTTCACTCGTCACCGCCACCACCTGGCCCGGTACCCCGGTAGTTGCTTCATCTAAAATTCTGGCGCCATATACCTTCAGGCGTTCGCCAGCCCGCAGGGTGTAGGCCCCCGGCCAGGGGTTCAGGCCGCGGATAAGGTTATAAATTTTTCCTGCCGGCCGCTCCCAGTTAATTTTCTCTTCATCCGGTTGCAGGGGAGGCGCGTAGGTGGCCAGAGCATCATCCTGGGGCTGGCGGGGAGCCCGGCCGGTGGCCACCAGGTCCAGGGTATGTACCAGGAGTTCTGCACCCAGGATGGCCAGCCGGTCGTGGATTTCCCCGGTGGTGGCATCCGGCCCAATGGGCAGCTTCTCCTGGAGAATGATGTCGCCGGCATCTAATTGCGGCACCATCCACATGGTGGTGACTCCGGTTTCTTTTTCACCATTCATTACCGCCCGGTGGATGGGGGCTGCCCCCCGGTAGCGGGGTAAGAGGGAAGCGTGCAGATTGATACAGCCCTTTTCTGGCAGGTCCAAAATCTCCTGCGGGAGGATACGGCCAAAGGCAACGACCACAATGACTTCTGGCTGCCATTGCTGTAGCCTGGTTAAGAATTCCTCCTCTTTCATGGCCGCTGGCTGGCTCACCGGCAGTCCCGCTGCCAGCGCCGTCTCCTTAACCGGGGGCGGCTGGAGTTTTTTGCCTCGTCCCCGGGGCCGGTCGGGCTGGGTAACCACCCCGGCGATTTCATGGCCGGAATTAAGCAGGGCCTTTAGAGAGGGTACGGCAAAATCCGGCGTCCCCATAAATACCAGGCGCATGTCTACCGCTCCTTTTCGGAATTCAGAGGCAAGAAGTCCGAAGCCGGAATTAAGGTTTATCCTCCAACCAGCGAATTACTTTATCGATAAAGAGGACCCCGTCCAGGTGGTCAATCTCGTGCTGCAGGGCGCGCGCCAGGAGGCCTTCCGCCTTGATTTCCCTCTCCCGGCCGTGGCGGTCAAGGCCCCGCACAGTTACGACTGCGGCCCGGGGTACTTCCCCCTGGGCCCCGGGGACGCTGAGACACCCTTCCGGCCCTACATCTCTTCCCCTGGCCGCTATTATTTCCGGGTTAACCAGTTCAATCAGCCCTTCCCCCACGTCAACGACAATGACCCGCTTTAAGACCCCTATCTGGGGGGCGGCCAGGCCCACCCCGGGGGCATCGTACATGGTATCGGCCAGGTTATCCAGGAGCTTCCAGATATTGGGGGTAATCTTTTTTACCGGCTGCGACTTTTCCCGTAAGATGGGGTCAGGGTGGATTAAAATCTGGTGAATTGCCAACCTCTTTGCCTCCTGTTTTCTACCAGGGATTAATGGGCCCTACATCTACTATCATACGGACATCATGGCGGTTGCGGTAAGCTGCCAGGCTTGCAGCCAGGTGGCCCTTATAGCGCGACCAGGCAGGCACCTTGAGAATCAACTGCCAGCGGTAATTATCCTTGACCCGGGACGGGTACCCCGGCGCCGGCCCCAGGACCTGGATCTTGCTGCCTTTATTGTTGATTAGTCCCGCCACCTCATGGGCGGTTTCAATAACCCTGGCCTCATCCGGGCCGGTAAAACCCAGCCGCACCAGTTTTATAAAGGGAGGATAGCTCAAATTACGCCGCATAGCTATCTCCTGCTCGTAAAACTTATGGTAATCCTGGGTCGCGGCCAGGGTAATAGCCGGGTCCTGGGGGTTATAAGTTTGAATAATAACTTCCCCTTCGCCGGTCCGGCGGCCGGCCCGGCCGGCTACCTGGGTTAACAGCTGGAAGGTACGTTCCCGGGCGCGAAAGTCCGGCTGGTACAGGGATAAATCGGCGTTAACCACACCCACTAGGGCAACACCAGGAAAATCCATACCTTTGGTAATGGCCTGCGTACCGATAAGGATATCAGCTTGTCCGGCAGCAAAGGTACGGTAGATCTTTTCCCACTGGCCCTTCCTGGCTGTAGTATCCCCATCGGCCCGTAAAATTCTAGCCCCAGGCCATAAAGCCCGCACTTCTTCTTCCACCCGCTGGGTGCCGGAACCCAAGCGTACCACGGTGCCCCCGCACACCGGGCAATTGGCTCCTGCTTTTTGGACGTAGCCGCAGTAATGGCAGCGCAGGGTACCATCCTGGTGATAGGTCAGGGCTACAGCACAATGCCGGCATAAAGGAACGTGGCCGCAGCGGCGGCAAAGAACATGGGGGGCATAGCCCCGCCTGTTTAAAAAGAGGATGGCCTGCTGTCCCGCTGCCAGGGCGGCAGTTATCCCCTGCTCCAGCCGCCGGCTTAAAATACCATTGTGACCGGCCCGGAATTCGGCCCGCAAATCGACTATCTCCACCCGGGGCAGGCTTACATTCCCCGCCCGCCGGGGTAGCTGTAATAACTGTATTTTCCCTCGCCGGGCCAGGTAAAAACTCTCAGTGCTGGGGGTGGCACTCCCCAGAACCACCACCGCTCCTTCCAGCTGCCCTCGCTTGATGGCAACCTCCCGGGCGTCATAGCGTGGTGCGGTATCCTGCTTGTAGCTGCCGGCGTGTTCTTCATCAACGACGATGAGCCCCAGCCGCGGGAAAGGGGCAAAAAGGGCCGACCGGCTGCCGGTGATAACCTGGATTTCTCCCCGGCGGGCCTGCTCCCAGACGGTAGCCCTTTCACCGGCAGGCAAATCCCCGTGGATAACGGCCACCCGGTCCCCCAGCCTTTGCCTTAACCGGGCTACCATTTGCGGGATGAGGGCATGTTCCGGAACCAGGAACAGGACCTGGTAGCCCTTTGCCAGGGCCTCGCCGGCGCAGCGCAAGTACACCTCGGTTTTGCCGCTGCCGGTAACACCGTGGAGTAAAAAGGTCCCTCCCCGTCCCAGAGCGGCATTAATAATTGCCACTGCTTCTTCCTGGGCTGCATTAAGTTTGATTTCAGGACATATTTCTTTATTATCCCCGGGAGGTAGCGAGGTAATCGTAATTAAGCCCTGTTCTTCCAGGAGCTTCAGGGCGGCATATCCCCCGCCGGCAGCAAAGCTGGTCACCGGCCGGGGTCCGCCGTCCCGGAGGTCCTTCAGGATGGCCGCCTGGCGCGGCGCTTTTTTTACCAGGGTTTCTATTGCCGCTGCCACCCCTTCCCCGGGTACTACCCACCGGGGCCGCCTCTCCCGGGGCGCCTCCCGCCAGGACCACTCTTCCCGGACCAGGCCGTGGGATTTTAAAGAGGCTAAAGCCTCGCTAAGTTCCCGGCGGCGGCCTAACTGCTTTAACTGGCCTTCCCCGGCCACCCGGCGGCTGGCCAGGTAGGCGGCCACAGCTCCGGCCGGCGGGGGCAGGCAGTTAGCCAGGTTTAAAGCCTCTTCCGTTTCGCCTCCTGCGCCCGGTAGCCAGCACCAACGGCGTTCCAGGCGCCTGCCTGTTGCCGGCGGCAGGAGGGTATTCAGGGCTACCGCCAGGGGAGATAAATAACGCTCCGCCAGGTAGCGACTAAGTTCTACCATTCCCGGTGACAGGAAATCCCTTTCCAGGACAGCCTTGATGGCCTTCAGCCCGGCCCGGTCCGCTTTATCAGGCAGGGCAACTACCACTCCCGTGGCCAGCTGCTTCCCCACCGTTACCAGGACCAGGGAGCCTTCTTTTACCTGGGAAGCCAGCTCCAGGGGTACCTGGTAGGTTAACGTTCCAGTGATAGTTTCCATCCTCGCCCAGCATGGGAGCCGGGCGCAACCAGGGGCCGAGTTGACGGCCACTTCTACCAGCAAATTCGCCAACTCGACCCCCTCCTGGTTAACTGATCCACCAGAAATATTATAGCAGATTTGAAGCCGGTAGTGAATGTTTGGGTATCCCCAGTTTTAAGCCTGCCGGGGGTTCCCTGCAGTTAAAGGTGATTTAACTGGCCAGCCCGGACCCTCTCCACTTTCTCTCCGCTTCCACTTCGCTTTTTAAACTTTAGTATCATCAAGTAAAATTTAACCCCCGGGAGACCTCCCTTTTCTTTGGCCCGCGGAAAAGTACACCGGAGAGACTTACAGCATCCAGGGGGGAGCCAGAGTAGCCAGAGCTGAACGGATGGATGCTCCCGGTTTCAGATTTATTCTCCCATTTTCTACCTGCTTATAGCTTATAACTTGGCCACATGGACCCGTACCCGCCGCCTGGATATCGATAACCCTGTCACTCAGAGAAAATCTTGTGGGGGTTGAGAATGTTTTTCGGGTCCAGGGATCTTTTAATATCCTGCATGGCCTGGTAGCCGGCCTCTCCCAGTTCTGCCATCAGAAAAGGTGCCTTGAGGAGGCCGATGCCGTGTTCTCCTGAAAGGGTCCCCCCCAATTCTAAAGCGGCCTGGAAGATTTCGGCAATGGCCTTTTCCACCCTCTGCATCTCTCCGGCATCCCTGCGGTCACAGGCTATGTTGGGGTGGAGGTTGCCGTCACCGGCATGGCCAAAGATGACCAGGTCTATCTGGTATTTTTCTCGAATTTGTCCCAGCCTCCGGATCATGGCCGGCACCTGGCTGCGGGGGACAGTAGCATCCTCGGAAATTTTGGTGGGTTTAATCCGGGTTATGGCCGGGGAGACGGCCCGCCGTGCCCGCCATAATTCTCCTGCTTCCCGGGCTTCAGCAGCCAACCTGATTTCGGTAGCTCCCACTTCCTCCAGGACCGCTACTACCCTCCCTGCTTCCCTTTGGGCCTGCTCCCACTCCCCATCAGTCTCGATAAGGAGCACGGCTGCTGCTTCCCGGGGTAACCCGCAGGGGCTGAACTGTTCCACGATGGCAATGGAGACACTGTCCATGATCTCCAGGGTCCTGGGTATTATCCCTGCGCTGAGGATGGCATTGACTGCTTCACCTGTCTGCACCAGGTCCTTAAAGGCTGCCAGGATGGTTTTAACGGCCTGGGGCTTAGGGATAAGGCGCAGGGTAATTTTGGTGATCACCCCCAGGGTCCCTTCAGACCCTGTAAACAGCCGGCAAAGGTCATAGCCGGTAACGTTTTTGACGGTCCGGCCCCCAGGGTGAATTACCCGACCGTCGGCCAGCACTACTTCCAAGCCCAGGATGTAGTCCCTGGTAACGCCATACTTGAGGGCGCGGGGCCCCCCGGCACACTCGGCAACGTTGCCACCTAGGGTGCAAACTTCCGCGCTGCCGGGGTCCGGGGGATAGAAAAGCCCCCTATCTTCTACCGCCCGGTGCAGTTCAGCGGTAATTACCCCCGGACCTACTACAGCCAACATGTCCTCTGTGTTAATCTCATAAATGGCGTTCATAGCCGTCATTACCAGGGCTATACCCCCGCCCCGGGGCACCGATCCGCCGCTCAAGCCCGTGCCAGCGCCGCGGGGGTGGACCGGGATCCCCTCCCGGTAAGCAAGTTCCAGGACCCGGGCCACCTGTTCGGTACTGGCCGGCTTAACTACCACATCCGGCTTGTAGGACACAAAAGTACCGTCGTAAGAATAGCAAAGGAGATCTTCGGGTGACGCCAGTACCCGGTCCTTCCCGACAATCCTTGCCAGCTTTTGCTGTAGGGAAGCCTGCAAATCAATCGCCTCTTAAAGCCGGTTTCCTTCCTGTTTAAGGTTAGTTCGGCACCGAGCCATGTTTTTCATGCTCACACGCCTTTACCTGTGCATTACGAATTCGGTATGACCTTATAAGCGAAAACCCTAACAAGGGTAAGGGATTACTCTGGATTACCTTGTCCCAGCCAGGTTAAAGGAAAACCCATTTTAACACTGGCATTCTTAATTTCCGGATCACCCGTCACTACAGCAGCATTATTTTTTAACGCCGCAGCAATGGCATAGGCGTCGGCGTAAGACAGGGCATAGGAAGCCTTTACTCTGGCGGCCACCAGCGTTAAATCTTCGTCACCTGCCAAAAACTCAACCGGCCAGTTTTTTACCGTTTCCAGGACCCTTTCAGCTTCTATTTCCCCATATTTCCGGTGTACCCGGTAATATACTTCACCTAAATTTATCCACGTCATGAATAGCCGCACGGTGTTATCCCCGGCCTTTTTTAGTAGCAGAGCTACTTCATCAGCTCCAGTTTCGTCTTCCAGGTAACAAATGACGGCATAAGCGTCAAGGACAAAATTTTTATGGTAACTGCCGTTCATGGTCTGCCTCTAATTTACGTTCTTCCCGCTTATAGGCGGCATGGGTTTTTGTCAATGATTGTTTTGCTTTCAACATGCCTCGCGCCCCTCTAACCGGGTCAGCCGGGGCAGGGGTAATAATGATTTGACCTTCCTTCTCTGTAATTATGGCCCTTCCCGGCGCCTGGAGGCCATATTTTTGGCGTAAATGAGCAGGGATAACCACTTGACCCTTAGCGGAAATCTTCACCGTCGGCATTAACCCTCACCTCTCTTTTGCTTTACCTCTAAATTTATTGTAAAACTTAATGATGAAAAATACAACCTTAGATCTACATTGGTGCGTGTCAAAGGTTTGTAGGCGAGGGCTCTGAAGGCACTGGTTACCAGACGGTAATGGTACCGCATGGAATTAGCCAGGAGTCGCCGAATCTCCGGCAATGCTCCCTGTCTTTCCTGCGGGTAGGGGGAAGAATTTGGTGTAGCTTAATATATTTGGCTTAATATGGAACCTTTTCCGTATGAAGCCATATTATATTATCAAAGAATAAAAGGAGGAGTGATTCCTATGTCTCAAGAGGCTGAGTTGAACACAATTTTTGACAAGATTAAAGATGGTTCACCCGAAAAAAAAGATCCAGCATTGGAAGGGTTGGAGGCCGCCCTCAACGAAATGCAACTCGACGGAGACAAAAAAATTGGCATTGAATTCGAGTGTGGAGATTGTTGCAAAAAAGTTATAAACGGATCCAAATTATTTTTCGTCTTTAATTTTGCAGTTCTGCTTCCGGCACCGGGCGATTGCCTCTTCATGAAGGTTTTCAGTGGTGGTCAACTCGTTGATAAACAGATCATGAGGAAAATCATAATTCCTGTAGGCCGTATTTGTGCTATTGAAATTGAACCCGTGCAAGTGGACCCCTAATCTGAACACCATTGGTATCCCTTAGCATTACAAAGACACCAAAGGCTGTTGACAAGTTAGTAGGTCAACAGCCTTTTTCTTTGCAGGGAAAAAGCCTACAATGCCGGACTACATAGATAAAATTTATGTTCGCCAGGATTGAAAAACACCTGGTCTTAAAGTTTAAAAACCGCCGTAACCAACCGGCCCGTCTGGAGTTATCCCTGTCGGAAGAAACAGCGAACGCCGCAAACTCTTGCGGCGTCTAGCTTTTTTCTGGAGCTGATGGAGGGATTCGAACCCTCGACCTGCGCATTACGAGTGCGCTGCTCTACCCCTGAGCCACATCAGCATTCGTCACAGGTGATATTATAACATCCCCGGGGCGGGGAATCAATACTGCTTCACCTGTGCATGCAGTGTCCAATTGGATACCGGCATAATAGTGGTCTTTCCTCAAATAATCCATCTCACCAGGTTGGCGACCACTTCCCGCAGGACCAGCGGCGGGCGAAACATGGCCGTCCTGCGGACACCGGCGCCGGAGGCTTCTATGCCCAGCCGCCGCGCCTCGGTGATGGCCCGCAGCAGGTGGTAATCATGGGTGACAATAATGGCTTCCTGCCACCCGTACTTTTGCATGATTTTCCTGGCCCCGTCGAGGTTCTCTCTGGTATTGCGTGATTTTACTTCTTCATGGATTACGTCAGGGGGTATGCCGCGGGCAATCAGGGTTAAGCGGGCGGCGGTACCCTCGGGGGTTGGATTCAAGGTACCGGTACCGCCCGTCGTTATTATCGCCGGTGCATATCCCCCGCGAAAGAGTTCTTCAGCCAGGGAAACCCGTTCCAGCAAAGCCGGGCTGGGACTATTCTGCCAAACGGCGGCGCCCAGCACGATGATCACATCGGCACTTCCGGGCTCTAAGTTTCGCCCATACCACTCAATGTAACCATACATCAACCCTGTAGTTATAATAACTACCAGGACTGCCGTAATGATTATCCTTTTTAGCATTGACGGACCTGCTTCCGGTGAATAAGGGCAAGGGCCGTGGGCTGCGGCTATAGCGGCTTATAGCCCGGCAGCCTCCCTTAAGTCCTCTACCTTATCCAGGCGCTCCCAGGGTAGGTCCAAATCGGGACGGCCGAAATGGCCATAGACGGACACCTGCTTGTATATGGGCCGGCGCAGATCCAGGTCGCGGATAATAGCCCCCGGACGCAGGTCGAAGTGGGCCTGGATTAATTCCACCAGCCGTTCGTCACTGATTTTACCGGTGCCGTAGGTCTCAACACTGATAGATACCGGCCGCGCCACGCCGATGGCGTAGGCTACCTGGACCTCACAGCGGTCGGCCAGGCCGGCCGCCACCACGTTTTTGGCCACATAGCGGGCAGCATAGGCAGCCGAGCGGTCCACCTTGGTGGGATCCTTGCCGGAGAGGGCACCGCCGCCATGGCGGGCCATACCACCGTAGGTATCGACAATAATCTTGCGACCGGTGAGGCCGGTATCGCCCTGGGGGCCGCCAACGACAAAGCGCCCGGTGGGATTAATAAAATATCTCGTCCGGTTATCCAGCATCTCTGTCGGAATTACCGGTTTGATGACGGTTTCCAGGATGTCGTCCCTTAAGGTGGCCATCTCGATGTCGGGCCGGTGCTGGGTGGAAATAACAACAGTATCCACCCTTACGGGCCGGCCGTCTTCATATTCCACCGTCACCTGAGATTTACCATCCGGCCGTAAATAGGGCAGGATCCTTTCTTTCCGCACCTCAGCCAACCGGCGCGTGAGATTATGGGCCAGGGCAATAGGCATGGGCATATACTCCGGCGTCTCCCGGGTAGCATAGCCAAACATCATCCCCTGGTCGCCGGCGCCCAGGGTCTCCAATTCATCCCTGGCTACCCCCTGCTTTTTCTCCCAGGCTTCATTGACGCCCATGGCAATATCCGGCGACTGCTCATCAATGGATGTGACCACAGCACAGGTATCGCAGTCAAAGCCAAATTTGGCTCTGGTGTAGCCAATCTCGCGAATGGTTTCCCGGGCCACCCGCGGTATATCCACATAGCAATCGGTGGTTATCTGCCCGGCCACCAGGACCAGTCCGGTACTGACCAGGCACTCGCAGGCCACCCTAGCCAGGGGATCCTTTTCATAAATGGCATCCAGGACGGCGTCGGCAATGCGGTCGGCAATTTTATCAGGATGTCCTTCAGTTACAGATTCGGATGTAAATAACTTGCGTGCCATTTCTTTATTCCTCCCTTTCCGGCCCTGCGCTCCTCCCCGGAAAGCGCGGCAAAGTTGTGACGGCATCCAGGATACGATGGGCCACTTCTAGCTTTGGTAACTGCGGTAATTCTTCCTTACGGCCGCCAGGAAAAAGCAAAGTGACAATATTTGTTTCGCTGCCAAATCCTGCTCCGGGCCTGGTAACATCGTTGGCTACGATTAAGTCCAGCTGTTTCTCCTTGAGCTTTTGGCCGGCGTTTGTTAGCAGGTCTTTCGTTTCGGCGGCAAAGCCGACTAATATTTGTCTTTCTTTCATCCTGCTTAAGCAAGCCAGGATATCCACAGTCGGTTCGAGGTGAATAAATAATTCCCTCTGTTGCCCCTTTTTGATCTTCTGTGTTGCCTTAGCTACAGGCCGGAAATCGGCTACCGCGGCTGCCTTGAGGACTATATCTGCTCCCGCAAACCGCTCCTCCAGGGCGGCCAGCATTTCGGCTGCCGTCTGGACCCGTACCACTTCTACCTCAGGTGGTGGCGGTAGCGGGCTGGCAGTGATTAGCGTCACCCTGGCACCACGCTCCCAGGCCGCCCGGGCCAGGGCATAACCCATTTTACCGGAACTATAATTACCTATGTACCTTACCGGGTCCAGGGGTTCCCTGGTGCCGCCGGCAGTCACCAGCACCACCAGATCCCTGTAATCCTGGGGTGCCAGGGCTCGCCGGCAGGCAGCGACTATACGCTCTAAACTGGCCAGCCGGCCTTTGCCCGTAGTACCGCAGGCCAGGAAGCCTTCCTCCGGTTCAATAATGCCCCAGCCGCGCCGTTTTAATGTCGCCAGGTTTTCCTGGACGGCTGCTTTTGCATACATATTCACATTCATAGCCGGTGCCACCAGGGTGGGACAGTTTACCGCCAGGGCTGTGGTACTCAGGAGGTCATCGGCCAGGCCGGTGGCCAGCTTGGCCAGGATATTGGCCGTCGCCGGGGCAACGAGGAAAAGATCAGCTTTGTTAGCCAGGTCAATATGGGTCAAGGGTCCCCCGCTCCCGGCCCCGAAAATTTCTGTCAGGGCCTGTTGCCCCGTCAGGGTGCTGAAGGTCAGGGGGGCAATAAATTCCGTTGCCCCTGCTGTCATGATCACCCGGACGGTAGCCCCTTCCTGGACCAAAAGCCGGCAGAGCTCGGCCGCCTTGTAGGCGGCAATGCCGCCGCAGACCCCTAAAATGATGGTTTTACCCTCTAAGAACTTCACGCCTTCTTCTTGCCCCACTCATATTTTATCTTGCCCTCAGCAATCTCCATGAGGGCTACCGTTACTGGCTTGGTCCCCTTAGGGTACAGGTTGGCAAACTGTCCTTCTGTCAGCGTCCGCGCCCTCTTGGCGGCCAGGACCGCCAGGGCGTATTTGCTGCCAACTCGCTTTTCCAGTTGATCCAGGGATGGCTGTTTCAATATTTCTTCCTCCCGAAAAGATAAAAACACCCGCAGGAAAACGCTCTTTTATACGTTTTTCCCTGGGGATCAAGGACAAGGATATATTCGCGCTGCCATTTATCGTGGCCACCCGCGTCCCGGTAGTGCTCTGCTGTTATCCGGCCGGAATTTATTCTTCCGCTTCCTCACTTGTATTAATAGGTTCCCGGGAAGACAGGCGGTGGGCCACCGTTTCCGGCTGGACGGCCGACAGGATGATATGATCGCTGTCGGTAATAATCACCGCCCTGGTCCGGCGGCCATAGGTGGCATCAATTAACATGCCGCGGTCGCGGGCTTCCTGGATAATTCGTTTAATGGGTGCTGACTCGGGGCTGACAATGGCTACTATGCGCCGGGCGGAAACAATGTTACCAAAGCCAATGTTAATTAATTTGAGGTCCATATACTCCCCCTCCTTTACCTACTCCACGTTCTGGACCTGTTCGCGCATCTTCTCCAGTTCACCCTTAACCGCTACTACTAGATTACTAATGGCCAGGTCACTGGCCTTGGAGCCGATGGTATTAATCTCCCGCCACATTTCCTGCAGGATAAAATCCAGCCGCCGCCCCGCCGGTTCCGCCCCGGCCATGGCCGTTGCCATTTGCTCCAGGTGACTTAAAAGGCGGATGATTTCCTCGGTGATATCAGCCCGTTCGGCCAGCAGGGCTACTTCCATCTCCAGGCGCCCGGGATCCAGGGCCAGGCCCCCGGTTAGTTCGGCTACCCGCTCTTTAAGACGCTCAGCATACTCCCGGGGTACTTCCGGCGCCCGTTCCCGGATAGCTTCCACCTGCCGACGGACAATGGCGACCCGTTCTTCCAGGTCAGCCTGCAGGCGTTGCCCTTCGGCCCGGCGCATGGCGAGTAAATTCGCCAGGGCTTTTTCTAAAGCTCCGGCTACTACCGGCCAGAGGGTGGCCTCGTCCCATTCCGGTTCGGCAACTTTAACGACCTCTGGCATAGCTAATAGCTTCTCGGCGGTAATATCCGCCGGAATAGCCAGATTTTGCGCCAATTCCTTCAAGGCATTATAATACGCCATTGCCAGGCCCATGTCAACGGTTAGCGGCCGTTTTTCCACATTTTCTTCGCTGATGCTCACCATTACTTCCACGCGGCCCCTGCTGAGGCTATTTTTAATAACCTGGCGTATCTTTTCTTCCAGGGCCGTATAAAGGCGGGGTAGCCGGATCACCACATCCAGGAAACGCTGGTTTACGGCCTTGATCTCTATAATAACAGTCCTGCCGGTGCCGCTGGCTTCACCCCGGCCATAACCCGTCATACTGTTCAGCATGGCCTGCCCCTTCCATTTAAGGAAGGACGCAAAAGTTTTGCGCCCCTGATTGCCATTAAAATTCTACTTTTCCCAAGGCACGCCGCAGGCGTTCAATGGCCTCCTGCATGCGTTCTTTGCTGATGGTTAAAGCAATACGGAAATAACCTTCGCCATAATTACCATAACCGTTACCTGGAGTTATAATCACGCCGGCCTTCTCCAGGACCATCTCGGCAAACCCGGCCGAAGTATAGCCTTTGGGTACCGGCGCCCAGACGTAAAAGGTAGCTTTGGGCTTCTCCAGCTGCCAGCCCAGGGAGTTAAGTCCCTCAACAATGATGTCCCGCCGCTCCTGGTAAATGCGCCGGACTTCAGCAAGACCGTCCTGGGGCCCCGTCAGGGCGGCAATGCCGGCATACTGGACGGCCTGGAAGGCCCCGGAGTCAATATTGGACTTGAGCCGGCCCAAGGCCTCGATGACATCGGCGCGGCCGCAGGCCCAGCCCAGGCGCCAGCCGGTCATATTGTAGGGCTTGGAGACAGAATTAAATTCAATACCCACGTCTTTAGCCCCGGGAGTTTGCAGGAAGGAAGGGGCGCGGTAGCCGTCGTAGGTAATTTCGCTGTAAGCGGCATCGTGGCAGACAATGAGATCGTAGTTTTTAGCGAACTCGACCACTTCCTGGAAAAATTTAAGGTCGGCCACGGCACCGGTAGGGTTATTGGGGTAATTGATAAACATTAGCTTCGCCCGCCGGGCGACATCGCTGGGAATCTCCTTAAGGTCAGGCAAAAAGCCGTTGGCCGCCGTGAGGGGCATAAAGTAGGATTCCCCACCGGCCAGCAGGGTGCCGATATGGTAGACGGGGTAGCCGGGGTCGGGTACCAGGTTGATATCGCCGGGGTCAACATAGCAGAAGGAGATATGGGCGATACCCTCTTTGGACCCAATGAGGGTTACTACTTCTCGGCGGGGATCAAGGTCAACATTGTAAAGGTTGCGGTACCAGTCGGCCACGGCCTGGCGAAAAGACAGCATGCCTACTGAAGTGGGGTAGCGGTGGTTTTCAGGGTTATGGGCCTGTTCCACCAGTTTATCTATGACATGGGCCGGGGTAGGGAGATCAGGATCGCCGATACCCAGGCTGATGATATCAACTCCCTGTTCCCGGGCCACTTCAATTTTTTTCTCAATGCGGGCAAATAAGTAGGGTGGTAACTCGCGGATACGCCTGGCTTCTTGCATAATTTAGCCTCCTTACCAAAATAGCATGCTTTTCAGCGAGGGTTTGTCCTCCCGCCGCTTAAAGCTACGCACCGGTAGAACGATGACTCAGTTCGAACCATTACATCCACCTGCGGTGGTCGTTTTACTCCTCATGGAGGGGGAAATGGCCCCGGAAGACTTCTACTGCTGGTCCGGTCATGTAAACATGGTTATTCTCCCTCGACCATTCGATCTGCAGGTCACCGGCGGCCAGGTGGACCGTCACTTCCCGGTTGCTGCGGCCGGTGAGGACGCCGGCGACGGCGGCAGCGCAGGCACCGGTACCGCAGGCCATGGTCTCCCCGGCTCCCCGCTCCCAGACGCGCATTTTTAGCTCGCCGCGGTTCAGGACCTCGATGAACTCGACGTTGGTGCGCTGGGGAAAGAGGGGGTGGTTTTCTACCGCTGGCCCCACCGTAGTCACGGGAGCCCCCGCTACATCCTCAACAAAAAAAACGCAATGGGGATTTCCCATAGAAACGCAGGTTCCCCGCCAGGTAGTCCCGGCCGCTGTCACCGGCTCATCCACCACCGGTGAACCTTCGCCGGCCATGGGAATCTGGCCCCGCTCCAGGCGAGGCTCGCCCATGTCTACGCGGACACCGGCAACTTTATTACCATTGAGGATCAGCCGGGGCTTTATAATTCCGGCCAGGGTTTCCACCTGGATTTCCGGTCCCCGCACCAGCCCCTCTTCATAGGCATAGCGGGCAAAGCAGCGAATGCCATTGCCGCACATCTCCGGCTCACTGCCGTCGGGGTTAAAAATCCGCATCCTTAAGTCCGCCCGGGCTGAAGGCAAAACCAGGATCAGCCCATCGGCTCCAATACCAAAGCGGCGGTGGCAGACCCGCCGCGCCAGGGTTGGTAAATCGCCCAGTTCTTGTTCTTTTTCTTCCAGGGCGTTTACCAGAACAAAATCATTACCCAGGCCATGCATCTTGACAAAATGCAATGGTAATCACCCTATCATTCGCGGCATTTCATTCTTTTATTTTAGCATTACCTTTTAATTTTTACCACCTTTATTTTACCTTTATTATCTCTGCCAGACCAAGCGCCAGACGGGGACCACCAGGTAGAGGCTGATGACCTGGAGGAGGGTGCGCCACCCGGCTGCCAGTAAAACTATACCCCAGTGGAAGGAGTTTAAGGGTGCTGTTTTAAAAACAACCTGTAGAAAGGGCACGTAAAGTACCAGCAGTTGCATGGTGACTGAGCAGGCTACGGCCAGCACCAGGTAGGGGTTGGAAAAATAACCTACCGCAAAGGGCGAAAGATGTTCCGAGCGACATTCAAAGACGGCGAAGAGCTGGGCCATGACCAGGGTGGTAAAAGCCAGTGTGCGGGCGGTGATTAAATCCCCATCACCCAGGTACAATCCCAGGATAAAAACGGCCAGGGTGGCCAGGCCAATCTGGAGACCCAGGACGACCATACCCTTCCCCAGGCCGCGAGCAAAGACACTTTCCCCGGGCGGGTGAGGCGGCCGCTGCATCAGGCCCGGCTCCTTGTTGTCCACCCCCAGGGCCATAGCCGGCAGGCCATCGGTAACCAGATTCATCCAGAGAATCTGGATGGGTAAGAGGGGTAGGGGCAGGCCGCTGATGGCCGCCACGAACATGGTAAACACTTCCCCGATATTACAGGACAACAAGTAGCGGATAAATTTGCGGATATTATCGTAAATGCCGCGGCCCTCTTCCACGGCGGCCACAATGGTGGCGAAATTGTCGTCGGCCAAGACCATAGCGGCGGCTTCCCTGGCCACGTCAGTACCGCTGCGGCCCATGGCAATACCGATATCGGCCTCTTTAATGGCCGGGGCATCGTTGACCCCGTCCCCGGTCATGGCCACAATATGGCCGTTGGCCTTTAGGGCCCGGACAATGCGCAGCTTGTGGTGGGGAGATACCCGGGCGTAGACATTGACTTTCGGGGCTACCCTGGCCAGCTCGGTATCGTTCAGCGTTTCCAGTTCCCGGCCGTTTAAAACCTGCCCTGCCCCTGCCGGCAGGCCCAGTTCGCGGGCCACGGCCCGGGCCGTTACCTGGTGGTCACCGGTAATCATGACCACTTTAATCCCGGCCTGGTGGCAGACGCGGATGGCCGCCGCCGCTTCCGGCCGTGGCGGGTCTAACATGCCCATTAAGCCCACCAGGATGAGGTTCTTTTCTACCGTTTCTCCTTTTATTTCCGCCCCTGCCTCCAGGTCGCGGTAGGCCAGGGCCAGGACCCGCAGGGCTTGCCCGGCCATAGCTTCATTTTCGGCTCTGATGAGTTCGCGCCGGGTGGCATCCAGGGGCAGGACCCTGCCGTCCACGAGGATACGGTCGCAGAGGTCGAGGATGACATCCGGGGCCCCTTTGACATAGGCCCGTAAGCCCCGGCCCGCCCGGCAGATAACACTCATGCGCTTGCGGTCGGAATCAAAGGGAATCTCGGCTACTCGGTGCTCTTCCCGCTCCAGCCTTTCCCGCCAGAGACCCCCTTTGGCAGCCGCCACCAGCAGGGCGCCTTCCGTGGGGTCGCCGCTGATACTCCAGTTGCCGCCGTTGCGGCCGCCAAACATTTTACTGAAGAAACCGGTCTTTTGTCCCTCACCGGCCTTCTCCCGCCCGTTGCCCCGGCGCAGCCAGCCGCCAATGGTCAGCCCGGCCTTTTGCAGCAGGGCATTATTGCACAGGGCGGCAATGGTGAGCAACATCTTGAGGTCGCCATCCACCGCCACCCGCTGCCCCTGATCCTGGTATTCACCCTGGGGAATATAACCCGTCCCGCTTACCTGGAGGCTGCGGCCACCGGCCCAAACCCGGCGCACGGTCATCTGGTTCTGGGTCAGGGTGCCGGTCTTGTCCGAGCAAATCACTGTCGCACAGCCCAGGGTTTCCACGGCCGGCAGCTTGCGGATGATGGCATTGCGCTGCACCATCTTCTGCACCCCCAGGGCCAGGCAGACGGTGACAATGGCCGGCAGGCCTTCGGGGATGGCTGCCACAGCCAGGCTTACGCCAGCCAGGAACATGCCATAGAGCTCTTCGCCCCGCATGGTACCGATAATAACCACTGTAGCGCAGATGGCCAGGCAAGCCAGCACCAGCCAGCGGCCTAAGGATGCCAGGCGTTTTTGTAAAGGGGTATCTTCATCTTCCACTTCCTGGAGCATTCCAGCAATCTGGCCTACTTCCGTGTTCATGCCCGTAGCTACCACTACGGCTTCCCCACGGCCGCTGGTGATCACCGTTCCCTGGTGGACCATGTTGCGCCGGTCGCCGACGGCTACCGGCCCTCTCAAAGGACCGGGCTCCTTGTGGACCGGTACCGACTCCCCTGTGAGGGCCGCCTCATCGGCCTGGAGGTTAATGGCTTTCAGCAGCAGGGCGTCGGCCGCCACCCGGTCACCGCTTTCCAGAAGCAAAATATCGCCGGGTACGATATCCCGCGCCGGTACCCGCCGGACCTCATTATCCCGCCTGACCCGGGCCTCCGGCGCCGCCATTTCCTTCAAGGCTTCCAGGGAACGTTCGGCGCGGTATTCCTGGACAAAGCCCAGGATAGCATTGATGACTACTATAGCCACAATGGTAATGGCATCGGCCGTTTCCCCGAGGAAGGCTGAAACGGCCGTAGCCGCTAGGAGGACCAGGACCATGAAATCCTGAAACTGGGCCAGGAAAATTCTATAAGGCGGCACCTTGGGTTTGGCCTTGAGCTGGTTGGGACCAGCTTCCTCCAGGCGCCGGCGCGCTTCCGCCCCTGCCAGGCCCCGTTGGCCGTCTGATTGCAAAACCTGCAAGGCCTCTCCAGGACTCAACTGGTACCACAGTCGTGACTGCATTCCCCTCGCCCCTTCTTTCTTCCAGAATCACCATCAGTCTATGCCTGTCCCTGGAAGAAAAGAACAGCCGGGCAGGGAGTTTCCAGTCACCGGGGGGCATGGTATACTATGTGGGAAGGGGCGAGATGTAATGGCTTTTGATGGTCTTTTCCTTGCTGCCATTAAGGAAGAATTAACCGGACTGGTAGGTAGCCGTGTTGACCGCATTTTTCAACCCGAAAAAGAAACCATCATTCTCCACCTGCGTAAAGGTCGCGACACCAGGAAACTCCTCCTCTGCAGCCTGGCCGACCAGGCCCGGGTGCATCTAACGGCGGCCAGCTTTACCAATCCCGTCACACCACCCCTCTTCTGCATGGTCCTGCGCAAACACCTGGAGGGTGGGACCCTAGTGGCCGTCGAGCAGCCGGGCCTGGAGCGGGTCCTGTCATTACATTTCCAGACGACCGATGAACTGGGCCGGCCGGGAACGCGGGTACTGTTAATTGAAATCATGGGCAAGCACTCCAATATCATCCTGCTTAACCCCGATGGCAGCATTATTGACGCCGCCCGCCGTTACACCCATGCCGTCAGCCGCCACCGGGAAGTCCTGCCCGGGCGCCCTTATGTCCCGCCGCCGGCTCAGGTTAAGGCCGATCCCCGCGGCCTCGACGACGAAGCCTTTACCCGCCTCCTGTGGGAAGGCCCCTGGGATACACCCCTGGAGCGCCTGCTGGTGGAGAAACTGGCCGGCCTGGGGCCGGAAACCGCCCGGGAAGTCGTCTGCCGGGCCGGCCTGCCGGCTGGAACAACCATGGAAGGCTGCGGCGAATATGAACTGGCCCGCATCTACCAGGCCCTCCGGGAAATACTGGCGGCTACCGGCCCGGCCGCTTGGCAGCCGGTTGTCGTCCTGGGGCAGGAACGCCGGCCCCTGGCCTTTGCTGCCTTTGAACTTTCCCAGTACCAGGGATTGCCGAGGGAATATTTTTCAACCCCTTCGGCCGCCTGCGACAGTTTTTATCAGGCCCGGCGGGAACGGCAGCTCCTGGAAGGGGCCAGGCGCAGCTTAGAGCATATCCTGGAGCGGGAATTAAAACGCTGCTATAAAAAAGAAGGCCTCCAAGCCGCTACGGTGGCCGAAGCCGCTGATGCGGAAAAATTCCGCCTCGCCGGGGAGCTCATCACAGCCAATATCTACCGCCTGGAAAAAGGGCAGTCTACTTTAACGGCCCCCAACTTCTATGATCCGGCGGGCGAACAGGTGACCATCGAGCTGGACCCGTCTCTGACCCCGGCCGAAAACGCCCAGAGGTATTTCCACCGCTATAACAAGGCTAAGAATGCCGCCCGCCTGGCCGCTGAGCAGCTGGAACAAACCCGCGCCGAGATAGCTTACCTGGAAAGCATCGCCCAGGCCTTGAGCATGGCCGCAACTTTCGACGACCTGGCGGAAATTCGGCGGGAGCTGCGCCAGGCAGGGTACCTGCCGGGAGAAAAGGAAAAAGAAAAGCCGGGAAAAAAGGGTGATAAAAAAGAGACCGCCCGGCCCTCCCGCCCCCTGGAATTTACTTCACCCGATGGTTTTAAAATCCTGGTCGGCAAAAATAATCGCCAGAACGACTGGCTGACCTTAAAATATGCTGCTTCAAGCGATCTCTGGCTCCATGCCAAGGACATCCCAGGCTCCCATGTGATCATCCGTACCGGGGGCCGGGAAGTGCCCGCCCCCACATTGGAAATGGCCGCCCGCCTGGCCGCCCGCTACAGCCGCGCCGGCCAATCCAGCCGGGTACCGGTCGACTACACCCTGGTGAAAAACGTCCGCAAACCCGCCGGCGCCAGGCCCGGCATGGTAATTTACGACCACCAGCGGACTGTTTTTGCATCGCCGGAGGAATAAACAAGCACGAGCCGCCCCGGTGACGTAGCTTTATTCTCCTGGGTGATATTTGCGGCTACTATGACCCCGTCTATACCAGCGTTGCCCTTTTTGTTAACGCGTCAGCACCGTAGGAACTAACTACTATCTTGGGGCTGGGAAAGGTGTTCCGCTATTAAACAGGAGAAGAAGAGCGGAAAAAGCTCCTCTTCGCGGCGGAAATCGATCCCCAGGATTTCGATTATGCGATTTAGCCTGTAGGTCAAGGTATTTCTATGGATGAAAAGCTTCCTGGCGGTTTGCGAGACATTAAGGCCGTTTTGAAGGTAGGTATACAAACACCGGACGTATTCGGTGTTGTTTTTTTCGTCGTATTCTTTCAGTTTCTGTACTTGAGGATGGTAAAGGCTCTTCAGGCTGGTCGAATTGTCCAGGGAGTTCATGATATGGTCTGTGTAATAATCCTGAAAGTAATACCTCCATTTGCGGGGCTCCCTTTTGGCCCCTTCCGTTAGGGCGATTTTACTCTGAATATAAGGATATTTGAGGTTCATAAAGTTATAGAACTCCAGGCTGATCCCGCATATGATGCCGATCCGGGAAAGCAGGTCGTCGAGCTCCCGTAAAAGGACCGGATCGTCGAGAGAGTAGTCCCTTTCCCGGAGGATGGCAATGATCGAATTCTCAAAGGTAAAGATTATGGATTTCCCGATCAGCTTTTTAATGCGGTAAATGTAAGTCCTAAACAGCTTCTCATCCAGGCTCTCTTCGTGAGGTGAGAAATTGAGGATGTAAAAACCGTCTTCGAGGCCCCACTTTCTCTTTTTTAAGTGGTATTCCACCACCTTCTTTTCCACTCCAAATCCGTTGATTAACCTCTCGATGAAGTAAAGGGGTTCTTCTGTTATGTCTGTAAGCTCGCGGTTTTTGGAAAGAGCTAGCTCCATTACGTTTTTCAAGTGATAGACGAGAGATAGCTGGCCCATTGTGAATGGCCTGTTGATGTCGATGAGACCAAAGTTCCCGAAGTGTTTTCCATTGATATTGAGACCGGCTATCATCCGAGTATACCTGTCCGTGGGGGCGCTTTTATAAAAAAATGGTTCTTTTATGGTACGGATCATTTCGCTAATCCTCTTTCGCTCTTGAAAGGGCAGTTCTTCCACGGGGGAATATCCGTACCGTATTACCTCCTCCCAGATGGTGCCCTGGTAGTTCTCCGGCAGTTCCCCTGCAGTCATGATCAGGGCCAGTGAGGCATCGAACAGGGCTATGGGGTTTTCCAGAACAGCGGCACCGATGTCGAATATTTTTTGCAGGGGTTCGTTTTGTATAATAGCATCGATCATCTGCCGGTTCCAGGCGGCGTATTTCTCGAAAATCTCCTGTAAAATATTGAAGACCTCCGGGAGATCGAGGCCAGCGTCTATATTTATAAGATTGCAGGAGAGCTCGTCGAATCGTTTGTCGTCCAGGTGGCCAACACAGACGATGTTGGCATCTGCCGGAAGCTCGCTCATACCGTCTTGCAGTTTTCCCGCCTCAGTTATATAAACATAGTCTCTGGACAGAAGCCGGAGATCCCCTTTCATGATTCTCGCCTGTTTCAGATGGAGATCGATGGTCTCATCGAGTTTTGCCCTGGGGTGGAAGGGTCTCAACTCATCCAGGAGGATATGCATATTGAGGTTCATTATCTTTTTCCTCCTCACCACGTTTTTATATCCCTCCAGTAATTATACCATGCTTTGTGCAAAAATGACGAAAAAACGCGCCCGGTATCTGTTCATTCTGACGGTGATCCGGGACTACGGGCGGAGTTATGATAGATATAAGACCGGGAGACAGACCGGCCGCGGCCTAACCGGATATCCGGGTTGCTCCAGGCCAGATGTGTAAATTTATTTAATTTATCTTAAAAAGGAGATGGGATTATGTATTCACCAAACAGCCCGGTGTACGAAGGCGCTACTCTTTTATTTCCTTTGGGTCCGGGGTTCGTTGTACCTTTTGAATATACTGGATACAAAGATGAGATTCTAGCTTCAAAAACAAGTGCCTGGATTGGACTAAGCCTGATGATGTCCCCGGTTTATGATGTAAAAGGCCCGGATGCGGTGAGATTTTTTAATTCCGTCTGTGTTAACGATTTTACCGCCCTGGGTGATAAAGGAATCCGTCATGCCGTCATCTGCAATGAAAAAGGGCAGATCCTTACGGACGGCGTGGTGATTAAAATTGCAGAAGATACCTTCCGCACCTACTGGCTGAATCCTCCCATCGATTATCTCATTAAAACAAGCGGTATGGACGTAGAAGGCGAAGACGTCAGCGGGCGGGAATACTTTATCCAGATCGCAGGGGAAAAGTCGCTGGAAATTCTGGAGAAAGCCTGCGAGTGCGACCTGCATGATATCAAATTCGCAACTCACCGTATAGCAAAGATGGGTAACAAGGACGTACGGATAATGAGGCTTGGCATGACTGGTAACCTGGCCTATGAAGTTCACGGGCCTATAGAAGACTTTGATGAAGTCTATCAGAGGATCTGGGAGGCAGGCAGGTCGTTCGGTGCTAAAAAACTCGGTTTCCATGCCTATTGCCTGAGCCATACCGAGGGTGGCTTCCCGAATATTAATTTGCATTATCCTCTGCCTTGGTTCGAATCAGATGAAGGTCGTTATGCGGTAGATGGGGGGTTGTCAGCCTATCTGAAAAATCATCCTAATTTAGCTTACTATAATTTAAACCGCCGGCTGTGGGGAAGCGTAGGGGACGACCTGAACGTCCGCTTTGTTACCCCTTATGATGTCGGCTGGGGATACCTTGTAAAGTTCAATCATGAATTTCCAGGCAGGAAGTCCCTGGAGAAGATTGCTCAACATCCCCCGCGGACCGTGGTAACCCTGGAATGGAATGCAGATGATATCGCTGCGGT
The DNA here is from genome assembly GCF_002995805.1 of Neomoorella stamsii. Taxonomy (GTDB): domain Bacteria; phylum Bacillota; class DSM-521; order Neomoorellales; family Neomoorellaceae; genus Neomoorella; species Neomoorella stamsii. The sequence continues at coordinate 46,484 of NZ_PVXL01000046.1, forward strand.
CTATGCCACTCAGTTCCGGGGCAAGGAAATCGAACCCTGCGAAAGAATCGATGCAGAACCGTTTGATATTGCCTTTGTGGAGAATGTGAGTGCAGGACCTGGGGAGGGATTCATTTACCGGGCGGACTGGGTCATAGCAGACGGTAAACGGATCGGCATCAGCACAGGCCGTATCTGCAGCTATTATTATAATAGAATGATTTCTCTCGGATTTATTGACCCCAACTATGCGGAAATAGGAAAAGAGCTCACATTAATCTGGGGAACCCCGGGTACGCCGCAGAAGGAGATTCGCGTTATAGTTGCTCGCTTCCCGTATATTGATCTGATCCGCAATGAAGACCGGGATGTGGATACGATTCCGCGTTACAGGAAATAGTAATGGGAGAAACGAGAACAGTATTGGTTGGTCCGCCTCCGGCGGTCCGCCAGGCCTGACGAAGATAAGAAAGGCGTTTGGTTAAGCTCATGAGGACCAGGGGCTGCCGGCAGGCAGCCCCTGACTCTATTCAAGCCCACAGGCCATCTGTCGCAGCCTTTTTCCCGGGAAAAATTAGGATTCCGCCACCGGCGTAACCTAGCGCCACTCTGGTATGGGGTAGGAGCCGATCATAAATGCCGGTTGATTATATAATATCCAGGGTTTCTTTAACCTAAGAAAGGCCAGGGTATAGAAACATGACCTCCCTACCCGGCAGAGACAGGGTAGCTAAAGCATGGGGCTTTATTAAGACCTGTTCCGGGAAGCGCTACCCTGCCGGGCTAATTGCTGCCAGGTAACTCCCAGGATGATAAGAACCCCTCCCAGGGCCTGAGCGGGCAGCAATTTTTCCCCCAGGACCAGGTTAGCCAGGACGGCGGTAATTGCCGGTTCCAAGGTACAGATAATAGCAACCCGCTGTGCGCCTATGTATTGCAACCCTTTAGCCATAGCGGTGAAGGCCAGGACGGTAGTGATTAAGGCCAGGGCGGTAATGGCCAGGAGAGCTTGAATATTAAAGGAAAGGTCAAAATCCCCCGTCATCAAAGCTACCGCCAAAAATACCACACCTACGATCAAAGTCATATAAGAATTAAAGGTTCTATGGTCCAGGCACTTGAGCATATAGGCCTGGCCTACCATATAGATGCCGTTGGTCACAGCGGCCAGGAGGGCGGCCACAACCCCTCCTGTGTTCCACCCCCCTGCCGGTACCCCCAGGATTATAATCAGGCCCAAAAAGGTAATGGCCAGGGCTCCGAACGTAGACCTGGTCAGAGATTCTTGAAGAAAGATTGCGGCCAGGATAGCTACAACTGCCGGGTAAAGATAAAAAAGGAGTATGGCTGCTGCGGCAGGGATGAGGCAGAAAGAATAAAAAAGCAGCAACACCGTAACACCCTGCCCTCCTGTAGAGAGGACTACCAGCCGGTAAAAGGTGGTCGTGTCTATTTTCCGGATTGAAGGAGATAATAACAGGTTGCCCCAGAAAAAAACCGCCGCCATGAGAAAACGAAGGGCAAGGACGGTCTGGATGTTGGCCCCGCCGGCATAGGCCAATTTGGCCGCTATCCCTTCGGTTCCCAGGGCAGCCGCGGCCAGGACCGCTAAAAACATACCCCTCATTTCCCTGGAACTACCGCTTAGCTTTACCAATGCTAATCCCCCTGTACTTTAAAAGGCCGGGCCAGGTTTAACTCCTCGAGCGGTTGTTCTCAATCACCTTCCTGCTTCCTGCCTGGAACGGAAGCGAGAAGTTCAGTCACTTCCTCCCGGCTGAAACGATATTTCCGACTGCAGAAGGCGCACCTGGCCTCGGCGCCGCCCTGTTCTTCCAGAAGCCTTTGGAGTTCTTCCTGGCCTAAAGCCAGGAGAATATCCTGCAAGCGCTCCCGGGAACAATCGCAGGCGTAGTGCAAGGGCTGGCGCTCATGGATTTTGAGGGAAAATCCCTGCAAAAGCAGGGCCAGGATATCTTCCGGCGTGTGCCCCCGGGAGATGAGGCGGCTTACAGGGCCTGCCGCCTTAATATTTTTTTCCAGGGTTTCAGCTATTCCTCCGGCAGTTCCCGGCAGGAGCTGCAAAAGATAACCGCCGGCAGCCCCCACCTTTCCGCCGGGTTCTACCAGAACCCCTAAGCCGACGGCTGAAGGTTTTTGTTCAGAGGCGGTAAAATAGTAGGCCAGGTCCTCCCCGATCTCGCCGGAAACAAGCGGCACGCTGCCGTTGTAGGGCTCCTTCAACCCCAGGTCTTTAGCCACATACAGCATTCCCCTGCCTACCGCCCGGCCGACGTCCAGCTTGCCGTCACTCCTTAAAGGCAGGTCTACCCCCGGTTCCGCCACATAGCCTTTGACGCTCCCCGGGCGGGCCACAGCCACAATGCTGCCAAGGGGCCCGTCACCCAGGATACGGATGGTAATGCCCTGACCCTCCTTGAGGGTTGCCGCCATCAAGGCCGCCCCGGTCAACACCCGGCCCAGGGCCGCCGTCGCCGTAGGCGAAGTGTTGTGCAAGTCCTTCGCTTCCTGCACCAGCAGGGTAGTTTGCGCCGCTATGGCCAGGATCTGGCCCTCGCCCGCCGTAGCCCGCACCAGGTAATCCTTCATAACGTTATATAACGTCCTCCATTTCCTCCCCGATGGCCCTGGCGGCGGCAGCCGGGTCGGGGGCAGCCGTAATGGGGCGGCCGATAACCAGGTAGGATGCCCCCTGCTTCAGGGCTTCGGCCGGGGTCATGACCCGGCGCTGGTCGCCCCGGTCGGCTCCCGCCTGGCGCACCCCCGGCGTTACAATGACGAATTCCGGTCCGCAGGCTTCCCGGATAGCCCGGATCTCCCGGGGTGAGGCCACCACCCCATCCAGGCCAGAGTCCCGGGCCAGTCGCGCCCAGCGGACCACCTGCTCCTCTACCTCCCGCTCAATTCCCACCTCGTGGCGCAGAGCTTCCCCATCCAGGCTCGTCAGGACGGTAACGGCAATGAGGACCGGCGCCGGGCGTCCAACTGCGGCAGCTTCTTCCCTGGCAGCCGCTGCCGCGGTCTGCATCATGCTCCTGCCGCCGGCAGCATGGACGTTGAGCATATCCACCCCCAGGCGCACCAGGGCCCGGGCCGCTCCGGCCACGGTGTTGGGGATGTCGTGGAGCTTCAGGTCGGCAAAGACTTTGCCGCCTCGTTCCTTGATCATACGGATGGCCGCCGGTCCAGCGGCCGTGTAAAACTCCAGGCCTACTTTAAACATGCCGACGTAGGGGAAAAGTTGGTCTACCAGCTTTTTCCCGGCTACCAGGTCGGGGACATCTAAAGCGACAATTATTTTATCTCTGGCAGGCATATAAATCATCTCCCGTACTAAAAATGGATAGAACAGGCGCTCTTTAATCTCACTTTATGAACCATTAGTTCAAAAAGCGGAGTAAAAGCGGAGTGGGTGTGGAGATAGTCCGGCGGCCGGACCAGGCAATTAAGCGATTTGCCGGCACGTTTGGGTTAAGTGCGGGATACATACTCCTGCAAAGGTTTAAGTTCAAATTCATCCCCGGCCTGCAGGGACTGGAGCACTTTCAGCAGGGCCCGGGCCGTGTCCAGGGAGGTCAGGCAGGGGATACCCAGTTCGGCTGCGGCGCGGCGGATCTTAAAGCCGTCCCGGCCGGGCATCTTGCCCTTAGTCAGGGTGTTGAGGACGAAGTGTATCTTCCCTTCGCGGATATAATCCAGGATATGGGGCGAACCCTCGCGGATCTTCCCCACCCTCTCCACAAAGAGCCCGGCCGCGGCCAGGGCGCCGGCCGTGCCGGCGGTAGCCACCACCTTGAAGCCCAGTCCGGCAAAACCCTTGATGATGGGTACCGCTTCCGCCTTATCCTTATCGGCAATGGTGGCCAGCAGGGTGCCCTGGCCGGGGATGGCGCAGCCGGCAGCCACCAGGCCTTTATAAAGGGCCCTCTCATAGACGGGATCAATGCCCATAACTTCGCCGGTGGACTTCATTTCCGGTCCCAAGGAGGTATCCACCTGGAGGAGCTTGCCGAAGGAAAAGACGGGGACCTTCACGGCGGTAAAATCCGGTGGCGGCATTAAGCCTCCCTGGTAGCCCTGCTCAGCCAGGCTCTGGCCCAGCATAATATTGGTGGCCAGGGCTACCATGGGCACGCCGGTAATCTTGGATAGATAGGGCACCGTCCGGCTGGAGCGGGGATTGACCTCCAGGACATAGACCTCCCCCTGGTGAATGACAAACTGGATATTGAGGAGGCCGCGCACCTGGAGGGCCCGGGCCAGCTGTTCGGTATAGGAAACAATTTTTTCCGCCACTCCCGGTGGTAAGCTGTGGGCCGGGTAAATGGCAATGCTGTCGCCGGAGTGGACGCCGGCCCGCTCGACGTGTTCCATAATGCCGGGGATAAGGACGGTCTCACCGTCACTGACGGCGTCCACTTCCACCTCGGTCCCCGGCAGGTATTTATCCACCAGGATGGGGTGTTCTGGGGCCACCCTGACGGCGGTGGTGGCATACTCCAGGAGTTCGCCCTCACTATGGACGATCTCCATGGCCCGGCCGCCCAGGACGTAGGAAGGCCGCACCAGCACCGGGAAACCGAGTTCTTTGGCAATCCTCGCCGCCCCGGCTACGGAAGTCGCCGTCCCGCCCCGGGGCCGGGGGATGTGGAGTTCATTCAGCAGGGCGTCAAACTTTTCCCGGTCTTCGGCCCGGTCAATATCGGCCACCGTAGTACCCAGGACCTTAAAGCCCGCATCGGCCACTACCTTGGCTAAGTTGATGGCCGTCTGGCCGCCGAACTGGACAATCACCCCTTCCGGCCGCTCCCGTTCCAGGACGTTCAAGACATTTTCCGGTGTCAGGGGTTCAAAGTAGAGGCGGTCTGAGGTATCAAAATCGGTGCTGACCGTTTCCGGGTTGTTATTGATCATTATGGGATGCACCCCGGCGCGGCGCAGAGCCCAGGCGGCATGGACCGAGCAGTAGTCAAACTCGATCCCCTGGCCGATGCGAATGGGCCCTGCTCCCAGGACCACAACCTTGCGGCCGTCCAGGGGCCGCACCTCGTCTTCGACATCGTAGCTGGAATAGTAATAGGGCGTAACGGCTTCAAACTCGGCCGCGCAGGTATCCACCATCTTAAAGGTAGGCCTGATCCCCTCTTCCTGCCGCTGCCGGGCAATGGCCGCCGGCGGCAGGCCGGTAAAGTTAGCAATCTCTCCATCGCTGAAGCCCATGGACTTGGCGCGCCTTAAGGTAGCCCTATCCAGGGTAGGACCTGCCGCTATAAGTTTTTCTTCCATGGCGACAATGGCTTCAATCTCGCCTAAAAAATACGGGTCAATGCCGGTGATTTCATGGATGGCAGCAATGGTCCAGCCCCGGCGCAGGGCTTCGGCAATGACAAACAGGCGCTCGTCGTCGGCCTCGGCCATTTTGCGGCGCAGGGCGCCGTCGCTGAAACGCTGGAAGGCCGGCACCCTTAAACCATCGAGTTTTAATTCCAGGGAGCGAATGGCCTTTAAGAGGGCGCCGCTGAAGGTGCGGTCAATGGCCATTACCTCCCCGGTGGCCTTCATCTGGGTACCCAGGAGGCGCTCGGCCAGGGAGAATTTATCAAAGGGAAAGCGCGGTATCTTAACGACGACATAATCCAGGGCCGGTTCAAAGCAGGCTTTAGTCTCCTGCGTGACAGCATTGGGAATCTCATCCAGGGTCAGGCCCAGGGCGATCTTGGTGGCCACCCGGGCAATGGGGTAGCCGGTAGCCTTGGAGGCCAGGGCGCTGGAGCGGCTGACCCGGGGATTGACCTCAATGACGTAATAGCGCATACTACCGGGATCCAGGGCGAACTGGATATTGCAGCCCCCTTCGATCCCCAGGGCGCGGATGATTTTTAGAGCTGAACGGCGGAGAAGGTGGTACTCCCGGTCGGAAAGGGTCTGGGAAGGGGCGACGACGATGCTGTCGCCGGTATGGATGCCTACCGGGTCAATATTTTCCATATTGCAAACGGTAATGCAGTTATCGGCCCCGTCGCGGATGACTTCGTATTCGATCTCCTTCCAGCCGGCGACGGAGCGCTCCACCAGGACCTGTTTGATGAGGCTAAGCTTCAGACCCTTCAGGGCAATGGACTCCAGCTCTGCCTCATTACGGGCCACCCCGCCGCCGGTACCGCCCAGGGTATAGGCCGGCCGCACAATGATGGGGTAACCGATTTCCCCGGCAAAGGCCAGGGCTTCCTCGACCGTGTTGACAATCCGGCTCTCGGGTACCGGCTCCTCCAGTTCCAGCATCATAGCCTTGAACTGCTCCCGGTCCTCGGCCCGCTGGATGGCCTTTAAAGGCGTCCCCAGCAGCTCTACCCCGGTTTCCTCCAGGACGCCGGCTTCGGCCAGCTCCAGGGCCAGGTTCAACCCCATCTGCCCCCCCAGGGTGGGGATCAGGCCGTCGGGCCGCTCCTGGCGGACAATCTTGGCTACAAAATCCAGGGTCAGGGGTTCCAGGTAAACGCGATCGGCCATGTCCCGGTCGGTCATGATGGTAGCCGGGTTGGAATTGACCAGGACAACCTCCATCCCTTCTTCCTTTAAAGCCCGGCAGGCCTGGGTGCCGGCGTAATCAAATTCCGCCGCCTGGCCGATAATAATGGGCCCGGATCCTATGACCATGATCTTTTTTAACCCCGGTTTAACCGGCATCTCAGTGGCCCTCCTTTCCCAGGTTGCCATCTACCATCTGGATAAATTCATGGAAAAGGTACTCTGAATCAGTCGGTCCCGGCGAGGACTCGGGATGGTACTGGACGGAAAAGATAGGCAGTTGCCGGTGGCGCAGGCCCTCAACGGTGCCGTCATTAAGGTTGACGTGGGAGACGGCCACTTCTCCCGGCAGGGATTCGGCCCGGACGGCGTAGCCGTGGTTCTGGGAGGTGATGTAGACCCGGCTGGTACTTAAATCCTTGACCGGGTGGTTGCCGCCCCGGTGACCGAAGGGGAGCTTATAGGTATCGCCCCCCAGGGCCAGGGCCAGGAGCTGGTGGCCCAGGCAGATGCCCATCATGGGTACTTTGCCCAGGAGTTCCCGGATGGTAGCCACCCCGTAGGGGACATCCTTGGGGTCGCCCGGGCCGTTGGAAATGGCCACCCCGTGGGGCCGGGCGGCTAAAATTTCAGCCGCGGTACTCCGGGCCGGCATGACAATGACCGTACAGCCCACGCGGTGGAGCCAGCGAATGATATTCTCTTTGACACCGAAATTATAGAGGACGATGCGGCGCTCGCCGCCCTCAACCGTAAATGGTTCCTTATTGGTCACGGCCGGTACCAGTTTGGGCCCGCTTAAAGGTGGCTCCGTGGCGGCCAAGGCCTTTAGCGCCTCGATATCAACCTCCCCGGTGGCCAGGATACCCCGCATGGTACCGTGGTGGCGCAGGTGCCGCGTGAGGGCACGGGTATCCACCCCCTGGAGGGCCGGGATGCGGTTTTCCTTTAAATAATGGTTAATGTCCCCGGTGGCCCGCCAGTTGCTGGGCCGCGGGCAGGCTTCATGGACGATAAAGCCGGCTACCTGGGGGCGTTGGGATTCCCAATCCTCAGCGTTAATGCCGTAGTTGCCAATCAGGGGATAGGTAAGGACGACAATCTGGCCGCAGTAAGAGGGATCGGTCAGGATTTCCTGGTAACCGGTCATGCTGGTATTGAAAACCACTTCCCCATGGCAGCGGCCGGGATAACCTAAGGCCTCACCGGTAAAAACCGTACCGTCTGCCAGCACCAAAAACCCTTGCACCGGCGTTCACTCCTCTAAAAATAACGTTTCGATATCTTCTTGCAGGAGAGGTTAGGTTCCTTCGCCAAATTATTTGCCTTCGTGGCGGGGTTGTTGGCCCTCATAAGTCAATCCTCTATGACCTTCCCCTGCTCCATAACGATGCGGCCGCCGACGATGGTCGCTACCGGCCAGCCCTTTAGCTTGCGGCCATGCAAGGGCGAGTTATGACCCAGGGAGTAAAATTCGTTGACATTGACTTCTTTCTCCAACTCCGGGTCAATGATGGTCACGTCGGCAACTCCCCCCGGCGCCAGGTTGCCCCCGGGTACATTTAAAATCCAGGCCGGGTTCACCGTCCAGGCCCTGATGGCCTGCAGCCAGGTTAATTTGCCAGGTAGAATCAGCTCCGTCACCACCAGAGGGACGGCCGTCTCCAGGCCCACCATGCCGAAGGGAGCGTAATCGTATTCTACATCCTTATCCTCATCGGCGTGGGGAGCGTGGTCAGAGGCGATGGCATCAATCTCACCGGCCGCCAGGGCTGCCACCACGGCCGCCACGTGGTCCGCCGGCCGCAGGGGCGGGTTGACCTTGGTGCTGGTGTCATAGCTCTGGACCAGTTCGTCCGTCAGGCAGAGGTGATGGGGTGTAACTTCAGCCGTTACTTTAACACCTCGCATCCTGGCTTCTTTGAGGAGACGGACGGAACCGGCCGTGCTGACGTGGGCCAGGTGCAGCCTTCCTCCTGTAATTTCCGCCAGGATAAGATCCCGGGCGACCATCACCTCCTCCGCCGCCGCCGGTATCCCCCGAAGGCCCAGGATAGTAGACAAAATGCCTTCATGCATGAGACCTTCGTTAGCCAGATCGGTATCTTCACAGTGGCTAATTACCGGCAGGTTGAACATTTTGGCATACTCCAGGGCATGCCGCATGACCAGGGCGTTCATTACCGGGTGGCCGTCGTCGGAAATAGCTACTGCGCCGGCCGCCGCCAGTTCCCCGATTTCCGCTATCTCCTTACCTTCCAGCCCTTTGGACAGGGCACCTACGGGATAAACCCGGACTACCCCTTCCTGCCGCGCCTTTTCTTTGATAAAGGTTATGACGCTGGCGCTGTCGGCCACGGGATTGGTATTGGCCATGCAGGCCACGGCCGTAAATCCCCCGGCAGCCGCCGCCCGGGTACCGGTGGCAATGGTCTCCTTCTGCTCGTACCCCGGTTCGCGCAAATGAACATGCATATCAATGAGACCAGGGGTAACAATCTTTCCCTCGGCAGGAATTACCCTGGCCCCCGCCGGGGCTGTGATGTCGGCTTCCAGGGCAACTATTTTATCGCCCTCAAGTAACAGGTCGCGCCGGGCGTCCAGGTTTTGGGCCGGGTCAATTACCCGCCCGCCTTTGATTAAAATGGCCATCAGTTGGCACCTCCAATCAGCAGGTAAAGCAGGGCCATGCGTACGGCCACGCCGTTGGTAACCTGTTCGTTGATGGCTGCCTGCAGGCCGTCGGCTACCGCCGGGGCAATCTCCACGCCGCGGTTCATGGGACCGGGGTGCAGCACCAGGGCGCCGGGCCGGGCGAGTTTGAGACGCTGGGGGGTCAATTCGTACAGGCGGGCGTATTCCCGCAGGGATGGGAAGAGGCCCTTCTTCTGCCGCTCCTTCTGGATGCGCAGGACGTTAATGACATCCACATCTTTGAGGGCTTCTTCGGCGTTGTAGTAAACCTTGACGCCCAGCTTTTCGACCTCTGGGGGCATCAGGGTCGCCGGGCCGACTACCCGCACTTCGGCGCCCATCTTGGTCAGGCCCCAGATGTTGGAACGGGCCACGCGGCTGTGGAGGATGTCCCCCAGGATGGCCACCTTCAAGCCCTTGAAGCCGCCCAGCTTTTCCTTGATAGTAAACATGTCCAGCAGGGCCTGGGTGGGATGCTCGTGCATGCCGTCGCCGCCGTTTAAAACCGACGCTTCAATAGTACGGGCTAAAAGCGCCGGGCTGCCGGCAGCACTGTGGCGGATGATGACGGCGTCGGTACCCATGGCCGCCAGGGTACGGGCCGTATCCCTTAAGGACTCGCCCTTCTGGATGCTGCTGGTGGCGGTAGCGATGCTCACCGTATCGGCGCCCATGTACTTGGCCGCCAGCTCAAAGGAAGTCCGCGTCCTGGTGCTGGGTTCGTAGAAAAGGGTAACCACCAGCTTGCCCCGCAGGGTAGGGACTTTTTTAATATCGCGGCCGAGGATCTCCTTCATAGGGCCAGCCGTCTCCAGGATGAGTTCGATTTCTTTTGCCGTGAGGTCCTTTAACCCCAGCAGGTCCTTGTGCTGTAAGCGCAAATCAAATCCCTCCGTTTCCCGGGCATAAAAAACTCCTTATCAGCTTACCGGCTAATAAGGAGGACCGCTGTCGCCCGTCCTTATTAGCCTCACGGGACTAATTTCAAGGACTGACATCGGCTTCTTGAGGCAATTCCCTGATCAATACCTGGTCGACACCGTCAATTTCCTCAAGTTGAACGGCAATCTCTTCTTTACGGGAGGTGGGAACATTTTTCCCCACATAATCGGCGCGAATGGGTAATTCCCGGTGGCCCCGGTCAATGATTACTGCCAGTTGAATATTCTGCGGCCGGCCCAGGTCAATCAAGGCATCCAGGGCCGCCCGGACCGTCCGGCCGGTAAAGAGGACATCATCCACCAGGACTACCTTCTTACCGCTGATATTAAAGGGGATCTGGGTACGGTGAATAACCGGCTGGACACTCAAGGTGGTGAGATCATCGCGATAGAGGGTGATATCGAGAATACCTAAGGGTACCTTCACCCCTTCAATCTCCTCAATGAGTTTCTGCAGTCGTTCGGCCAGGGGTACGCCCCGCCGCCGGATGCCGATCAGGACCAGGTTTCCCGTCCCGCGGTTGCGCTCCAGGATCTCATGGGCTATGCGGGTCAGGGCCCGGCGCAGCTTATCGGCATCCATGATCCTGGCTTTGACCGCCAGCTCCATCTTAACCCCTCCTACGGGCATTAAAAAACCTGCGCATGAAGGTTGGCGCAGGCTTAGCATACCACTAGTATACCTTTACTACTCCCTTGCTAGCCTCACCGGACTAACTTAAAAGGACCTTCGCTATGGTAGTTTAGCCCAAAGTTTGTCCCCTGTCAAGGGGCAACTTTACCGGTGTTACTGGCCACCGCGGCTACCAGGCCGAAGCAGCCGCTAAGCATCATGTCACCATAGGGAGCGGCCCAGTAGTAATCCTGATGAATGGTCAAACGGCGCTGCGGTCCCGTTACGGCAACGAAGCGGAAACCCCCACCTGGCCGGTAGCCGGGGTCAATATAGCAGCCATGACCGCCGTCATTAAAGATTTCCTCATTGGTAAGATCCCCGGCCCGCAGCTTTTCCACGTAACCCGCCAGCTTGTGACCGCTTAAGCAACTGGTATGGTGCTCAAAGAGGCCCCAAACCCGCCGGCCCTGGAGGAGGACGCCGATGGTGTGCTGGTTGCCGCAGTTAACAACAATTAACCCTTCCGCGCTATAGGCTGCCACCTTTTCATCGCCCAGGGCGCCCCACAGGGCGGCCGCGCCGGTGTCCATGAGCCAGGCCCCCGGCACCTGCTCCCGCACGGCCTGCATACGAGTCAGATAACGCGGCGGCTCCCGGTAGAGGAGGTCTGCCAGGCGGCCACCGCCGGCCACAAAGCGCTGCCAGTGCTGGAAGCGAAAGAGGCGGTCGCTCGTGCCTTTCGGCGCCTCGCCGTGATCCAGGACGGCTATGGCCACTTCCGCCGGAAGACTGACGCCATAGGGAGCCAGGCTCCCGGCCAGGGTATCAAGATCAACATCGCCCGTTTTAATGGTCACGGCATCCCCGGGCGGTTCTTCCGTTATTTCAATGCCCAGTTGACGTACCCTGTCCAGATCGTCATAAACCGTCCGCGCTGCGGTGGCCGTTGCATAGACTTTTAAACCGGCAGCCAGGTGGCGGCGCAGGGCACCCACCAGGGCACCGCCGCCCATGAGATAGCCGGTAAGAAAGACGTCCCGGCGGGCGGCTGTGGCCGCCTCCACCTGCCGGCCGCAGATGACCGTCGGCGAGGGTAAAATAAGCTGGACGCAGTTTTCCAGCGGCTGGTCCGGCCGGTAGAGCAGGATATCCTGGGTACCGCCACCGATATCGATAGCCAGCAAAGGCCGGTTGAGCATTTGCCATTCCTCCAACCCTATTTCTTCTCCGGCTTATCGCCAGCATCCAGGCCTTTTTTAAACTCTTTGATGGTCCGGCCCAGGCCGCGGCCGATGTCGGGTAGCCGCTTCGGTCCGAAAATAACCACTGCCGCCAGGATAATGAGCACCCAGGCATAAGGGCTGAATAAAGTACCAACGGTGATAATAGCCTTTACCCCCTTGCTCCGCTTTTATGGCCTTGGTGTTAGTCATTTTTCCTTTCGAGGTCCTGGAAATTGACCAGTTCCAAAATATCTCCCCGGACAACCATAGCATAAATATTATTTCGGGTCAGGAGGGCGATGGTTTTGTCCTCCATATCCAGGGCCGCATAGATGGGTACAATTTTATAATTTTGTATCTCCGGCAGGAAATCAGGCAGGATTTTTAACTTGCCGATAAAATCATCGACATATTCCAACCTGTTGGGAGAAGCCTTGACCTCCACGATAAAAGCCATTTCACCGGCGTAAGCCAGGATATCCACTTCCAGGGTATCACCGCTCTTTCTTATTTTCCGCCGCGGCATGACATCCCGGGGCGTAAGGTGGAAATATCTTTCAATGGCCAGGTCAAAAGAGGGGATAAAGATATCCTCAATCAGGGTTCCCATCTTCCTGGCCAGGTCGCCCCACTTCTTATCCATGTCTCGCTTCGATTGCCGCATCTCCTCTTTAAATTCCTTAATCTCATCCTTGAATTCCCTCATCTCATCTTTGAATTCCTTCATCTCGTCTACGAATACTTTCATCTCGTCTTTGAACTCTTTCATCTCATCCTTGAATTCCTTCATCTCATCCTTGAAATCGATCATTTCCTCGGCTAGCTCTTTGATCTTCATTTCACTGAGCCGGGACTGGTAAACGAGTTCCATCAGGCCCCTTTCCAGGTCGCTCAATTTCTGAGCTGCAGTACCCATTGAGCACCCCCCTTTAACCTGCTTCTTTTTACAAAGTTTAACCGCAAAATAATCTTATCATGAATTCCCGGAAATTGTAAAGCTATCGCCATTACCGCCGTGGAAGCCTCCTGTTCAACAATCACCCGGCGATAGTTTGTTGTGTCCGGTATGGCTTTTTTCCTTATGGTACCCCATACCTATAAAAATACCCCGCTGTACCGGGGTTTGATTTCGTAGTATAACCTCAGGGTATCCCCGCGCAGGCCGTCGGGTAATTCTAGCGGTTCACCCCCTCAGCCGCCGGCGCAGGAGGTAAAGGGGTGGGTAGAAAAAGATGGCAATAAAAACTACCAGCCAGGCTGCATGGACCAGGAGAACTGGGCTTAATTGCCCTAGGACCAGGGGCCGGACTAGCTCCACCACATGGTAAAGGGGGATCAGCCAGGCCAGGCGCTGGACGATTAACGGCAGGGCATCCAGGGGGAAGAAAACCCCGGCAAAGAGAAACATAGGGGTAATGATGAGAGTAAAAAAGTAGCTAAAGGTGTCTATCTTGGGTACCAGGCCGGTCCAGATCATCCCCAATTCGGCAAAGACAAAGCCGCATAACACCAGGACCAGTGGTACCAGCAGGGCTGCCGGCGATCGCACCAGGCCAAGGAACAAAATTACCAGCAAAATCACCGTGCCATAGAGGACACTTTTAAAGGTCCCGAAAAGCATCTCCCCCACCACTACCTCATCCAGGCTCACCGGGGTGGCCACAATGGCATGGTAGGTCTTTTGAAACTTCATGCGGACAAAGCTGTCATAGGTACACTCGGAGGCCGTGGCCCACATGGCCGAAGAGGCAATCAGCCCGGGAGCCAGGAACTGGAGGTAACTCATACCCTGGATGGCCGGGATATAGTGGCCCATGCCGTAACCCATGGCCGTAAGGTATAGCAGGGGTTCCAGGAAATTGAACATAATGTTGGTCAGCCAGGTCTTGCGAAAGACGACAAAATTACGCCAGAAAACCTTCCAGGCACGGTAAGAAATATCCATTTTAATCCAGGCCCCTCCCGGTGAGCTTAAGGAAAACGTCCTCCAGGGTGGCCGGCCTTAACATCATGTGGCTGAAGTGACTGTTTAAGCCCTGGACCTGCCGCCAGACCTCGCGGCCGTTGTTGGTATATAAATACAGGGTCTGGCCGATGGTCTGGTGGGCAAGAATGCTGCCGGCCACCAGGGGTAAAAAGGCCCTGGCCTCGCCGTCTACCGGCGCCAGTTCCAGGACTTCCCGGCCAATATGGCGCTGGACCAGCTCCCGGGGTGCCCCTTCTTCCAGGATTATTCCCCCGTCCATGATCACCAGCCGGTCACATAGCTGGGCCGCCTCTTCCAGGTAGTGGGTAGTGAGAATCAGGGTCACCCCGGCCGCTTTGAGCTGGCGCAATTTCTCCCAGACCAGGTGGCGGGCTTCCGGGTCCAGGCCGGTGGTAGGTTCATCTAAGATTAAAAGCTGCGGTTTATTTACCAGGGCCCGGGCAATGGCCAGGCGCCGCTTCATTCCCCCGGAGAGGTGCTCAACCTCAACGCCGGCCTTTTCCTCCAGGCCGGCAAAGGCGAGGAGTTCCTGGACCCGCTGCCTGGCCTCCCCCCGGGGGATATCGAAATAGCCGGCATAGAGAAGCAGGTTTTCCTGCACTGTTAACTCCGGGTCTAGATTATCTTCCTGGGGTACGACCCCCAGCCGGGCCTTAATTTCCCGCGGCTGGCGGCGCACGTCATAGCCAAGCACTTCTAAACTACCGGCAGTAACCGGGGTAAAACAGTGGATCATCTTGATGGTGGTAGTTTTCCCGGCACCGTTGGGTCCCAAAAAGCCGAAACATTCCCGGGGATGGACCGCAAAATCTATCCCTTTCACAGCCGTAAAATCATCATATTTTTTTACCAGGCCCCGGGCCCGGACAACATCCGTCAAAGCCAACCACCCTGCCTCAATAAAAATACCCCGCTTTGACCGGGGTAAAGGTTTAATAATATTATAAGCCATGGTTGCCATTTTTAGCAAGGGCCTAGCGGCTGTAGGCCCTGGCCCGCGTCCTCTCGCGGGGCAGGCTGAAACCGAAGAGGGCCGCCAGGCGCAAGGCCAGGCGCACCGGCCAGAAGGAGAGCTGGCGCTTTAACTCCTGCCGTTCCTTTTGCAGGTCGGCCACCGTCCGTTCCAGGTCTTCATTGGCAATGAGGGTCGTCTGGAGGCGGTATTCCTGCTCCCGCAGCTGTTGCTTCAGGCGCGACTGTTCGGCCTGGGCATCGCTGACGGTTTTATTGAGGGTTCCCTGGAGCTGCATGAGGCGGGTCTCCAGGTGGCTGACCCTTTTCTTCAGGGTATCCCGCTCAACCCGCAAGTTTACCAGCTGCTCTTCTACCTGGGTCAGCTCCTGGCGCAGCTCTTCCTTGCGCCGGTGGAGTTTTTCCAGGTCGCCCAGCAGGTTTTTGTTCTCCTGGCGCAGGTCTTCTATTTCCCGGCGCAGCTTTTCTTTTTCCTCATCCTTTTGCTCCACCTGGCGGCCGGCAGCAGCCCTGCCGCCGTTAATCAGGCTAAATTCCTTGGGGGCAAAGGATAACTTTTCTGTTTCCAGGGAAAGGGCGGCGGCTTCGGCCCCGGCGGCTATTTCCTCCCAGGCCGGCGGTTCCTTGGGTGCAGTCGCCGCCGGGGTAAACTTCGACGCTGCCGGCGGTGCCGGCTTCTCGCCGGTGGGCTTAAGTGGGAATAACTTATCCCAGAAATCGCTTTCTTTAGCCGCCGGCGCCGGTTGGGCCAGGGGGAGAATCTGCTCGCCGGCCCGGGGTAGTTCCACTACCTGGGGACTGTTGCTACCTCCCCCTGGCGCTGTCCTGGCGGGAGATCCCGGAGGCTGTGATTCCCGGGCATTACCGGTAATCCCGCCCGGATTTTCCGGCTGGGACCGGGACTTTTCCCCCGTTAAGGCAGTAGCAGTTGCTGCTGTTGCCCGGGCAGGGGGTTGCTGGCTCCCCATGGCCGGGGGAGTTCCTGCCTTGGTGGCCGCCACTTCCTGCACCCCTTTAGCCGACTCTACCGCGGGCTCCGGTTCGACATAAGCCCAGTGGATGAGGCCCCAGCGACCATCCTTGAGCCTCAAGAAACGGCCGTCGGCCACCAGTTTTTGTTCCCCCGGTACTTCCGGCTTGCCGGCTTCCTTTAACTCCTCGTTGATTTCACTCAAGCGCAGGGCATCCCCTTCCGCCTGGAGGACGCGGTGAGCGGCATCGTTTTCCTTCAAGCCGTCCAGGCGCAGGCACCAGAGTCCCTTGCCTTCACTGCGAAAGCAGGGGTTTTTGGTCAGGCAGCGGTTAACGTTTTTCTGGATCTTGGCCAGGTTATGGTTGGCCAGCAGGTGCTGCTGCGCTTCCTGGACCAGCTCGTCCACCGATTGGGGCGAGTACTCGAATAAGCGTAATTTGAGCAGGTCGGTGAGGGAATCCAGTTTTCCCGTTACTTTAACTTTAGTTATCTTGGGAGCCGTAGCATTTTTAGGCTTTTTGGCCATGGGTGTCACCTCTTCCAGTTTTTAAGGATTAACCATTATTTGCCTGGTATTATTTGACACCCGGCCTGGATTTTCCTGCCAGAAAAATAGAATTTTATGTCAATATATGGTAATTTAACAACCAGGCCCAGAGGGGGATGGTTAACAGGGAAACCAGGGTGGTAGCTACCACCCCTTCGGAGATCAGGTTGTAATCGCCGTCATACTTCCGCGCCACAGCCGGGGCAATGGCCGCTGCCGGCATGGCCATCTCCATAATAACCAGCAGGCGGACATTCTTATCCCAACCTGGGACAAGGAACATGGCCCCCAGGGCCAGGAGGGGTAAGATTATCAACCTGATTGCCACTATAAGGTAAACTATCTTATTGCCGGCCAGGGTACGGATAGGAGATTCGGCCAGCATGGAACCCACCAGGAGGAGGGCCAGGGGTATGGTAGCCTGGCCCAGGCCATCCAGGGGACGGGAAATAAGGGGCGGTAGCTGGAAATGGCAGAGGGCCAGGACGAGGCCCAGGATAATGGCCAGGACATTGATGTTCAAAATCTGGCGCCAGTCGAGGCCTTTGGGTTCCTGGTGATCCTGCATTAACCAGACCCCTAAAGTCCAGAAGAGGACATTGTGGCCCAGGGCATACATGGCGGCATAAAAGACCCCCAGCTGGCCCCACAGGATGTAGGCCACCGGGAAGCCCAGGTAAGCCACATTACCAAAGGCGGTGGTAAAGCGAAAGGCATAATTCGTCTTCAGGGGCAGGCGCAGCCGGCTCACCGCCAGGACGCACAGGGCGTAGGAGCCAAGGACCAGTACCACCGCGGCGGCCAGGACCAGGAAGGCGTTTGTTAATTCCTGGCCGGACACCTTGAGATTCATGGAGGTGACGGTCAGGGCTGGCATAGTAAAATAAAAGATGATGTCGGAAATAACTTGATCGCCCTGGGCGGTCAAAATCTTACGCCGGCGCCCCAGGAACCCCAGGAAGACATAGAAAAACAGGGCTCCTACCTGGGCCCCGACAGCCAATAGCTGGGTCAACTTTGCTTCATTCCTTCCTCAGGATAAGGATGTTCTGGTGGGTAATGTTTGGTACAAAGACTGATTTAACGGCATAGGGCTTCAGGTGGCGGCGGGTGGCCTTGTTGGACCAGATCTTCACTCCTTTAAATTTGAAGCCGATCTCGCGCATGGCCTGGGCTACTAAAAAACCCAGGGGAACATATTCTCCCTGCTGGTAACGGTCCCCCACCAGCATGACCAGGTAGCGGCCGGGCATGAGTACCCGCCGGATTTCCTGCCCGATCTCCTGCAGGCGCCCCAGGAAACTGGCCAGGTCGGGGGCCTGGCCCAGGTCATTTTCCAGCAAAGGAGAGAGCATATTAAAGTTGGTCTCCTTGCTGAAGCCTGTAGCGCCATGGTTAATCCCGTAAGGAGGATCGGTAATTACCGCCGGTATGGATTCGGCTGGTAACTCCTTCAGGAGGCACAGGCAGTCGCCCTCGCGCATTTCCCCGGTCAGGGGTTCCCCGCCGGCAACCGCCCCTTCCCGGCGGCGGATAACCCCATTCTCAATGACAAAATCTCGCTGGATGGCCCGGTAGATAGCTACCCAGCGGGGGTCGAGTTCAAAACCAAGACTCGGCCGCCCGGCCAGGGCCGCCCCCAGGAGGGTTCCCCCCACCCCGGCAAAGGGGTCCAGGACCAGCTCGCCTTTTTTGGTAAAAAAACGGACAATTTCCGCCATGACCTCCGGCGGCTTCATGGCCCCGTGTTGCTTGCGCAGAGGGTGGGTAGCATCGGGGGGGTAGGTGGTAATGTAGAGGGTGTCGGTCCAGTACAGCCATTCCCGGCCGTCTAGATCGTTGAGGGGATTCTGGAGTTTACCGGTCATGGGGCACCTCACCCTGGAATCCTGCTGCCAGGAGGTCCCGCGCCTGACCGGCAACTTCCGCCGGTACCTGCACCTGGACCATCCCCAGGGGGCCGGTATTAAAGCCATAAATGTTCCCCAGGGCCTCTCCCAGCAGGCGTACCGGCAGGCCGGCAGCCTCGAGTAAGCCCTGGACCATCAGGGCTTCTACCCTCTCCCTTACGGCCACAGTAACCCATCCGCCAGGCATCTTCTCTACCCCTCTCCCTTTTTCTCCCGCCTTAAAGTTTCCAGGACCTGTAAAAAGACCGGCGGCGGCGGTGCCGTAAACTCCAGGTAATCGCCTCGTACGGGGTGGTTAAAACCCAGGCAACCGGCATGCAGGAGCTGCCCCGGCAGGACAAAGGGGCAGTGGCGGGGGCCGTATTTGGGGTCACCTACCACCGGGTGACCCAGGAAAGCCATGTGCACCCGGATCTGGTGGGTGCGCCCCGTCTCCAGCCGCGCCTCCAGCAGGGTATACCGGTCAAACTGCTCTAGAACCCGGTAATGGGTGATGGCCTCCCGGGAATTTTTCTCAGTAACCGCCATGCGCTGCCGGTCGACAGGGTGCCGGCCGATGGGCGCCTCAATACGGCCGCGGGGCTCGGTCACTACCCCGTGGACCAGGGCCAGGTAAACCCTTTTCATGCTGTGGTACTTGACCTGGGCCGCCAGCCCCTGGTGGGCCGCATCATTTTTAGCTGCCACCAGGATGCCGGAGGTATCTTTATCCAGGCGGTGCACTATACCCGGCCGCAGGACGCCGTTTATACCCGATAGATCACCACAGTGGTACAATAAGGCATTGACCAGGGTACCGTGCTCATTGCCGGGAGCCGGGTGGACAACCATACCCTGGGGCTTGTTGACGACAATAATATCCTTATCTTCGTAGAGGATGTCCAGGGGGATAGGTTCAGGTCCTACCTCCAGCCGCGCCGGCTCCGGCAGGTTGACCTGGATTTTTTCCCCGCCCCGCAGGCGGTAATTGGCTTTCGGCTGTCCCCCTCCGGGGAAAGTAACCTCGCCGGCATCCAGCAGTTGCTGGACGCGGGAACGGGATACCCCTTCCAGCTCGCCGGCCAGCCAGGCATCCAGGCGCTTTCCCCTGTCTTGCGGGGGAACTTCCAGCTCTATGCGACGGCTCACAGGCTCTTCCCCTGTTCACCTGCCGGCCCCAGGAGTTCCCAGCAGAGGAGAATAACGCCGCTAACGATAGCCATGTCAGCCAGGTTAAAAACCGGCCAGATGCGGAAATCGAGGAAGTCAACTACATAACCAAAGCGCAGGCGGTCAATGAGGTTACCCAGGGCGCCGCCCAGCATCAAGGCCAGGGCCAGGCGCAAGAGTATACGGCCTGGCGGCAGGAAGCGGTAAGCTACCAGGATAATAACCGCCACCAGCAGGGTCACGCCTATAAAAACCGGAGTTTTATAGGCCAGGAGGCCAAAGGCCGCCCCGGGATTATTGACGTAAGTTAAATGAAAAACTGAATTGATTACCGGCAGGCTCTCATTGGGCCGGAAATTGGCCCGGATGATATACTTGCTCAACTGGTCAATGCCCAGTACCAGGGCTACCAGTAATAAAAAGGGCAAGATCAATCCCCCCAGGAATAATAGGGTGCCAGGTGGTGCACCGGCCCGTAGCCTTGACCTACGGCCCGGGCCTGGCTGATAGCCGTCTGGATATACTCCTTGGCTTCCGCTACCGCTGCGGGTACCGTCAAACCCAGGGCCAGGAAAGCGGCGATGGCTGCCGACAGGGTACAGCCCGTCCCGTGGGTGTGGCGGTTATCCAGGCGGGGAGCGGTAAAACGCCGGGCTTCCCGGCCATCAAAGAGAATATCAGTTGCCGCGCCGGCCAGGTGCCCTCCCTTGACTAAAACATAGGGTACACCCAGGTCATGCAACTCCCGGGCCGCGGCTACCATCTCATCTTCGCTGCTAATCTCGCGTCCCGTGAGAACGCCGGCCTCATCCAGGTTGGGGGTAATGACCAGGGCCAGGGGCAGCAGTTTTTCCTGCAAAGCCCGGCGGGCTTCCCGGGCCAGCAGGAGATGGCCGCTCTTGGCCACCATGACCGGGTCAATAACGAGGTTCTTTATCCCGTACTCCTGCACCTTGGCGGCTACGACTTCGATAATACCGGCATTGGCCAGCATGCCGGTTTTGACGGCGTCGGCACCGATATCGCTTAAAACAGCGTCCAGTTGCCGGCCGACGAACTCCGGCGGCAGGTCGAAGGTCCCCTGCACCCCCAGGGTATTCTGGGCCGTCACGGAAGTAATCACACTGGTACCGTAAACTTTGAGGGCGGCAAAGGTCTTCAAGTCGGCCTGAATACCGGCCCCGCCCCCGGAATCGGAACCGGCAATGGTTAAGGCTTTGTGCATAAACTCCTCCCCCGTTCTCTAGTTCTCTATCATACCACGTCAGCCGGTATGGGTAAACTACTTTTGAGGGGTGGCTTTTGTTTGGAGCGAGCGAGCTTCTCCCGGGCGACGCAGCGGCCGCAGGTTTTGCTGGAGAGCGAGGGCGAGGCCATTTGAGGAAGTGGGAAGTGAGATGTAGGAAGGGGGATTTGCTTTGCCCCGCATATACTGTGAGGTAGATATCTGCGTCCACCACGATGGGGCCGGTTTCTGCAAGCTGGAGACCATCCACATCACCAGGAACGGACTGGATACCAACTGCGGCGATTTTCAACGATTGCTGCCGGAAAAGGATACCACCACCGTCTTTTCCTTTGGCAAGGCCAATGATACCATGGAAACTATACCCTATGACTAACTATCTTTTTCGTCCCTATCCCGCAGCACCCGGTCCCAGCCGGCATCGCCAATTACCTTTTCCTCCGGGGCCCCTTCGTCATCAATGTAGGCTCCGGTATCTTCGTAAAACATGCCGTCGGCACCTTTAAAATAGGGGATGCCTTCTACCGGCTCAACATAACCCTGGTCTTCATCCAGGTCCAGGGGGCCAAAGTAGGCCCCGCTGCGGGATTCCGAAGCGTGTTCAATAGTCTGGGCCAGGTCCTGCCAGGTGTCTTCGCCGTCATACATGATGGCTTCTTCCTCATCCGGGTGTTTTTGATACGGGTCAGAGAACTGGCCGCCAAAGGGAGGCAAGATGACCTGCTCTTCGATGGGGCGCCGGTTAATGTCTCCTGCTCCTTCCATTTTTTTACGGCACTCCAGGCACAGGGTAGTTTCCGGGATAGCCTCCAGCCGTTCCCGGGGTATCTCCTGTCCACACACCCGGCAGTAGCCGTAGGTCCCTTCCTGGATGCTCTCCAGGGCATCGTCTATCTTTTGCAGCTGGATGCGGGCGTTATCCCTCAAGGCCAGGTCTTTGCTGCGCTCGAATTCTTCACTGCCGAGATCCCCCGGGTGGTTATCGTAGCGGGAAAGCTCCTGGGTGGACTCCAGCAGGGACTCCCGCAATCCCCCGCTGTTAAAGGTATCTATTTGTTCTTCCAGCCTTTTCTTTTCCTCCAGCAATTTCTGGCGAAAATGCTCCAGGAATTTTGCATACATATTAGATGCCTCCTTTTAATAAACCTCCTGCTGGACCATGCGGACAATTTCCGCAATAAGTTTACCGATAACCGGCAGGTTGAGCAGGGCCAGCTCGCGGATGATGTAGATCACAATGGCGCCCAGGATGGTAAAACCCACAGCTATACCCAGGCCCCTGGCTACCCCGGCGGCAAAGTTCAAGTACAGGAGCCGCCAGGGCCGGTGGTAGAGTTCTATCCACTCGGCGACGTTGGCCTTTTCTATGGTGGTGATTAATTGCTGCACCTTTTCGGCCAGGAAAGCAGCCCCGCGCTCTGCTTCAGCCAAAAATATTACACCCCGCCTGTACTACCCAACTTCCCGCAATAAATATCTTTCCCTGCCACCAGGCGTCTTAAAACAAAAAATCCTGCGTCTTACGGTCGCAGGATTCTAACCTTATCACCGCCGGCGAGGAGGGCGGCATTGGCTTCGTCGGTATCCAGGTGCAGCTCCAGGCGGTAGTGGGGGCTGGTCCGGATAATAACGTTATCTAAGATCATGCCCCTTATACCGGGGACCCAGACCTGGACCAGCTGCTCGTCATTGAGGTGGAGGGCCTTAGCCCGGTCTTCTTCCATATGGATGTGGCGGGCCGCTAAGATAACCCCCCGGGGCAGGTTGATGGCTCCGGCCGGCCCGACCACCGCGATGCCAGGCGTATCAGCCAGGTCGCCGGATTCCCGTACTGGCGGCTTTAGTCCCAAGCGGAAACCGTCGGTCATGGCTATTTCCACCTGGGAGTAGGGCCGTAGCGGCCCCAGGACCCGGACCCCCTCCAGGACGCCACGGGGACCGACGATGGTCACCGTCTCCCTGGCGGCAAATTCCCCGGGCTGGCTGAGTTCCCGGTAGACTGTCAGTTCATAGCCGGGGCCAAAAAGGGCGTCGAGATCCTCCCGGCAGAGATGGATATGGCGACCAGAAACCCCCACCGGAACTTCCACGGGCAAAAAGTCTTCTGCCTGGAATAGCCTCACCGTCCCTGCCCATCCTTTCCTGGTTATTACTTCCGCCTGGAATGATCTAGTAGCAAGTTACAGGCTTTTTTAGTATGGCCAACTCCTCCATTTTTATGGCTGGTTCTTTTAAGCCTGGCGCAAAACAGCAGCACAGCGCTCGCACAGGGTAGGATGGTCGCTGTCCCGGCCTACGGTGGGGCTGACCATCCAGCAGCGTTCACATTTTTCACCAGGAGCCATCTCGACCAGAACCTTGAGACCCGGGAGGTCCTCGGCGGCAAAGGCAGTGGCCGGAGCCTCTTCCCCCGGGGAATGTAAAACTGCCAGGGAAACAATAAAGATGGTCGCCAGTTCCCCTTCCAGGGGCTGGAGGAACCGGTACAGCCCGGTATCAGGGTAAAGGTGGACGGCGGCGTTTAAGGAATTGCCCAGGCCCTGCTCCTGGCGGGCCCGCTCCAGGGCGCGGGTAACAACATCCCGGACCTGGAAAATTTTATCCCACCGGGCCTGCAGCTCGTCATCCAGGAATGCATCCTGCACCTGCGGCCAGCCGGCCAGCTGGACACTGAAGGGTTTTCCAGGAGTTGCTGGTAGATAACGCCAGATTTCTTCCGTGGTAAAGGCGAGTATTGGCGTTAACAGTCGTACCAGGACGTTGATAGTTTCATAAAGCACCGTCTGGGCCGAACGCCGCCCCCGGGAAGCGGCCGGCCAGGTATAGAGGCGGTCCTTAATGATATCCAGGTAGACGGCACTTAAATCGACGGCACAGAAATTGTGGATGGTATGGTAGACCACGTGGAACTCATAATCTTCATAGGCTTTCGTGACCCTGGCCACCAGGCGCTGGAGTTTATCCATGGCCCAGCGGTCTATTTCCAGCATTTCCTCCCGGCTTACTTTATCTTTTTCGGGATCATAATCGTAAAGGTTGGCCAGCAGGAACCGGCAGGTATTGCGGATTTTGCGGTAAGCCTCAGTAAGCTGCTGCATGATGCCGGGTGAAGCAGCTACATCCCGCCGGTAGTCGGCCGAAGCCACCCACAGGCGCAGGACATCGGCCCCCTTTTCCCGGATGACATCCGCCGGGTCGATGCCGTTACCGAGGGACTTGGACATCTTGCGTCCTTCCTCATCTACCAGAAAGCCGTGGGTCAGTACCTGGCGGTAAGGGGCCTGCCCACGGGTGGCCACTGCCGTCGACAGGGAGGAGTTAAACCAGCCCCGGTGCTGGTCACTGCCCTCCAGGTACAGGTCGGCGGGCCAGCCCAGTTCCCGCCTGGTGGTGAGCACGGCGGCGTGGCTGGAACCGGAATCAAACCATACGTCCATAATATCCGTTTCCTTGCGGAATTCCCGGCCACCGCAGGCAGGGCATTTTAACCCTTCCGGCACCAGGTCCTGCGCCTCCCGGGCAAACCACACATTGGAACCGAATTCCCGGAAAAGTTCCTGCAAGTGGCTGATGGTGGCATCGTTGATGATTTCTTTGCCGCAGTCTACGCAGTAAAAGATGGGAATGGGCACGCCCCAGGTCCGCTGGCGGGAGATACACCAGTCGCTGCGTTCGGCCACCATGTTGTAAATGCGGTCTTCGCCCCAGGCCGGGATCCATTTTACTTTTTTAATAGCTTCCAGGGCCTGCTGCCGGAAGCCGTCAATAGAAGCAAACCACTGCTCCGTAGCCCGGAAGATAACAGGATGCTTGCAGCGCCAGCAGTGGGGGTACTGGTGCTTGATAAAACTAAAATGCAGCAGGGCCCCCCTGGCTTCCAGCTCTTTGACCACGGCTTTATTGGCCTCTTCCACGAAAAGGCCGGCAAACTGACCGCCCTCTTCGGTAAAGTGGCCCCGGTCATCCAGGGGCGAGAGTACCGGCAGGTTATAGCGCATACCTACTTCGTAGTCCTCCAGGCCATGACCGGGGGCCGTGTGGACGCAACCTGTACCCTGTTCCAGGGTAACGTGTTCGCCGAGGATAACGACAGAATCCCTGTCCATAAGGGGGTTGCGACAGAGAACCCCTTCCAGTTCGGCGCCGGTGAAGGCAGCCACCACCTGGTAATCTTTAATTGCCAGCAGTTCCAAGACCTGGCGGTAAAGTTCCGCTGCCATGAGGTAGCGTTCATCCCCCACCTGGACCAGGACATACTTGAACTCCGGGTGCAGGGCAATGGCCACATTGGCCGGTAAGGTCCAGGGCGTTGTCGTCCAGATAACGATAAAACTTCCTTCCGCTTCAAAAAGACCGCGGGCATCAACCACCGGGAACTTGACATAAATGGAAGGCGAGCGCCTTTCCCCGTATTCCACCTCAGCTTCGGCCAGGGCCGTTTCGCAGTCGGTACACCAGTAAACCGGCTTGAGTCCCTTATAGATATAGCCCTTTTTGGCCATCTCGCCAAAGATGCCGATCTGGATGGCCTCGTATTCCGGCTCCAGGGTGAGATAAGGGTGTTCCCAGTCGCCCCGGACGCCCAGGCGCTTGAATTCCTCCCGCTGGATGCTGACGTATTTTAAGGCGTAATCGCGACAGCGGTTGCGGAAGTCGACGACATCAATGGTGCGGCGGTTGAGCCCCAGGTCCTTAATGGCCTGCTGCTCAATGGGCAGGCCGTGGGTATCCCACCCCGGCACATAGGGGGCATCGTAGCCGTTCATAGAGTGATATTTAACAATGATGTCTTTGAGGATTTTATTTAAAGTATGCCCCAGGTGGATATGGCCGTTGGCATAGGGCGGCCCGTCATGGAGAATAAATTTGGGCTTACCTTTGTTGGCTTCCTGGACCTGCCGGTAAATATCGTGTTCTTCCCAGAATTTGAGGATCTCCGGCTCCCGCTGGGGCAGGTTGGCCCGCATGGGGAAATCGGTCCGGGGAAGATTCAGCGTTTTGCTATAATCCACTTAGCGTCGTCACTCCTTGAATTCCTTTAAAATCCGGCCTCGCTCTGCGGCGAAACCTGCAGCCACTTCGCCGCTCAGGTCAAAAGCTCGCTCTAACCAAAAGCCAACTTTATAGCACTTGCCATTGCTTTCGCCTTATGCGAAGGTACTTTAGCGGCTTACCTATCATTTCTCAAATTATATCCATATTTAGAGCCCAGGATCAAGGCCGGGCCCGGTCTTTTCTGTTTCTCCTGTATCCCCAGCCGGTTGCGCCTCGGAAACGGCGGTGGCTGCCGCTTCTTCCGTGGCCAGGAGTTCCAGCTGGGCCTGGAGGAAGGAACGCAGGCGCATCTTAAAGGCTGCGGCCCTGGCTTCCAGGTCGCTCTGGTAGCGCTCGGCCTTTTCCACCTGCAGCCGGGCCTGGTTTAAAATCTCCCGGGCTTTATTCTCCGCCTCCTGGACAATCAGGCTCGCTTCCCGCTGGGCGTTCTGGCGCATCTCATTGGCCGTTTGCTGGGCCATGACCAGGGCATCCTTGAGGGTTTGTTCCAGGCGGGCATAGCGTTCCAGTTCCTCTGTCAGGCGCAGGTTTTTTTCCCGCAACTCCTGGTTTTCCCGGAAGACCTGGCCGTAGTCCCTTAAGACCTGCTCCAGGAATTCATCAACCTCTTCGCAGCTGTAGCCGCGAAAAGACCGGTGGAATTCTTTTTTGTTGATATCCAGGGGTGTCAGCATTGTGTCCCTCTCCTATCCCAGGCGCAGAATAAAACTGATGAGCAGGCGTTCAACCAGCTGTAAAACCAGGACGGCGATAATGGGGGAAAAGTCAATGGGGATACTGGTCCGCGGCATGAGGCGGCGAAAGGGGGCCAGGACCGGTTCTGTAACTTCGTAAATAAAACGCATAACGGGGTGATAGGGGTCATGGGGAAACCAGGATATGAGGATGCGGGCAATAATCAGCCAGTTTAACACCTCAAAGGCGACTCGAATTAAGATTGCTAAAGTTGGCATGAACTCTACTCCTTACTTAAACTCTCGGCCCGGAGGGTGGCTGCCTCCACCGCACGGATGATGGCTCCCCGCATACCCCGGTCTTCCAGGACGGCCAGGCCGGCGATGGTGGTTCCCGCCGGCGAAGTTACTTTATCCTTCAGGACCCCCGGGTGCTCGCCGGTGGCCAGCACCATCCGCGCCGCTCCCAGGACGGTTTGGGCCGCCAGTTCTAAAGCCACCGGCCGGGTAAGCCCCTGGCGCACGCCGCCGTCGGCCAGGGCTTCAATAAGCATATAAATATAGGCCGGCCCGCTGCCGCTCAAACCGGTGACGGCATTGAGCTGTTCCTCCGGTAAAACCATGACCCGGCCGACAGAGCGGAAAATAGCCATGGCCTTCTCCAGGGCTTCCGGCCGGACAAATTTGTTGGCCGCCAGGGCAGTCATACCCTCCCCTACCAGGGCCGGAGTATTGGGCACCACCCGCACTACTGGCACTTCCCCAAGGTAAGATGCCAGCCTGGCCAGGGTAACGCCGGCAATGATGGAGATTACCAGTTTTTCCTTCCCGACTTGAAGGCCACCCAGGGCCTCCTTCACGTTCTGGGGTTTGACGGCCAGGATGATGATATCCGCCTTTCTTACCAGCTCTTCCCTGCCGGTCACGGCCTGCAAGCCATAAGTTTGCTCCAGTTCCTGTAGCCTTTCCCGCCGGATGTCGTAAACCAGGATTCTCTCCGGAGGCACCTGCCGGCCCTGCACCAGGCCACGAATCAGCGCCTCGCCCATGGCCCCGGCGCCCAGAAAGCCAATATTACCCTCCATAAATATGCCCCCCTGATTACTTGCGGCCGGCTGCTTCCAGCCAGTTGATACCGCCTGCCACCTGATCTTCCAGATCACCGCTCAAATCAATATTGCTGGAGGTAAATAAAAAGATGCCGCTCGTCACCCGGCGCACCCGCCCGCCCAGGGCATAGGTAGCACCACTTAAAAAGTCGATAATCCGCCTGGCCTCATCAACCGGCAGGGCTTCTACGTTGACAATTACCGGCCGGTAGTTTTTCAGGTTCTCCGCTAAGTTTGCCGCCTGGTCAAAGGACTGGGGCCGGGCGATTACCAGGCGCAGGGCCTGGCGTGCTGTCGGTAAGCTTACCAGCTTAGCTTTCCCGGTGTTAGGAGGGGTTGGGCGCAATTCCGGTTCCTTGACCAGGTTGTCTGTAACCGAGGCATCCTCTTCATGGCCGTAACCCAGCCAGTTGAGCAAACCATCCCAGAAAGCCATTTTTGTTGCACCTCCGCCATAGCTTTATTATCCCCGGGTACCAAAGATTGCCGTGCCAATTCTCACCAGATTGGCACCTTCTTCAATGGCTACTTCAAAATCGTTGGTCATACCCATGGAAAGGTAACGCATGTCCACCCCCGGCAGGTGCAGGGCTTCCACCTCCCGCCGCAAAGCGGCCAGCCGGCGGAAAACCGGCCGCACCTCTTCGGCATCCTTTACCAGGGGAGCTACTGTCATCAGGCCCAGAAGGCGGAGGCCTGTAAAACCCGTGATTTCCCGGACGAAGGGGATTACCGCTTCAGGTGCCAGGCCAAATTTACTCTCCTCCCCGGCCACATTAACCTCCAGGAGGATATTAACCCGGCGCCCGGCAGCCGTGGCCCGCCTGTCCAGTTCCCGGGCCAGTTCCAGGCTGTCAACGGAATGGATCAGGCACACCTTATCCCAGACCTGGCGGACTTTATTGCGCTGGAGATGACCGATCAGGTGCCAGTTGACACCGGTTATGTAGGGCTGCTTGGCCAGGAGTTCCTGGACCCGGTTTTCCCCCAGGTCTTTGAGACCTAAACTTACGGCCTCCTGGATGCGCTCCGGGGGAATGGTTTTCGTCACCGCCACCAGGGTTATCTCTTCCGGCCGCCGCCCGCTGCGGCGGGCGGCCGCGGCCATCCTTTCCCGTACCAGGGCGATATTTTCTGCCAGGTTAACCATCTTTTTTCCTCCGCCAATCCTCTATAATTTCTACATCTTTATATTAAATCCTGCTACAATTTGAGAAGTGGGAAGTAAGATGTGGAGGTCTCTATTCCCGCAACCACCGGACCAGACCAGGGGTGACAACCACTTCCGTCCCGGCTTCCAGGCCCCGGACGGCCACCCTGTCCCCTACCTGGCCTTCAATGCTAACCGGCTGCCATTTGATCCCCCGGTCCCCCAGGAGGTAGACCCCCTTTGCTCCCCCTGGCCCGCTACTCAAAGCAGCAGCCGGTAATATTATCCCCCGGTAACGGTTCAATACCGCAGCTACTTCCAGACGGCGGGGTTTAAGCCAGCGCTCGTCCCAGGAGTCAATGGTCATGAGGACGGCCTTCTGCCGGCCTTCATCCTGCAACCTGGTAATGCTGGCCCGGACCTCGTCCCCGGACCCCGGCAATTTAAGATTTACCCTTTTGCCTGCCTGCCAGCCGGGGGGGAAGTCTTCCAGGGGGGCATACACGGCCAGGGGAGCCAGGTTGTTGACCAGGCGGCCGATGGCCGTACCGGCTTTAACCTGGCCCTCAGCCGTCACCGGGCCGGCCAGTTCCACCAGGCGCTTTAGTTCCTGGTAATTGATATTGCCCAGGCTGGCCGGCTGCAGGGCCTTTTCCAGACCGTCGGTGTGGTAGGAAACCTGGCCGGGAAAGGAGGCTTTGATTTCCAGGGGACCCTGCCCTAATGGTGCGGCTGCCACGGGTAATACCCGGGCAATGGTAGCTCCTACCGGTACCCGCTCCCCTTCTGGTACTACCGGGACTAAGGCCCCAGTGGCCGGGGCTACCAGGACCTCCTCTTCCCTGGCAATAAAAACCTCCAGGGGGAGGATGTCCTCCAGGACGCCGTAATCAACCCGTTCGACCTTTAAAAAGTGCCAGGCAATGGCCCTAAAGACCTGCTGGAAACCCAGCCAGGCCGCCAGGGCAAAAAGCATCAAGCCCAGGACCGGCAAGATAAAACGCCCCCGCCGCCGGCGTTGCCGTGGCCGGGCCGGGAGGGCTGGATTATAAGCTGGCCTCATAATATCTACCTCAAGATGGATAATAATGCTGCCTGGCGCCCGGTAGGGCCACCGGCTGCCCGGTAAGAGAAAAAGGTGTCAGCCCGGCAGCAGGTACAGAGACCGGCACTGGTAATATGCTCCGGCTTTAGTCCTGCGGCCAGGAGTTCCAGGTAGTTGGCCCGGGGAAGGTCCAGGCGATAGTGGCCGGGCCCGTCGGGCGTTAAAACTTCGCCAGCCCAGGGGAGATGCTCCTTGACTGCCCCCGCCACCCGGTTATCTACTTGGTAGCAGCAGGGACCGATGGCCGGCCCGATGGCTGCCAGGAGTTCGGCGGGGTCACTGTTATATTCTGCCACCATCCTGGCCACCACCCGCGTTCCCACCTGTAAGACCGTACCCTTCCAGCCAGCGTGGGCCAGACCTATAACACTCCTTACCGGGTCCACCAGGTAAAGGGGTACGCAGTCGGCAAAAAAGGCCACCAGGGTAACCCCCGGTGCAGCGGTCACCAGAGCATCAACACCCGGCAGGGCCGTAGCCAATTCCGCGGCACCCCGGCCGGTATCCTGCCGTCCCACCAGGGCCACCCTGTTACCATGGACCTGCTCGCCGATAACCCAGTCCTCCAGGGGCAGGTCCAGGGCCGTTGCCAGCAAGCGCCTGTTAGCCAGTACTGCTGCCGGTTCATCGCCCACATGTAAGCCCAGGTTTAAGCCGGTATAGGGTGGCCGGCTGACACCCCCTGCACGGGTGCTATAAAAAGCCTTTACCGGCGCCTGCTCTTCTAAAAAGACAACCCGCCAGAGGCTCATCCCTTCCCTGTTCTCCCTGATAAAGGGCAGCAAAGAAAACCACCCCTGGCCTTTATTATACCATAAGATGGCGCCGTCTTAAGCCTTTTCCCGGTGCACAGGAGCCGTGCAGCTATAACTTTCTACCAGGATAACGTCAATTCCTACTTTAACTACGTTCTCCCAGGGGATGATTAAATCTTCGTCCCGGCCAAAAAAGAAAAAAAACCTGCCTCCCTGTCCAGGTACGATTAAAGCCTTTACCCGTCCGGCCTCCAGGTCCAGGTCAATATCTTTGATTGTCCCCAGCCGCCGCCCGTCAATGACATTGATTACCTCCCGCTGGCGCAGTTCGGTCACCCGGATCACGGTCACCACCTCCGGCTGTAGCCCGGGGTCTTCCCTGTTATATTTATATGACCTGGATAGGACCTGAAGGCCAAAAAAGAAAAAAACCAGCGTTGCTGGTTTAAGGCCATAATCCCGCCAGGCGGTGGCGTGAGGATTGAAATATCTCTAAGATCTTCCATCCTACCCGGATTTTTGCCTGCCCTTCCTCCCCGGCCATTACCGGCCGGCTGGTAAGGGCATCGTCATCTGCTTTACCGGCGGCATCTACCAGGCACAGGGGCGGGAACAGGACGCACCACCAGTTTTCCCCTTTACCGGCGCCAATCACCAGGCGGACGGCTTCGTAGTTTCCTGCCGGGAGAGTTATATCCCCGTAAGCCCGGGTGGGGAAAGCAAAGTCACCGAATTCCGTCCTCACGGTATAATTTTGCCCTTCCCGCCGGATTTGCGCCTCGGCCGCAGCTGTTATGGCGGCTAGGTTATGACTGACCAGCTGCCTGGCGGCACCAATATCCCCGGCTGCGGCCAGGCTCCGGCCTATACTGGCCAGGACGGCGTCGCGGACATGACGTTTCAATTCCTGGTCGGCAGTAGTATCGCTGTTGGCAATGACGTGGAGCCGGATTAAGTTATGGGAGTTATAGGCCGGTACTGCTACCTCCCTGCCCGTCCAGGACGCATCCCCGCCGAGGAATAATAAGCTGGCCAGGACAAAGATTAATATCGACCTCTTCAATAAAGACACTCCTTGACACCTCTGTAAATTGGAAATCAAATATATTTGCGCATATGCTGGAGGGCGGCTTTTTCCAGCCGGGAAACCTGGGCCTGGGAGATGCCGATTTCATCGGCTACTTCCATCTGGGTTTTACCTTCAAAGAAGCGCAGGGATAAAATCAGGCGCTCCCTGGGGGTTAATTTATTCATGGCTTCCTGGATGGCTATGCTTTCCAGCCAGCTGCCATCCTGGTTTTTTTCATCACCTATCTGGTCCATGACATAGATGGGATCGCCGCCGTCATGGTAGATGGGCTCAAAGAGGGATACCGGTTCCTGAATGGCGTCCAGGGCAAAGATTACTTCTTCCTGGGGGAGATTGATTTCCCTGGCAATTTCCGTTACCGAAGGTTCCCGGGCCAGTTTATTTACCAGCACGTCCCTTACCTGGAGGGCTTTGTAGGCAATATCCCGCAAAGAGCGGCTTACCCGGATGGGATTATTATCCCGCAGGTAACGCCTGATCTCTCCAATAATCATGGGTACGGCATAGGTGGAGAACTTGACATTCTGGCTCAGGTCAAAGTTATCGATGGCCTTCATCAGGCCGATGCAGCCTACCTGGAAAAGGTCGTCGACATACTCGCCCCGGTTGGTAAAGCGCTGGATGACGCTCAGGACCAGGCGTAAATTGCCTTTAATGAGCTTTTCCCGGGCCTCCGGTTCCCCCTTTTGCATGGCCTCAAAAAGCTGCCGCATCTCCTCGCTGGTCAGCAAGGGTAACTTGGAGGTATTCACACCGCAAATTTCTACTTTATTGAGCATCACTGGCGAGAAACCTCCTGACGGTGGCTCTGGGATAATTATTACCATGCCTCCCTGCTTTTATACCGGCCCGGCAAAAGGGCAAAATAAAGGGAGCTATTTAAGCTCCCGGGAAAAGCAGGGCGGGCTCCGGTGGTTCTCGGTTGGTGATGCTGTGTCCCTCGCCGCTCAAAAGTTACGCGCCGATAGAACTACGGCTCGGTTCGGACCGCTGCTCGCCGCCTGTGGATTGCCAATGAAAAGGCTGCTGGTTCCGCAAGCTATGAACCTTCTATGAGATTACGCTTGTTTCCTCTCAAAAGCACGCTCAAGGCTTGCCTTAAGCGACGGCAGCGGTAACCTCACCTCGCCTGTTCTTTTGACCTTCGCTCCACTATTCGCGGCTCCGGGACACAGCATCACTACTTCAATAGCCACCGAGACTGTTGGCTTCGCACAGTATCTTTGCGCCTCGAACCCAGATCAATTATCTTATTCCATCCGGGCGATCTCTTTACGCAAGCGTTTGATAATCCGTTTTTCCAGGCGGGAAATGTAGGACTGGGAGATGCCCAGGATGTCGGCTACCTCCTTCTGGGTTTTTTCCACGCCGTCCAGGAGGCCAAAACGAAATTCCATGATCTTGCGCTCCCGGGCCGAGAGCTTCCGCATGGCCATCTGCAGGAGCTTGCGGTCGACCTCTTCTTCAATGGATTTATAAATAATATCATTATCAGTGCCCAGGACATCGGAAAGCAAAAGCTCATTGCCGTCCCAGTCAATGTTTAACGGCTCGTCAAAGGAAACCTCGGCCCGCGTCTTATTATTGCGCCGCAGGTGCATTAAAATTTCATTTTCAATACAGCGGGAAGCATAGGTGGCCAGCTTGATGCGCTTCTTGGGGTCAAAGGTATTGACGGCTTTAATGAGGCCGATGGTACCAATGGAGACCAGGTCTTCAATCCCCACGCCGGTATTTTCAAATTTGCGGGCAATGTAGACTACCAGGCGCAGGTTGCGCTCAATAAGTACGGTTTTTACACCGGCGTCGCCGTCCTCCAGGCGCAGGAGAAGGCTCATCTCTTCATCGCTGGAAAGGGGGGGCGGCAGGGCTTCACTGCTGCCGACATAAAAAACTTCGCCCAGCCATTTCAACCTTACTACCAGGCGGCCATAAAACTCCTGGATTTTTAATTTCGCCAATATAAATAGCTGCTGCATGAGCTCTTCCCCCTAGAGGCCCATACTAAGTTGCAGCAAATCCGGGTGTAATAACGCGCGGTAATTGCCCTCCGGCGACAGCCGCTCCCGGTACAGGCCCACAATAACATCTTTTATCTTGATCATGCGTTCATTTGTAATGACGATTACTTCATCTGGTCTAAGGCCCAGCAACATACCCTGGCTCTGGCCCAGGGAATGGTATGGTAACAGGCGTAGCCTTGTCACCCAGGGTGAACTGGCCAGGGACTTTACCAGGCTTTCCAGGTCGGGCTCCTCCTGGCTGCTGTAGTGTTTAATAATCTCTTCCGGGAGGAGGCCCTTCAGGGCACTGTATTCTACAATAATTACCGGCCGCTGGGTAAGGGGGTCCCGCAGGCTGTTACCAGTATCAACCAGGGCCTTTAAAGCCCGCTGCCGGCCGGCAAAGGTTATGATCACCGGCAAACGCAGCACCTGCTGCCAGAAGTTTTTTTTAAGCCAGCCTGTCCCGAGAACGGCCAGCATCCCGGCAGCCGCCACGGCCACCAGCAGCCACGTGTAACGGATATTATGGACCAGGACCAGCGTTCCCCCTATGACCGGTGTTGCCGCCTCCCCGCTGGCCAGGTAAATAGCCCCCAGCATCGCCCCACCCATGGCAAAGGCCGCCAGGTAAAAATAAACCAGGGCCTGGAGAAACCGCTGCCCGTTTAAGGGGAAAAAGGCTACCAGGACCATAATTACGGAAAATAAAATCTTGACAAGCAGGACCTGCTCCCATTCACCACCGGGAAACAGGATGGCCAGGGAATAAACTGCTCCTACCGCTGCCCCGGCCAGCAGCCGCCAGCCGGTAGTTGCCAGCTGTCCCAGCCTGGCCGTCGTCCAGAGGATGAGGTAATCCATAACCAGGTTAATGGCCAGCAGGACATCTAAATAAACCACAGATAGACCAGCCTCCCTTCCCCGGAGGTTACACTAATTATTACCATGATATGAGCATTATGGCAGTTTCATAACCATATTTATTATATAACGCTGTTATGGGAAATTTTGTCAAATGGTGGACAGAAAAAAACCTGTTACCAGGGTAACAGGTTTAAGCAACAGTACCACGCCACATGGGATGGAAAATTATGTCCTAACGGAAGGAGTAGTTTGCTGGAGAATGAAAAATGGTAAAAGGCTGGCTTCATTTGTAGCGAGCGACTTCAACCGGGGGGTTAAGCGGCCTTAGCGAAAGTATTACCTTCGCCGCAGGAAGGCCGGTATGTCCAGGTCGTCAATATTAAAGGGCTTAATGTTCATATCAACATCACGGGCTGCCGCTGCCTCTTTCTGGGCTGCTGGCACGGCTTCAAAACCGGTAGCAATGACGGTAACGCGGATTTCATCCTTCAAGCTTTCATCAATGACGGCGCCAAAAATTATGTTCGCTTCCGGGTCGGCCGCCGCGGACACGATTTCAGCCGCCTCATTAACTTCCAGCAGGCCCAGGTTGGTGCCACCGGTAATGTTTAGCAGCACACCGCGGGCCCCTTCAATGGAGGTTTCCAGCAGTGGACTGGAAATGGCCATCCTGGCTGCTTCCGCGGCCCTTTTTTCGCCGGTAGCCCTGCCTATACCCATCAGGGCCGAACCTGCATCGGACATAATGGTCTTGACATCGGCAAAATCCAGGTTGATCAATCCAGGCACAGCAATCAGGTCGGAAATGCCCTGGACGCCCTGGCGCAAAACATCATCCGCAATGCGGAAGGCCTCTAGGATAGAGGTCTGCTTGTCGGCTACCTGCAGTAACCGGTCGTTGGGGATAATAATCAGGGTGTCAACCTTTGTCTTTAACTCGGCTATACCAGCTTCGGCCTGGCTGGCCCGTTTCCGGCCTTCAAAGCTAAAGGGACGGGTGACAACACCAACAGTCAGGGCCCCGGCCTCCTTGGCGATCTGGGCCACCACCGGCGCTGCACCGGTACCCGTACCGCCCCCCATGCCGGCAGTGACAAAAACCATATCGGCCCCCTGCAGGCGCTGGGCCAGCTCTTCCCGGCTTTCTTCCGCTGCCTTTTTACCAATTTCCGGATTAGCCCCCGCCCCCAGGCCTTTGGTCAACTTGGCCCCAATCTGGATCTTTTGTTCTGCCTGGCAAAGGCGCAGGGCCTGGGCATCCGTATTAACGCTGATAAATTCTACTCCCCGCAGGCCGGCAGCAATCATCCGGTTAACGGCGTTATTGCCGCCTCCACCTACTCCCACCACCTTAATGGCAGCAAATTGATTGAGATCGCCATCCTCAAATTCCAGCACCCGGAACTCCTCCTTTGACACGAAATCGCCCTGATGAGTTTCATGCTTTTATTTAAAAAAGTTCCCGCCACCAGTTTTTTAGCCGTGCCCAGAAGTTTTCCCAGATGGCTTCGCGGCCGGCGGCAGCCTGGGTATGAGCCAGGCGACCAGCGCCATAATTCACCAAGCCCACCGCGGTGGCATAAGCCGGAGAAGCCACCATATCGGCCAGCCCGCCGCTATTCTCAGGCCAGCCAAGGCGGACCGGCATGGCCAGGGCCTCGCCTGCCAGCTGGGTTATCCCCTCTAGTAATGCGCCGCCACCTGTCAAGACCACCCCTCCCGGTAAAAGGCCCTGGAAATGGGAGCCGTTAATCTCCCGGCGGACAAGGGTAAAAATCTCCTCTACCCGGGGCTCGATAATGGCCGCCAGCATCTTTTTGGGTACCCGCTTCTTCTCCTTGCCCCCTACCGCCGGCACCTCTATAAATTCATTTTCAGCTACCAGCTCCGCCAGGACACAACCATGTTCCTTTTTAATGGCCTCGGCCTGGGTGAGGGGGGTACGTAAACCTACCGCCAGATCACTGGTTATATGCTCGCTGCCTATGGGCAGGACGGCGGCAAACCACAGGCACCCCTGGGAGATCACGGCGATCTCCGTCGTGCCCCCGCCGATATCGACCACCACGGTACCCAGTTCCTTTTCTGCCTGCTGGAGTACCGCCTCGGCCGAAGCCAGGGGATTTAATACCAGTTCCTCAATTGCCAGGCCGGCCCGCTGCACGCTTTTCAGGGTATTCTGGACGGCGGCCCCGGCAGCGGTGACAATCTGAGTTTCCACTTCCAGGCGCGAACCACTCATGCCGATAGGGTCCATAATGCCGTCATAGCCATCGACAATATACTGGCGCGGCAGGACGTGGATGATCCGCCTGTCGGCCGGCAGGGGTATTACCCGGGCTGCCTGGAGGACCCGCTCCACATCCTCGGGCCCGACTTCACCGTCTTCGCCGGTAACGGCTACTACCCCGCGATTGTTAATGGAGCCGATATGGGGACCTGTCAGGCCAACAAAGGCCGAAGAAATACGGCAACCGCTCATGCGCTCGGCCTGTTCCACCGCTTTTTCAATGGCCCGGGCTGTATTTTCAATATCGACAATTATACCTTTACGCAGGCCTCCGGACGGTGTTTCCCCCAGGCCAATGATATTCAGGCGGCCCTGTAGCGTGACTTCCGCCACTACTGCAACCACCTTGGTGGTGCCTATATCGAGACCGACCACCACGTTATCCTTGGGCAAACTCTGGCACCTCCAGGCTCCCCGGCCTTCTTTAAGAAGGAGAATTCAACATAACTTTCGCTTTCCCTTTTTTTGCAAATAGATTTTCTTATCTTTTTAGCAGATGGCGCCGGATGATAGCAAGGTTCTGGAATAAACGCACGCCAAAGACCAGGACGGCCGCCAGATATAACTCAACCCCCAGCTGGTCACCTATATAGGCTAAAAAGGCTGCCAGCAAAGTATTGGAAAAAAAGCCCGTCAGGAAAATGGCATTATCAAAGTTTTCCTCCATGCTGGCCCTCAAGCCCCCAAAAACGGAATCCAGGGCCGCCAGGACGGCTACCGACATATACTTGCTATAGACAACCGGTATCTTTACGGGCAGCAGGAGGCCAATCAATACTCCTAAGATAAGGCCGATTAAGGGTATCCACATATTTTTCTTCATCCCTTCTTCCCCTGTTTTTCAGGCTGGTTAAATTTTACTACCGGCGGTCCCGCAAAGCTAACATCAATATAATCAATAGCCTCCCTGCCGGCAAGGCCCTGGAGGGCTTCATGCAACCTGTTTAGCTTTTCCGCCACCTGTTGCCCGTCGCCAAACTTCACCAGGATATTGCCCGCCCAGATTAGCTGGAGGTTAACAGGGGAAGAGGCTATTATTTCCTGGAGCTGGTTTAAATCTCCAGGGGGCACCTGCCGGACCACTGCCAGGGCAGCCTGCAGGCCGGCATGGTTAATCTCCCTGCCAGGACCGGTGTTCTCCAGCTTGCCCAGGCCGGAAATGAGGGGCAACTTTAAGTGGCCTATACGCGGTATCCTTTCCATGACCACACCACCCCCATCGACCAGTAAAAAACTCCCATCCTGCACCAGGATAGCCACCGGGGTCCTTTCCTCGATCTGAATGGCCAGGGTGCGGGGCCAGCGACGACTTACCCTGGCCTTAGCTACCAGGGGATGGGTGGCCAGGCGTTTGGCTATCGCGGCAGTATCCACCTGCCAGAGGTTAATGCCCCTGGCAACGCCAATTAAATTTTCTAGTTCAGCCGTTGGGATATGCTCGTTCCCGGTAATCTCTATGTTTTCCAGGCTAAAGAAACCAGAATGGATAAAATAAAATAAGGCCGCTACCGTTAACAAGAAAAACAATAATCGCCGCATCCGCTGCCGGCGCCGCCGGTAAACCCGGGGTGAATGGGCCTGGACAACCATCTACCCACCTCATTTACTGCCATTATACCAGAAAATGCAGGCCTGTCCAGTAATGGGAGGTGACATCTCACTTCTCACCTCTCATCTAGCCGCCGGATATCCGCTCCAAGGCTCCTGAGGCGGGCTTCCAGTTGTTCATAGCCCCGGTCCAGGTGGTAAACGCCTTCCACCCTGGTTTGCCCTTCGGCCATGAGACCGGCAATTACCAGGGCTGCCCCGGCCCGCAGGTCGGAAGCTTCCACTAAGCTGCCGCTTAAGCCCGGGACGCCATTGATGACTGCCACCCGCCCTTCAATTTTAATATCGGCTCCCAGGCGCCGTAATTCAGCGGCATGTTTGAAACGATTTTCAAAGATACTCTCCACCAGGACGCTGGTCCCCTCGGCCACCGTCATCAGGGCCATGAGCTGGGGCTGCATATCAGTGGGAAAACCCGGGTAAGGTAAAGTCTTGCAGTCGATGGCTTTTAAACGTGCCGGCCCCTGGAGGCGAATGCCGTCTCTTTTAACCGTAATTCTCGCACCCATCTCCGTTAACTTGGCCAGGACGGCCAGGAGGTGTTCCGCCTGGCAATCCTTTATAAAAACATCGCCACCGGTTCCGGCTGCTGCCGCCAGGAAGGTGCCGGCTTCAATCCGGTCCGGGATAATCTGATAGTCTGCCTGTTTAAGTTCCTTAACTCCTTCAATGCGGATGGTATCCTGGCCGGCGCCTTGAATCCGGGCTCCCAGGCTATTAAGGAAATTCTGCAGGTCGACGATTTCCGGCTCCCGGGCGGCATTGTGGAGGATGGTAACCCCCCCAGCCAGGACGGCGGCCATCATCAGGTTTTCCGTCGCCCCGACGCTGGGGAAGTCCAGGTAGATGGTAGTTCCCTGGAGGCCGGTCGTCCTGGCCTCAATATAGCCCTGTTTTTCCGTTACTTCGGCGCCCATGGCCGTAAAACCTTTCAGGTGCAGGTCCATGGGCCGGGAGCCGATGGCACAACCACCGGGATAGGGAACCCGGAAGTAGTGGTAGCGCCCCAGGAGGGGCCCCATGACCAGGTTGGAAGCCCTGAGTTGCCGCATCAATTCTCCCGGTACTTCGGGCAACGTTACCGTTGCCGGGCTCACATGCAGGGTAGTATTACTCCGTTCTATCTTTAATCCCAGGGAGCGAATGACAGCCGCCATCACGGTAACATCCTGCAGCCTGGGTACCCGCCTCAAAGTGCATTCGCCTGTTGCCAGGAGCATGGCCGCCATAATGGGTAAAGCCGCATTCTTGGCCCCGTTGACGGCCACCGACCCTTCCAGGCGTCGCCCCCCGTTGATGACCAGACACTCCAAGGCCTATCCCCCCAAAAATACGGCTCACGGCGGTTCGCCACCAGGGTAGCCATTCAAGTTATTGGCTATCACCCCAAATTTCCACTTCCAGTTCCAGGTTGATCCCGAAAGCCCTGGCTACTGCCTCCTGGATCCTGGCTATGAGTTCCAGGACATCGGCAGCCGTAGCCCGGCCCAGGTTTATGATAAAGTTAGCGTGTTTGGTCGACACTTGCGCCTGGCCGGCCTGCCACCCCTTGGCCCCCACCTCTTCAATCAGTTGACCCGCATAATAGCCCGCCGGGTTTTTAAAGACGCTGCCGGCATTGGGCCATTCCAGGGGCTGCCTGGCCTGCCGTCCCTCAAGATTTTTTCGCACCCTCTCCTGGATAACCAGGGGATCACTGGCAGTCATTGCTAAATCGACAGCCACAACCGTTCCCTCTTGGCGTAAGGAACTGTAGCGGTAGCTAAAGGTTATATCCCGGCGCTCCAGGTAATACCGGCTACCGTCAGGGGCAATTACCTCCACACCACGGACAATATCTCCCAGGCAACCCTCCGGGGTACCGGCATTCATCACCACAGCCCCGCCAATGGTAGCCGGGATGCCGGCAGCAAACTCCAGGCCCCCCAGGCCGGCTCGGCCGGCTACATCCAGCACCCTGGCAATAAAGGCGCCAGCGCAAGCCCTTATGACCCGGCCCTGGACCAGAACCTGGCGCCAGGCTTTGGTCTGGACCACCAGGCCGCGGACACCACCATCACCAACTAAAAGATTGGAGCCGTTACCCATAATATGCAGGGGTAAACCCTTTTGCCTCGCGAAACCCAGGCAAAAATCAATTTCTTCTCCGGTTGCGGGCCGGGCGAGCAAATCGGCCGGCCCGCCTATGCGCCAGGTCGTGTGGCGGGCCAGGGGTTCGTTGATCAATACTTCCCCCTGTAAACCCTGCTGTAGTTCTCGCGCCAGGGTCGCTAAATGCATCTGCCAGCGCCCACCTCAGATAAAGCCTGTTTCGCCGCCAGGAAGCGGGCCAGCTCAACCCCTACCTGCCAGACATCCCCTGCGCCCATGGTTAAAATCAGGTCCCCGGCAGTACAGGATTTTTTTAGAAAGGCCATAGTTTCTTCCAGGGTAGGCAGGTAATAGACTTGCGAGTGCCCGTTTCTTTTGATTTCTTCCAGGATGAGCCGGGAAGTTACTCCGTCCAGGGGCTCTTCCCCGGCCGCATAAATATCATTGATAATAACGACATCAGCCCGGTTAAAGGCACGACCGAATTCCCGGTAGAGGTGGTAGGTCCGGGTATAACGGTGGGGCTGGAAGACGGCCACTACCCTTCGCGCTCCCACCTGGCCAGCCGCCGCC
Source organism: Neomoorella stamsii (assembly GCF_002995805.1). GTDB lineage: Bacteria > Bacillota > DSM-521 > Neomoorellales > Neomoorellaceae > Neomoorella > Neomoorella stamsii. The sequence goes on from NZ_PVXL01000046.1 coordinate 87,640, forward strand.
AGGGTAGCCTCGATTTCCGTCGGGTGGTGGGCATAGTCATCAACCACCCGGGTAGCACCATCATCCCAGAGGACCTCAAAGCGCCGGCCTACACCCCGAAACGCCCCCAGGGCCGAGGCGATGACCGGAAAGGGTGTCTCCAGCTGGTGGGCTACCGCAATAGCCCCCAGGGCATTCAAAATATTATGACGCCCCGGTACCTTTAAAACTAGTTCTCCCAGGTACCGGTCACGGTAATATATGGCAGCACGTCCCCCCAGGCCACTCAAGGTTACTTCGCTGGCCCGGTAGTCGGGCTCACCACTAAAGCCATAAGTAATTACCGCTCGCCCGCTCCTAGTAGCAATCTCCGCCACCCGGGGATCTTCGGTACATAAAACGGCCTTGCCACCCGGCCGGACCTGGTCCAAAAATGCGGCAAAGGCGGCGACGATCCTTTCCAGGCTACCGTAGTGATCCAGGTGATCACTCTCAATATTGGTTACCAGGGCGATTTCCGGCTTTAACCATAAAAAAGAACCATCGCTTTCATCGGCCTCGGCTACAAAATAAGGTCCCCTCCCCGGCAGGGTATTGCTGTCAAATTCGCGGACATAACCGCCAATGACGGCTGCCGGGTCCAGGCCGGCTTCCTTCAGGGCCAGGGCTACCAGGGCTGAAGTCGTGGTTTTACCGTGGGCACCGGCCACAGCAATACCCCGCCGGGCGTTAAATAACCGGGCCAGCAGTTCCCCGCGCTTGATAACGGGTAAACCCCGGTGGCGAGCGGCAATAACTTCCGGATTGTCAGGCGGCACTGCCGAGGAAATAACAACCTCCTGTACCCCGGGAGCTATATTCCCTGCTTCATGGCGATGGTAGATTACAGCACCCTGCGCTGCCAGTTGCCGGGTAAATTGATTTTCCTTGGGGTCCGAGCCTGATACCCGGTAACCCTGGACCAGCAACAGCTGGGCCAGGCCGCTCATACCCACCCCGCCAATGCCGACGAAGTGGGTCCAACCCCCTGCTCCCAAATCTTTCATCTCCTTCCCGCGGAGCTACTCCCGCCCTGGCTGCTACATCTGCATCATATGCATAGCCTGCATAACAGGTGCCTGGGCAGAGCTGTCCTCCCTTGCTCGCCATCCGTGAGGCCGGCTTCTTTCTGGCATGGGAGAATAACAAGTCAGGCGGGGCATGAGCTTGTCCTGGGTTGAATTTAACGTTTAGATCTTTCCAGCTCAGCTAAAATTACCTCTACGATGGCCTCCAGGGCATTGGGCCGGCCCAGTCTCACCGCTGCTGCCGCCATGGCCTGCAGGCGCCCGCGATCAGCCAGGAGATGGTTGATGGCCTGGTGGAGACGTCCTCCTTTAAGTTCCCGGTCCAGGATAAGGATGGCCGCCCCCTTCCTGGCCACAGCGCGGGCGTTATACTCCTGGTGGTTGGCGGCAGCGTGGGGGTAAGGGATCAAGATGGAAGGCAAGCCCCTGGCCAGGACCTCTGCCAAAAAAGAAGCCCCTGCCCGTCCGATTACCAGGTCGGCTGCCGCCAGGGCATGCTCCAGATCATAAATATAGGGTTTAATGGTAATATTGCCATATTTGTCCAGGTCTATTCCCCGTTCCCGGACCTGCTGCAGGTAAACTTCGTAGTCACGGCGCCCTGTTACCTGAAGTATACTCACGTCAGGCCGCCCGGCCAATTCTTTCAATACCGGCAACATGGCTTGATTAATGCTTTTGGCCCCCTGGCTGCCGCCGACAACCACTATGAATAACTGGTTTTCCCGGAGGCCCAGTTGCTGGCGGCTAACGCTACGGTCGGCCCAGAGAATTTCCGGTCGTACCGGTAAACCGGTGGTTACCAGGAGGGCGCGGCGGGGGAAACGGCCGGCCGCCTCGGGGAAGGTCAGGCAAACGGCCCGGGCCATGGTAGCCAGCAGGCGGTTGGTCAGGCCGGGAAAGGCATTCTGTTCATGGAGAACCACCGGTATGCCCTGCAGGGCCGCGGCCAGGCACACCGGGCCGCTGACGTAGCCGCCGGTACCTACAACCAGCTCAGGCCGGAAGCGCCGCACCTGGAACCAGGCTTCCCCCAGGCCCCGGGCTATTTTCGCCAGGGCAGGGACGTTTTTCCAGATCCGGCGCCGCTCCAGTCCCTGGACGGTAATGGTTGCGAAAGGCAGGCCGGCCCTGGGGACAACATCGGCTTCCAGCCCCCTGGCTGTACCAATATACAATAATTCTGCCTCCGGCCGGACCTGCTGCAGGCCCCGGGCAATGGCCAGGGCCGGGTAGACGTGACCCCCGGTACCCCCGCCGGTAATAATAATGCGCAAAGTCAGGTCACCTCTAATCCAGCACTGGCGCACGCGTCAGTGCTGGGCATAGCGGGATATATTGAGCAAGATGCCGATACCCAGCAAGGAAAATATCAGGGAAGAGCCGCCGTAGCTTACCAGGGGCAGGGTGATGCCCGTTACCGGCAGCATGCCGGTGACCACCCCCATATTGATCAGGGCCTGGAGGGCCAGCATAATGGTCAGGCCGGCGGCCAGGAGGCTGCCAAAGGCGTCGGGAGCTTTAAAGGCCGTATGGAAACCCCGCCAGACCAGGATTAAAAAGAGGATTACCACCAGGGCGGCGCCGATAAACCCCAGCTCTTCGCTGATAATGGCGAAGATAAAGTCTGTATGGTTTTCCGGGAGGTAATACAGCTTCTGCCGTCCCTCACCAAGGCCGGTACCAAAGAGACCGCCGGAGCCAATGGCCAGCAGGGATTGGATAGTCTGCCAACCGTACATGCGGGGGTCGGCCCAGGGGTCCAGAAAAGCTGTAAAGCGGGCCATGCGGTAGGGGGCAATGACAATAGCTAGAGCCACCGCCGCCACACCCAGGACGGCCAGCAGGGCCAGGTAACGTTTATCTGCCCCGGCTACCGTGAGCATGAGGTAGGTAGTCCCGGCTACGGCCACAGCCGTGCCAAGGTCGGGCTGGGCCAGGATTAAGAGACAAACCAGGGCCATCAGGGCAAGATAGGGGCCTATCCCCTGCACCAGGTAATGAAGGTGCTGGCGGTTCTGGGCCAGGCTGGCTGCCAGGAAGATGACCATGGCCAGTTTAATGGTTTCCGAAGGCTGGAAACTTAAGGATCCTACTCCCAACCAGCGAGTCGAACCCCGGGAAGCGGTGCCGATAATTAAGACCAGCACCAGGAGGATAATGGCCAGCCCCAGAAAAGGCGTTGCCAGGCGGCGTAAATGGGTGTAGTCGAATTGCATGGTAAAAAAAAGGCCGCTCAAGCCTATGGCCGCCCAGGCCAGCTGGCGTTTTAAAAAGTAGAAGGCATCGCCGTAGTTGTAGGAAGAAGTAAGGGCGCTGGCGCTGAAAACCATGATAATCCCTATCCCGAGCAGGAGCACAACCGGCAGTAAGATCCAGAAATCAATGGGCCCTGCCCTGCGGCGCATGATGGTTACCTCCTCCATCGCTGTTTTCCGCCAGTTCCCGTACTATACTTTTAAACAGGTCGCCCCGTTCTTCATAGTTATTAAACATATCCCAGCTGGCGCAGGCCGGCGAGAGCATGACGATGTCCCCCGGAGAGGCTTGCCGGGCTGCCTCCAGGACGGCATCTTTAAAACCGGAGGCCCGGTAAATATGCTTAATCCCTGCCCCCCTGGCTGCCTGCTCCAGGTCCGGAGCCGCTTCGCCCACCAGGACCAGGTACTTGACCCGGCCGGCCATTCTCTGGGCCAGCGGGGTAAAGTCACTACCCTTGTTTCTCCCCCCGGCAATAAGGACTATAGGGTTGGGATAGGCCTCCAGGGCCTTCATGGTAGCCTCGGGGTTGGTTCCTTTGGAATCGTTTATATAGAGGACGCCGCCCACCTTGGCTACCCGTTCCAGGCGGTGGGGAACGCCGGGGAAGGTTTTTAGAGTGGCCATTAACTGTTCCGGCTTTACCCCTAGAGCCAGGGCAACCAGGGATGCTGCCAGGCAGTTTTCGAGATTATGGTTGCCTTTTAAAGAAAGCTCTTCCCGGTGGCATAGCTTGACTTCCCCGCTGCCAAGATTGGCGTAAATTACACCGTCTTTGAGAAAGGCTCCCCGCTCCGGCCGCTGCCGGCGGCTGAAAAATAACACCTGCGCTTTTGAGTTGTTAGCCAGTTCCCTGATCAGGGGGTCATCGTAATTTAAAACGGCAAAATCTCCCGGCTCCTGGAAGGCCATGATGCGAGCTTTGGCGGCTATGTAGCTGGCCAGATCCCCATGGCGGTCCATGTGGTCCGGGGTAATATTCAAAATCACCGCTACCCGCGGGCGGAAAGAGGTTACGGCCTCCAGCTGGAAACTGCTAACCTCGCAGACGACATAGCCCCCCGGGATTACCTCCCTTACTTCCTTTACCAGGGGAATGCCGATATTGCCCCCCACTACCGCCGGCAGGCCGGCATCCTGGAGGATCTGGCCGCACAGGGCCGTAGTAGTTGTCTTGCCGTTGGTCCCGGTAACGGCCGCTATCTTTACCCCCGGCGGCAGCAGGCGATAGGCCAGCTCCAGTTCACTCCAGATGGGAATCCCCAGTTGCCGCGCCTCGGCCAGGGGCGGTTCCCAGGAGGGCACGCCAGGACTAGTTACCACCAGGTAGGGTTGCAGCAAAGCTACCTCCGGGTAGCGGCCTAAGATAAGCTCCACCCCGGCCCGGTTTAAAGCATCTAATTCTTCCCCGTCCAGCAATTTGTGGTCACAGGCAGTAACCCTGGCGCCCAGCCGGGCCAGTTCGGCTGCTGCTGCCCGGCCGCTTTTTCCCAGGCCTACTACCAGTACTTTTTTACCCTGCCAGGACATTTTTCTACCTTCTTCCTGTCCACTTTTAAATAGTTAAAACATAAAGTCCGGCTATAGCCAGCACTATGGCCAGGGCCCAGAAGAAGATCACCACTCTAGTTTCCGGCCAGCCGGCCAGTTCAAAGTGATGGTGCAGGGGGCTCATGCGAAAGAGGCGCCGGCCGGTAAGGCGAAAGGACGCTACCTGCAGGATCACTGAAAGGGCTTCGATAACGTAAACCCCACCCAGGACCGGCAATACCAGTTCCGTCCGGGTCATGATGGCCAGGAAGCCGATGGCCGCCCCCAGGGCCAGGGAACCGGTATCACCCATAAAAACCTTCGCTGGATGAAAATTATACGCTAAAAAACCCAGACATCCTCCCGCCAGGGCAGCAGCAAATATTACCAGCTCCCGCTCTCCGCCGGCCAGGGCTATTAGACCGTAGGCCAAGGCCACCCAGAGGGTAATGCCCGCCGCCAGGCCGTCCAGCCCGTCCGTCAGGTTAACCGCGTTAGTTGTAGCCACCAGGAGCAGGGCCGCCAGCAGCGGGTATGACCAGCCCAGGTCCAGGGTTAAGCCGGTTAAGGGTACCTGGAGGGCGCTGCCCCGGCCCAGCCAGAGCATGGCCACCACCCCGCCCACCAGGCCCAAAAGCACCTGGCCGCCCAGCTTCTGGCGGGCGTAAAGGCCTAAAGGGCGGTGAAAAACTACCTTCAAACCATCGTCAGCAAGGCCAATCAAAGCATATCCCCAGGTCAGGATAAGGGCCGATAACATTAACGGTGAAGGCGGGGCCATTACCAGGGAAGCCATGGTCAAGCTGGTTAAAAATAAAATGCCGCCCATGGTCGGGGTACCGGTCTTGGTCATGTGGCGGCGGGGACCGTCATTGCGGATTGTCTGCCCGGCCTTCAACCGCCTTAAGATAGCAATCACTGCTGGCCCCAGGATAATGGTAATCGCCGCTGCCAGGCCCAGGGTTTTTAAAGCCTCAGCCATTGACCTCCACCTCCCAGGCGGCCAGGACCTGCTCCATGCCCGCCAGGCGAGAGCCTTTAAAAAGGACGACATCCCCGGCCCCCAGGTCCCGCAGGTGTCCTGCTGCTTCCCGGTGACTGGCGCAACTGAAAACCTGTCCCGGCGGCATGCCGGCGGCTATTGCCCCGGCAGCTATTTCCCGGGCCAGTTCCCCCACGGTAACCAGGCGGAAAAGACCCGTGCCAGCGGCAAACCTGCCTATCTCACGGTGGAGGGCCGGCGCCGCGGGTCCCAGTTCGCGCATATCCCCCAGGACGGCCACCTTGCGGCCCGGCATAGTGGCCAGGACCTGGAGGGCGGCCTGCATGGACTCAGGGTTGGCGTTGTAGGCATCGTTAAAAACCAGGCAACCTCCCGGGCCCGTCCGCAACTCCTGGCGTAAGTTCTCAGCCGGCCAGTTTTTCAACCCGGCGGTCATGGTGCCCGGAGCCAGGCTTAAGATGTAGCCGGTGGCCAGGGCCGCCAGGGTATCATAAACATTATGCAGGCCCGGCACCGGTATTTGCAGCCGGATCTCAGCGCCCGGAAAAACGGCGGTGAAGATCGTGCCCTGCGCTCCCAGGACGGTAATGTCCCGGGCCATGACATCCGCCTCGCTCTTGATACCGTAAAAGATTACCCGGCAGCGGCAGGTAGCTGCCAGCTTGCGGCACCATTCGTCGTCGCCGTTTAAAATGGCCACCCCTCCAGGGGACAGGGCGGCCAGGAGTTCCCCCTTAGCCGCAGCGATATTTGCCACTGAACCCAGGCGTTCCAGGTGGGCCGTACCGATATTGGTTATGATGCCCATGGTAGGCCGGGCGATGGCACAAAGGGCAGCTATCTCTCCTGGCCCCCGCATGGCCATCTCTACCACGGCGGCCTCGTGTTCAGGTGAAAGGCTCAAAAGGGTCAGGGGCAGGCCAATCTCGTTGTTAAAATTGCCCGGGGTCTTTAAAACCTTCATACCCGTACTTAACACGGCGGCCACCAGATTTTTGGTCGTGGTCTTGCCGCTGGAGCCGGTTACGGCGATGAGGGGACCGGTAAAATTTTTCTGCCGGTGGTAAGCGGCCAGCCGTTGCAGGGCCTGGAGGGTGTCATCCACCTGGATCAGGGCCTGTGCCGGCTGCCGGCCGGCCACTATTTCCGGGGGGAAATGTTCACCTATGGCTGCCGCCGCGCCACCAGCCAGGGCCATCCCTATAAAGTCATGGCCGTCAAAGCGCTCCCCTTTAAGGGCGATAAAAAGCATCCCCGGCTTGATGGAGCGGCTATCGGTGCTGACCCCCCTGACCGGGGTTGTCCCTTCCCCGCCAACCAGCCGGCCTTGAACGGCGGTACATATTTCCCCGGCCATGGCCACTAACACGAAGATCCCTCCCCGGTATAACCCAGTGCTGCCAGTTCTTCCCTGGCCACCTGGCGGTCATCAAAGGGCAGTGTCCGGCCTTTGACGATCTGGTAGGTCTCATGCCCCTTACCAGCAATAACCACCATATCCCCCGGCCGGGCCTGGGCCAGGGCCGCGGCAATGGCCCGGCGCCGGTCCACCACCACCTGGTAGCGGGCGCCAGGTACTTCTTCTACCCCGGGAAGAATATCAGTAATTATGGCCTCCGGATCTTCATCGCGCGGGTTATCAGAAGTAATAATACAGTAATCGCTTAACCGGGCGGCTGCTTTGCCCATCTGGGGCCGCTTGCCCCTGTCCCGGTTACCGCCGCAACCGAAAACAACAATCAGGTTCCCCGTTGTTACCTGCCGGGCCGCCTGGAGGACATTCTCCAGGCCGTCGGGGGTATGGGCATAATCGACGACCACAGTGAAAGGCTGGCCCTGGCGCACCTGCTCCAGGCGGCCGGGCACACCCTTGACTTCTCCTAAAGTTTTCACAATCGCCACGGGGTCAAGGCCTTCCCGCCAGGCTACGGTAAAGGCCGCCAGGGCATTATAAATATTAAAGCGACCGGTGAGTTTGAGGTTGAGTTCCACTTCTCCTCCCGGCCAGGTCACCCGGCAGGTAGCGCCGCCCGCCGTCAAATTTATATCCCGGGCCCGGACCTGGCATTCAGGACTGCAGCCATAAGTAACTACCGGTACCGGGGTCAAGGTTATTAAGCGGGCGCTATAGGGGTCATCGCCGTTGATAACAGCGTATTTGGGTCCTCCTTTAACGCCCTTGCCCAGGGCCTGGAAGAGCCTGGCTTTGACTTTAAAGTAGTCCTCCATGTCCCGGTGGAAGTCCAGGTGATCCTGGGTCAAATTGGTAAAGACGGCGACGTCAAACTCGGCCCCTTCCACCCGGTGCAGGGCCAGGGCATGGGAGGATACTTCCATGACTACCCCTTGAGCCCCGAGGTTAACCAGCTGGTGCAGGAGGGCCTGCAAGTCCAGGGCTTCTGGTGTGGTGTGTGCGGTCGGTAAGACCTTATCGCCTAAGCGGTTGCCAATGGTGCCCAGCAAACCGGTAGGCCGGCCGGCGCCCTCCAGTACAGCCTGGATGAGGTGGGTGGTCGTAGTCTTGCCGTTGGTGCCGGTTACCCCGATGAGACGCAACCGGTGGCTGGGATAACCGTAAAAACGGGCCGCGAGCATTCCTAAGGCCCGGCGGCTGTCGCCTACCCGTACCCAGGCCACCCCGGGTGGCAGGGGGACTTCCTCCTCCAGGACGACGGCTACCGCGCCTCTAGCCAGGGCGTCGTTAATATATAAGTGGCCGTCAGTCTTAAAGCCTTTGATGGCAACAAAAAGAAAACCAGGCTGCACCTGCCGGGAATCATAATGGAGACCGGCCAGGTAAACCTGCTGGTCGCCGCCGCGGTCTATAACGTCTATCGCAGCTACTAATTCCTCCAGGGTCACGGCAAAATGTTCCTCCTCGGAAAAAAGGTTCTGTCAGAAATGGTGCCTTGTGGGGGGATATGTCCCTCCGCCGCTCAGGAGTTACGCGCCGACAGGACGACGGCTCGGTTCGGACCGCTGCTCGTCGCCTGTGGATTGCCCATGAACAGGCTCCTGGTTCCGCCAACTTTACTCCTTCTATAAGATTACGTTGTTCCCTCACAAAGGTACGCTCAGGCTCCTCGGGGCGCCGGCAGCGGTTGCCTCACCTCGCCTGTCCTTTTGACCTTTGCTCCACTATTCGCGGCTCCGGGATATATCCACGCCCCTACCTGCCCTGAGTGGTTTAGCTATATTCTTACCATCTGTTGGCAATTTAACCTTGTAATGGTTAGCCCGGCGCCTAAAGCGCCGGGCTATTATGCTACGGTCCCAGTACTTCCAGGGATGGTTCAAAGAACTTGACCTTTATTTTCGTGCCCGGAGAGACCACCGTTCCCGGGGCAGGGTCCTGCCCGGCCGCCTGCCCGGTCCCTTCCGGTACCAGGCCCAGGCCATAGGCCTCGAGGATTTCCGCCGCCTCGCTAACCCGCAGGCCGGCAACATCCGGCACCCGGGGCTTCCCGGGATCGCCCTGGAGATACAGGATCACATGGGTGCCCGCTGGGACGACGGCTCCTCCTTTGGGCACCTGGGCAATTACCTGTCCCCCGCTGCCTTCCACCCGGACCGCCAGGCCAGCTTTCTCCAGTTCAGCCCGGGCCGCAGCCAGGTCACGGCCGACAACATTGGGTACGGTAACCGGCGCCGGGGGTTTTTCCAGGTCCTTTTGCTTGCTGTCATACTGGGGCGGTACTTTGAGATAGTGGAGGGCATCGGTCATCACCCGCTGAAAAATGGGGGCGGCCACCGTCCCACCATAATAAGGATATCCTTGGGGTTCATCAATGGTTACCAGGGCCACCAGGCGGGGATCATTTACCGGCGCAAAACCGATAAAGGAGGCCACGTATTTTCCTTCCATGTACCCGCCGGGACCGGCCTTCTGGGCCGTACCCGTTTTGCCCCCCACCCGGTAGCCGGGGATATAGGCATTGCGCCCGGTTCCTTCACTGACGACACCTTCTAACATTTCGCCAAGCATCTTGGCCGTTGCCGGCGAGATGACCCGGCGTACCACTTCAGGCTCGTACTTTTTAATAACATTACCCTTATTGTCCAGGATTTCCTTGACCAGGTGGGGCCGGATCAGCTGGCCGCCGTTGGCCACCGCCGCTACAGCCGTAATTAATTGGATGGGAGTAACGGCAATGCCCTGGCCGATACCAATGGTGGCAATGTTAATGGGCTTCAGTTCATTCTCGGGAATCAATAACCCCGTCCCCTCACCGGTTAAATCAATACCTGTTGGTTCACCGAAACCAAAGGCCTTGATGTAATCATAAAAAAGACCGGCTTTCTTCTCTTCCAGTCGCAGGGCCACCTGGACAAAGACCGGGTTGCAGGAGTTTTTTACCCCTTCTGTAAAGGACTCGCTGCCGTGCCCTCCGGGCAGCCAGCAGTTAATGGTATCCGGCCCCACTTTGATATAGCCAGGATCGTAAAAGCGGTCACCCGGCTTGACGACCCCTTCCTCCAGGGCTGCCGCGGCGGTGATAATCTTAAAGGCCGACCCCGGCTCATAGGCATCCCGGACCAGGGGGTTGCCCCAGAGGTTATTGGGGTATTTACTAAAATTATTCGGGTCAAAGGCCGGCCGGCTGGCCATAGCCAGGATTTCCCCGGTTTTAGGGTCCATAACAATAATATTGGCCTTGCGGGGGCTGGTAGGGCTGGCCATGATTTTATCAAGTTCGCGCTCGGCAATATACTGGATGGTCTGGTCAATGGTAAGAACCAGGCTGTGGCCATTCTGCGGCGGTATATAACGGTGGGTAGCCCGGGGAATTTCATGGCCCAGGGCATCAAATTCCAGGACAATTTTACCCGGTTTCCCGGCCAGTTCCATATCATACATGGCCTCGAGGCCTTCCAGGCCCTGGTTGTCGATACCGGCAAAACCCAGCACATGGGCTGCGAGTAACCCGTTGGGGTAATAGCGCCGGTTCTCAGGCACCACTTCAATACCCGGTAATTTCAAGTCTTTAATTTTTTGGGCTTTATCAAATTCCACCTGACGATCAACAAATTCAAAACCCGTGTTACGGGTTATTTTTTCCAAAATTTTATCCGGAGGCATGTTCAGGATGGCCCCTAATTTGACCGCTATTTCCTCAGCCTTACCCGAATCCTTTATTTCCGGGGGAAAGGCCCCAATATAGTCGGTGGCTATACTAATGGCCAGTTCATGCCGGTTACGGTCGTAAATAACCCCCCGCTGGGCCGCTACCGGCATGACATTGAGACGGTTTTCCAGGGCCTTTTGCTGTAGCTCTCCACCCCGGACAAACTGCAACCATGCCAGTCGTAATAAAACAGTTATCAGTCCCAGTGCCAAAATAAAAAAAACAAAAGCTAAACGCTTACGTACGTTGATACTGGTCTGCATGCCCTTCGCCCCTCACCGGCGGCCCGCCGGTGTAGCCTCGGCCAGTACTAACAACGGCATAAGTTAGTGCTGGCCCCCGGCAAACTAACTGTTGACCCTGGCTAAACGTACCGGGTCCAACCAGTTTTGCAGGGCCCGGGAAAGGGCTGCCAGCCAGGACTGCTGCACAGGCGCTGTTGTTTCAACCCCTTTCCCGGCTGGTTCTCCTGTTGCCACCTGCAGCTGCTGACCCTGCCCGGCCTTCCCCGGCACATAATAAAGCTGGCCAGCCCGGGGTTCCACCATCCCCAGGCGGGTGGTAGCCACGGCAGCTATCCTCTCCGGCGCCTTTAAGCGGGCCACCTCTAATTGTAGCCTTTCATTTTCCCTTTGCATAGTATTTATTTCTTGTTTTAGGGCATCTAGCTCATATCCTTTTATTACCAGCTGTACGGCCAGGTAGGTTTTACCAAAGGCGATGCCAATGGCCAGCAAAACCAGGCCCAGCAAAACAACTTTCTGCCTGGCCCTGTTTTGGGCCCGCGGCCCGGGCCTTTTTCTCCCCGCTAACTGCTTATGTACCAGGTTTGTTTCATAGGCAAGTTCCTGTGGTGGTGCTGCTAACATAGCTTATTCACCATCCTTTTCCTTTAGAACCCTCCTGGCTACCCGGAGCTTGGCGCTGCGGGCCCTGGGATTGGCGGCGATTTCTGTCGCCGCTGGGGTTACCGGTTTGCGCGTAACCGGTTCTAAAACCCGCCTCCTGCCGCAGATACAAACCGGCAATCCCGGCGGGCAGGTGCACTGGCCGCTTAGACGCTGGAAGGTTCTTTTCACAATCCTGTCTTCCAGGGAATGAAAGGATATAACCCCCACTCGGCCGCCTGGATTTAAAACCTGCTGCAGCTGTTCCATGGCCGCCTGGAGGGCATCTAATTCGCCATTTATGGCAATCCGGAGGGCTTGGAAGGTCCGTTTGGCGGGATGATGTCCGGACCTCCTCGCCCCGGCCGGAATTGCTGCCTTGATAATGTCTACCAGCTGGGTGGTAGTAGTAATGGGTGCTTTTTGCCGGGCGGCTGCGATAAAGGCGGCTATACGCCTGGCCCAGCGCTCTTCACCGTACTCCCAGATGATTTGGGCCAGCTTGCTTTCAGGCCAGGTATTGACGATTGTCGCCGCCGTTAATTCCTGCTCCCGACCCATGCGCATATCCAGGGTGGCTTCAGCCTGGTAGCTGAAACCGCGCTCCGGGTTGTCCAGTTGATAGGAGGATACCCCCAGGTCAAAGAGGAGGCCGTCGACGGCCCTGAACCCCCTACTCTGTAAAACCCGGACCAGGTCCTTGAAATTGGCCTGGATCAGTTCTACGGCTGCCCCAAAGGGCGCCAGGCTCTCCCTGGCAGCGTTAATGGCCTCAGCATCGCGGTCCAGGCCGATTAAGCGCCCGCCGGGAAGCAGGCGGGGTAAAATGGCGGCGCTGTGACCACCGCCGCCAACGGTGGCATCGACAAAGATCTCCCCAGGCTGCGGGTCAAGGAAGTGTAAAACTTCAGCCAGCAACACCGGCCGGTGAGCATAGGGCAAGGCTGCCACCTCTAAATATCAAAGTCGACAATTTTCTCGGCCAGGGACTCGTACTGGGCCGCCGTTTCCTGGCAGTACTGCTCCCAAAGGGTGCGGCTCCAGATTTCTACCCGCGTGGAAACGCCCACAATGACCACTTCTTTTTCCAGGCGGGCGTATTCCCGTAAATTCCCCGGCAGCAGTATTCTCCCCTGGCGGTCCAGTTCACATTCTGTGGCTCCGGAAAAGAAAAAACGGACAAAGGCGCGGGCATCGGCCCGCGTAAAGGGCAGGCTGCGCAATTTCTGTTCCATTTCCGCCCAGCCGCTCATGGGGTAGACAAAAAGACAGTTATCCAGGCCCTTGGTGATAACAAACTTTTCTCCCAGTTCCTCACGAAACCGGGCCGGGATAATCAGCCGTCCTTTATCATCAATGGTATGCTGGTACTCCCCCATGAACATGGGCCTGTATCCCACTTTCCTACCACTTCATGCCACTATGCCCCACTTTACACCACATAATATTCGCCGCCAGGATAAAAATTCCTGCTGCAGAAAAAGAAAAACCCTCCAAAATGGAGAGTTTTTTCTGCTATAGAACATATTTTCGCCGTTTTTCGGGAGAAAGCTTTCTTTTAGTTGGTCCATAGCCCTCAGGGAACCATCAGGCCATAAGTTCTGCCACCCCGGATGTTAACTTGTAGATGTGTTCCGCCAGATCTGCATCCAGGACGCCGGTACCGCAGGCCGGGGTCACCAGGGCCTGGCGGTAAAGGCGCTCCCGGTCCACACCCCTCCGGGCCAGTTCCTCAATTTCACCCTTCAGCCTGGCAGCCAGGCTGGCTGCCGTTTCCTGCCAGGCCTGCTCGTAGGTAGGTACAATCCCCCAGGCCAGTACACCGTCCCGGTCCAGGAAGGCGGCCACGTCGGGAGCAAAAACCTGGAGAGAGGTAAAGTAATTGTAGGCGTCAAAGCTTAAAATCTGGTAGCCCGCTTCAAAAAAGACGGGCCATTCCACTCCGCTGCAGGAGTGGGCCCCGGGCAGGCCACCCCCGGCCCTGATCCCCTCCACCACCCCGGCCAGGGCCTCCACCAGGTCATCCCGCTGCAGAGCTACGTGGGTAGAAGTACCGTACGCGGCCAGGGCCGGGTCATCGACAAATAACAGCACCGGCAGTCCGAAACGTCCCAGCTCCCGCGCCTGCCAGCAGGCCTGCATGGCAGTAGTCTTTACGATGAGATCCCTTAGCTGGGGGTCATAAAAGGCGCTGCGCCCGGAGCTGCTGCATAAATAAAGGCCGGCGGTAAGGGGGCCGGCTACCTGGCCCTTGAGAAACCGGGCTCTACCGGGTCCATCCTTTTCCAGGTATTCCACCAGGGCATAAAAACCGGTTCCGGCTTCCCGGGGAATGGCAAAGGCCGCCAGGGCTTCTTCGCTACCAGCCTCGGCCTCCAGGTAAAGGCTGTAAAATGCCGTCAGGTTATCGGCCCACTCCGGGCTGGCATCGGTAAATACCGGCATTTCACCCGGCTGGTCTTTAATCAATCCCAGGCGCACCAGGGGGGATAAGCTCTGGTAAACGAAATGCTCCTGGTGCCCCCGCCGGGGTAACTGGGGCCAGTGGGGTACCAGGGGCATATGCTTGAAGATGAGGCCCAGGGCCGGCCCGGGCTCCCGATAGGGCAGGCTGCCTATGCCAGCCGCCCAAAAGTTACCAGGTAAAGGCATGTGGATTCTCCTTTTTCTCATAAGGTACTCCCAGGTTAATTCGCCACCGGATGGCCTTTTCCTCCTCAACCACCCTCCATTAAATTGATAACCTCCACCCTGTCGCCATCCTGGAGGCGGTAATCCCAATTTTGCCGTGGTAACAGCTTATCGTTGACCGCTACGGTAGCAATGGGAGTCAGCAGGCCTTCCCGGGCCAGCAAACCGGTTACAGTAACACCTCTATCAACCTGGAGTCGTTTGCCATTCACCCATACTTCAATCATCAGTTTATCTCCAACCCTCCTGGTTTTACCCTGGCAAAGAGGCGGACATTAAACTTCATAATTCTCACTTCTCACTTCCAACTTCTCATTAAAGCACTGGTATCGTCGAATTGGCCTTGGGCAGTACGGCAGCTACCCTGGCTCCTGGAAGCTCCTGCAGGGCCAGGTCAATGGCCGCCTGGAGTTCTGGCGCTTTACGGACCATCATTACCCGGGCCAGCTCGTCGTCTACCCCGCTGCTTACCAGGATTACCCGGGCATGGACCAGAGAGCGGCACCAGAGAAAAGCTTTATGGAACCCCATCTGGAATTCACGGCTGCGGAAGGCCGCCATTACTGCTGCCGGTGTGTTACCGGCCCGCATGCCGGCAATAAAGCGATCTTCCCCGGCTCCTTCCCGGCACTCGGCGCAGAGGATAATTATCCCTCCCTTTTTTACTACCGGTGTGGCGTGATAGAGGCCCTTCTGGGCCTGGTAGAGGTTGATATCCTTGGGATAGCCGCCGGGGGAAACAATGGCCAGGTCCGCCGTTTCTGGTACGGGCACCTCGCTGACTTCACGGGCCACGGCCACCCCGGCTCGGTGGGCTTCCAGGTAATGGCCGGCCACAGCGCGGACAATTTCTTTATGGTTGTTCAAGACCACGTTAACGATCAGGTCGATACCAACCAGGCCGCCGATTTCATCAATATCCTCCCGGGCCGGATTGCCCTCAACCCGCCCCAGGGAAGCTTCCGGCTCCACCAGGTGGGCATGGTTGGCGCGGATAGTAGCCTCCCCCCCGCAGCCGATGACCAGGGACTTGGCGCCGGCGCTGTACCCGACGATCTGGTGAGGGTCAATCATACCTATGAGGATGCGACCGTCGGCCTCCAAGTAGTGACGGTTGATCCAGATGGGCGTCCCCCGGGAAGAGGTACCCACCTGGCGCAAGATCCCAGGGGCATAGGCGTCATGGCTGGTCACCTTGATCCTGGCCGCCACTTCGGGACCAACAATCAGGGGAAATTCTTCCGGCGGCGCTGGCCGGTGCAGGCCAGCTCCCACCAGGATAGTAATTTGCTCATCTCTGATACCGATGGCGTTTAGTTTTTCCAGCAGGACCGGTAAAATGACGGCATTGGGTACCGGCCGGGTCAGGTCGCTAACGACAATAACTACTTTTTGGGCGCCGCGTAGCTCTTCTACTCCCCGGTTACCAATGGGATTCTCCAGGGCCCGGCGTACCTCAGCTTCAGCACCGGTTACCCCGGCCACCTCCCAGGGAGCTATTTCGTGTACCCTTAAACCAGCCGGCAGTTCGCCGGTCTGGCACCCTTCCCCGTAAGGGACTTTCACTTTAGTCAATTTCGACCCCCCTACTTCAGGCCATAATGGGCACAGTCTACCCTGAAAATAACCTCGTTCCAGGCTGGCATTGTTTTTGCTCGCTCCAAACAAATGCCAGCCCGTTATTTTCATCTTCATCCTTCTTATGGTGCCGCGTTAGCGGCATGGGTGTCTTAAGCCCGATCAACAATCAGGGAAGCCCGCTGTAAGGCTTCCCTTCATCAATTAGATACCAGACTAATTAATAAAGAGAGGTTTAACTTTAGTTTGTGGTCTTCCCTTACCTTTTTAATCGCTATCATCAGCCGCCAGTTCGGCCCCCAGCCGCTGAACTGCAGCCACAGGCCCCAGGCAATCATTACTACGGCCAGGAGCATAAAGACTGCTACAATGGGCCTGGTGAAGAAAATCAGGGGCGAACCATCGGAAAGAACCAGGGGCTGTTTTAAGGAAGTCTCCAGCATCTGGGCTAGGACGGTGGCCAGGACCATAGGCGCCAAGGGAAAGCCCAGTTTGCGCATTAAATAGCCTAGGACACCGAAAATAAGGGCCACCCAAACGTCAAACATCAAGAAGCGGACACTATAGGCACCGATAACCGAGAACAGGATAATCATTGGTCCTAAAATGGGGAAGGGAATGAGGGCGATCCGAGCCCACAACCCCACCAGGGGCAGGTTTAAAACCAGCAGGATAAACATTACCCAGGTACATGCTGGCGATGACCGCCCACACCAGGTCCGGATTTTCCTTGAACAACATGGGTCCTGGTTGCAAGCCATACATCATAAACCCGCCCAGGAGGACGGCCAGGGCCGGCCCGGAAGGAATACCAAAGGAGAATAAAGGTACAAAACCACCGCTGCAGGTAGCATTATTGGCCCCTTCCGCCGCCACCCCCTCTATGTCGCCATGGCCGAAGAGGTGAGGTCGTTTGGAAACCTTTTTTCGGCGTCATAGGCGATAAAGGTGGTTACCGCCGGGCTGCACCCCGGCAAGAGCCCCAGGAAAAAGCCGATTACTGAAGAACGCAGCATGGCGCCCCAGCTCTGTTTTAAGTCTTCCTTCGTCGGTAGCCAGTCACGAATTTTATTTTCATAAATCGAGGCTACCGCCCGTTCCACATTAACCAGGACCTCCCCTATAGCAAAGAGGCCGATGATGACGCTGATGAAGTTAACCCCTGCCATGAGGGAAACCGTGCCAAAGGTCAGGCGGGCTTCCCCTGTCAGGGGATCCAGGCCAATCATGGCTACCAGCAGGCCCAGGGCCGTAGCAATGAGCCCCTTTAGCAAAGCCCGCCCCGAAAGGCTGATTACCAGGCTCAGGGCCATAAACATCAAGGAGAAGTACTCCGGTGGCCCAAAAGCCAGGGCCACATTGGCCAGGCGAGGGGCAAAGAAGGTCAGTCCCACCAGGCTTAAGGTCCCGGCCACAAATGAAGCCTCAATCTATACTCCCGCCTCTATTCCGACGTCTGTGGTCTTACCATTGCTATTTAATTCTATACGGAGAAACAAAATCCTCCCTGACCACATTAAATTTTTAGCCAGGATAACAAGAATGCTGTATACAAAATACCCCGACCAAAATTAGCCATGGTAAGCTTTAAGGATTCTCAATGTTCCTGTAGACCCAGGGACAGGCGAGCGGCGCCAATGATTCCGGCCTCATTGCCCAACCTGGCCGCCAGGACCGGTAAGGGTTTAATCTGCCAGGCTCCTAAGCTTTCAACCAGGTATTTACGAATGGGCGCTAAGATCACTTCTCCGGCCTGGGCCGGCCCGCCGCCGATAATGATGGCTTCCGGCCCCACTAATAAAACGGCATTGGCCAGGGCCATACCCAGGTAACTGGCAGCGAAGTCTACAACCCGGGTGGCTAGTTCGTCGCCCGCGGCGGCGGCCGCTAAGATTTCCCTGGCCCCTAGATCAGGGCTGTCCTGCAGCCGGGACGATTGACCGGCAGCCAGGTATTCCCGGAACCGCCGCACCATGGCCGTCGCTGAAGCCAGGGTTTCCAGGCAGCCCCGGCCACCGCAGTGACACTGGGGGCCTTCGTGCACCATTTTAACGTGCCCCATCTCGGCGCCGTAACCAAAGGCGCCGCGCCGAATGTGCCCGTCAATAATCAACCCCGAACCGATGCCGGTACCGATGGTCACCATGAGCAAGGAATTAAAACCCTGCCCGGCTCCCTGCCACATCTCCCCCAGGGCAGCCGCGTGGGCATCATTGTCAACGGCTACCGGTAAATTTAACCGGGCAGCCAGTTCGGCCCGGAGGGGAAAATCGCGCCAGAACAGGTTGGGGGCCAGGCGGACCAGCCCTTTTTCCACATCCACCGAGCCAGGTATGCCGATACCTGCCGCCTTTATATCCTGCATTGTTAGCCCCTGCTGGCGGACCAGGTCACCGGCCAGGGCTGCGACACGCTCCAAAACTGCCCCTGCTCCCTCAGCAGCGCCGGTTGGCACCTGCCCCTTTACCAGGAGCCGTCCTTTTATATCCACCAGCCCGGCCTTTATAGTTGTACCGCCGAGATCAACACCCAAAAGACACAACTTTACCCATCCCTTCCATTAAATGCAGGATTTCGACGCCAAAAAGAGAACAATATACATAATTCTTCGCCGTCATGGCCATATTATTGCTAAAAACCTTTGCTGGAGGTAAATTAAGATGAAAATTGCTTTAATCGCCCCGGCCTGGCATGACCCTCTCTGGGAGAGTGAAAAGGAAAAGTCCATTTTCCCACCCCTGAATTTAATCACCCTGGCGGCCCTGACGCCACCCCAGCACGAGGTGACTATCCTGGATGAAAGTTTAACCGATCTCGACTTCGATGCAAAGTACGATCTGGTCGGTATTTCCGCCATGACGGCCCTGGCTCCCCGGGCCTATGAAATTGCCGACGCCTTCAGGAAAAAGGGCACCAGGGTAGTCCTGGGCGGTATGCACCCTTCGGCCCTGCCGGAAGAGGCCGGCGCCCATGCCGACGCGGTGGTCATCGGCGAAGCTGAAGGCTCCTGGCAACGGCTCCTCGCCGACCTGGAAGACGGAAAGCTGCAGCCCATTTACCGGCAGCATGAACGCCCTTCCCTGGAACATATGGTTCACCCGCGACGGGACCTTTTACTCCGCGACCGCTACCTAGTACCCGATACCGTCCAGACGACCCGTGGCTGCCCCTTTGCCTGCTCCTTCTGCACCGTCAGCCAGTTCTTCGGCAAAAGCTTCCGCTTCCGGCCGGTGGAGGAGGTAATCCACGAAGTCGCCGGGCTGGAAGGCGAAGTAATCGCCTTTATCGATGATAATATCGTCGGCCATCCCGGCTATGCCCGCCGCCTTTTCACTGAACTGGCCCGGTTGCCTAAGAAAATAAAATGGTTCAGCCAGGGTTCCCTGAATATCGCCCGGGACGAAGAACTGCTGCAGCTGGCTGCAGCCAGTGGCTGCATCGGGCTCTTTATCGGCTTTGAATCCCTGTCCCCTGGTAACCTCAAGGCCGTAGGTAAAGCCGTTAACCGGGTGGAAGAATACCGGGAGGCCATCAAAAAGATCCACGACCACGGCATTGCTATTGAGGGTGCCTTTGTATTTGGCCTTGACGAAGACGATGAAAGCGTCTTTGAACGGACCGTCAAATTTGCCCAGGACAACCGCCTGGAGGCGGCCCAGTTTGGCATCCTGACCCCCTTCCCGGGAACGCCCCTGCGGGAGGCCCTGGAGCGGGAAGGTCGGATCACCAGCAACGACTGGAGCGAGTATACCATCAGCAAGGTGGTCTTTGAGCCTAAAAACATGAGCGCTAAAACCCTGCAGGAAGGCTTTAACTGGGCCTGGCAGGAATTTTACTCCCTGGGTTCCATCTCCCGCCGCCTGGGACTGGCCAAAAAGCACGCCGCCATTCTCTGGGCCCTGAATTTAAATATTCGCAAGCGCTTTAACCATTTTCTTGAAAGACTCCGCTCCGGTAGCTTTACTGTGCCGCGGCCTTCCCTGGTTAAGTAGTAAAAAGCCGGTTGATAGACCGGCTCTTTTTATTACCCGTTTTTTATTTGGCTCCCTATTTGTTTTCTTTTTTGCGGCATGATTCCCGGATGATAAGCTCTGGTTTAAAGATTATCTCCTGTAAGCTGGTCTCCCCCTTTATATATGATAACAAACGCTGCATGGCAGCTTTGCCGATTTCATAAGTGGGATTGCGCACTGTTGTTAACTGGGGGTAGACGCTACTGGCAACATCTGTATCATCATAACCAATAATAGCCACATCCCGCGGTACCAGGTAACCATGATCATAGAGCGCATGCATGGCCCCACTGGCCATATAGTCATTGGCGCAGAAAAGACCCTCAGGTACCACGCCCCGTGTCAGGATGCGGTTCATAGCCTGGTAGCCGCTGCGGGTGGTAAAATCGCCATACTCTATTAAATCTCTATCAACTTTAATACCCGCCCTGGCGGCTGTTTCTATAAAGCCCTTTTCCCGGATGATGGCGTCATGATGGTTTGGTGGTCCGTTAATAAAACCAAGCCGTGTGAACCCCTGGTCGATAAGATATTGGGTCGCTAGGGCTGCCCCGAGATAGTTATCCAGTGCTATACTTTTGCCCCGGTCCAGGCAAATCATCGGGTTGATAATTACATAGGGAAAACCGAGCCGCTCCAATTCCTGGAGAAAGCTATAATGATAATTGTATTGCGGGATAATAATCATGCCATCAATTGACTGGTCCAGGGCTTTCTGAACAATAAAATTGCTTTGCTCGATTTCCTCCCAAAGTTTTACAGCGAAATTAAGGGAATATCCCTCTTTTTCGGCCTCACTCCATACGCCTCGTAAAAGGGGGTAAAAATAGGAGCACTCCCCCGTCAAGTCGGGGTTATTGCTGGCATTTAAAATATAGAGCCCCACGGTGTAACTGCGGCCGGTGATTAGGTTGCGGCCAATGGTACTCTGGACATAATTGAGCTTCCGGGCCGCCGCCAGTACCCTCTCCCTGGTTTCCGCGCTGACACCTTTACCGTTGTTTAAAGCCAGGCTGGCCGTGGCTAGGGAGACCCCCGCCAGGGCCGCCACATCCTTAAGGGTAGTTTTCATGGAATACCTCTCTATCTAATAGGATAACGCCCATATTCATAGCCAGTATCAAAAAGGGCCAGGATATTTTCAGGTGGACAGTTGGGTTGGATATTATGGCCGGATGAAAAAATATACCCGCCACCTGGGGCCAGAGCCTTAATACGCCGCCTGGCATCAGCAATCACTAAATCTTTATCCAGGTGAAAAACTCCCTGATTATTGGTACCGCCATGAAAGCTTAAACGGTCCCCAAAATTTTTCTTAATCCGTTCCGAATCATCCATCTCGGCTGCCGTAGGTTGCAGAGGATGGACAATATCAACGCCCATATCAGCAAAATCCCCTAAAGCCCAGTAAACTGAACCGCAGCTATGATAAGCAATTTTAGCTCCGGTCTTAGATTTGATAAATTCGTGGAGTTTGGCAAAACGGGGTTTTACCGTCTCGCGAAAACTTGCCGGGCTAATTAGTGGTCCTGTTTGTTGACCCCAGTCATCCCCCGTCCACAGGTATTCAATATATTCACCAATAGCTTCTAAATATCCTTCATAAAAAGCCATCCACCACTCTAACAGCTTATCAAGCAAATAGTTGGCCAGTTTGGGGTCCGCCGCAGTATCATACATGAACTGTTCATATCCTCGCAGATCCCAGGCCGGGCAATATAAAGCACCAATTGTTCCACCCACTAAAGCATAATCTGTCGTTTCGTAAAGTTTTTTTGCCTTTTCTTTTAATCCGGCAAACCTCCCCGGGTCCTGGGGATCAGGAAATTTATAACTTTTAATTTCTTCCAGACTCATTCCTGCCAGAGGATGACCAACGGAATCGGCATAATAACCAGTATGCTGATGTAATACCCCCCATTCATCATACCAGTAACCATTTTCGTCTTCACGATATTCCCACTTGGAACCTGCACTGGCAAAAAGGTAGCGCGTATCTACATGTAATCTATTTAATACTTCCTCATCCACATCGGCTAACCGCTGCACCGGATCAGTAATTTTAATTTCCTTCTCCAGGCCAAGGTAGGCCAGGAGATTTTTATAGGCAACTTCGTGCATTCCGGAAACAAAACCGCCGTTATCAATGGGCACACGGTCGGGTTCCTGGTGTTGGAGTGCCAGCCTGACCCTTTCCCGGGGCGTTAATTCAGCCATATAAAACCCCTCCATATTGTATGAAGTCGGGGTGACCTTGCAAGCCACCCCGGTCTTAAATTACCATTTCTTCATTTGCTCTTTATAGGTGTCGATGTTGTCTTTGGTGACAAAGATTGTCCCGGAGTCAATGACCTGCTGGGCCGGCTTTTTACCTTCCTTAATGTTTTCCACCAGCAGCTGGGCGGCCTGGTAACCCATACGATAAAAGTTCTGGGTTAAAGTACCATAGATAACCCCACTTTTAATGTAATCCACCGTTTCTTTCATATCGTCAATGGCGACGATAGTTACTTTATCTTTCAGGCCCATTTCCTCAACCACTTTGGCTGCAGCTGGTCCTACTTCCGCTGCTACACCGATAATAACATTGGCCTGGGGGTAAGTGCGTAGGAGGTTTTGGAACTTCTGTACCGCGACCATCATATCACTGTTGTCAGATTCCCTGGCTAAAATCTCTGTTCCCGGCGTTTTCTTTAATTCTTCTTCATAGGCTTCCCTCATTTTATTAGCGACTTTAGCATCCATAGTACTCTGCATGGTAATTACTTTGGCAGGTGTCCCATTTAGCTTTTTGATTATTTCTTTAGCGCCGATTGTTCCTAAATTCTTTTCATCGGTACCAATATAGGCCAGCCTGGGAGCATTGGGAGCATCAGAATTAACTATCACCACAGGTATACCGGCCTTCTGGGCCTTCTCCAGCACTGGTTGAAATGCTTCGGGGTTGAGAGCCATGGTAATGATACCATCAGCTTTAGATGCAATGGCGTTTTCAATTTGCTGGATCATAGCATTGGCGTCAATACCCTGAGGTCCTACCCAGTCACCCTGAAAACCAAACTTTTTAGCGGCATCATCAAAACCTTCCTTGGCTACCAGCCATACCGGGTGGCCAATTAAAGGTGTAACAAATACTAGGCGTAATTGCTTGTCCTTGGATCCAGTAGCGCTATTACTTTGCTGGTTGCTTTTTTGACCACAACCTACTACCAGGGTAGCTATCATGGTCAGCATGAGCAATAAAGCAATAATCCTCTTTTTGCTAAGCATCTCCAATCCCTCCATTAATTGTTTTGTTTCAAAACTAGTTGTTTTTTTAAATCTAAATTCTCGACCCTCTGACTATCACTCCCCCCTTATAAGCTCGCTTCAGGCCAGCAACCCGGTTGCTGCCCGCATGACTCGCTCCTGGCTGGCCTCATGCCGGTAAAATTCATCCTGAATTTTGCCTTTAGCCAGGACGAGGAAGCGATCGCACATGGAAAGCAGTTCTGGCAGTTCTGAAGAAATCATAACAATGGCTACACCATTCTGGGCTAAAGTGTTAATCAAGTTATAAATCTCTATCTTAGCCCCGACGTCAATCCCCCGGGTAGGTTCATCCAGGAAAAGCACTTTCACGTCCCGCAGCAGCCACTTGGCCAGCACTACTTTTTGCTGGTTGCCGCCGCTTAAAGCTAGAACACTTTTTTCGGTACTGGGAGCTTTGATCTGGAGCTGCCGAACCAGCCGGCCGACTTCTTTCATTTCCTTGCTAGGGATGATAAAGCCGCGCCGGGAGATTTTCCCTAAACTAGCCAGGGAGATATTCTGGCGAATATTCAATGTCCCAACAAAGCCGGAGCGCCGCCGGTCTTCAGTAACTAATCCCAGGCCCAGCTGAATGGCCTGCAGGGGATTCTTAATCCGCACCTGCCGACCTTCAAGATAAATAGCTGGCTCGCCCCGGGTAGGCAAGGCACCGAAAACAGCGTTGACCAGTTCGCTCCGGCCCGAACCTACCAGTCCCGCCAGGCCTAAGATCTCCCCCTTGCGAACGGTAAAACTTACATCTTCAATAATGTTTTTCTTTGTAGCCAGCGGGTGGGGGACCGTCAAATGTTCCACCCGTAGGGCTTCCGGGCCAGGGGTAACTTCTAACTTGGGGTACATATTGGTAATTTTGCGACCCACCATATCTTCCACTACCCGTTCTGGATCGACAGCCTGGCGCTCATAAGCGGCAATGGTCCGGCCGTCGCGTAAAACGGTGATCCTGTCGGCAATTGTAAAGACTTCATCCAGTTTATGGGAAATATAAATACAGGATACACCATCAGTTTTTAGCTTCAGTAATAGCTCGAGCAAATTTTTAGTCTCAGCTTCGGTCAAAGCGGATGTGGGCTCATCAAGAACCAGGATCTTGGGCCGGCGCACCAGAGCTTTGGCAATGGCTACCAGTTGCTGCTGGCTGGTGCTTAAACTACGAACTGGCTTCCGTACATCAACTTTTAGATTAACCATTTCCAGGGCCAACCGGGCTTCCTGGTAAACCCGGTTCCAGTCAACCCAGAAATTCTTTTTCGACGGCAACCGGCCTAGAAAGATATTTTCGGCTACAGTTAGGTCCAGGTGCAGGCTGATTTCCTGGTAGATCATTTCGATGCCTGCTACTTCTGACTGGTGCTTATTTTGAAAGGTCCGCAATTGCCCGTCGAGGTAGATCTCGCCATCATAAGTTCCCGCCGGGTAGGCACCGCTTAGTATCTTCATCAAAGTCGATTTTCCGGCGCCGTTTTCGCCTACCAGGCCCAAGATTTCCCCCTGGCGTAGGTCCAGATTAACATTATCCAGGGCAGTAACCCCAAAAAACTTTTTGGTGATATTTTTCATTTCCAGAAGCGCATCCGCTCCCATGACCATTTCCTCCTGTCGCCAGGTATTAATGCAATCCTGTTTTCCGCCGCCGGTACTGGTCGATACCAACAGCCAGGACGATAATAGCGCCGATGACCAGGTCTTGCCAATACGCAGAAATTCGCATTAAAATCATGCCAGTAGCTACTACATTCATGAAGAAGGCGCCCAGTAAGGTGCCTAAAATTGACCCCGAACCACCGAACATACTGGTGCCGCCGATAATTACCGCGGCGATGACCTGCAGCTCCCAACCGGCACCAGCGTTGGCCTGGGCCGAAGCCAGACGCCCGGCCATCAGCATTCCCGTCAAGGTGCTGGCAGCACCGGTCAGGACGTATACCGACAGGTTAATCTTGTTGACGTTGATACCCGACAGGCGGGCTGTTTCAGAATTACCGCCAACAGCGTAGACAGCCCGGCCGTAAGTAGTCCGTGTCAGGATGATATGTGCCACTATGCCAATGACGGCTGCAATCAGGATGACATTGGGGATGCCCGCCAAGTCTCCCTGACCGATAGCATTGAAGGCTTTAGGGAGGGGGTAAACCGGGGCGCCCTGGGTTAATACCAGTACCGCCCCCCTGGCCATGTAAAGCATGCCCAGGGTAACAATCAAAGGAGGGATGCCAAATTTGATAATTATCGTACCATTAATTAGACCTATACCAATGCCCAGTAATATGCCCAGCAACATGGCTATAGGCACGGGGATACCCGCCTTTAAAGCCAGGCCGGTAACCACCCCGCCCAGAGCTATCACCGAACCTACTGATAAGTCCAGACCGGCGGCAATCAGGACAAAGGTCATGGCTACAGCAACAATAAAGGTAAAGGCCGTGTTGCGGAAGATATTGATAATGTTTTCGTAGCTGTAAAAAGCTGGATTAATAAAGCCAATGAGCAAAATTAAGAGGACCAGAGGGATTACAAGCCCTGTTTCCTGGGCTTTAAGCCAGTTAAAAGCTGCTCGCTCTTTATTCGTTTCCCCTTGCTGGCCTTCTCCAGCGGTAATTTTAGTCATTATTGGTTCTTCCTCCCAACATGTTCTTATATTGCCCGTAAATTCTGGCCGTCCTTACCAGGGCTTCAATGTTGGCTGCCGGGGTATCGGCGGCCATAGCGCAACCGGGACCAAGGATTAAGCCACCGTCACGGCCAGCGATTTCAATGGTCCGTCTGGCCATGCGCTCGATCTCAGCCGGGGTTTCATTACGCAGGGCCGTCGGCGATACCTGCCCCAGGAGGCAACACTTTCCCTGGCTGGCGCTCTTGGCTTTCGGTAAAACGGTTTTTTCGTCAATCTCTAAAATTTGTGCACCAGTTTCTACCATTTGGTCAACAATCGCCGTGGTATCCCCACAGATATGTAGGGCAACAACCCCGCCGGCGGCCTTTACAGCCTCCACCACCTTTTTCTCATAGGGGAAAGCATACTCCATATACATGGCCGGGGAAATTAAGCTGGGTCCGGCCAGACTGTCACCTATAGAGGTGCCATGGGCACCAGCTTCCAGCTGAGCCAGGGCCAGACGGATAACGGCTTGAGTGCAAACTTCCAACAATTGGTGAATCAGTTCCTTCTGGGTACCCAGGGCTAAATCCAGCATGAAGTTGTCAATACCCCGCACCAAGGCTGCCAGTGAAAAGGGTCCCTGGTCAGCCCGGCCCATAATAAACACTTCCTGGCCGAGTTCTTCTACTACCCGCCGTGTAGCTATTAAAAGCTGCGGCAGGGTGGCTGTACTGCCGGGATCGGGTAAAGTTAATTTTTCCACGTCTTCTAAACGTTTTAAAGCCGGCTCCACTACCTTGGGTGGTATATCATCAGGGTAAGCAACCTGACAACCCATGGCTTCTGCCATGGCTGTTGTTCCGTTTTCCAGGAGGATTACATCATGCCCAAAGCGCTCCCATAGCTTTAACTGGGCTTCAGCCATCAATTTGCCATTTTTAAACACTTCGCCGAAAGGCTTGCCAGTATTATAAGCAGCAACAGCAAAGGAATGGAGGTCTACTGGCACCCGGTCAGGTATTTCTAAATTGATGGTCTTTAAGGCACGCGTTAAGGAATTCATCGTTTCGCTCCAACTCCGTTTTTAAAACGTTTTAGTGTTATAGATTAATTCGACGTTTTTATTTGAATTCCTTCTTTATCTAAAAGGTTTTTAGAGATTTTCTATAAGCTAACCTTTTTCTTCCCAAAAATAAAAACCAGCCCTTAAAGGCTGGTTTCTCACTATAAGGTTTTCTACTACTTTCCCGTCTGCTGCTCCTGGCTTTGTGATTGGCCGCCTTCAGGCTCGTTCGCCTTTTGTTTGGCAGCTTCGGCCTGCTTGATCATTTCCTGGACCTGGTCGGCCAGGTCCTTATCCGGGTTATGCTTTAAAATTTCCTGCCACTGGTCAATAGCGCCCTGCAAGTCGCCTTTCATGGACGCCAGGTACATACCGTAGGTCATACGGGCATTATTATCCCCCGGGTCGGCCTTAATGGCAGCCTGGAAGTTCTCTTCTGCCAGCTTGTCATCACCAGCGTACAGGGCCGCTCCGGCCAGGCGCAAATTGACACCCTTCTCTTGGGGATTAAGTTTAAGCACCTGCTGGTAACTGGCTACGGCCGCCTTGAAACTTTCGATAGCCTTATCCTGGTCGCCGTTCGCAAAGAGATAGAGTGTCCCCAGGTTATACTGGTTATCACCGAGTTTCAGAATTGTGGCCACATCGTTGGGGTTGGCCTGCACTTCTTTTTGTAAATCGCTGATTTCCGTTTCTAGTTTGCCTATTTGCTCCTGCGCCATCTTCTGCATGGCCTCAGCCTGCTGCTGGGCCGCATCCGCTGCCGGCGCCTGGGCCTCCGGTGGGACCACCGGCGCCTTCGGCGAAGCAAATATGGCATAACTGCCGATTAACCCGATACTCAAGACCACCACAAATAAAATTCCCAGGACCGGCCGCTTTTTGCTCAGCCGGCGCAGGGAAGTCATCATACCCATCTTGTCCACCCCTCTCTGCCCCATCATAACTTAAGGGACAGGCAGTGTCAATGGCAAGACAACAGTGCAATTAAAATTAAAAAAATACCCCAAGCTTTATAGCTTCAGGGTAGACCTCAATACCGTTAGCGTTTACCGGCAGAGTATATGGTTTTTAAGGGCCGCCGGCCCTTTAGCTTTTAACCCCCTCAGCTGAAGCGGCTGCCGGCCGGTGCCGCGCAGCTGCCGCCACTGCTGCTACCACCCAGGATGGTAATCCCGGTAAAGAGCTGCTGTAACTTCTGGCTGCCGCAGGCGGGGCAGGTGGCTTTATCTTTATCCTTCCAGGACATCTTAACGGTAAAACGTTCACCGCACTCCTGGCAGCGGAAATCATAGGTTGGCACTTCGTTCACCCCCACTATTTTTACCGTAACTATTTTACTATCAGCTATTTTCGCTGTCAATATGCAGGGGCAGATAGAAACTGAAGGTACTCCCCTTACCCAACTGGCTTTCTACCTCCACCCGGCCGCCGTGGGCTTCCACCAGGCTTTTAACTATGGCCAGGCCCAGGCCGCTACCCCCGTCCCGGCGGGAACGGGACTTGTCCACCTTATAAAAACGTTCCCAGATATAAGGTAGATCTTCCGGAGGGATGCCGCTGCCTGTGTCAGCCACGCTGACCTTAATTTCATTGCCCGCCCGGCCAGCTGTTATCCTGATCCTGCCCCCCGGTGGCGTATGGTGCCGAGCGTTATCCAGGAGATTGGCCATGATTTGTTCCAGGCGCCCGGCGTCGGCCCGGATCCCCGGTAAAGAAGGCGGTATTTCTACTTCCAGTTCTAGCTTGTGCTCCGCCAGCAGGGGCCGGTATTTCCGGGCCACCCCGGCCAGCAATTCCCCGGCATCAACATCGGCCATTTCCAGAGATAATTGGCCGGCTGCCATTTTATTCAAATCAAAAAGGTCATCCACCAGGCGCCGCAAGCGGCCGGCTTCGGCCAGGATAAAATTGGTATACTCCTGGCGCTCCTTTTCCCCGGCGGCCAGGCCGTCCGCCAGGGCCTCGGCATAACCCTGGATAAAGCTTAAGGGTGTCCGCAGGTCGTGGGATACGCTGGCCAGGAATTCCCGGCGCAGTTGCTCCAGTTGTTTTTGGGCGGTTATATCCTGGATAATAGCCACGGCCGCCTGTCTGCCAGGCTCCTCCCCCTGCAGGGGCGCGGCCCGGACGGCAAAGATTTGCTGCCGCCACCTGATTTCTCCCGCAGCACCTTCGCCCTCTGCGGCTGCCCGGAAGGGTGCCAGCAACTCTGCCGGCAACACCGACCCCGGTGGCAGGGATAGCCCCAAGAGCTTTTCCGCCTGGGGATTGGCAAAAAGAACCCGCCCGTCAGGTGCAAAGGCCAGGACGCCGTCAGTCATCCCCCTGACCACCCGGTCGAGCTTTTCCTTTTCCCGGGACAGAGCGGCTACGGTCCGGGCCAGTTCCTCAGCCAGAAAATTAAAGCTGCCGGCCAGCTGGCCCAGTTCATCCTCGGAAGTTACCGGCACCCGGCCGCTGAAATCGCCCCGGGCCATCTGCCGCGCCGCCAGGCTCATTTGCTTCAAGGACCTGGTTACCCGGCGGGCGGCAAAGAGGGCAAGCAAGGTAGCCAGCAGTACCGCCCCCACGCCGGAATAAAGGATCAGGCGGTCTACTGCCGCTATGGCTGCACTCAAAGAAGCCTCGGGAGCAAACAGGATAACCGCCCCGTCAACACCCCCGGCAGCCTTGATAGGCACAGCCACGATCAACATCCTGGTATTAAAGATGTCTTGGTAACCCCGCTTGATGACCGTATTCCCGGCCAGCACCTGCCGGATTTCGTCACCGTCCAGGTGCATGCCGGCTGCCGGCCAATTGTCTTGCTGGTGCAGGCCATGACTCCAGCCAGGGCCCATCCTCATGCCCATACCCATGCCCATACCCATGCCTGTCCCGGCATCACTGCTGCAGGAAATTACCAGGCCCTGGCGGTCAATGATCATCACCCCGGTGCCAGCTGCTTTACTGAGGATCTCCGCCTGGCCGGCCAGGTTGCCGGCATCAGCGCCAGCCAGGCTCTGGGCCAACATCTCCCCTGTGGCCAGCATATCTTCCACCTGCTGCCGGTAATAGTAATTCCCCAGCAACTGGTGCAGAGAAAGGCCAATGGCCAGCAGGCTGACCACCACCAGGGAAACCAGGAGCAACCACAGCTTGGTAGTAATACTTTTGCTGATCATGGCCCCACCTCAAACTTGTAACCGACACCCCAGACCGTAGTGATAAACCCGCGCTCCCGGCCCAGTTTTTCCCTCAGATTCTTGATATGGGTATCTACCGTCCGCAGGTCGCCGTAAAAATCATAACCCCAGACCTTTTCCAGGATCTTTTCCCGGCTCATGACCTGGCCTGGGTGCCGGGCCAGGAAAAGGAGAAGGTCAAATTCCTTGGGCGTCAGGTTGTTTACCGCCCGCCCGTCGACCTTAACTTCCCGGCCGGCAATATCAATGCTGAGGCCGGGAAATTGCAACTCCTCTCCCCGCTGCAGGCCGGCCCCGGCCCGGCGCAACAGGGCCTTCACCCGGGCTACCAGTTCCCGGGGACTGAAGGGCTTGATTACATAGTCGTCTGCCCCCAGCTCAAAACCCAGTAAACGATCCATTTCTTCTCCCCGGGCCGTCAGCATGATAATGGGCAGGTCCATCTTCTGGCGTACTTCCCGGCAGACACTCCACCCATCGCCGTCGGGCATCATCAAGTCCAGGATGAGGAGATCATATTTGTCCTGCTGGAGTTTCTCCAGGGCCTGGCGACCGGTAGCCGCTTCGGCAACAACCATGCCTTCTTTTTCTAAATATAAGCGCACCAGCTGCCGGAGGCCCGCTTCGTCATCGGCTACCAGAATGCGCAACTTTTCCATCTTTATATACCCCCCTAGTGTATATCTTAAGGATAAATCCTGTTTCCCTACCCTGTCAACCGGCAGTAAAATACCCCTCTCCTACCGGATATCATGATAACATACCGGCAGTAAAAGGGGTAGACACGAAAAACCCTGCGGGTTTTAAGCCCTTGTTTTGGGGTCGCCGCAGGGTCAAAGCCAATGTATTATCCCTTACACGGTAGCAGCGTGATTCTCGCCCTTATCCCGTGGTTCTTCCACTTTAATACCAAGCCACTGCAGGCGCTCTACCCAGTCCTGGCTGGATTCCGGCCTGCCTGGTGCTGATTGCCGGCCATCCATTCTGTTTAACCCTCCTTAACCTTTAGCTTTCGTTATTATTTTATAATACCTTTATTTCTTTTCGCAAGGGCTAAGGATTAAACAGTATTATTTAGCTGGTGGAAGGTATAAAATCCCCCATTAGCGGCTTAATCCCAGCCGGCCAGCTTTTGGGGCGACAGAATGGTAATTCGCTGGCGTTCTACTCCCACAGCCCCCAGGCGTTTGAAGTCACTTAAAATCCGGGCCACTGTTTCCCGGGAAGTACCGATCAGGCTGGCCAGTTCCTGCTGGCTCAAATTGAGGTCGATGGTGATTCCATCTTCCTTGGGCGTCCCGTAATCCCTGGCCAGCTGGAGGAGGGTACTGGCCAGGCGCCCGTAGGCCCCTTTAAGGGCCAGGTCCCGGATATGCTCCTGGGCCTGGCGCAGGCGCCGGCTCATAACTTTAATGATTTTAACAGCCATCTCCCCATGCTGGCTGAGAAGCCTTTCCATATCGGCGTTGCGAATAATACCCACCTCGGTATCTTCCAGCGTCTCGGCCGTGGCCGGGTAAGGGCCGCCTTCGAATAAAAGGACTTCGGCAAAGATTTCCCCTTCCCGGACGAAGTGCAGGATCTTTTCGCGGCCGTCCTCCAGCACCTGGAATAGTTTGATAGCCCCTTTTTTGACAAAATAGATGGCGTCGCCGGGCTCGCCTTCCATAAAAATATACATATTCTTACGATAGCGGCGCAAAAGGGCCAGGGAAACAATATGCTGTAACTCTTCCGGGCTTAGATCCGCAAATACCGGTACCTGGCGTAAAAACTCCCAGTTCTCGGCCATTTACCCGCACCTTCTTTTACATCAAAATATTCCCAGGATCATATCACCCTCACTATTTAAATAGGCCATAACTCGATTTTCTTCATTATCAATCTGGCGGATACGCTTGCCTATCTGTAGGGTGCAGTTCGGCCAGATCTTACTGGCTTTGATTACCCTGCCTTCGGCAACCCGTACCAGGGTTTTAGCACCGCCGCTGGAGCCTATTTCTTTGATATACACATCATCACCAGCATAGACGCTGCCGCCCCGGAAAACGCCCTGGATCTCCACCTTGCCCCCGGTTACAATCTCGGTATTAAAACAGCCGCGGCCGGTAACTTTAACCCACCCACTAGCCTGGATTTTGCTGTTAAGGGCATAGCTTAAAGTAATATTCCCTCCATCATGGGGTATCTGCCGGCAGTAGGCGGCCATCTCCTCGACGGCGGCCGCTATTTGGGCCAGTTTTACCGTATTGAGACTCTGGATGGCAGCCGAAGTCCCGAAGGCCTGGGCCAGTTCACGCCCCAGCTGGACTAGTTTCTGTTCCTCCGGTCCTCCTTCCACGCCCCGGGTGAGCTGCTCCAACCTGGCTACCAGCGAGGGCAACTTTTTAAACTTATTTTCCACCAGGACACTAATCAGGTAACCGGTGTTCAGGGAGTAGGCCGCTCCCCCCTGCCTCCTGGCGCCCTGCTCCAGCTGCCCGGCGGCTGCCTGGAGGAGGGATAATTGCTGGGCCAGGTCGGCTAAGACTGGCTCCGCGCTCTGGTAGATGCTGTTAATACCTCCGGCAACCAGGAGCGAGCCAATGCAGTTATGGCGAATAAAAATGGTTCCCCCCGCGCGAACTGTGGCCTGGGTAACGTCACCACCGATTTCTACATCCTGGCTGGCAATCACCTGCATGGTTTCGGTGACATTGCCGGTAATATTGATACAGCCTTTAAACTTTATGTTACCGGAAGCGAGGTCAACATCTCCCCGGTGTACCAGGACCGGAATAATATCAATTATTACTTTCCCCTTCCGCTGGCTTAACTGGGGACGACCCTCGGCCGTGGCCACACAGCGCTGGCCATCGATAACCTCCGTCCCTTTCCCGGCCACCAGCTCGATATCCTTTGGTTCAGGTGGAGGAATGGCTTTGCCGGTAACCGTCATTCCTGGCTTGCCGGGCTGCGGCGGTATCTTGATGGCCAGGAGGTCACCCACTGCCGCTGAGACCCGTATCACCATCTCCCGGTAGTCCACCCGTTCCTCCTCACCTACTTCTCTTCTCGCCATTTCACTAGTACTAAAAAGATATTCCACCCGGGCATCCTCAGGGGGCTGGGGTGACTGGCCCCGGGCAACGACTATTTCCATCTCCCTGGTCGCCGTACAGGCCTGCTGGATGGCTTCTTCGTCAACACCATAAACAACCTGCTGGCGATTTAATTCGGCCAGGAGTTCCTCCCGGGTAATGGCCGGCAGGGCAATATCTACTGGTTCACCCTTTAATTCCAGACGGCTGGCCGGGGATTGGTCCTTTAGCTTCCAGGTCCGTTCATAACGAGGTTTAATTGTTAACTTTGCCGTCAGGCCATCGCTGGCTACCGTCAATTTCCACTCGCCATCTTTTTGCTCCACCCTGGGCTTGACGGTAATGGTATCGCCAGCCCGGACGGCAACCTCGCCGGCTATAAACTGGCCGTTAACATAAAGTTCGAAATGGTCGCCGGAGATAATGGTGGCCGGCGGTTCCCCCCCTCCGATATGAACCTGGCCCGCCTCAACCCAGGCATAAGCGGGACGTTCCTCTCCTGCCGGCTCCATTACTGCACCTGTCTCTAAAACCGGCTTCGTTTCCAAAGCGGCCTCTAAATCAGGTTCCGGCTTATCCTCCTGCCCGGCTCCCAGTACCCCACGGTCGTCTCCTGTTTCTGCTGCTGTTACTTCCCCGGCGGGCCGGGCCATAATTACCACCGGCCGGTGGCCTATACCTAAAAAACCCTGGCTCCCGGCATCGATTATTTCCACCGCTAATTCCTCAGGCAAAACTTCCAGGAGACCTGCCGCCCTGCGGATGGCCTCTTCTACTGTTTTGCCTTCGACCCTTATACATCCGGCCGCCACAACCCCCACCCCTACCCAAATTAATACTTTTATTTTAATTCTCGGTTAAATGGGGGAATCCTTTAAAAAAACCAGGCTTATGCACCTGGCTTTAGTCATTCTTTTGCTGCTGCAATTTTTGCTGCTGGCATTCCGGACAGATACTGTAAAACTCCAAGCGGTGATAAAGAATTTTACCGCAACCGCTGGCTTCAGCTTCTTTTTCCAGTTCCTGGTGTACCGGCATATCCAGGTCGGTAATCCGGCCACACTCCAGGCAGACACAGTGGTAATGATTTTCCGGGTTACCGTCATAGCGGCTGTAGGTGCTGCCGTAATTTAATTCCATAATCTCGCCGGCTTCTTTTAAAACCCCAAGGTTACGGTAAACGGTTCCCAGGCTGATATCGGGTAAAATTTTGCGCGCCTGGGCATAGATCCAGTCGGCTGTGGGGTGAGTATCGGTATTGCGCAGGATGTCCAGGATGACCTTTTTTTGTTTGGTCATGCGCTTGCCTGTTGGCTCCATAATCCTCACCAACTTGTTGGTAACAATTATCACTTCTATTATAAGCTAATATTTTACTTTTTGTCAATCTACCACACCTATATCTTTTCCCCATTCAGGCATGGCATCAAGTAGTATTTTCTGGATATCGGCCAGCAGCCGGGCCACCCTTTCTTCGGCGGCGAGATAGGCCGTTATGGAGGGATTGAGGCTGATAATGCGGTAACTTTCCTCTACGGCCTGCTTTAAAGCTGGATCCGGTTCCTTACCGCTTAAAATGGCCATTTCCAGCTCCAACTGGCGCCGGCGGAAATCCCGTAGCATGTTAAGGTTGGCGGGATTGCTTTCCAGTTTGGCCCGGGCCAGGCGAAAATCGCTATATTCATTACTCCTGCTCAAAGCACGGGCCAATTCATGGGCGCGGTCATAGACTTCCATGAGGGGATCACCTCTCGCTAATTTACAGGCTAATCTGGCCGCGGTAACCGGCCACAATAAAGAGGACGCCTAAAACCAGCAGAAATAAGCCGCAGGCCACGATTAAATACCGGTAGGCCCGCTGGCTGATAACGCGGCGGCCGGCCGCTACTCCTGCAGTAACTAAGGAGTACCAGCCGAGGTCTGATAAAATATGGCCGCTAAAAAAGAAAGCCACCCCGCTGGCACCCAGGCGGGCCGCCTGGGCGACAAAAGCGGCGCCGATGGTTGCCCACCAGAGCAACCAGTAAGGGTTGGCCAGGCTGATTAAACCGCCGGCAGTTACTGTACGTAAAGCCGGTCGCGGCGGCAGGGCCGGGAGATTATCTTTATCTCCCAGCAAGGTAAACTGGAGCTGGCCGGCCATGGCGCTGCGGATCATGTCTGTACCCAGCCATAGTAATACCGCCCCTCCCAGGACGGCTACCACCCGGCTCACAGTAGGATGGGCCAGGAAGCTGCCCAGGCCGAGGAGGAGCAGAAACAGCATAAGTAATTCCAGGAGGCCGTGGCCCAGGACCAGGAGAGGGCCGGCGCCGGCTCCCCGCCGGGTACTTTCTTCGATGGCCAGGGTTAATAACGGTCCCGGCATCAGGGCGCCGGAAAGCCCTACCATAAAGGCGGTAGTGAACAGGGCCAGCAATTCTGCAGTCAAAAGGTTCCTCTCCTCGAAAATAATAATTTTAAGTTATTATTCGGCACCTGGCGCCTTTTTCCTCCCTAACAATGGTACGGAAAAAATACCGGCCAGGTCAGCCACCCTTTTCCTGATAACCTCCCGGTCGGTAGTGTAGAGTTCCAGATTTTGCATGCGCTTAAAATAGACGGACCCGGAAAAGGTAAAACGCTGGTAGAGCCCATCACCCTTATCCACCTGGCGGCTGGTATAGACAATTATATCACCTACAGCCAGGGTAGAAGGCAAAACCAGGAGTTCCCTCCCTGCCAGGAGGCGCACAGCGTTATGACCGGCCAGGGTCCCGGTGACAATGGCCTCGGTATGGCCGACAAAGGGACCAGCCTTTTCCCCGGCACAGAAAACATTGGCCAGGCCTCGTACCTTTAAAGTATCATCCCGGGGTACCATGGCCAGGAAGCGTACCGAATTGCCGATGCCGCCGGCATAGGGGTCTTCAAAGCGGGCGTTTTCCAGGCCGGCTACCCGTCGCAGAGCTTCCAGGGGGAAAAAGGGAGCCATGAGTTTGGCGTGACCGGTATCCAGGAGGATAACGTTGGCCGCATACTCGGGCAGGGCATACTGCTGGCAGGCCTTGCGCTGGAGCAGTTCGCCTTTACCCGGCAGGTCGGATGGCACGGGCAAGACGGCCATTCCCTTTTCCTCCAGTTCGGACACCAGCCAGGGTGCCAGGGAACCTTTATGAAGCTTGCAGGAACCGCTTAAGGCTCCGCGGCCGCCACCTCGTCTCAAGGCGGCATATTCCTTCACCCCTGCCAGGGCGGCCAGGCCCAGGCGGCCGCCAAAGGTGGGGCAGCGGTAGATGCACATGGCACAGCCATTGCCGTAACGGCGGCAGTTGGCTGGCGGCCCCGCCGTACCGGTGGCGTCGATAAAGGCTTCACCGTGGTAAGTCCGGCCCCCTTCGGTATGAACAGCCTGAAGGCTGTTGCCCGCCACCTGGACGGCAGTCACCCAGCTTAAAGTACGTACCTCAACGCCGGCTTCCTGCAAAGCCTGCCGGACCAGGGGTTCAATGCGGGCCACGTCGTAAAGCCAGGCATGGCGGTGGCCGGCAAAATGTATATTACGGTGCCGGGTAACACTGTCGGTAAGCTGGAACAACCTCCCACCGCCCAGGGCAATCATTTCCTCCGCCGCCGTAAAACGGCCATTATTGCGCATAATCCCCCCCACCAAGCCGGTACCCAGGAGCATATCCGTTCGCTCCAGGAGGGTTACCTCCGCGCCTGCCTGGCGGGCGGCCAGGGCCGCCGCACAGCCCGCCCAGCCACCACCTGCTACGACTACCCGGGGCATGTTAAGGCCACCATCCTTCCTGCTCCAGTATATTAAAAAACCCGGCGCCTGCGCACCGGGTTTTTCCTGCCATGTAAGGATAAAGCAACTCTTTTAGCGGATAAATCCACCAAAAACTAGGAGGACAAAGATGCCATAGAAAGCGCCGCCACCCACCAGGGTGTAGGGCGTCAGGTATTTCTTGCGGCTGATCTGCAGGAAGACCAGGCCGGCGGAAACAATAGCCAGTATGGCACTGATTAACGCTCCCTGGGTTAACTCCCAGCTGGTCATGGTGATACCCAACGCCGGGATCACCGAACTCTGGAAGACCATGGCACCGGTAATATTGCCCAGGGCCAGGGTATCCTTGCCGCGGCCCACCCAGATGATGCTGTTAAATTTCTCCGGCAGCTCCGTGGCTATGGGGGCAATAATGAGGGCCAGGACAAAGGGCGGGATACCCATAATCCGTGCCAGGTCTTCCACCCCGTTGACGAAGAGGCGGGCGCCGCCGACAATCATCCCCAGAGACAGGATAACCTGGGCTAAAATGACCAGTGTAGCAGGATCGGCCGCCTTCCGGGCCAGGTAAAGGGAATTCAGTTCCTCCCCTTCTTCCAGGGTATGGCCGTTGGTGACCGTCAGGTAAGCATAGGTAGCATAGGCTATCACCAGCCCAATAGCAATTATTTGCTTCCAGATGTGGGCCCCCAGGAAAGAGGCCAGGACGGCCACGGCATAAACGCAGAGAAAGAAACTTAAATCGCGGCCCATGGTCCTGGTATCCAGGTTCATTTTGGGGAAATTGGGCCGGCGACTGCGATAAGCAATCACGGCAATACCTGTAATGAAGAAGGCCAGGGTACTGAGCATAAAGGGCGCCCCCAGGATGGCGCCAATGCCTATCTCTTCCCCGGCATGGCCGCCGCCGCCGAAGAGAATAGCAATAATCGGGATCATCGTTTCCGGTAGGGCGGTACCCACGGCTGCCAGGATGCTCCCCACGGCGCCTTCAGTTAGTTTTAGTTTCTTCCCCAGCCATTCGATACCGTTGGTAAACCCCTCGGCCCCCACAAGGATAACTCCCAGGCTGATTAAAAGCAAGGCTACATCCAGCATAATTTCTCCCCTTCTCCTTTATATATCTCCTGATTATCCGGTTCCAATGAGGGTAATAAAAAAACCTTCATCGCCCTACATGGCGGTGAAGGTCTCGCGCGTTACCTGCCAGGCCCGGGCTTGACAGCCGTGTTGACGAACCTGGTACCGGAATACTCCGGGGCTACTCCCCTTAGACCGCAATTTTCTATATTTTATCATAAAGTCAGGTTTGGCCTCTGTCAAGGTCCATTTAGTCTATAGGTTCAGTAGCCATCTCCTGCCGGCAGAAAGTGGCCAGGCAGGTATAACCTACCCGGCGCAAAAGTTCCCGCGCCTGTTCCCGTTCCCGGGCTACCTCCCCGGGGGCGTGGGCATCCGACCCGATGGTGACGGGGATATTGAGGCTGAAGGCCCGTTCCAGGAGTTCCCGGGCCGGGTAGATCTCCCCCACCGGTTTAAATATCCCGGCAGTATTAACCTCCATGGCTGCACCATGCTTGGCAACAGCCTGGAGGGCCGGTTCGGCCAGCTCCAGCACCGGCTTCCGGGGCCGGTGGCCGTAAATTTTAATCAGGTCCAGGTGGCCAATGATATGAAAGATCCCTGTAGCCGCGACCCTGCCCACCAGATTGAAGTAGGTCATGTAGAGTTCATCTATATCCCAGGCGGTAAAGCCGGCTTCCTGGCCCGGGCGGTCGAAATCCCAGTCCCCTATGGCATGGACCGAGCCAATGAGGTAGTCCCAGGGCCGGCCGGCCAGTTCCCGGCGGTGGTCTTTGCCGGGCCGGAAATCTACCTCCAGCCCGGCACGGATGGGCATCCCGGTTACCCGTTCCAGCTCGGGAAAGACGCTAAAATCGATGCCGTCCAGATAGCGGTCGTGGTCGGCAAAACCTATTTCTGTAAGGCCGGCAGCTCTGGCTGCTTCTACGTAGGGCAAAAGGCGTTCTACGGTATGGGGCGGCCCTTCATGGGCCAGCCCGTGAATATGGTAGTCAGCTGGCATGGTATAACTCCCTAGCTATAGAAAGTTGGTACCTGGCATCAACCCGGGCAGGGCATGTCCCGGAGCCTATGAGGCGCGGAGCGCCGGTAACAGAATAGGCTAGGTGAGGTTACCGCTGCTGCCGCCGAGGACGCCTGAGCGCTCCTTTGAGAGAAAGGCAGCTGTAACTCATAGAAGGACTGGAGTTTGTTGAACCAGTAGCCTTTTCATTGGCAATCCACAGGCGGCATGCAGCGGTCCGAACCGAGCCGTCGTTCTGTCGGCGCATAGCTTTTAAGCGGCGAGGGACATGCCCCACCCTTTTGCCATGAATTCCATTTTGCTAATACTCATTCGGCAGCTGCTTCAGCTGGGCCAGGGTGAAGACGGGGCCGTCCAGGCAGACGTAGCAGCTACCCAGGTTGCAGCGGCCGCACTTGCCGATGCCGCACTTCATACGCATTTCCAGGGTGGTGATGATCTGGTCGTCTTTATACCCCAGCTTCTCCATGGACTGGAGGACAAACTTGATCATAATGGGCGGCCCGCAGGTGATGGCTACTTTACCTGCGGGGTCCGGGTGCAGCTCTTCCACAAAGGCTGGTACAAAACCCTCATGGCCTTGCCAGCCGGCATCGCCCCGGTCCACCGTCACGTCGACCCGGCAGTTCTCCACCCTGGGCCAGTTGTTAAAGAGGTCGTCTTTAAAGCACAGGTCGGCCGGCGAGCGGGCACCGTAGATGATCCACAGGTGGCCGTAATCCTGCCGGTGCTCAATGCAGTAATTAATCAGGGAACGTACCGGCGCCAGGCCGATACCACCGCCGATGAAAAGCAGGTCCTTACCTTTAAGCTCCTCCACGGGAAAGCCGTTACCATAGGGGCCCCGGATGCCTACCGTTTGCCCTTCTTCGGCTTCATGGAGGGCATCGGTCAGCATGCCGACCCTTTTGATGGCCAGCTCCAGGTGCTCCGGCCCCTGGGAAGTAATGGAGAACATGGCCTCCCCGACGTCCAGCAGGGAGAGCATGGCCAGTTGCCCCGGCAGGGGAGTAAAGGGCTTGCCGCTGTCGGTGGTGATGTGGAAAGTCTTGACATCGGGCGTCTCGTCCACAATCTTGATAATGCGCCCCGTCCTGGGCACCAGGGGGTTGACCCGCGCCTCATTAGCCATTACAGGGTCACCTCCTTGACCTCACGGATTACCCGGGTAATGTCGACATTTACCGGGCAGCGATCCAGGCAGCGGCCGCAGCCCACACAGGCAAACTTGCCGTACCGCTCCGGGAAATACTGGAGCTTGTGCAGGAAGCGGTTACGCAAGCGCTCCTTTTTCGACGGCCGCGGGTTGTGGCCGCCGGCCATACGGGTATATTCCGAGAACATGCAGGAATCCCAGCAGCGGAACTTGTAGCCGCTGTTACCCCGGTTTTCGCCCTGGATGTCAAAACAGTGGCAGGTGGGGCAGAGGTAGGTGCAGGCGCCGCAGCCCAGGCACTTGCGGCTGACGGCCGTCCAGTAGGGATGCTCAAACATTCTCTGCAGCTTTTCCGTTACCCCGCTTGTCTCCACTGCCAGGCCCGGTTTGGCTGCTGCCGGTATATTTTCGGCCCCGGCCTCCGCCAGGAGGGATGAACCCTGGCCCAGCAACTCCCGGCCGGCCTCCGTTACGCCTTCCAGGAGGTAACCATCGGCCACAGGCCACATCTGGACATCGACTCCTTCGGCCCGCCCGGGATCAATCCCGAAGGCCGTGCAGAAGCAGGTAGGGCTGGCCGCGGTACAGGCCAGGGCTACCACGCGGGTATTTTCCCGCCGCTGGCGGTAAAATTCGTCTACATACCCTCTGGTTAGAAAAACATCGTCCATAAGCAAGAGGCTGCGGGCATCGCAGGAACGGACCCCCACCAGCACCCGCTTTTCCTCCAGGTAAGGTACCTCCGTTAGGCTTGCCTCTTTCCCCTGCACCTGGTAACGGTACATGGTTTCTGTCCGGGGGAAGAAGAGATCCTTGGGCGGTTCCAGGGTATTGCCCTCACCCAGGGTAAGATTCCCCTGGCCTTCCCAGGGCAGGAAAACGCTTACTCCCCCTTTATCCTGGGGGACAAAAACCTTTGCCCCTCCGGCCCAGGCCTGCAAGAGTTCCGGTAATTTATCCTTGGCAATCTTTAACATCTCCCCACCTCCCTCCTAGTGAAACTCCTCAGGATCATCGAGTTTATACTGGCCCAGGGGTGGCCGAGCCTCCAGATCTACCCCGGCTTCATATTCGCCAAAGAGCTCGTTCAGGTCTTTGATGATCTTCTTGTTGAGGGCCATGATGGGAATCCCTTCCGGGCATACCCGCTCGCACTCGCCGCATTCGATGCAGCGACCGGCCACGTGCATGGCCCGGGTAATGGCAAAGAACATATTTTCGCTGCGCTGCATCTGCTTGCCGCACCAGCCTGACTGGCTGCGGTCAAAGATGCACTCCCGGCAGTTGCAGGCCGGGCAAATGTTGCGGCAGGCGTAGCAGCGTAGGCAGCGGTCGTACTCACCTGTCCAGAAGGCATAGCGCTCATCGGGGGACATGGCTTCTAGCCTGTTTACTTCGGCAAACCGGCCTTCCGGCGTGGCTTGTGCCTCCCTGATAGCAGGCCCGCCATCCGCCTGGATAAGCTCGTCATAAATTACCGGTTCAGGATGGGTGCAGTAGCGGCACTTCTCGGCCAGTGGCACCTCACTACGTCTTTCTTCGCCCAGGGCGGCCGCCTGGCGGCCATCCTTGACGCCGGGGCATTTAATACCGATGAGGTAGACCTTTTCCCGGTCAATCTGGTTGTCCTGGAGGAGGCGAATAATGCCGCGGGAATCGCATCCCTTCACAAAAAGGGCTATTTTGTCCTCTGTGAACTTGTAGTCCAGGAGGTACTTGGCCAGGTTATTGGTGCAGAACTCATCCCAGACCAGGCGGTCGCAATCCTCCGGTTCGGTAATAAAGGCGGGCGGCGATAGGTACCAGAAGGTACCCTTCTCCCAGCCGATTACCATTTTAACCTCGCCCCTGGTCAACAACTCCCGGGCCCGGGCACGCATTTGTTCTTGCATGCTGCTCATGCGCCATCCCTCAGCTTTCTGTTGGGCCCCAGGGCCCGGATGTCCTCCGTCATCTGGGTGATTATCTCAGCAAAGCGCGGTCCCTCGGAACCCGACACCCAGCGTGCCTGGAAACGCTCCGGCTCCAGGCCCATGAACTGCAAGACCCGCTGCATTAAGAGGAA
Source organism: Neomoorella stamsii (assembly GCF_002995805.1). Lineage (GTDB taxonomy): Bacteria > Bacillota > DSM-521 > Neomoorellales > Neomoorellaceae > Neomoorella > Neomoorella stamsii. Next base: position 130,118 of record NZ_PVXL01000046.1, read on the forward strand.
ACGGCGGCGGGTGAAGTAATTGCCACTAACATAGTGGCAGTCGCCGGGGTGTCAGCCGGCTACTAGCACGCCGTCGGCACCGCGCTGGAAAGCCCGCAGGACAAACTGGGGATTGACCCGGCCGGAACAGGGCACCCGCACGATCCGGGCATTGGCCGGGTACTGCAGGCGGTTGAGGCCAGCCAGGTCGGCACCGGCATAGGCGCACCAGTGGCAGCAAAAGGCGACAATCTTGGGCTCCCAGCTTTTTTCTCCGGCCGCTATAGACATACCGCATCCACCTCCGCCAGTATTTGTTCATTGGTGAAGCCTTTGAGGTTCATGGCACTCGACGGGCAGGCCACCGAGCAGGCGCCGCAACCCTGGCAGAGACCACTGTTGACCGCTGCCACCCGGCGGCTCACCTGCTTGCCGGCTACCCGTTCGGTAATGGTCTTCATGGAAATGGCCTTGTAGGGGCAGATCTTCTCGCACATGGCACAGCCGGCGCAGATGCTTTCATCCACCGCCGCGATCATGGGGTCGGTGGCCATTTCATCTTTAGCGAAGAGCTGGCAGACCTTAACAGCCGCGGCGCTGGCCTGGGATACCGTATCGGGGATATCCTTGGGTCCCTGGCAGGCCCCGGCCAGGAAGACGCCGGCCGTAAAGGTTTCCACCGGCCTGAGTTTGGGGTGGGCTTCCTGGAAGAAGCCATCTTTATCTACCTGCAGACCCAGCATCTTGGCTACCTGCTCCCATCCTTCGCTGGGTACCATGGCCGTAGCCAGGACGACCATATCGGCCGCCACCTCCACCTGGCGGCCGAGTAAAGTATCCTCACCGCGGACGATGAGCTTGTCCCCCTCCTGGAAGACGCGGCTCACCCGGCCCCGGACATAGACGGCCCCTTCATGGACAGTACGCTGGAGAAACTCCTCATAAGCCTTGCCGGGGGTGCGGATATCCATATAGAAGACGATGGCCTGGGAGTCGGGGATCTTCTCCAGCACCTGGTGGGCGTGCTTGGCCGTGTACATGCAGCAGGCCCGGGAGCAGTAACTTTTACCCTTGGCCTCATCCCGGGAACCAACACATTTAATGAAAACTACCGTTTTGGGTTCTTTGCCGTCCGAGGGCCGGACAATCTTGCCGCCCGTAGGCCCGGAGGCATTGTTCAGGCGTTCAAAGTGCATGCCGGTAATGACATCGGGGTATTTGCCGTAGCCGTACTCACCGTAAACCTCTTCCCATTTAAAGAGGTCATAGCCGGTGGCCACGACAATGGCGCCGAATTTTTCGGTGATAACTTCATCCTGCTGCTCGTAATCTATGGCTTTGGCCGGGCAGACCTTCTGGCAAACGCCGCACTTTCCCCTGGTAAACTGGCGGCAGTGCTCGCGGTCGATCACCGGCACCGCCGGCACCGCCTGGGGGAAGGGCAGGTAAATGGCCTTGCGCTTGCCCAAGCCCAGGTCAAACTCGCTGTCCACCTTGGTGGGGCACTTCTCCCAGCAGGTACCGCAGCCGGTACACTTTACAGGGTCCACCGACCGGGCTTTCTTGCGGATCGTCACTTCAAAGTTACCCACATAACCGGCTATATTCTCTACTTCCGCATAGGTCATGAGTTGAATGTTAGGGTGCTGCGCCGCAGCAACCATTTTCGGCGTGCTTATTCAAGCGGAACAGTCCAGGGTCGGGAAGGTCTTGTCCAGCTTGACCATATTACCGCCAATGGTCGGCTCGCGGTCCAGGAGCATGACTTCATAGCCGGCATCGGCAATATCCAGGGCCGCCTGCATGCCGGCGATACCGGCGCCAATGACCAGCGCCCTCTTGGTAATGGGAATAGTACTGGCAAAAAGGGGGACATTGCGGCGGACTTTGGCCACGGCCGTCCGCACCAGGTCAATGGCTTTTAATGTTGCTCCTTCCTTGTCTTTAGCATGGACCCAGGCGCACTGCTCGCGGATGTTGGCCATCTCAAAGAGGTAAGGGTTTACCCCAGCGCTCTCACAAGCTTTCCTGAAGGTCGGCTCGTGGAGCCGGGGAGAGCAGGAGGCGACCACCACCCGGTCCAGGCGCTGTTCTTTGATAGCCTTGCGAATGAGTTCCTGCCCCGGGTCGGAGCACATATACTGGTAATCGGTGGCATAGACCACATCGGGAAAACTCCTGGCGGCCTCGGCCACCTTTTTAACATCAACAACCGAGGCAATATTAGTACCGCAATGGCAGATAAAGACGCCGACACGCTTCATGCTGTTTCCCTCCTTGTGGCAGGATGCCGCAGGATCTCCCTGGCCTTAAGCATTGGGACCGGGTTAACAAAGTGGGTGGTGAGTCCCAGGTCTTTAGGCGCGTAGCCTAGGGCTATACCCATCAGTTCGGTGAAGTAAAAGATGGGCAAATTGAGCTGCTCGCCATGGGATGCGGCGGCTTGATTCTGCCGCATGTCCAGATTTAAGAAACACAGGGGGCAGGCCGTTACGATGCCCTCGGCCCCGGCGTCCCGGGCATGGCGCAGGACCTGGTAGATCATCCGTACCCCAATGTCCGTCCGGGCAGTGGCGAGACTCCCACCGCAGCACTCGGTCTTGTAGGACCAGCTGACGGCCTCGCCGCCCAGGGCTTGAATAAGGTGGTCCATGGTCATGGGGTCTTCCGGGTCGTCAAAGGCCGTAAGCTCTGGCGGCCGGACCAGGAGGCAGCCGTAATAGGCCGCCAGCTTCAGCCCCGCCAGGGGCTTGACCACCTGTTCCTTGATCTTCTCCAGGCCGACCCCATTGACCATGACATCCAGGAAGGCCCGGGTCTTATTGGTGGCCCGGTAATCCCGGCCAATGATTTCACTGATGGTCGCCCGCATACTTTCCGACCCCCGGACGGCGGCCTCGGCAGCCCGCAGGCGGTTAAAACAGGCGGCGCAGGGCACGGCAACGTCCAGGCCCTCTGCTTCGGCCAGGGCGAGATTCCGGGCCGGCAGGGCCAGGGACAGGAGGTGGTCATTATTGTGGGCGGCAGTGGCACCGCAGCAGCTCCACTCGGGGATCTCCCACAGCTCCACCCCCAGGTGCCTGGCCACCATTTTGGCCGACTGGTTGTATTCTTTCGCAGTAGCTTCCAGGGAACAGCCGGGGTAATAGGCGTACTTCAATGCCGGCCACCTCCGTGACTTCGCACCCGGGCAAAGATATTTTTCACGTCCGCGACATCCCTGATCTTCATGGGGAAAGGACTGATCTTGCCTTTGAATAGTAATGGCGGCGCCAGCAGGGCATCCTTAAAGGGTTGCCCTGACTGCAAATTGTACTGGACCATGAGGCCCATCTCGTGGGCGCGGCCGTAGCGTTCCACGCTGCTTAAGAAAGCCTGGTCAAAAATATCCACCTTTTTCTCGTTAATCATCCCCCGGCGGCGAGCTTCCTGGCGCACGGCTTCCATCAACCGCGGCAGGTTAACTTCCCGGGGGCAGCGGGTGTAACAGGCCTGGCAACTGGCGCAGAGCCAGGGGGTATGGCTCTTTAAGGCTTCTTCCCCCAGGCCCAGCTGCAGCAGGCGGATAACCTGCCGCGGCGTATAATCCATGGCAAAAGCTACCGGACAACCGGCCGAGCATTTGCCGCACTGGTAGCAGTCGCTTAAGGTAACGCCGCTGGCGGCTTCTACCTGGCTTTTCAGGGCCAGGTTTTCGCGTAAAGCACCGGCTAATTCCACCCGTTCCATTCTCTTCACCCTCTCCCTTGTTCCTGCCAGAACTTAAACGGCCACAAAAAATACCCTCTTTTATATTCTTGCTGACCGGCCAGATTCCTCTTTTGGATAGAAAAAAAGCCAGGAATAAAAAAACGATCCCCCACATAAAAGCTAAGGGGTGAAATAATGCTCTTCCCTCTCCTGCAGTTTGCCGCCGGGGTAACTCTCCTCCTCCTGGGGGTACAGTTGTTGCGCCAGGGACTGGTGGCCCTGGGCCGTTCTTACCTGGAAATTATGATCCGCCGGGCTACGGCTACACCCTGGCAGGGCTTCTTCTGGGGTACGGTGGCCACGGCCCTGATCCAGTCCAGCACGGCCGTCACTGTCCTCACCGTGGGCCTGGTAGACGGCGGCGTTATTTCCTTCTATCAAAGCCTGGGGGTAATCCTGGGGGCCAATGTCGGCACCTGTGTAACCGTCCAGCTCCTGGCTCTAAAGTTAAGTAAAATTGCCCTGCCGGCCCTGATCATCAGCATCCCTTTAATTCTGTCCCCCTCCACCCGGGCTGCCGGGACGGCCTGCGTAAGTATAGGGTTAATCTTCTTCAGCCTGGACCTCATGGCTTCATCCCTCCTGCCTTTTAAAGACAGCCCCGCCCTCCTCGGCCTTTTGAGCGCCGCCGCCACCAGCCCCTGGCAGGGAATCCTGGCGGGTACCCTGCTTACCGGCTTTCTCCACTCCAGCAGTGTCGTTGCGGGTATGGCCATGGTCCTGGCCGGCCACGGCGTCCTGCCACCCCTGGCAGCCCTACATATTGTCCTGGGGGCCAATATCGGCACCTGCCTGACGGCCCTCATTGCCGCCCTCTTTTCCTCCCGGGCCGCCAAAAGGACGGCCCTGGCCCACTTTGTGATCAATGTCACCGGGGCCATCCTCTGTCTACCCTTCTTGCCCATGGCGCTCCATTTCATTAACTGGCTCACGCCGGACCTGCCCCGCCAGGTGGCCCATTTCCACACCCTTTTTAACCTGGTCTCTTCCCTGGCTGCCCTGCCCTTTGTCGGCCTCCTGGCCTGGCTATTGGTAACATTGCTGCCGGACTAATTTTGGCCAGCACATTTTTACCGGGCCAGGCGAAAGATGGCGTAGCGCCCTGTGAGGTACTGCCAGAGGTCTTCATAAGTGTCCCCGCCGAAAAGGACGTCCACCAGGCGCCGGGCCACTTCCGGGTTGGCCGCAACCAGCCGGTGTACCATTGGCGTCAGGGCATAGACTACCCGGGCAATACGCCAGGCATAATGCAAAGATGGCAATACCTCGGCGTGTATTTTCTTTGTATAATCTTCCAGCCCGCCCTGGCCGGCCAGGGCGGCTGAAATTGCCTCTGCCGCCAGGCGGCCGCTCCTCAAGGCATAGTAGATGCCTTCCCCGGAAAAGGGATCAACCAGCCCGGCGGCATCACCGGCCAGCACCGCCCTGCCCGTATGTAAAGTACCGGCCTTACCGCTGGCGGCAGGAATAACGGCGCCGCGGCAGCGTATTCCCTCCGGTATTTTCAGCCCCATACCCCGGCAAAAATCCTGGAAGTAGCGCTGCAGGCCCTTCACCTGCCGGGTAAAGGAACCAATCCCCACCGACAGGTGATCCCCTTTAGGAAATATCCAGCCATACCCAGCCGGGATGCCGCCGTAGCTCAAATGCACCCGGCCCCGGTATTCAGCCAGGACCCCTTCGTCAACCGGTATTTCACATTCCAGGGTCACACCGGCAGCCGTCCCAGTATTAAAGGGCAGGCTCTTGCGGACCAGGCTCCTGGCCCCATCAGCCCCGACCAGGAAATCACCCTGGAAGATACTACCGTCTTCTCCGTAAATTGTTACACCGGTCGCCGTTTCGACCACAGCCGTTACCCTGCAGCCATCACGGATTGTGGCCCCGGCGGCGGCCGCCTGTTCCAGCAACCAGGCATCCAGCTTTTCCCTGCCGACCATTCGGATGACCGGCTGCTGGTAAACTATGTTAATGGGCCTTTCCTGGCGATGGTAAAAAATAACTTCCCGGGTGCTATCTTCGCTTAATTTTTCCCAGCCCGGTTCCAGTTCCCCCAGGGCTTTGCCCGTTAAACCGCCACCACAGGGTTTGTAGCGGGGAAACCTGGCCTTATCCAAAATTAAAACCTTCAGTCCCCGGCGGGCCAGCAAGCGGCCGCAGGTACTGCCTGCCGGCCCGGCGCCACAGATGATGACATCGTACTTCACGTCAACCTGCTCCTCTGGAAATAATAGTTTTTTAGTAACTTTTTCTTTTAATTATACCCGTATACAGCCCGGGGAAAAGGCCATAATAAGATTGAATTTGGATTTGCCATAAGGAGGATATAGACATGGCCAAGACAGTAGTTGCCATCTTTAGCAATGAACAGGTAGCCAGGGAAGCAGTCGAAGACCTGCGCCGGGCCGGTTTCGACAAGGAGATATCCATCCTGGCCCGCGACAAGGGCGGTGAGGCAAACGGCCGGGAAGGCGAAGGTGGCCTCAACATGGGCATTGACGCCGGTGGCATTAGCGATGGCGTTACTACCGGCGGTGTCCTGGGCGGCCTGGCCGGCCTGGCAGCCGGGGCCGGGGCCCTGTTCATTCCCGGGCTGGGTCCCCTTATTGCGGCCGGTCCCATTGCCGGCCTGCTTTCAGGAGCGGCCACAGGCGGCGTTGCCGGCGGGCTAATCGACTGGGGTATCCCGGAAGCCGAAGGCCGGGAATATGAAAATGAAATCCGCCAGGGGAAATTGCTGGTTTCCGTTCGTTGTGACGACCAGCGCGCCGACCAGGCTAACCGCATTTTGAAGGATCACGGTGCGGACCGGGTACGCATCCACTAGGCTTTAAATTAACAGGCCGGGGTCTAAAACCCGGCCTGTCACTTTTATCGTACCCACCTTTATTTTGGCGCCCGTACCAGTAATGTCTTGTATGGTGAGGAGGATATCTGTCGAAGCTAATTGACAGGAGGGCAGTACAAAAAGGAGGCTTGATCATGGCCAGAAGGCGCGGGGTTATGTCCGATGCTCTGAAGTATGAACTGGCCCGGGAGTTGGGTGTTTACGACACCGTGGCCAGGGAAGGGTGGGGTGGCGTGCCATCCCGGCAGTGCGGCAACCTGGTCCGGCTAGCCATTGAAAAAGCTGAACAAATGGTGAGGCAAAACCAGTTGTAACTGCCCCCGGCCGGCAAGCCAGCAGGCTTCCGGCTTATTTTCTTATCCCCCTATTGCCGCAAATGGTTAATACGTTCATAGGGCTCCATAATGTGGGTAATCCGGACGCCAAAATTTTCGTTGACGACAACCACTTCTCCCCGGGCAATGGGTGTACCGTTAACGGTAATTTGCACCGGCTCTTCCACCAGGCGGTCCAGTTCGACTATGGCGCCCGGGGCCAGGTTTAAAATATCCCGGATACGCTTCATGGCTGTCCCTAGAATGACCTCCACATCCAGGGGTACGTCCAGGATCAAGTCAATATTGCGCGCCGGCGTACCATATACCTGCCCGCGGCGCTCATTTGGACTCTGGGCTGGCGGTACCGGTGCTGCCGGTGGTACGAAGGTTGCTCCAGTTCCGGGTTTCTCTGCTGCCGGTGTAGCTGTCATTGTGACGGATACCGCGGCCCGGTCCGTTGTATGGTTACCAGGCATGGTTTCCCAAGCTGGAGGAGTATCCTCCAGGGCCGCTCCTGCTTCCGGTGCCTGGGGGTTCATGAGCATTGCCACTTCAGCTTTAGCTACTTCCACCGGCATAACCTGCATGATCTGGCTATCAATCAGGTCCTCAATTTCCATTTTAAAATATACTACTGCTATCTCCTGGTCCTCGGGCCAGGGAAAAGTGTAGCTTTCGTTGCCAAAGCGCACGGCCGTCAGCCGGGGCGGGCTGATTTTGACGTTGCGTTGAAAGATGGTCGCCATGGAAGTCGCTGCGCTGCCGATCATTTGGTTCATGGCTTCCGCCACGGCGCTGCTCTTAATTTCATCCAGCTCCGGTTGAACATCCCGGCCGCTGCCGCCCATCATCAAGTCGGCAATAACGGCGGCGTCGCTGACTTTTATCATTAGCAGGTTGGACCCCTCAAGCCCTTCGGTGAAGTTAACTTCTACCAGGATATAGGGTACCTGGAAGTTGGCGAGAAGTTCCGCCGGGGTCATTATTGCAATGGACGGCGTTGTTATCAGGACGCGTTTATTCAGGATCTGCGACAGGGCCGTGGCCGCGCTGCCCATAGAAATATTGCCAATTTCGCCCAGGGTATCCTTTTCCAGGTCCGTCAAAGTTGCTTCTCCTGCTGGTGGTTCCAGCCTGCCATTTAACAGGGCGTCAATTTCCTCCTGAGACAAAAAGTCGGCCATTTATTATACCACCTCCGTTACCTGGACGGCAATCTTCTGGCCCACAACCCCGGGCTGGACCTTAAACTTGAGGTGACCGTCAACGTAAAGTTCCAGGTCTTCGCCCACCACTTTTTCCAGGGTAATGACATCCCCTACCTGGAGCTGGATAAAATCCCGCACCGGCAGCCTGGTACGGCCACAGTAGGCAATCAGCTCCACCGGTACTCCGGCCAGGATTTGTTCGACCACGGCCCGGTAATCGGACCTGGCTTCCCCTTCACCGGGAGCAGCAAACCAGTGGCTGGCCGACAGGCGGGAAATAACCGGTTCCAGGAGCATATAGGGCAGGCACAGGTTTAACAGGCCTTCATGCTGGCTGACCGTTGTGCTTAAGGTAATGACGGCCACCGTCTCGTTGGGAGAAATGGCCTGGGTAAACTGGGGATTGGTTTCCATGGATTCCAGTTTCGGCGTGAAGTTCTGGATATCCGCCCAGGAATAGATCAGCTGCTCCAGGATACGGCTATTTAACCGCCGCAGGACATGGAGTTCAATCTCCGTCAGGTCCCTCTTGGACGCCAGCATTTCTCCCCGGCCGCCAAAGAGCAGGTCGATAATGGGAAAGACAAAATTCATGTTGATCTGCAGGACGGCTGATCCCTTCAGGGGCTCCAGGGTAAAGACATTCATCAAGGTCGGCGTCGGCAGGGACAGGATAAAATCTTCATAGGTCATCTGTTCTACCGAAACAATCTTTACCTGGATATTGGCCCTGAGGTATGCCGACAGGAAGTTGGCCACCATGCGGCCGTAATTTTCGTGAATCATGTACAGGGTGCGCAGCTGTTCTTTGGAAAATTTATTGGGCCGGCGGAAGTCATATTTTTTGGCTTTCGGCGCTACATCATCCTTGATGGTTTCCGCCTGGACCTCCCCGCTGGTCAGGGCCTGCAGCAGGGCATCAATCTCCGCCTGGGACAGGACGTCGGCCATTATACCACCCGCTTACGCCAGGACCTTTTCCAGGGCCTGGAGGACGCGATCTTGCTGGAAGGGTTTGACGATAAAATCCCTGGCCCCGGCCTGAATGGCTTCCATGACCATTAACTGCTGGCCCATGGCACTGCACATGATAATCCTGGCATTGGGATCGATTTGCTTGATGGCCTTCACGGCGGCGATGCCGTCCATTTCCGGCATGGTAATATCCATGGTGACTACATCGGGACGGAGTTCCTGGTACATGGCTACAGCCTTTTGCCCGTTTTCTGCTTCCCCGGCTATTTCGTAGCCATTTTTTAAAAGGATGTCCTTAATCATCATGCGCATGAAGGCGGCATCGTCTACGACTAAGACTCGCTTACCCATGAACTAGTCTCCCTCCGAAAATAGCGTTCTGTCAAAAATGGTGCCTACTGATGGGGATATGTCCCTCCGCCGCTCAGGAGTTACGCGCCGACAGGACTATGGCTCGGTTCGGACCGCTACTCGCCGCCTGCGGATTGCCAATGAACAGGCTCCTGGTTCCGCCAACTTTACTCCTTCTATAAGTTTAATATTGTTCCCTCACAAAGGTACGCTCAGGCGTCCTCGGCTGCGGCAGCGGTTGCCTCACCTCGCCTGTCCTTTTGACCTACGCTCCCCTATTCGCGGCTCCGGGACATATCCCCACCCTAAGCTCAGAAAAATTTTAAGCAGGCGTTCAGTCCAGCTGCAGGCCTAGGGACTGCAGGATCTTGCCCAGGGCCTCGTTTTCAGGAATCAGGAAGAAATGGCCGCTGATGGTTATTGCCTCACTGTAAAACTTGGTTTCGATGACCAGGGCACAGTCGGAAAAATAACCCCCTTCCAGGAAAGCCGAACTTAAAACGGCCCCCAGCATGTCGAAGGCAAAGGCAGGTACCGTAGGTTTAAACTCCAGCCGGCAAAATTCAGCAAAGGCATTTAAAAAAGAGCCTGTCAGGATATTACCAAGTTCGGTCAGGACGGAACTCCCCATCTCATCCAGTTCCCTGGTGGTACCTTGGGGCTTACCCAGTAAAAGATCGATTAACAGGTAAGCGCTGGGCTCACTTAGGAGGAAAAAAATCTTGCTGGGCGCCGGGCCACTAACGGTAAATTCGACGCAGGCGACGGGGTCTTCCTCATAACCGACCAGGGCCGTTATTTCCTGCAAAGGTAATACCCCTGCCCGGGGTACAGTCATCTGGATGCGGCTGCCCAGCATGCTGGCCAGGGCCGTAGCCGCGTTGCCGGCGCCGATGTTCCCTATTTCCTTCAGGGCATCAAGGTGGAGAGCATTGAGCTTCTCCCAGGGTTCCATGTGTCCTCCCTCCTTTTCTTCGCTGGCGACGATAATCATCTCTGCGTCAGGATTATACCTCGGGACGGCGGTAGAACCAGGGTGCCACTTTCATAAATCCCAGTTCCCGGTATTGAAACAAGCTCTCGGTAGCCCCGATAAACAGGACGCCTCCCGGGGCCAGGGCCTGGTAAAAACGGCGGTAAAGCTCATTCTGGGTAGCGGTGGTAAAATAGATGACAACATTGCGGCACAGGATCAGGTGATAACCGCTGTTAAAAGGATCTTTTAAAAGGTCGTGCCGGCGGAAATTAACCATGTGCTTAATTTTTTCCTGGAGGTAAAAATGATCTCCTTCCCGGCGAAAATAACGTTCCAGGCGCTCCGGGGTAACTGCCTGGACGGCCCGGCTGGGATACACCCCCCGGCGGGCGGCAGCCAGAGCGCTGGTATCAATATCGGTGGCGTCGATCTGGTGCCGGCCGGCAGGAGCCAGCTCGTTAAGTAAAATGGCTACTGAGTAGGGTTCCGGCCCGTCGGCACAGGCAGCACTCCAGACCTTCAAGTTGCGGTGGCGGGCCAGCAAGGACGGCAGGACCTCTTTTTCCAGCCGGGCAAAGATCTCCGGGTTGCGGAAAAACTCCGAGACGTTAATGGTAATCTTATCGATAAAGCGCTGCCATTGCTGGCTGTCCTGGCTCAAAAGGCGCAGGTAAGCTGCGTAATCCGGTACCTGGAGAAGGGACATCAGGCTGTCAATGCGCCTTTTGAGCTGGGGCTCTTTGTAGCCGTCGAGGTAAAGGCCAAAGCGCCGATGCACCTCGTGCTTGAATTCGGCAAAATCCATAAGTGCCTCCACTTATATTATCTTTACCGGCCGGCCGATGGTGCGAATATGTACATCGCCATTAAGCAGGTCAAAGATCATGGTGCGGCCATAATTACCACCTGTATCGGCGCCAATAATGGGAACACCCAGCTCCTGTAACGTCTGCCGGACCATGGCCGTATTGCGCTGGCCTATATTTAACAAGGAAAGGTGCCGGTCACCGGAAGTAAACATCTGGGCGCCACCGGCTATTTTGGCTGCTAGCATACTGCGCCGGGCGCCGCGGCGAAGCATCTCGGCCAGCATGTCCGGAAGGGCCAGGTCGGCAAATTTCGCCCGGTTACCCCGGTCCTGAAATTGGCTGCTGTCGGGTAGCATGATGTGGGCCAGGCCCCCTATCTGGCTGGTGGGGTCATAAAGGGCAATGCCCACGCAGGAGCCCAGCCCCAGGGTGACCAGGCGCCACGGGCCACGGGCTACCTGCCACTCGGCTATGCCAACTTTAACCTCTTCTGGTTTGATTACAGCCTCCATGGGCCTTCCTCTTCCGTTTTCTTTATTTTTGAGCTTGACTTACATATTTTAGCACCGGCGTGGACATAATACAATATATATTCATGGTGGGAGGTCCTGCTATGCTTTACTGTTCCCGGTGCGGGCAAGCCTTGCCGCCGGGATGGCGTTTCTGTCCTGAGTGTCAACCTGATCCGGTTCCAGGGAATCCCCGGCGAGAGGCTCACCTGTATCTTCTCCTGGGCAATTTTTCTTTCGCGCACCAGCGCCCCCAGCTGGCCGCCCTTTTCTACCAGGCCGCCCTTGAGGTAGACCCGGCCAATTGGGAAGCCTGTTTCAACCTGGGGTGCCAGGCCTGGCAGCAGGGTGATGTCGACCGGGCCCTTACCTTTTGGGAAGCGTCTCTGAAATTAAACCCTGATAATTACCTGGCCCATTTTAACCTGGGTACCTATTTCCTCTACAACCGCAATTTAAGTGCTGCCCGCTACCACCTGACCCGGGTACGCCGGATTAAACCAGGCTACCTGGCGGGCCGCATCAACCTGGCTACCGTTTACCTGCTCCTGGGCCTTTTCGAAGCATCCCGGCGGGAATATGCCTTTGTCCTGGAACGGGACCCAGATCATAAAGGTGCCCGGCGCGGCCTGGCCCTGGTTAATAAGGTTGCTATTGCCAGGCGCTAGTTAAACCGGCGGTCCAGCACCCAGCTACAGAGTGATGCTTTTTAAAGCTGAGTGCTGGATTAACGCCGCAGGTTATTGGCCAGGCCCCACATTTCATCGGCCACCCGTACGGAACGGGAATTCAACTCGTAGGCCCGCTGGGCCAGGATCATTCTGGTCATGGTTGTTGCCAGGTCGACGTTGGCCGCCTCCAGGTAACCGGAACGGATAGTACCCAGGCCTGCCGTCCCGGGCCTGCCGGCAGCTGCCATCCCGCTGGCGGCCGTTTCCCGGTAAAGGTTATCGCCAACGGCTTCCAGCCCGGCCGGATTGGGGACGTTATAGAGGTTTATCTCTCCCAGAGCCTGCGTTTCCCCGTTAATTGTCGCCGTTACCGTGCCATCGCCAGTAATAGTGATCTTTTCAGCCCCGGGCGGCAGGGCAAAGGGTACATCCAGGTAGTAGCCGCCGGCGTTGACCAGATAGCCATCACCGTCGCGGTGAAAGTTGCCGTCCCGGGTAAGGAACCATTCCCCGCCCGGTCCATAAACGGCAAAAAAGCCTTCCCCCTGGATGGCAAGGCTTAAAGGGTCGCCGGTGCTCACCAGGGCTCCCTGGCTGAAGTCTTTTTCTATGGCAGCCACTTTTACTCCTGCCCCCAGGGCCGGTGCTGCTGCCGGCGCCTGGGGCCGGTCTACGGGCATACCGCCTTCCTGGACCGGCCGGTAGACCAGGTCGGCAAACTCCGCCCGGCCCTGCTTGTAGCCAGTGGTGTTAACATTGGCTAGATCATTGGCCAGGCTGTCTACCTGGAGCTGCTGCGCCTGCATACCGCTGGCCCCGCGCCAAAGTGCGCCAATCATTTGTTAACCCTCCTCTACCGTAAACTCCCTACTTCGTTGACGCTCTTGCCTAGCGTCTGGTCGGCGGCCTGGATAGCCTTCTGGTTGGCCTCATAGGTCCTCAAGACGGCCAGCATATCCACCATTTCCCGGGCGACATTGACATTGGCCTTCTCCAGCCAACCCTGCCTGACCTGGAAAACGGCAGCCGGTACAGGCTGTACCCCCTGGGGGGCTGTAAAAAGATTGTTGCCCTGGCGCTGGAGCAGGGGTAAGGTTTGCGCATCAAAGGTTACAATCCGCAACTGGTCGACAACCTGGCCGTTAATCAGCACCTGGCCGCTGCTATCAACCTTAAAGTTTGTCGTACCTACATAGACGGCGCCGTACTGCCCCTGGACCTGATAGCCTTCCGGGGTAACTAAAAAGCCGTTGGCGTCTACATGGAAGGAGCCACTGCGGGTATAGGCCTCGGTACCCCCTGTCTGGACAGCGAAGAAAGCTGGCGGGGTGCCCGCCGCAGTATCCAGGAGGGCCAGATCCGTGGGTCGCCCGGTTTCTTCCAGGGGGCCAGAGGCATAGTTGGTATGGATGCGGTCGACCATAACGCCGGGGCTAAAGTAACCTACCGGGGTGGCCCGGCCCTTTTCCAGGCGCTGAAGAAGCATCTCGGGAAAGGACTGGATGGTTGCTGTCTCGCTCTTAAAGCCGCCGGTACTGGCGTTGGCCAGGTTATTGGTTATGACATCCTGGCGCAGTTCCTGGACTATCATGCCGGTGGCGGAAAGATATAAACCCCTTAACAATTGTTTTCCCCCCTCAAAATAGCTTTATCTTAGGCTGGCATTGTCTGGCTTCGCTCCATGGTCCTCGCGGAGCGGCCTAAGGCTCAGCCTCAGGCTCGGGCGGGGTTCCCGGCCTATTCGGCGTCCTTGCCTCAAAGGCCGGCCTCGGACCTCCTGTCCTCGGCCCCGCTTATCATCCCTCGGCTTCGCCAGGGCCGCTTAGCCACTCAGACCAAGTCGCTTGCCTAAGACAAATGCCAGCCCTCTAACATTTTCGCTAATCCATTCAATAACCTTGCTGGCCTGCTTTTTTGCTAACTAACTGGTTAACCGCCTGATAATCTCTTTTATGTCCCCGGCGGGAAGATAATAGGACCCGGCCTTGAGTTTCTGTTCTACACCCTGGCGGTGAACTTCGGCTTCAAAGGACGCGGCGGCCGCCACGCCCTTTTTTTCCAGGAGGGCGGCAATATCCTCCAGGCCGGCCCCTGCCGGGATGGTAACCAGGATTTCTCCATGCGTATCCGCGGGAGCGGCCTGCTGCGGCCCGGCGGGCTGCTGTTTCATCTCTTGAGCCGGCGGGGCATTATCCCGGGAGGCAGGCGCGAAAGGGACTACTTCCTCCCGGAAGACCATGCCGTAGGTGCGGGCCCGGGCAATAATTTCCTCCCTGGTGGGATCGTGCTGGAAAATAAGCAGCAGCAGCCCCGCCAGGAAAAACCCCACACCCAGGCCCAGGCCGAAGGGAGCCAGGAAGATACGTTTTTTCTTTAACGCTTCAGGTTGAGGATTAATGCAATTTCACCCTTTCCCCGGCCAAACCGCCGCGCCAGGCTGTCGATACTCTCGCCGGCGGCATGGGCCAGGCGGATTTTCTCCTGGATGCTTAACGTCTCCGGCCCGGGGGTGGTCCCTCCTGCCGGCCCGGCCGCCGTTGTCCTTTCGGGTACAGCTTTTTCCCCCGCCGGCCCGGCGGACGTCCTTTGCGGGCCAATTGCTTCTCCTGTCTCCCTGGCCGCTACCGCTCCTGCCGTCCCCCCGGCCAGAGCAGTTGCCAGGTAGGAACGAAAAGTTCCCGGCACCGCCCCGGAGGCAGCAGTTAACTCCTCCAGCCTGGCCGTAAGGGCGGTCACTTCTTCCTGGAGTATTGCCAGGCGTTCGGCCAGCTGTTCGTCACCACCTGTTTGCCCCTGACCGCCCCGGGGGGCAAAGCCCAATGCCGTCGGCTCCCCGGGGTTCCCTTCCCCGGCCAGCAGTATCTTAAAAGCGGGCAGGCAGGTAATTACAATCAATATCGCTCCTGTAACTAAAAAGAGATAAGCCACTTTAACCACCTACATAAAATCGGCTAAATAGCGGCGCAGGTTTAAGATGGCCCGGCCGTGGAGCTGGCAGACCCGGGATTCGGAGACTCCCAGTATTTTGCCGATCTCCTTCAAGGTCAAGCCTTCGTAATAATACAGGGTGAGAACCAGGCGGTCTTTCTCGTTTAAATGCTTGAGACCCTCGACCAGGGCGCGGCGGAGTTCCTCCTGCTCATAACGCCCGGCAGGATCCGGGCTCTGGGGATCGGCCAGCAGTTCTCCCCTGGTTGCTCCCTCTTCCCCTTCCCGGTCAAAGAGAAAGTCTTCCAGGGAAAGGACGGCCATCTGGGAACCCCGTTCCATGAGTTCCTTGAGTTCTTCCACCGTTATCCCTGCCGCCGCCGCCACCGCCGCATCACTAACCTCGCTCCCCTGTTCCTGCTCCAGGCGGCGGTACACCTGGCTCACCCGGCGCAGCTTTTCCACCAGGGTGCGGGGGGCCCAGTGGGCCTGGCGCAGGGCATCGAGGATAGCCCCGCGAATGCGCTGGGAGGCAAAGTTTTCAAAGTTAACGCCCCGGGAGGGATCAAAGCGGTCAATGGCCTCCAGCAGCCCGATTATTCCATAGCCAACCAGGTCTTCCTGGTCCAGGTGCCGCGGCGGTTTGACTGCCAGGCGGCCCACATGGTATTTCACCAGGGGCAGGTACTTGAGGACCAGTTGCCGGCGCCCGGCCTCCCCGCTCCCGGCCAGGTACGTTGCCCACAGGGCGCTATCCTTAACAGCCATTTTCCCTAGCTCCTCTGGCGCCTTTCTTCTAGCAGCCGCTGGAAAACAAAGGCAATAATCTGGTCTTCCTGCCTTTCACTGATACCCTCAAAGGCCACACCCACTTCATAACGCGTCACGCCGTCTATTTCCCGCGGGGCCACGCGCTTGACTCGCCCCGCCAGGCGCATGGGTAAATGGTGGCGGCGACCAGGCAGGTGAAGTTCCAGGTAAAGGAGGTCGCCCACCTCAACGGGGTCCCGGAGGACCAGTTGCGCCCCGCCGCCACTTATATCTACCGTTACTCCCCTTTTATGGGGCCGGGGCGGGCGGTAGGGCCAGTCGTCCTTCAACCAGACGGCATAACGAAATTCCAGGGCCGCCTTGGCCCGCACGTGGGAGCGCGTCTGGATGCGCCGGTAATCATCCGGGTAGGCCAGGTAGTAAAGGGGGGGGTCTCCCGGCAGGTAACGCTGTACTTTAGTAGTGAATTCATAACGGGCATCCTGCCGGTTGCAGGCAACCTCGACTACTCTCCCCGGTGCCAGGACTAGTTCATCACTCCCCGGAGCAAGGACGGCAAAGCCTTCTTCCCCCGTATCCTGGATAATGGTGCGGAAATCTTTACTGCCAGGAGTTTTGATGATTATGGGTAAATTGATCATAATAAAGTTTGGCCTGGCCATGATGCCTCCCCTTCTTATCTTCCCAGCAAACGGCCCAGGCGCTGCCAGAATCCCTGGCTCCGGCCTGCCGGCAGTTCCTGGCCCTGGAGCCTGGCGGCGGCTTCTTCCAGGGCCTGGGCCGCCGGGCAGCGGGGATACAATTCGCTAAATGGCTGCTGGCATCGCACCGCCTGGCCTACCCGTGGGTCCTCGGGAATGATCCCCAGCAACGGCAGTTCCAGCTGCAAAAAACGGCGGCAGGCACCCTGGAGTCGCCCGGCGGCCTGCTGGCCCTCCAGCTTATTCGCAGCCCTGTTAACGAGAAGATGCATGCTTACTTTTAAACGCTGCAATCCTTTGATTAAGCCATAGGCATCGGTTATGGAAGTAGGTTCCGGCGTTGCTACCACAATGGCTTCCCCGGCGGCAGCCGCAAAGCTGAAAACCGTCCGGGAAATGCCGGCACCAGAATCCACCAGGATTATATCCACCTCAGTCGCTAGCAACGCCAGGTCATGAATAAGCCGGTCGCGGGCCAGGTGGTCCAGGTCGGCCAGTTCCTGGATACCGGAGGCCCCCGGCACCAGGAGCAGGTCATGGGGGCCGCGGATAATCACTTCCTCTAAACTACACTGCCCACCGATGACTTCCCTCAGGCTGTAACGGGGTACCAGGCCCATGAGGATATCCACATTGGCCAGGCCCAGATCGGCATCAAAGAGGAGGGTCCGCCGGCCCTGGCGGGCCAGGATCAGGCCCAGGTTAACGGCAATATTGGTCTTGCCCACGCCGCCTTTACCGCTGGCTATGGCAATGACCCGGGACCGCTCCTCCAGCCGTTTGTACACCAGTTTACGCAGCCTGCCCGCCTGGTCCATCTTTTGTCACCGCTTCCCAGATGCGCCGGGCCAGGAGGTGGGGATCGGCCGGTTCGAGGTCATCAGGTACATCCTGGCCGGTAGTTATATAAGCCAGGGGTACTCCCGCCGCTGCGGCTACGGTGAGCATTACCCCCGGGCAGCTTGTCTCGTCGAGTTTGGTGAAAATCAACCGGTTGTATTTGAGGCTGCGGAAATTTTCCACCGCCCGGAGCAGGTCCTGGCGCCTGGTGGTACAGCTCAAGACCAGGTATACCTCCCGCTCAGGGATAACCTCCAGGAACCCCCGCGTTTCCGCCAGCATAGCTTTATTTTCCGGGGCCCGGCCGGCAGTATCAACTAGAACTACATCGCAGTGCTCCAGGCGTTCCAGGGATGCGCGCAATTCCCGTGGTGTCATGGCCACCTCCAGGGGCAGGCCCATAATTTCGGCATAGGTCTTGAGCTGGTCCACGGCCCCTATGCGGTAAGTATCCAGGGTAATCAGGCCAACCTTTTGCTCCTGGTAAAGGCTGTAGCGGGCCGCTATCTTGGCCAGGGTAGTTGTCTTGCCCACGCCGGTGGGGCCGATAAAGGCCTGAACCCGCTGCCGGGACTGGGACGCTACCTGGTGGCTTAAGTGGTCGGCCAGGCGGCTACGGATGACATCGCCGATAATTTCTGTCCCGCCGGTGGCCTCAATGCCATCTAAAAGTAAAGCCACCAGCTCCTCCTCCAGCTCCTGGGCCAGCAGGCGCTGCCGCAAGGCTAACAGGTGTTCCGGTACCGGAGGGCTGCCAGGCCGGACCAGGCGGTTAAGAGCGGCTTTGATCTCGGCCAGTTCCCGTTGTAGCCCCTCCAGGCCGTGCAGGCCGTTATTTCTTCCTCCGGCAGGGTTCACTGCCCCGGCAGGCGTTACCTGACCCTTGCCGTTCCCTGGCTGTAACGCCGCCTTACCTGCCGGCGCCGCCGGTTCCGGCAGTTTCCTTTCCGGCGCCTCCTCTAGGGCCGCCGTCACTTCCAGGCGGGGCGGTAAAAAGAGACCCTTCAGCCCTGGCTGACGTACCTGGCGGGTGGCCACAATAACTGCCTCCGGCCCCAGGTCACGGCGGATGGCCAGGTAGGCTTCCTGCATGTCACGGGCGAGATAGCGTTTGATCTTCACGCCACATTCACCGCCTCTACGGCCTCAACTTCCAGGCCGGGTTCCAGTTCGTTATAGGCCAGGACCGGGACATAGGGTAAAGAACGCTGGAGCAACCGCCGCAAAGGCAGGCGGACCCTGGCCGAGCATAAGATCACCGGCTGGACGCCGCCAATGGCGGCTTTCTCCACGGCCTGTCCCAGCCTGTTAAAGAGTTCCCGGGCCATCTCCGGGGCCAGGGCCGGGAAATTACCCTGGGAGGTGGGCTGGATGGCCTCCACCAGCTTCTGCTCCAGCTGGGGGTGGAGGGTAATGGCCGTGAGCTTGCCCTCCCGGGCATACTGCCGGCTGATGGTGCGGCTCAGGGCCTGGCGCGCCGCCCCGAGAAGGTAATCCGGCTCCCGGCTGGTGCGGGCGGCGTCGGCCAGGGCTTCCAGGATACTTACCAGGTCACGGATGGGCACCTGTTCCTGGAGGAGGCCGGCCAGTACCTTCTGTACCTCGCCTACCGTCAGGAGATCTGGCACCAGTTCCTCAACCACTGCCGGGTTATTCTCCTTGATTTTATCCAGGAGTTCCCTGGTTTCCTGGCGGCCCATGAGTTCAGCGGCATGGGCCTTGATAAATTCCGTCAAATGGGTAATGAGGACGGTAGTAGCATCGACAACGGTGAAACCGGCCAGTTCCACTTCCTGGCGCCTGGCCGCTGGTACCCACCAGGCCGGCAGGCCAAAGGTAGGTTCCCGGGTAGCTATACCTCCCGGCGGTCCCTCGTTACCGGCCGGGTTCATGACCAGAAGATGGCCGGGCTGGATTTCCCCCCGGGCAGCTTCCACGCCCCGCAGCTTGAAGGTATAGCCATGGGGCGGTAACTGCAGGTTATCCCGGATGCGAATGGGCCTGACGTATATGCCCATCTCGGTGGCACACTGGCGCCGCACGGCCGCCAGGCGGTCCAGCAGGTCGCCCCCTTCGGTTTCATCGGCCAGGGGAATCAGGCCGTAGCCGATTTCCACCTCCAGGGGGTCCACCTGGAAAAAGCTCAAAACATTCTCCGGCTGGCGCTGGGAAGCCTTTTGGGCCGCAGCAGCTTCCTGCCGGCGCTGGCCCTGCATTCTTTCCTCCCTGGCCAGGGCATAAGCGGCATAACCCACCCCGCCGGCCATAATGAAAAAGGTCAGGTGGGGCATCCCCGGCAAAAGACCCATCAGGAAAAGGATGGCAGCCACCAGGCCGGCAATGCGGGGAAAGCCCGTTAGCTGGCCGATTACCTCTCTGCCAAAATTGTCCAGGGCCCCGGAGCGGGTCACCAGGATGCCGGTCCCGGTGGAAACCATGAGGGCCGGCAGCTGGCTCACCAGGCCGTCGCCAATGGTCAGGCGGGTGTAAGTCTGCAGGGCTTCCATAAAGGGCATCTTCAGCTGCCAGACACCAATGGCCAACCCCCCCAGAATGTTAATGGCCGTAATGATCAGGCCGGCAATGGCATCTCCCCGGACAAACTTGCTGGCACCGTCCATGGCACCGTAAAAGTCGGCTTCCCGCTGCAGTTCCCGCCGCCTGGCCCGGGCCTCGTCCTCTGTCAGCAGGCCGGCATTGAGGTCGGCATCGATGCTCATCTGCTTGCCGGGCATGGCGTCCAGGGTAAAGCGGGCCGCCACTTCGGCCACCCGCTGGGCGCCGCTGGTAATGACGATAAACTGGATGATGGTAATGATTAGGAATATGACAAAGCCGACGATATAATTCCCCCGGACGACAAAGCTGCCAAAGGTTTCGATAACATGACCGGCATCGGCCCGGCTTAAAATCAACCTGGTGGAGGAGATGTTGAGGGACAGGCGAAACAGGGTCACCACCAGCAGCAGGGAAGGAAAGACGGAAAAATCCAGGCTCCGGGAGACAAACATGGTTGTCAGGAGGATAACCATGCTTACGCCCAAGCTGACGATGAGCAGGAAGTCCATGACCAGGGGACTGACGGGAATGACGATGAGCATGACTACCCCCAGGACCAGGGCCGCTACCAGGATGTCGTTATATGGATTGAGGCGCCTCAGGGCGCCAATCAAGCCGGTATTTGCCGCCATAGAGCAGTTTTTCCTCCGGAAATAGCGTTCTGTCAAAAATGTGCCTTCTGGTAGGGATATGTCCCTGCGCCGCTCAGGAGCTACGCGCCGACAGAACTACGGCTCGGTTCGGACTGTTGCTCGCCGCCTTCCGGATTGCCAATGAAAAGGCTTCCTGCTCCGCTGGCCAAGATTCTTCTATGAGGTCATGCAGTATTCCTCGCCAAGGCACGCTCAGGCGTCCTCGGCGGCGGCAACGGTTACCTCACCTCGCCTGCTCTTTTGACCTTCGCTTCGCTATTCGCGGCTCCGGGACATATCCCCACCCAAAATTACCGTCACGATGCGGCTTCGTGCTAAGTTTACTTACGCCTCGAACCAAGTCGCCCTCCGCCTGCACCCTCCAGCCCTTTGCCTCAGCCTACATTTTCATGGTTCGCTAGTGGGGGCGTCAGCCACCATGAGGGGCTCCTCCATAAATGCCTCTTTATAATCTCCCCCGCAAACGATAGATCTGGGCCAGGATCTCCGCCACCGCCTGGTAAAGGGCCACCGGGATTTCCTGGCCCAGTTCCACCTGGCGATACAGGGCCCGGGCTACCGGCGGGTTGGCGACTATGGGGACGTTATGCTGGCGGGCTACGGCCTTGATCCGCTCGGCTATGCTGCCTGCCCCCTTGGCCACCACCCGCGGTGCCCCTTCTGTTTCCCGGTAACGCAGGGCCACGGCCACGTGGATAGGGTTGGTAATGACCACAGTGGCTTCAGGCACGGCGTGCATCATACGGTGCCGTGCGAGCCTCCTCTGTTTCTCCCTCAGGCGCGAACGAACCAGGGGGTCGCCTTCCATCTGCTTCATTTCTTCCTTTACTTCCTGCCTGGTCATTCTTAAATTGCGTTGAAACTCGCGCCGCTGGAAGATGTAGTCGGCTGCCGCCAGGCCCAGGAATACGGCCAGGGCTCCCAGGCCCACCCGGTAGAGGAGCTGACCCACCAGGTCCAGGGCTGCCGGGAGGCCCATATCGACGGTCATTAATAGCTGGCCAAACTGCCCCTTGACCAGGGTCCAGACCACCAGGCTTACCACTACTACCTTGCCCAGGCTCTTAATGAGCTCCATGAGGGCGCGGCGGGAAAAGAACCGCTGCAGCCCTTTCACCGGGTCCAGGTTTTCCAGGCGCGGCATAATGGGGTCCAGGGAAAAAATGAAACCCGTCTGGGCAAAATTGGCCGCCAGGCCCACGGCTGCCGCCAGCAGTAGCAGGGGGGCCAGGAGCAGGCCGACCTTAAAAGCAAGGTGGCTGAAGATAGCCATCAGGACTTCCCCATCCAGGTCCTGTCTCCAACCGTCCTGAAAAACACGGCTGATGAGGCCGGCCATCTCCAGGTAAAAGGCCTCCCGGCGCCAGTAGAGATAAATAATACTTACCAGCAGGACAAGGGCGGCGCTCAGGTCATTGCTCCGGGCGACCTGGCCTTTGCGGCGCACTTCCTGGAGGCGGTGGGGCGTAGCCTCCTCAGTCTTTTCTTCGGCAAAGAGCTGCAGGTCTATTTTGCCTTCCATCAACGGGGCCAACCCCGCAGTAACATGGCCAGGTCATGTTCCATCTGGCTGAAAAGATTATGAAATACTGTTGCCAGTATAGGTAAAATGGCGATTAAGACCAGGAGGCCCAGGCCTATTTTCAAAGGGAATCCCAGGATAAAGACATTCAGCTGGGGTACCGTCCGGGCAATTAAACTTAAGGCCAGGTCGGCAATGAGAAGAACCACTATTACCGGCGCCGCGATGCGCACCGCCAGGCTGAACATACCGCTAAAGAGTTTGACCACGGCCCAGGCGATATTACCGTCAAAATGCACCCCTCCCAGGGGCAGGAGGCGGAAGCTCTCCTGCAGGGCCAGGAGCAGGATGTGGTGGCCGTCCAGCTGGAAGAACAGGAGTAAACCCAGGATGGCAAAGAACTGGCCCATTAGGGTAGTTGAGGCAGCATTCTGGGGGTCAAAGAGGCTGGCCATCCCCAGGCCCATATGCAGGTCCAGGAGCTGTCCGGCTACCTGGACGGCGCTGAAGATCAGGGTGGCCAGGTAGCCCAGAGCCAGGCCGGCCAGGGATTCGTTCAAGACGGCCAGGGCATAGGCCCCGGTACCGGTAAAGGTTGGCTGCCCGGCCGGTAAAACAGGGAACAGAAGCATAGATACCAGCAACCCCAGGCCGGCCTTTACCAGGGGCGGAACCCCACGGATGCCGAAGAAGGGAGCCGTCACGAAAAAGGATGTCGTCCGGACCAGGACCAGGAAAAAAAGCTCTGCCTGGGCTAGATAGATCATGTTATTTCACCAAACTCCCCAGGTTGCCGAAGATCCGGGTTGTAAACTGAATTAGAGTATTGAGCATCCAGGAGCCCAGGAGAAGCATCCCCAGAATGACGGCGACAATCTTGGGTACGAAGGTCAGGGTCTGCTCCTGGATCTGGGTGGTGGCCTGGAGGATGCTGATCCCCACCCCCACGATCAGGCTCAAGCCCAAGGCCGGTGCCGCCAGCAGGAGGGCGGTGGTCAGGGCCTCCCGGGCCAGGTGAATGACGAACTCCTGGGTCATGTTTCTTCCCCCGTTCGTTTGTTTCAATCCTCGCCCGGCAGGCCGGCCGGGCAGGAGCGGCCTAAAAACTCTCCAGCAGGGACTTGACTACCAGGTACCAGCCGTCGACGAGGACAAAAAGCATGAGTTTAAAGGGCAGGGAGATCATCACCGGCGGTACCATAAACATGCCCATGGCCATCAGGGTGCTGGCAATTACCAGGTCGATAATCAGGAAAGGAATGTAGATCAAAAAACCCATCTGGAAGGCCGTCTTCAGCTCGCTGATGATAAAGGCCGGGATGAGGACGTGCATGGGCACGTCGTCACGGGTGCGGGGCTGGGCCATGCCCGACATGCGGACAAATAAGGCCAGGTCTTTTTCCCGCGTCTGGCGGTACATGAACTCCCGCACCGGTTTTGCCCCGGCAGCCAGGGCCTGCTCCTGGGTGATCTGCCCGGCCAGGTAAGGGTCAATGGCCTGGGTCTTGACCTGGTTATATACCGGCGCCATGATAAAGAAGGTTAAGAACATGGCCAGGCCGATCAGCACCTGGTTGGGCGGTGTTTGCTGGGTGGCCAGGGCGCTGCGCACAAAAGACAGGACAATGATAATCCGGGTAAAGGAGGTCATGAGCAGCAGGATGGCCGGCACCAGGGCCAGTACCGTCAGCAGGACCAGGATTCTAACGGTATCCACCACCTGCCGGGGATCGGTGGTCTGGATTAAACTGTTAATCTCCATGGCCTCTGAACCTCTGCCAGGTTGACAACCACCCGGTCAATAATCCCCTTAGACCCGTCGGGGTGACAGCTTCCTTTTCCTTTTCTACCAGGGACTGGAGGGGGTACACCGTTACTTCCCCCGCCGTCGCTGCCACCGCAGGATAATCAGGCAGTTCCGCCAGTAAAACCGGAGCGCCTTCCCCCAGGCCGACCAGGAAATGCCTGTCGCCGCAACGAATAACCGCCAGGCCGCTTTTACTGCTTAAAGGTAGTCTTTCAACCAGTTCCAGCTGTCCCGGCCCCACGGCTCTTCCCGTAGCCCGACCCAGGCCAAAGCGAACCGTAGCATAGGCCAGGCCCAGGACCAGGGGTAAAAAGATTACCAGCCGCAGTAAAGCCAGGACAAAATCGCGATCCATACCTAGTCCTGCCCTTCTTTCTTTACGTCTGCCAGGTTGTTGATCCTGACACCAAAGGCATCGTTAATCACCACCACCTCTCCCGTGGCCAGCAGGATACCATTGACCCTGACCTCCACCGCCTCGCCGGCGAGCTTGTTGAGAATGATCAGGGACCCTTCCTTCAGCTCTAGGATCTCCTTCACCTTCAGGCGCGTCCGGCCCAGTTCCGTAACCAGGCGTAAAGGAACATCATCAATGCGGTCAAAGCTGGCCTTCACCCTGGCTACCGGGGCCGGCTGCAGGGGTGCAAAACGGGCTTTTTCAATGCGCGGCTGGTCCTCGCCGGCAGCCATGGCCTCTAAAAGCTTCTGGATCTCCTCGTCCGTCAAAGGCATAAAAAGACTCTCCTACTGGATGATAAATTCCTCAAAATAAAGGCCCCGCACCTGGCCAGCAATCAGTTGCGAATTAATGGCCGTCAAGAGTTCTCGTTTCAGAGCATCTTCATTTTGCAGGTCATCGGTCTTCTTGCTGCGCAGCACCGAAATAATGGTATCGCGGATGCGGTAAAGTTTGTCATTGAGTTCGGTAGTCAATCTTGCATCACTGTACTCCAGGGTAATCTTTAAACGCAGGTAGCGGCGCAGGCCCGGGTCGGCCAGGTTGACAACAATGGGCTCCAGGCTCATTTTCTGCATATTCAATGGTACCTGATTGCCGGCCGTTGCTGCCGCCGTCAAGCTCCTGCTGCTGCCGCCAAAGAAAAAGTAGTAAACGTAACCGCCAATTAAAAGGAGTATCACCAGGAGTAAGGCAACGATCAACCGGGGCCGGTTCTTCTTCTCTTTTTTTTCTGCTTCGTCTCTGGGGGGCACTTCTTCCACCTCTTTCTTTATTGCAGCTGTGTCCATCTTCTTGCCAGAGCTATCAGGTGGTCCCTATCAGCAATACTACGCGCCTGTTTTCCGCCATATGCTCCGGGGTATCGTTGGGGTAAAGGGGACGGTATTCCCCATAACCTATAGCCACAAAACGCTCCGGTTTCAGGTGGTGTTCCTCAATAAAATAACGCACCACCCGGGCGGCCCGGGCCGTGGATAACTCCCAGTTGGAAGGAAACTGGATGGTATGGATGGGACGGTTATCCGTATAGCCTTCAACGCGCACCTCATTGGGTATCTGAGATAAAAGGCCTGATAGTTTGTCCAGCAACTTGATGGCTTCGGGTTTTAAATCCGCCCTCCCGGAATCAAAGAGGATACGCTCTTTGATGTCCAGGGCGATGCCCCGTTCCTCGTAGCGCACCTCAACCATGGACTCCAGACCGTTGGCCGTCAGGAAGTTTTTGACCGTCTGGTAGGTCTCCATCATTTCCTGGGCCCGGGCCAGGGCGGCAGCTGCCTCCGGGGTTTCCAGGTTCTCGGGGTAGTCCGCCGGCGCCGGCTCTGTTTCCACGATAGGCGACACACCACCGTCCAGAATCCCCATTCCCTGGTAGGAAGCAATAAACTGCTGGAATTTTTGCTGGTTCAATACTGAAAAGGAAAAAAGGAGGACGAAAAAGACCACCAGCTGGGTCATGAGGTCGGAGTATGTAGTCATCCATGCCGGCGCGCCTTCTTCTACCTTCTTTCGCTCCTTTTTGATGGCCATGACTAATTCCTTCCCCTCCAGGTATCTCTGCCATCCCCGAAAGCCTGCCTTCCCCGCATTATCTCTCCTCCTGCTTAAATGTTTCCTTTACTCCTCCGGTTGAAATACCTCTTAAGTTCGCTGCCGGAATACTTCTTCCTGAGCTATTTCCGCTTCACCGGCTGGCTGGCGCCGGGGTTTGGGTGCCAGGAAGGAACGCAGGCGCTCTTCCAGGATGCGCGGGTTGACGCCGGACTGGATGGAGATGATGCCTTCCAGCATCATCTGGTGCAGCATCATTTCCTGTTCGCTACGCAGGCTGAGTTTCCCCGCCAGGGGGATGAAAATCATATAGGCCATGATAGCGCCGTAAAACGTGGTGATCAGGGCCAGGGCCATGCTGGGACCCAGGGTTTCCGGTTTATCCAGCTTGGCCAGCATCTGCACCAGGCCAATGAGGGTGCCGATCAAGCCAAAAGAAGGAGCCAGGTTGCCCCAGGTTTTAAAGATGCCCTGGCCAATCTCATGGCGGCGGGCCATGTAGGCCATGTCTGTCTCCAGGATTTCCCGGATCATCTCCGGTTCCATGGCGTCTACCATCATCTGGATGCCTTTGCTAAAAAAGGGATCGTTCAGGCGGTTGGCGTCATCCTCCAGGGCGAGCAGCCCTTCCCGCCTGGCCTTGCGGGCTAGCTCGCCAAAGAGTTCGATGAGTTCTTCGGGGTCCATAAGATCGGTGGTAAAGGCCTGTTTTACCGTACCAAAGACGTTTTTAACGTCCTGGAAGCTGAAATTAATCAGGACAGCGGCAAAGGACCCCCCTACCGTCACCATCAGAGAAGGGATATTCAAGAAGAGTTTGGGGTTACCACCCATGACCAGGGCCCCACCCATAAGGCCAATGCCGGCGATAATTCCGGCCACCGTCATGTAGTCAATGCGCCGCAACCTTTATTTCACCTCATCCTGGGAACTTGCCTGCTGGAGGATCTGACGCCGGTAGGCAATTACCCGGGCTATAATTTCATCTACCGTCTGGGTTACTAAAACCTTTTTACCGCTGGTAAGGGTAATGACTGTTTCGGGAACACTCTCGAGGCGCTCGATGAGTTCGGCATTGAGGATTATCTCCCGCCTGTCCAGGGTGGTGACCTTGATCATATGCCTTGCCGCCCTCCTTTAGAGATAACTCTTTACGTTCATTCTTTCCTTGGGGAGTGGGCAGGACCCTCCCGGCGCCGGCTGCGTCCTTATCCAGGGCCTGCGCTTTGCCTTGGCCTCAAGACGTATGGGCGCCTTCTGGGAACCTGCCCTCACCCCTGAGCTGCCAGATAGATTGACGGCTGGAAAACGCCTAAAGACTAGCGCTTCAGGTTCACCAGTTCCTGGAGCATCTGGTCGGAAACGGTAATGGTCCGGGCGTTGGCCTGGAAGCCTCGCTCGGTGATAATCATGTCGGTAAACTCCTGGGCCAGGTCAACGTTGGACATCTCCAACGCCGAGGGGATGATGGTGGTGTTGGGGAAATTAGTATCGCCAGCCACTCCTTGTATTGCTGAACCGGCTCCATCTGCTGCAGCATATAGATTACTTCCGATTTTATCTAAACCTGACGGGTTAGGGAATTTTACTAACCTTATCTGAGAATCCTTTGTCCCATTTACATATACATTACCGTACTTATCTATGCTATAACTAGTAGCATTTGTACCGATGTTTATGCCATTTCCGCTGGAATCCTGAACTATCAAGCCGTCAGGAGTAACCAGATTACCCTCGCTATCAAAATGAAAATTCCCCGCGCGAGTGTAATAAACATTATCACTGGCATCTTTAACCTCGAAGAAACCATCCCCCTGAATCATTAAATCTGTTCCATTACCAGTAGAAGACGCAGCACCCTGGGTATGCATCACGTCAATACTATTTAAGGCGACGCCCAGGCCGATTTGCTGGGGATTGGTGCCGCCTATACCGGCAGTGGCATCGCCCGCCGAACCGCCGCGCAAGGTCTGGTAGAAGACGTCCTTAAAAGTCACCGTGCTCCGCTTGAAACCTACCGTATTCACGTTGGCGATGTTGTCGGCGATGACATCCATGCGCAGCTGGTGGGTACGTAGTCCGGAAACACCGGAAAAAAGCGAACGCATCATGGTAAATTCCCCCTTTTTTACGGGCCGCCTCTGTCAGTCGGCGGCCCCGGGCCTCCCCGCCGGGGTCCGGCCCTACAGTAAAACGGCGCTGTCAATATTGGTAAAA
This sequence comes from Neomoorella stamsii, assembly GCF_002995805.1. GTDB lineage: Bacteria > Bacillota > DSM-521 > Neomoorellales > Neomoorellaceae > Neomoorella > Neomoorella stamsii. The sequence goes on from NZ_PVXL01000046.1 coordinate 158,520, forward strand.
ACGTTCTCCCGCAGTTCCTGCCTGCTGGCCGCCGTGATTACCGTACGGTTCTTAATACTGACCACCAGGGCCAGGTCGTCCAGCAGGACCAGGGACTCCCGGGCACCTTTACCGGCGGCCTTGTTAACACCCTGCTCCAGGCGGGCCATTTGCTCCGGTGAGAGATTTATCTTCCGGCTTTCCAGGCGCTCGCTGGCGTGGCGGGAAAACTTCAGGCCCGCCAGTTTTTCATTAAAGATTGCCTGGAAATCCTGACCAGGCTTCACCCCGGCTGCCGGCGGTTTAGCTGCCGGGGCAACCGGCGGTGTCAAGGCCTGCCACTCGATGCGGTTCAAAAGCAATCACCTGCCCTTTATGCCAGTTCCAATTATTAACAAACTCCAGTGGAACCCTTTTGACCGGCCAGGGGCAGGTACTTAACTGGCAGGCTCCGTCTGGGCTGGAGTTGCTGGCATAGCTACTTCCGCAATGGCCTGCAAAGGCACCTGTTGCCCACCGACCAGGAGCATGACCCCCTCTGCTGTCCAGCTAACTTTACTCACCGTTCCCGTTAAGGTCTGGTCGTCAACCACGGCCGCCACTTCTTTGCCGATGAGCCCTACGGTTTGAAGCATTACGTTTGCCTGGAGTTCTGCTTTAAGTTCTTCGTGCAGGGTGTTTAAAGTATCATTAAGGGAATCGCCAAACTTGTTAAAACTCTCGTTTAGGTTATGCATTTGCTCCAGGGCACTGAACTGGGCCATCTGGGCGATAAACTCAGTGTTGCTCATTGGGTTTAAGGGATCCTGGTTACGCAGCTGAGCTGCCAGGAGCTTCAGGAAATCATCCTTACCCAGCCCCCTGGTGGTTACGGTGGTGGTTGTCCCCGACCCGGTAGCCGTCACACTGCTGGCGTTCACCGGCTAATCCCTCCTTTAGTTTTAAGGCTTTAGGATGACCTTTACCAAAAGCGTGGTTGTATTTCAAACGAGCTGGATGGGTTTAGTGAAATACTATCTCCCATTGGTTATTGTTTATCTACCAGTTATTTCTTGTGACTAAGCCAGGTAATCAAGGCGGTACCAGGTACCGAAAGTTACTGTTTCTTCCTCATGTGCGGTCCAGGCCGCCCCGTGCTGCCAGCCCGGTCTCTGGCGGTGTTCGCCACGGCTGCCGGTCTGGTAATCGCTCCCATGGCCCCCGCCAGCAACCTGGACCTGGACCTGGTCCAGGCGTAAACCCTGCTGGGCTACAGCCTGGCGCATTTCCGGTACTGCCGCCTGGAGGGCCCGGGCGGCTTCGCTGTTTTCTACCAGCAGGTGCAGGGCCAGCCGGCCTCCTTCCAGGGTAGCCCTGAGCTTCATATTCCCCAGGCTTTCCGGCTGGAGCTGGATTTCCAGTTCCTGCTGGCTACCGGGCCGGCTCATCCGGGCTGAAGCTATGATAGTGGCCATCACCTCCGGTAGGTTACTTACAGGTAATACCACCCCGCCGGCCTGCTGGCCTATCCCCGGGAAGAGGGCAGGAAAGCTTCCCTGTCCGGCCACTATACTGTCGTTACCGGTTATCCCTGGCCCACCAGTAGTCCCGGATCCCCTTTGCCCGCTGGTATGGTTCCTGTCCGGGCCGGGATTAGCAGAGTTAAGGATATTCCCTGGAGCTCTGGCCTGGTGCCCAGCTTCCTGGGAAAATAGCATGCCGCCGTTTTTAGCCTGGCCCTGTACTTCGGGTACCCCTTGCTGGAAACTACCCTTGCTACCAGCGGCCCTTAAGCTAGACGTGGTCCCTGGGCTAAGGCCATAGCCCGGCAGGCCGGCTCCCTTTTCTAAGAGTATACCTTCCGAAGTAAGGCTAACCTCATTCCCCGCTGCCCCAGGGATAGTCGCGGTAGTTAAGACCGCCTGTCCTTCCCCGGCAACCACAGTAACCACTTCTTTACCACGGGTCACCGTGACAGTTGTTGCAGGTAACCTCCCTGTGACAACATCAAGGCCAGCTGTTTTCTGGCCAGGTAAAAGGGTATGGGGTTTCCCCTGGCCTAAGGGATTAGCAGCCTCTGCCGGTACTCCTTCACCCGCAGGCATGTTGTTCTGGTGAGAGTTACCGGCCCTGGCGGCGGTAGCGGCCGCTTTACCAGCAGCGGCACCAGGCTCACCTCCCGCCTCTTTGACTCTCTGCTGCCCCTCCGGGGCTTCATCCTGCTTAACGGGAGCAGCCTGGTTTTCCCCTTGTTCCTGGGATTTCACACCGGGCGGTGTCCGGTCTACACCGGCAGCCTCCCGGCCTGCTCCGCGTACCTGCTGGCCCGCCCGGTCATCCGGCCCGGTAGCGGCCGCTCCCCGGCCAGCGCCGTCAGGCCTTACAGTATCTACCTTTTCCCGGGCTGCCGTTTCTCGCTGGCCCTCACCTTTCCCGGACAGTTCCTGTCTGCCGGCAAATTGGGTTAAGCCAGGCCGGTGCAGCAGGCCGGCCAGGTAAAGGGTAAAATCGCTTCTTTCTCCTGAACCCCAATCCCGTTCCCGGACCGGGGCTTCCCAGCCAGCAGTCTTTGTTACAGCCTGTACGGTCATTTTTTCACCCCCTTCCGGCGATGTATATTATTGCTAAGGTTATTCACCTGAGCGGCGGTGGCAACGGCTACCTGCTGCCTCATCTATTTGCTTTTGTTCCTCCCTGGCCAGGTTGTACTGGTAGATGGCCAGCTGGCGGTCGCGCAGGCGGTCCAGGACTTTCCGCTCCTGCATGGCCACCTGCACCTGGTCGCATTTCTCCCTCACTACCAGCCGGGCTCGGGCCACCTTTTCCTGCTGGCTGGTTATACGGTTATCCAGGGCTTCCAGCAGGGCTACTTCCCGGAGCAAATCGCCTGCCGCTAACGCCCCCTGAATGGCCGGACAGCTGACCCGGAGCTGCCGGTAATGTTCCAGGCGGTTCTCTTCTTCTTCCTGGTGGCGGCGGGCTGCGGCCAGTTGCAGTTTAAGCTGTTCCTCCAGGGATGCCTTGTAGGAACGTACCTTTTCCAGGGAAAAGCGGAAACCAGCCACCGGGCAACGCCTCCGAAAAATTCTTAACTGAAAATGGCCGTCAATGCTGCCAGGGTATCGTCAAAATCGCAGTATTCATCCATGCCCTGGCGCAGGAAAGCCTGGATGGCGTCATAATATTTCAAGGCCGCGTCTACCTGGGGGTTAGACCCCTGCTGGTAGGCGCCAATCTCGATTAAATCGGCCGCCTCCTGGTAGGCAGCCAGGAGGTCGCGTAAGTATCCGGCCTTTGCCTGTTGCTCCCGTGAGGTAATCTCCGGCATAAGGCGGCTGATGCTCTGCAGGACGTCAATGGCCGGGTAATGATTGCGGGCCGCCAGTTTCCGGGACAGGACAATATGGCCGTCCAGGAGACCGCGCACGGTATCGGCCACCGGCTCGTTCATATCATCGCCCTCCACCAGTACCGTGTACAGGCCGGTAATAGAACCCTTCGCCCCGTTGCCGGCCCTTTCCACCAGCCGGGGCAAGGAAGCAAACACGGAAGGGGTATAGCCCCTGGTAGCAGGCGGCTCGCCAATGGCCAGGCCTACCTCCCGCTGGGCAATGGCAAAGCGGGTGAGGGAGTCCATCATCAAGAGGACGTTTTGCCCCTGGTCGCGGAAATACTCGGCAATAGCCGTTGCTGTAAAGGCTCCCTTAATGCGTACTAGAGCCGGCTGGTCGGAAGTAGCGACCACTACCACCGAACGTGACAGGCCTTCCGGCCCCAGGTCGCCTTCGATAAAGTCCCGCACCTCCCGGCCCCGCTCGCCAATAAGGGCAATGACATTGATATCGGCGGTGCTGTGGCGGGCAATCATCCCCAAGAGGGTGCTCTTGCCCACCCCGCTGCCGGCAAAGATGCCCACCCGCTGGCCGCAGCCGCAAGTGAGGAGGGCGTCGATGGCCTTGATCCCGGTGGCCAGGATTTCTTTAATCCGCCGCCGCGCCAGGGGATGGGGAGGGGGGTTGTTGACCGGCTGGAGATCGCTACCCACAAGGGGCCTGCCATCCAGCGGTCGGCCCAGGCCGTCCAGCACCCGGCCCATGAGACCGCGGCCCACCGGGATGAGGTGCCCATGGCCGGCCGCCATCACCCGGCAGCCGGGTCCAATGCCCTCCAGTTCCCCCAGGGGCATGAGGAGGGTCACTTCCTCCCGGAAGCCAACTACCTCGGCCACAATGGGCGCCGCGCCGTTGTTATAAATATAGCAGAGTTCGCCCACGGCAGCCTTGAGGCCCCGGGCTTCAATGGTCAAGCCGGTCACCCGGGTAACTTTGCCCCCCCGACGCCACAGGTTGGCTGTTGCCAGGCGTTGCCGGTAGGTAGTGAGGTCGGGGGCCAGGCTCACGGCCGGCCACCTGCCAAAACAGAAGTTGGCGGCTGGAAGTCGGAGGTCGGAAAACTGGGGGAACTGGCTGCGCCACTTCCAGATAGAAAGTCCGGCGCTGTATGTGCAGCACGGGCGTCTACCCTGAAGATCTTTTTCAGTTCTTCCAGCTGGCTGTCGACGCTGGCGTCGACAAAGCCATTTTCCGTCTCTACCCGGCAGCCACCGGCCTTAAAGCCCGGGTCGGCAATCACCTGGAGCCGCGCTCCCGGTGCTGCTTCTGCCAGGAGTTCGGCGCGGCGCTGGCGGATAGTCTCGGCTGCCTCCGGGGAGGCGTAAATTATGTAATTTTGCCCCTCGGCCACCTGGCGGATGGCCTGACGGGCGATTTCTAACACCAGGTCCGGCCGCAGTTCTATTTCCTGGCCTATTATTTTGCTGGCAATGGCCAGGGCCAGTTCGATAATTTCACCTTCAGCGGCGCTAATCGTCTCCTGATAAGCCTTCTGCGCCTCTGCTAGGACCTGCCGGGCTTCTTCTCGGGCGGCTTCAGCCTCCCGGCGAATACGCTCGGCTTCCCCCTCGGCCCGGGCCAGACCTTCCTGGTAGCCCCGGGCTTCGCCGGCGGCCCGGGCCTCCTCCAGGACTTCCTGCCGCTCCTCCACGGCTGCCTCCTTAATGGCCGCCGCCTCCCGGCGGGCCTGCTCCAGGAGGGCGGCCGCCTCTTCCCGGGCGGCAGTCACTTCCCGCGCGGGATTAGCTTCCATTTCGTCCCGTGCTTCCGGCTTGCCGGCCTCCTCTCCGGTATATTCTATAGCCGCTGCCACCTGCACGGGGCGCAGGGGGATCACCCTTTCGCCCCAACCTGCTCCAGCTTTTTTTAGTATCCTAGACAACAATGGCGTCTTCGCCTCCCCGGGCGATGATAATCTCGCCAGCTTCGTCCAGGCGGCGGATAATCTGGACAATGCGCTGCTGGGCTTCTTCCACATCCCGGAGGCGTGCCGGGCCCATATACTCGATATCCTCTTTGAGCATCTCGCCGGCCCGCTTGGAGAGGTTGCGGTAAATGCGGTTGGCCACCTCCTCGCTGGCCGCCTTGAGGGCCAGGGCCAGGTCTTTGAGGTCGACTTCCCTGAGGACGCGGCGGATGGAGTTATCATCCAGGGTCAGGATATCTTCAAAGACAAACATGCGCTTGCGGATCTCGTCGGCCAGTTCAGGGTCATCCTGTTCCAGGGATTCCAGGATGGTCCGCTCGGTGCTGCGGTCGGCCCGGTTCAAGATATCCACCAGGCTCTTTAACCCACCGGCAACGGCAAAGTCCTGGCCTACAAGGGAAGACAAACGCTGTTCCAGGATACTCTCCAGCTCGCGCAGTGTCTCCGGGGAAGTACGCTCCATGAGGGCAATCCTTTTGGCCACGTCGGCCTGTAACTGGTCCGGCAGGGCCCCCAGGACTACCGCTGCCTGCTCCGGTTCCAGGTAAGCCAGGATCAGGGCTATAGTCTGGGGATGCTCGTTATAAATAAAGTTCACCAGCTGCTTGGGGTCGGCCTTGCGGATCATATTGAAGGGACGGATTTTAGAGCTGGCCAGGAGCTTTTTAACAATCTCCGCTGCCCGGGCCGGCCCCAGGGTTTTTTCCAACACCTCCCGGGCATACTTCATGCCTCCCTGGAGGATGAACATCTGGGCATCGCTTAGCTGCAGGAACTCATCGACGATCTGCTGCATAATTGCCGGGTCGATGGAGGTAGTGTTGGCAATCTGGTAAGTAATGCGCTCGATATCTTCCTGGGCCATTTGCTTTAAAATTAAAGATGATAACTCCGGCCCGACGGTAATCAAAAAAATCGCTGCCTTTTCCAGGCCGGTAAGGGCCTTCTGCTTTGCCAATCAAGCCACCCCTAATCTTCAGCCAGCCAGGCCTTGATTAACAAAGCCGCATCCTCCGGCCGCTGGCGGATGATTTCCCTTAAACGCTCCAGTTTGGCCTTGCGTTCGGCTTCCTGGCGCTCTTTTTCCACATCCACCGGTTCTACCGGCTGAACTACCAGGGGTTCTACCGGGACACCAGCCTGCATACCGGCCAGTAAAGCCTCGCCGGGCAGCCGCGCTTGTAAAGCTTTCTGCCGCCGGCGGCGTAACAGGAGTATGATTAACACCCCCATTAAGAGCAAGGCCCCCAGCCCTGCTGCTCCCCAGAGGAGGTACTGCTGGAGCACCTGTTGGCGCTGCTGCCGGGCCTCCATTTCGGCGGCCATCTGCTGCTGCAGAGAATTATCAAAAGCCATACTGGTAACGGTAATCTGGTCGCCCCGGGCCGGGTTGTAACCCACGGCAGCACTGACAATCTGCTGGATCTGGTTGTCCATATCCGGGCTCACCGGACCATTGACAGCCACCGCCGTAGAAAGCCGTCTCACCTGCCCGGGAGCCACGATGGTATGGGTCTGGGTCTGGTCCAGCTCATAGTTATGAACAGTATCGGATTTATTATAATTCCCCGGGGCAGGGTTAATCGCCTGGTATACCGGAGGCTGGGTGTTTGGCGGCGTCCCGGCCGGCCCACCGGTGCCACCGGTAGTGCCCTGCTCAGTTTTAATTTGCTCGCTCCTCAAGGCGCCTTCCTTGCCCCAGACCGTCTGCTTAATTTCCTGCTGGTCGAAGTTCAGGTCGGCAGTGACCATGGCCACGGCTTTCCCTGGACCCAAGATCTGGGTCAACATGGCCTGGAGCCTCTGTTCCAGGTCCCTTTCATACTGCCTTTTTAATTCCATCTGGGTTTGCTGCTTCTGGGTTAAAGGCGCCGTCTCGCTGTCGGCCAGGCCGTCGCTCAAGACGTTGCCGTACATATCAATGACGCGGATATTCTCGAGCTTGAGACCCGCTACACTGGCAGCCACCAGCTCCATGATGCCCTTGACCTGTTCCGGCTTCAGCCGCGCCAGGGGTTTTAGTTTCAGCATTACCGCCGCCGAGGGCGGCTGCTGTTCCTGTAAAAAGACACTGGGCTGGGGGATGACTAGGTGCACCCGGGCGTCTTCCACTTCATTCATGGCCACAATCGTGCGCTGCAGCTCTCCCTGCAGGGCGCGCTGGTAATCCAGGTTGCGTTCAAAATCGGTCATGCCCAGCTTGTTCTGGTCAAAGAGTTCAAACCCTTGGCCGCTGTTTAAAACCCCGGCGCTGGCCAGGTCCAGGCGCAGTTGGTAAAGCTGGTCTTTAGGAACCAGGATGGTCGTCCCTTCACCTGCCAGCTGGTAGGGCACCTTCATTTCCTTTAACTTTTCCACCACCGCTGCCGCGTCCCGCTGCTGCAGGTTGGTAAACAGGGGTGCGTACTGGGGCTTCAGCAGCCACTGCACCAGGAAGGCGCCCCCCAGCAGGGCGGCTATACTCATAGCCATGAGGGCCGAACGCCGCCCGGGGGTTAAACTCTGCCAGAAATTTTTTATCCTCTCCAGTATATCTTTAACCTTCATCTCGGGCTCCCTGAAGGTAAATTTACTTGACAACCATAATTAATATCAATGCCAGGACAAAATGCCTCCCTTGCCAGAAAGCTTTTCTCAGCCAGGGACACCACGCCGCCGCGCCACCCAAAAACGAGTGATTTACCAGGAAGTACTGTACCGCTGTTAGTCCAGCTCAACTGCGGTATATGAATATGGCCTACAACCGGCTTGCTGCTAAACCTGCATGCGGGAGATTTCCTGATAAGCCTCAATGGCCTTATTGCGCACCTGCACGGCCAGCTGGAGGGAAAGGTTAGCCTGCTCCAGGGCCAGCATGACCTGGTGGACGTCCTCGATTTTACCAGCCAGGTACTCCTGGGTAAGGACATCGGCCTGCTGCTGCAGGGTGTTGATTTCCCCCAGTTTTTCCCACAGGACTTCACCAAAAGACCTGGTTACGGCTTCTGTGCCCTGGGGGATGAGCCGGGATTGCTGGCTCTCCTGGAGGGGAGCCGGTATTAACAGGGAAACCGGTGTAAGAAGCATGGGAATCACTTCCTTTAACTAAATCTCCGCCTCTCACTTTAGCGGCAGCCAAGCCCCCTGCTCCTAACGCCCGATCTCCAGGGCCTTCAGGGTCATGGCCTTGGCCGCATTCAGGACGGTGACGTTGGCCTCATAGGCCCTGGTGGCGGTGATCATATCTACCATTTCGGTAACGATATTAATATTTGGTAAAGCCACATAGCCGTTAGGGTCAGCATCAGGGTGAGAAGGGTCATATACCAGGCGGGGCGGCGTATTATCCTCCACAATGGCCGCCACCTCCACGCCCCTGCCAGGGGCCTGTTCCGGTGATTGTCCCAGGGCTTCCCGCAGCTTCTCCGCAAAAACGGGTACCTGCCGCCGGTACGGGCCACCCCGTGGCGTCCTGGTGGTATTGATATTAGCCAGATTGTTGGCAATGAGATCCAGGCGCAGGCGCTCAGCCGTAAGGCCAGAAGCGCTGATGGCCAGGGCTGGCAACAGTTCCACTCCTCCTACCTCCAATCCACGGGCTCGTCCGCCGGAGGCCGCCAACACAAACCCCCGCAGGCTTCATTGCAGTGTTTTCCTGAAATATAACGCCCTCGCTTGTTATCAGAGTTAGGGCCGCTTAGCGCCTGCCTTCATTGATCACATAGCGCAGCATGGCCAGCCGGCCGTTTAGCTGCTGGGTGGCAAAATTAAAGTTCAAGCTGTTCTGGGCCAGGTCGACCATCTCCCGGTCGATATCCACGTTATTGCCGTCCTGGCGCATGCTAGTACTGTTATCCTGGTTAACCTCCGGGGTAAGATCTGAACCTGCTGCCGGCAGGTGATAGGGATTAGTACGATACAGGGGCAGACCAGGCTCTAATCCCAGGGCCTGGTTGAGTTTCTCTTCAAAGGAAACTTCGTAGCGCTTGAAGCCGGGGGTATTGACATTGGCAATATTGTGGGCAATAACCCGCTGACGCAAAGTTGCCGTATCCAGGGCCTTTTCCAGGACATAGATAGCCGGCGTCATAAACATCCATGTTTCCCCCTTTTTCCCGGAAAAATGATTTTTTTCTCCAGCAGTTACCACTTTAGCATTTCTATGGGAATTTGGGTATCCGACTTAAGTCCTAAATTTGTCCGGGACTTTGGTCCTAAAAGAAAAACCCGTTTACCGGGCAGTTAAAGAACCGGAAACGGTAGCCTGGCAATCATAGTCCGGTCCCACTCTGCCCGGACCTTAGACCCATAGCTTTGCGCGCATCTCCTTTCGGAGAGCTTGCCCTTGACGCCCGGTGTAAGAAAATTTTACTTGGATTCTGTCGATATTTATTCAACACGTTTTGCCAAATTCCTGCAGGTTGAGAGAAAATTAACCAAAAAAAATAGAACCGTTTCACCCCTTCAAGAACAGTCTTCTATAACCCCTCTGCTCCCTTTCCCTGGCAAGAAGAACCACGGTCAACACCGCCTTAATCTAGTCCTACCCTGCTGGCTGGAGCGGCGGCAGCCGGCAGGGTAAGAGATAAGATGTTATCACCCGCCCTCCAGGTCAGGGGTGAGTTATGGTTCCCGACCTACCGGTATAATTGTCCTTGCCACCCCTGACCTGGAGGGCGGAACCTGGCAATACTTACCCGGCTTAGATTAGGCTTCTGGCCAGCAGGAAAAAAAGCCGGCATGGCGAACCCTTTAGGCAAAACCTGGACAAGCGAGGGTTTAAGCCGTGGGTCGCCCCGCCTTTTTCCGCCGGCGTATTCTTACCCAGGCGGCCTCCCTGGAGGCCAAGGGCCTTTTCAACTACCTGGTCAGCGAGATCAGGACGAGGAGAGAAGTGCCCCTGGAAGAGGCCGTCCTGGCGGCGCGAGACGTTTTGGAGTACCTGGAGCGAAATCTGCTGACCCGGACTTTAGGCCAGATCATTTTTCCGGCCATCTCCGGCCGGGAGAACCACAAGAAGAGCTCCCGGTCCAACCAGCCGGAAAAGCTGGTCAGTCTAACGGTGGTGGCCGAGGAAGACATTGAGCTGATGGCCGAGTTTGGGACGGTGGCTCTCCAGAGGGGCCGCCTGGCCCGCCTGGTGGAAGAAGCCTATGCCCAGGATGCCATTCTGGACACTCCCAGGCTTTGCGTCCTGTTCCCCCAGACCCACCGGGGCATTCGCGCCATCCTGCAATCCTTCTGGCAACAAGGAGTCCTGCTGCCGGTGGCCGGTATGAAGAAAGAGAACCGCCAGCTAATGCGGAACCTCCGGGCGGCGCTGGCTATTGACCGGTACTTAAGCGGTGAGGACCTCACTGCCTTGCGTAAAGATCTGGCCATTAGTACCAGCCGGTGGCAGCGGTGGTGGCAGGGCTTCAAGGAACTGGTGCAAAACCGGGACCAACCCCTGGCGGAACTGGCAAGGCTACTGGGGGAGCCGCCGGAGCTTTTGGAAGCCTGGTGGGAAATCTGGACCAAACACCGGGAGAAGGACCCGGGGATAGCCACCAGACTGGGCCTGGACCAGGAAGCTTTAAGACAACCCGGTACCGGCAGCCGCCAAGCCTTTGCCGAACTGTTACGCCGGCGGCACGGCTACTCCCCGGCAGCCGTAGAGCAGTTTTTGGACGAACTGGCGGAACTGGCCAGCCGCCTGAACAGGCAGGAACGAGCCCCTGGAGCCATCGTGTACCAGGCCGTGAGCGACCGGGAGCCGGCCGGCAAAAAACTATCCCAGTGTGAACTGAAAGCCGTAGTCCTGGATTACGTCACCCCTGAGGACTGGGAACTGGTTAACCGGGACAACGCCGAGGCGCTTAAGTGGACCAGGCTTTTGCGCCTGGCCACCCAGGCCAGGGCCCAGGGGGCTACCTTAAACCAACCGGATCTGGCCCTCCTATTGGGCCTCTCCACCAAATCCATACAGACCTTGCTCAAGGAACATCCAGGCGTGGTGGTCCCCACCAGGGGTATGGTGGCTGATATGGGACCGGCCTTAAGCCACACCGACAAGATCATCCGCCTCTACATGGACGGCTATACCGAGACCGAGATCGTCCGGCGCACCGGGCACAGCTATGAAGCCATAGAGAACTACCTCCTGGACTTCGCCCGGGTCACCTACCTCCTGGAAAGGGGCCTGCCGGTACCGGCGATCAGGAAGGTTCTAGGCTGTTCCAGGCGATTGGTAGAAAAATACGTCAACCTCTACCGGGAGTTTTCCGGCCCCGACTACGCCTTCATGATGGCGAAGGTCCGCCGCCTGGCCGAGGCCCACCCGGTTAAAAAAAACTAACCCGCATAGGAGGGATGAGACTCTTGGAAGCCAAGAAGGGTGTGAACAGCCGCTACGCCACCCTTCTTGCCAGGGATGTATTACCAGTACAAACTGCTCACCTGAAAGAAAGCTTTGAATTGGCCCCGGCCTCAAAACTGGCCGAGGCGGCCTGTATGGCCACCAACCAGGCCATAGAGGCCTGGGAAAAGAACCAGGGAACCCGGCGCCTGAAACCAGGGGAACTCCTCCTGGAACAGGAGGGCCGGAAAATCGCCATCCCCCTCCTTACCCAGGAGGTATTGCCGCACCTCAAAGAGGGGCGCTCTCCCCGGGCAGTGCGCCGGGAACTGGAAATGCTCCAGTTCTTGAGGCTTAAGGAGCTAAACCCCGGCGCCAGTGTGGAAGACTTCTGGCATCTCGTCAACCAGGCCGAGCTTTCCCTGAAGCGCGGTGGTAAAAGTGCGGAGGTACTGCCCGAAAGACCCCTGGATGCTGAAACGCTAAAGCCAGGAGGCCGCCAGCACGTTGGGGGAGAAATCCCGCCGGAAGCCCTGAAACCGGCCATTGCCACCCTGGTGGACCAGTGGGGTGCCAGGCCCGCCCAGGCCGAAGGGATGGTTACCCTGGCAGCTAGGCTCTACACCTGGTGCTGCCCCAAGGTGGAGGAACTGGACCCCGGCCAACTGGTGTGGCTGGCCCACGGGACCAGGAAATCCAGGCGTACCGACCCCAGGCTCTTTCAGCCGGTAGTACTCACCTTGCTAACGCCGGAGGAACAACACTGGCCCCTCAACACCACCGCCGATCTGAAGAGGCTTAAAATACGGCAGATCGAACGGATTACCGCTGAAGCATGGCGGCAGGATGGTGTCTTAACTACCCTGGACCTGGAGTGGCTCCTGGGCATCTCCCCCAGCCTCATCCGCCAGCTTCTGGAGGCCTACCACGAACGCTTCGGTGTCCTCCTGCCCACGGCCGGTACGGTGCTGGATATGGGTCGCACCCTGACCCATAAGGCCCTGGTGGTGGAGATGGCCCTGGAGGGACTAACCACCCAGGAGATTGCCCGGCGGATCTACCACACCCCCGAGGCGGTGGACAACTACCTGCGGTTATTTGACCGGGTGTTGCTCTTACGCTACTACCACGTACCAGCTTCAGCCATGATGCGGATTACCGGTCATAGCCAAAGCTTGCTGGAGGAGCACCTGGCCCTGGTGGAAAAGCACTTCCCCGATGAGGAGTCACTGGTCAGCTATATCGGTAAAAGGGGTATCAAGTTGGAAAAGAGCAGTTAGGGATTAATGGGGTTATCTCCTTTTTTTCTATCCCTCTAAAGATTTCGATTCCAACTGTGGTATAATATAGCCATCACAATCAGCCTGGGATCGTATGGATACGACAATCATCCTGGTAAGGATGTAGGGTATAATATATAACAGAAGGAAGGACAGAAGAAAGGGGGATTCTAAAGAATGGCGGCAGTCGAGGTTGCCCGCCGGCGTTTTACTGTTGAGGAGTTTTACCAGATGGCCCGGGCAGGCATTCTAGGAGAAAATGACCGGGTAGAGCTGATTGATGGGGAGATTATAGAGATGGTGCCAATAGGGACCCGGCACGCCGCGTGTGTGAGACGGATGGATCGCATCTTTAGCACCAAAATAGGCAATAATGCCCTGGTAGACACCCAGAACCCTTTACGCTTGGACCAAAACTCGGAACCCCAGCCTGACTTGATGTTACTCAAGCCGCGCGATGATTATTATGCTTCTTTCCACCCCCGGCCGGAGGACGTGCTATTGTTAGTCGAAGTGGCTGACACTTCGGTGGCCTATGACCGCGAAGTAAAGGTAAACCTGTATGCGAAGGGCGGGGTAAATGAAGTATGGCTGGTTAACCTGCAGGTGCAGCAGGTGACTGCCTATCGCCTGCCTTCGCCGTCCGGGTATAGAGAGATTAAAGAATACGGGCGCGGCGACCATATTTCGTTGCTGGCTTTCCCGGGATTATACATTCCAGTCCAGGATATAATACCGGGAGATTAGCCCCGGGCTTTTCCCGCCATCCCCGCACCCGTTTCTTCATCTACTTGATTAAACTCATCCTGACCTGCTGGTGCCTTGCCTCCCGGAAACTTTCTAGCTGCAGGCGCCGCAGGATGACCATATCCCCCTGCACTTCCACGGCTACATGATCGCCTGTTTCCCATCCCAGTTGTTGCCGGATTTCTTTAGGAATTACTACTTGCCCCCGGCTTGATAGTTTTGTTATTTCAACCTGCTTACCCATTGTCTTCCATCCCCTGCCCCTGCTCTCTACCTCATCTTAACTTATAGCCGCCGGTCCAGGCACCGGGGCACCGTGGTTTTATTTTCCCGCCGGTAGGCCCGCGCCATTTGCCGGGCTGTTTGTACTTGCTCCAGCTCAGCCCTGGTTGTTGCTATAGCTTGTTGCATATTTTTTATATTAGCTTCTTGCAGATGCCGGCATTCCTCCCATAAAGCTCGCACCTGCCGGGAGGCCCCGGCCAGTTCCCGGCGGGTTGCCAGCGGCAGGAGCTCAACCCTTTCCCACTCCAGACCTTCACACCCCGAAACTATTACCAGGAGCTTTTCAAGCTGCCGGGTAGCCTGCCGCACCCGGGTCAACCTTTCCCTCCAGGTAGCGGCTTCTGCAATGAGATTATTTAACTCATCCCAGGCACTGGCTTGAATGACCTGCTGTTGGTGTTTTAAGTTTTGCTGCCACATCTGCACCAGTTCTACTTCCTGGTCATACGCCTCTAAAAGCTGCCTGGCCACTGTTTCTATTTCGCTCATTTTTAGCCCTGCCAGTTCATCCCTATTCTGGTGCGATAATCGTGGGTCTGGTAAATTCTTGTTGCTTCTTCCCAGGTGTCGCGTAGCTGCTGTAACAGGTCAATTACTTCATTAATCATAGTTGCGCTCTTTTTTACATTGGCCTGGACCAGATGACGGTACATGAAGTCGTATAGCTTATAAAGATTTTCCGCAATTTCTCCCACATCTCTGTTTAAGGTCACCATCAGTTCACTCAGGATATCCTGGACCCGGCCCAGGTTATTGCTTACTCCGGCATAATCCTTTTTTTCCATAGCAGCCAGCCCCTGGCGACAAAAGCGCAAGGCTCCATCATAAAGCATCAGCACCAGCTTTTCCTGGGACAGGGTCTGGACCTGGTTTTGCTGGTAGGCCTGATAGGGGTTGTTGACAGCCATTTTATTACACCTCGATTTTATTCACCTTGTGCCTAAAGGGTCGCTAGTTTAAAGCCTACAACGCCTGCCGGCAAACTACGTCAGGAAGTTAAACTTAACTTACGGGGCTCTTCAACCCTCTCCACATCCTCGCCGCTTCCACTCCGATTTATGAACATAGTATCATAAAGTATGATTTAACTATTTTGGCGTCTTAATCTATTTCCACTGGTAGGCCCCCAGGCCAGCAATCTGCCCGGCCAGCCAGTTCCCCTGGCTCTGCAAAGCCGCCAGAGCCTGCTCCATGGCCGTAAACTGCCGCCGGAGCTGTTCTTCCTTCATGGCCAGCCGGTCTTCCATGCGGGCGATCTGGTCGTCGATATCGTCAATAATATTCTGGGCCGCATCTTCCTGGGCAACCAAAATTCCTTTCGTATAAGTCGAATTTCCTGTGCCTTTAATTAAGAAGGTTAAATAAATATCAAAACTGACTGCCACGCCGCCCGTACCCGAATTATTATAGAATAACTGGTAAACAGCATCGGCATCCTTTTCCAACGCTGCAGTCAATTTATCGGTATTAATTGTTAATTTTCCACTCCGGTCAAAAGTTAATGTGCCGCTACCCACCACTTCACCCGTGCTGATCCCTATATCCTGCAGGCTCTTATATGGTCCTGTTACCCCACTTACTATACCACTAGCCAGTTGTCTGAGTTTTTCTTGGATTGCCATCAGGGTGGGATCACTCTGCAGGTCACCTTTATCGCCTAATTTAGTGGCAATAAAGTCCATCACGGAGTTATATTGGGCTACAAAAGCATTGACGGCATCTATTGCTCTTTGAGTATCGCTAGCTATTTGCAAGTTTACAGCACCATTGGTAACACCCTTTAAATTTAAAGTAACTCCCTGGATAACATCATCAACCGTATTTTTTGAGCGGGTAACCGCTAAGCCATTTACACTAAATTGGGCATCTTGCCCTCTTTGTATTTCAGTTGGAGAAGTAAGGTATAGTTTATCTGTTATAGCACCACTCGCGTCATCAGAAAAGCTAATTGATACACCCGAACCACTCGTTTTACTGGTAATGACCAGTTTGTGATCTACTATACTGGCGGTTACTATATCACCTGCACCCGGATCGCTTGTCGTTGGAGGAACAATATTTATCGCTTCAACAATTGATTGCAAAGTACTGTTTGAGTCAACATCAATATATCTTTGTTTTGATGTGCCATCATCAAAGTTAATATAAAGCTTACCAGCAGGTAAGCCTAAAGAAACATTATCAGCAGTACTGACTTGAGAACTACTCGCTACTGTTTCAGGTTTAGCCAATTGCGTAATATCTATTTCATAGCTAGCGGGAACAGCATTGCTGTCGGCCGTCGCCGTTAAAGCAGCCTCGTTGCTAGAAGTAGCTTTAAAACTGTTAAAAGTAGATGCCAGTTTGAGATCCCCTAAAGTGTTCCATAAGGATGAAATGCGCACGTAAACATCATGCCAGGCATTTTTTTCAAGATTATACTGGCTTTTACGCTGCTGTAACCTGGTTAAAGGTATTCGTTCAATATCCATTAACTGCTTAATAAGGGTATCCGTATCCAACCCCGAAGCCAGGCCGCTGATATACATTTTTAAATCCCCCTATATCAACTCGTCTAGCAGTAAGCCTACTATATACTGCATTTGGTTCGCTATTTTAAGAATATTTTCGGGAGGTATCCGGCGGATAACCTTCCCTTCCAAAGTATCGATAACCAACACATAAATTTCGTCATTCTCATGGTCCAGCTTAAAACGTATCTTGATATTAAAAAGCTCTGTCGCTGTATTGATCTGCTTAACTGAGCTCTCCAAATACTCCTGGGCCTTTTCCTTTTGTTCCCGTTGTTGTCGTTCTTCATCAGCTGTTATGCTAATCTTCTTCATCTCCTGTACAATTGGCTCCTTGGTCTGGTTCTGCACCCGATTTAAAATAATGGGGTCAACCCCTTCTATGCGCACCATGGTTCCCTCCTTCAGTACCACCTCTCCATAAACTTATAATCGGCTATAACTGAAGCAGCTTAAGAAGTTAAGCCGCGGGCTTCTTTCTTTATTAATAATTTTTTTATTTCAGTCCCAAAATCCCGGGCAACTTTAAAGAGAGAGAGATAAACTTTAACCAATTGATCGCCTTTCCTGGCCAGGTCACTTTCCCGTTCCAATTCTTTAGACATAAAATTAATGGCTTCAATGATATGTTTTATAGAAGGCTGGATAAAATTTTTGTAAACAGCCATACTTGTCATCTCCCGGTCCAATCTTTGTAATCTAGCTGCTGCCTCCTGGTATCGCTGGGCATTAAGCCGCTTGGTTGCGCTTTCTATTTCTAATGGTCTGGCTATTTTGATGGCCTTTTGGTAAATGGTTTCTAGGCGGGACAATTGCTCTTTCCATTCCTCTAAACGCTGGTCTAGTCTTTGTTCCAAAGAACTAGCCCCTAAGCAGCTTCTCTGGTGCCGGTAAACCTCCATAATATGCCCATAAGGGTCAAACTGCTCCCCGCAATACTTCTCCAGTACCTCTGCTAGAGGCATTATCTCCGTACCCGCTATTTTAGCCCCGCCTTCAGTGGCATCGATAAAAAGCCGACCATGGCCAAAGGTAGCAATACGCTGCTCAAACCATACTTTCATGGCATACATAGGACGGTTAGTTAAAACCCGTTCGCCAAAAACATCCTCCGTATAAAAATAGTCTTGCTGGTTCTGGTCATCAATTTCTATACGATGGGCTGTTATTACGCCCTCAGCATGGCTTTTTTGGTTGGTATAAGCCAGATCCTGGCCCACAAAAATTATAGGATTACAACCCATTTGCCTTGCCAGGTCCCAGGCAACATTGGCCACCGAAGGGCCGCTGGCTACCATGCCTTTGTCATCGCCAATCATTTGAAAAGCCCAGCTAGTAAAAGGAAAAACATCCATCCCCATTGCAAAACGCGGCCCTCGATATTCGTCAGTAATCCGCGAGTAAATGGTAGGCGCATAAACTAGAGGGATATCTGCTCTCTGGAGATTAGTAAAATGTTTATAGTTGGCTTCGCCGGGGTCAAAAGAAACCAATAAATCAGGCCGGATATTGTTTTTAAGCAAAGGGTTGATAGCCGAACCAGCAGCTATAATCAAAGCTGCTCCTCTAGCTCTATGCAAAAGGTGTATATTTTTTTCCAGGGAGGGACCGGCAGCCACAATAATTGCTGGCCGGTTTATAAAAAGTGAAAATAAGCTTTTTATACCGGGGTCATTAATACTTATCGGGAGGTTTCTAAAGAAATTTACCAGCCATTGGGTGGCAAAAGATTTATATGTAGCAATATTCACCAGCCGCTGACGTATCAAATTCAGCAGCATCTGTTGGCTCTTTTGCCAGAAACTACCCCATAGCTGCAAGTAAGGTGGCCAGCTCAAAATATTAAGGCCAGCAGCTAAATCATTGGTAATGATTGTAAAAATTTGTTTGGCTAAACTATTTATATCTGCCCCTAATATCATTTCAATATTGGGGTTTTGCAACAAATGACGTAAGTCACGAATGGCAAGGGCATTTAAAAATATTTCCAGGTCAGGCTCAATAACGATTATTTTAAGTTCAGGATATAGAGCAAGCATCGCTTCCAAGTGATAACCTAATCCAAAGCCCAAAACTATGGTTAACTGACTTTTTTCCCAGGCTAGACTCTTCAACCAGCGTTGAGCTTCAACCTCAGGCTCATAGCAACTATGTATATGTATATAAAACCCCTGCCCTTCCTGATTAACAAGCAAAGTCGGTGAACCATTACGCGCTAATTCTACCTTCACCCTTTCACTATCTTGTTGCCCGTTAAGGAAAGGGATAAAACCGGAACAACGGGAACGTAAAACCTTAAGATTTATTTCTAAATAAGGAGCGTCCATATTATTTAGACCTCCCCCTTAGGTTTTTAAATCCAGATTGGCTATAATTTCCTCCAACCACTTTTGATTGCGCTTTATTTCCGGCGCCAACTCGTATAATAAAAGATCTGCCAGGAGACTGTAATCCTCTCTTTCTCCTGCTCCTAAAATTTCCCGCAGCCAGCCGTTAAGAATATTAAGCCGTTCTTTAACGTTGGTAGCTTCACCGGGTTTACTTTGAATTATCAATTGCAATACCTGGGTGTACCACTCCAAACCCTCTATAGCCCTAGCCAAAAGTTCTAAAGCCTCTCTTTTTCGTCCTAATTGCAGATTAGTACCTATATCTTCCAGACCCTGCTCTAATCTTGCTAAATAGTCGTAGGCATCACTTAAAGTTTCCGCGAATAATTTGTCTATAGGAGCAGTAACCAACTCAATTTCATTTATTTCTATTTCGTCTACCATTTTATCCCAATTATTTGTTTCAATACCATTAAATAATATCCTGGCTATAGCCCGTCCCTTTCGATTTTCTTCTCTAGCCAGGGCCTCCAAAAAATCGCTAAGTCCCTTTTTGTCATCCAGGGCGCCAACCTCAGAGCCATTTAAAAGTATGCGCATCATTTTTCCAAACACCTTTCAAAAACAGATAAGCTTCAAAATAAGTATATCGGTAAAAGGCGTTTTTTCTTAAATATATATAAGAAGGAGCCCAACATATCAGGGCTCCTTCTTAGCGATTGGCAATTTAACGTAACAATTCCAGCACTGTGGCCGGTTGCTGGTTGGCCTGGGCCAGCATAGCCGTACCTGCCTGGGTCAAAATCTGGTTCTTGGTAAAGGCCATCATTTCCTGGGCCATATCCAGGTCGCGAATTCGGGATTCGGCTGCGGTCAGGTTCTCAGAAGCGACGCTCAGGTTGGCAATGGTATGTTCAAGTCGGTTCTGCATAGCACCTAAATTAGAACGCTGGCTGGAAACACGATCCAGAGCAGCCTGAACTGCAGTTATGGCCTTTTCCGCATCTGCCTGGGTCATCACGCTAATGCCCTGTCCTTTTTCCAATACGTGAATAGTAATAGTACCCGCATCGGTAGTAACGCCAGTTGCTGGGTTAGTATCTGAGATACCCAGCGTAATTGAAGAGCCTGTAACCATATACGCGGAAAGACCGCCAATTGTAACTGAACTAGCATTATCAGCTAATGTTCCGCTTCCTAATGCGGTCCCTTGTTCATTATATAATATAACCTTTCCATCCCCAGCAACCTCCGCGCGGTAGGTACCTGCTTTAAGATTCTGCACATTGGCGTCTTTAGCTTGATTATAGTTAGTTTCGCCTTTATCCGCAGTATACACCGCTGAAGCGGCTGTTACTGCTAAGGCACTGGCGCGCATATCATTTATGTTTAAAGCTATTGTCTGGCCTTGGTTGGCCCCAATATGGAAGACGCTAGAAAATTCGCCGTTAAGCAACTTCTTGGTGTTAAATTCAGTGGTATTACCAATACGGGTTAATTCTTCCGCTAACTGATTGATTTCCTTTTGAATTTCAAACCTATCGCTATTTGTATTTGTATCATTTGAAGCTTGCACCGCCAATTCACGCATTCTCTGTAAGATTGCGTGGGTCTCATTCAAAGCACCTTCAGCAGTCTGAAGCAGCGAAATGCTATCCTGGGCATTGCGCACCGCCTGGTTTAATCCCCTTATCTGGCCGCGCATCTTCTCGCTGATGGCCAGACCGGCGGCGTCGTCAGCCGCGCGGTTAATGCGCAGGCCCGAAGAAAGCTTCTCCATGGACTTGGTCAAAGCACTATTAGTTACAGTCAGGTTGCGGTAGGCATTCAGCGCTGCGATGTTCTGATTAATACGCACTTACTGCATCCTCCTTGACTTTAGTTTAGCATCCTTGCCGTTAAACTTCAGTTCAGCGACAAACTTTAATCACTAGCTAAAACACAACAGCAAAACGGGTGCTTTTTGCTCTGGTCATTTACCACCTCCTAAAAAATCTTTTCTCTATGCTGTCGTTCCCCCATTTCTAAAATATCGTCACTTATCCAGAAACATTTAGCTTTTTATCCTAAATAAACCGGACTTAAGTCCTAGGACTACAGTCCCACCTTCTCGCTTAAGCACTGAGGCCTAGCGAAAAGGTTACTTCTGATATATCAAGGCTTCCGCTAAAACAAAATCCAAGGGATTATCTATATCCACCGATCTTTCCCTGGGCATAATGTAAGCATAAGTACGGGGACCATACCAAGAGTCACGATAACGGATAAAATCCCAGCGGGCCAAATAAATAGCTCCATTAATGCGATAATAAGTGGGCAACTCTTGACGCTGGGGGCCAATGGCTTCCGGACGAAGAAAATCTGCCATGCACAAATCATCCGGTAAAGTATTGCTCCACCAGGGGTGATGCTCAACCTCACATACCGCCACCACCGCTTCTGCGTCTCGCTCGAGCATCAATTCACAGGCAGCAACAATATCTCTACTACTTCGCAAGGGGCTCGTGGGTTGCAGGTACATTACCCAGTCAAATTTTTGACCCTTTGCTTCTAACCACACCATGGCGTGATGCAGAACGTCAATACCTTTGGCCGTGTCGGTAGCCAGCTCGGCGGGGCGTACAAAAGGTACCTCTGCCCCTGCCTCCCGGACTATTCGAGCAATGTCTTCTCCGTCGGTAGAAACCATTAAGTAGTCAAACAAGCCGCTGACCCTGGCCGTTTCGATGGTATATACGATCAAAGGCTTTCCGGCCAGGGGTTTTATATTCTTTCCAGGCACACCCTTCGATCCCTTTCGAGCCGGAATAAAACCCAAAAGAGTTTTGTGTCGATACAATATTTTCCCTCCTCCAAAGAATTCTAGCCATATCCTATCGTGTATCTAACAGCCTTAACGTTTGCCGATATTCTTCCCACTGGCCTACATCAAACCAATCACCGTAATGGGGGTAAACTCCTACCTTAAACCCCTTTTCCCTGGCCAGAATTATTAAATCGGTCATATGTATAAATTCCTTGCCCATAACTAAATCCAGGATAGAGGGCTCCAGAACATAAACACCGGTGTTTACGAGAAAATGAAAATTGGGTTTTTCGTCAATGGTTTTCAATTCTCCATCTTCAGCCCGCAGCACTCCGTAAGGGATGGTGAACTGCTTAAGCGCTCCTACTACTGTAAAATCATAACTTTTTTCCCGGTGATAACCTAATAGACTGTTATAATCGACTTCCAAGATTACATCACAATTAGTAACGATAAAAGTGCCACTAACTTTTTCTTTTAATAATCCCAGGGACCCTGCAGTACCAAGGGGTTCGTCTTCCTGTACAAAGCTTACGTTATACCGCCGACCATTCTCTTCCGAAAAATATAAGCGTACTATTTCTGCCTTGTAACCTAAAGACAGGATAAAACTAGTGAAGCCTTGAGCATAGAATTTATCCATAATTACCTCAACAATAGGTTTATCTCCCAAAGGAATCATGGGTTTCGGCAGAATTTTGGTAAAGGGATCGAGTCGGGTACCTTTACCCCCGGCCATGATGACTACTTGTTCCGATCTTGACGCCCGGCGGTGTTCAAAAACATCCAGCCAGAGCAGAAGATCGGCTACCCGCCCCCGGTTATCCACCAAAGGTACATGGCGAATGTTGTTTTCTAACATCAACTTGCGGGCCGCGTCCAGCGAGGTCCCTACCGGCAGCACCCGCGGCTTAGGGTACATTACTTTGTCCAGGGTTATTTCCAACCCATAGCCCCGCAGTAAAGCTCGCCGAATGTCTCCATCCGTAACGGTGCCTAAAAGGCGTTTATCTTCGTCCACCACCAGCAACAACTGGAGAGCGGCCTTTTCCATGCGCGGCAGAGCGTCGGCTAGTTTTTCTCTGGGAGAAGTTAAAATACTTGCCAATTGCGTTGCATGCCAGCTCATGGCTTATCCCTTCTCCAACCTTTTAGAGACTGCCGTCCTTATTCTTAGCGGGAAGCGAGCATTTGCTGCAAATATTAACCCGATAATACTCTCCCTTCATATGGCACTCACGCATGTATTTGTACTTATCGTTGTGCCATATCTCGTCAATATTGTTATCCCTAATATTACCAACTACAAACTCTCGTTCTGAATCAACACAACATACAACTACTTCCCCGTCCCAGGCTATAAACATCCTCTGCCATAATTGGCTACAAGCAAAGCTGGGTAGGGACTGAGCGATTTTATCATTATAACTCTCTTTCCTATTATTTAGGGGTTGGCGGTAATCCACATAGGCAACTATATCAACTATATTGCTGAACAAATTGATAAAATGTTCAAGGCTTGAATGGTTTTCTTGCATTAATACCATTGATACTCTGGTTAGCGGAGATTTCCGACCCTTTTTCTGTTTCAGCAACTGTAAAGCTTTTATGTTTTCCAGTGTCCGCTCATAATTTGCTCCTACTCTAATATTTTCATATTCCTCTTTAAAGGGAGAATCAAAAGAAAAAAACAGCTTATCGAGACCTGCATCTATCAACTCACTGGCAACCTGCTCTGTAAGGAGCACCGCATTGGTATTAAACATTACATCAATTATACCTTTCTCTTTGGCATAACACACCATATCTACAATTCGAGGGTGCAGCAGAGGTTCACCCAGCCAGTTTAGTTTTATAGATGAAACGCCTAAAGAGGCTGCCTGGTCTATAATCTCTTTATATACGTTAAAATCCATAAAACCGACGGGTAATTTGTTATTACCCTCATGCATTAAAACAGTTCTAGGGCACATGGGACATTTTAAGTTACAAGAATTTGTTGGCTCAATATCCAAATGGATAGGTGTGTGTTCAAGTACAAAATGCTTGGGATTTAAAGCCCATTTTCGTCTGTACTCGTGATATTCCGGTCCTTTACTTCGTTCCCATTCTTGCACACTCTCATTTACTACGATTTCATGGTAGGTAGGATTAACAGGAACTGAGGTAACGTTGATAGCCATTTTTTCCCCTGCTTTCATGGAGTTGTAGGTTAAGCTCACATTTTTAACTAAGCATATCCCAGGTTAGAACCGTATCAGCCGGAATATCCACCCGGGCCCTCCGGCCTCTAAATCATATCCCAGCTTAAAATACTCCCGGCGGCAATATCCCGACGGGCCTGCCGGCCCACCACCATGTCCAACAAATTCGGCGGGATGCCCGTCCCCGGCCTTTTGGCGGTCAGGCAGGATTCCGTGATTATTTCTCCGGCGGCTATGTCCCTGGCTGCCACCAGGCTGCGCCTGGCCGCCGACATGACGGCCAGCTCGCCCGGCGCCGGCCGTTTGATGCCGTCCCCCAGGCTTTTTTCTACCTGGCGGATGGCCGCGACCATATCTTTAAATTCTCCCGGTTCCAGGGAGGCGCGGTGGTCCGGGCCGGGAAGGTTGCGATCTAAGGTTAAGTGCTTCTCAATCACTTCTGCCCCCAAGGCCGCTGCCGCTATGGGTACGGCGATACCCATGGTATGATCTGAGTAGCCCACAGGTAGAGCGAAGGCCTGCTTCATGGTAAGCATAGCCCTTAAATTTACCTCCTCCGGCAGGGTCGGGTAATTGGTGGTGCAATGCAGGAGGGTAATATCCGTCGCCCCAGCTTCCCGTAAAACTTGTAATGCTCCCTCTACTTCACCCAGGGTGGCCATGCCGGTGGAAAGGATAACCGGCCGCTTTTTCCCGGCGATGCGACGCAAGAAGGGATAGTTGGTTATTTCTCCCGAAGGGATCTTAAAATAAGGCACTCCCAGTTCGGCCAGAAAATCAATGCTTTCCTGGTCGAAGGGAGAGGAAAGAAATATAATCACCTTCTGCCGGCAATAAGCATAAAGCTCCCGAAATTGGGCGTAGCTCAATTCCAGCCGTTTAATCATCTCCAGCTGGCTTTCGTCTTTTCCGGGCATGTTATCTTTTTGATATTGGGCCCGCTCAGCATTGGGGGTTACTACTTCTTCAGCTTTGAAAGTCTGAAACTTTACGGCGTCTGCCCCCGCTTCTGCCGCCGCGTCTACCAGTTTCCTGGCCAGCTGCAAATCGCCATTATGGTTGACGCCCGCTTCGGCAATGATGAAAACCCTATTGAACATGATAATTCCTCTTTTCCTCAGGAAGAGGAAACTCAAGATGTTTTTCTAATAGTTTACGATCCAGTGGAATGGTTCCTAATATTTTAACAATACGCTCGCTCACATCCCCATCACCGTATGGATCATAGGGATTGGTTACATTTGATAAGCCCCGGCGAAACTCCTGATCTTTTAACGCTTTATTGAGGCCGGCTGCTATTGATTCTTTATCTCCGGCTACATCAATAACACTGGCAGCCTTAATCCTCCCTTTCTGCCTGTCACCAATATTAACAGTAGGGACATGAAAACTTGGCGCTTCAATTATGCCGCTCGAAGAATTCCCCACTACCGCGGCAGCCAGGCGCATCAGACCCAGATAACCACGGGACCCTAAACTGGGATATAATTTTACGTTAGATTTACCGGCCGCATATTCTTTCCAGGCTTCGATAACGCTTAAATATCCCACTTCTGTCCCCGGATAAGTGATTACCTGCTGGTATTCGGGAAATTCCTTTAATGCTGCTATAAGTTCCTTAATTTGTTTAACTGGTTCTTGAGTATTTGTTAAAGTTTCAGGGTGATAAGTAATTAGTAATGTGGGTAAAGCAGGGTTTATATCAAATTTGTCATATATTTCCTCAGGTGACATGAAGTCTGTTCGCCTTATATTTTCAACTCCAGGAGCACCTACGATAAAAATACGCCATGCTTCTTCACCCATTTGCCTGATGCGCCAGCCATATTCCCAGGTTGAAACAAAATGGAGATGGGCCATTTTCGTTAAAGCATGGCGGACCTGTTCATCCAGCACTCCGAAAGTCGTTTCTCCCCCTCCGATATGAGCAATGGGGATACGATAAAGAAGGGCGCAGGTGGCAGGGGCCAATAATTCATAGCGATCACCGAGGAGTAATAATAAATCGGGTTTTTGTCTTGCTATAATTTCAGCAAATTTACTTGTCGCCAGGGCAATTGCTTGGGCAATATTGACAGGGGTGTCTCCCAGACAGGTATTAATGATGGTGTCCTTCACTTCAAAACCATCATTTATTATTTCTTCTATAGTGTGGCCTTTTATTTCACTCAAATGATCCCCGCCGGCAACAAGTATGGGCTCGCAGTGGGGGCTTGCAGCGAGCCGGCGGATAACGGGTTTCAGCAGACCGTATTCCGCCCTCGTCGCGGTAAAGACCATTATTTTTCTCATTGTATCGCTCCAATACTTTTTATTATCCGGGCCGGATTACCCGCAACTGTTACTCCAGGAGGTACGTCCTTAGTCACTACTGCACCGGCACCAATAAAAGCTCCCGCCCCGACATTTACGCCCTGGATAATACATGCCCCGGCCCCTATGAAGGCTTCTTCTCCTACTGTCACATTACCGCATAAGATTGCCCCGGGTCCTATCTGGGCCGAGTGCCCAATCCTACAGTCATGCTCCACAATAGCTCCTGTATTGATAATAACATTTTCATTAACGGTCACTCCCGGGTTAATTATCGAACCCGCCATGATAACCGTCCCACCGCCAATTGAAGCCCTACGAGCTACTATTGCCCGGGGGTGGCATAACGTCGGCAAATCGAAACCGAGGTTCAAGCACCTGCTATATAGCTTTCGACGCAAGTTATTATTAAAGCCGCCCACGCCAATAGCCGCTTTAGTTATACCTTCTTTGATCAATCCCGGTAACACTTCATCGTTCCCCAGATAAGGCAAACCGCGGCCGGCAAGGACGCATTTTTCCTGCAGATCTGTGAAGCCTACAATACAATAGGCACCACTTAATTCAATAATATCAACAATCACCAGGGCATGTCCCCCGCCGCCAATTAGGATTATAGGTAGAGGCATAAATTTCACCCTGGAAATAAATTGGCACAGACAGCCATAATATCATCTTTCTCGAGAAAGCTGGCACTCGGCAAGTTTATTCCCTCAGCATATAAATTTACTGCCACCGGACAGGGAGGGAAGGAGTAGTGACTATAACATGGTTGCAAAGGAATGGGTTTAAAAAGAGGGCGAAATTGAATGCCACGGCCACTTAACCTGGCCATTAAGGCTTCCCTGCTTTCACCATACTTTTCTGCATTAATCAATATAGAAAATAACCACCAGTTACTCTCTGTACCAGGGAGTTCGTGCTGCCAGTCAACTCCGGGGATACCTTGCAATTCCCGGCGATAAATCGCCGCATTGCGCCTTTTAGCCGCCAAAAATTCCGGCAGGCGTTCCAGCTGGGCCAGGCCCAGGGCAGCCTGGAGGTTGGTCAGGCGGTAATTGAAGCCTATCTCTTTATGCTCGTACTCGGTTTCCCCCGGTTCCCTGCCCTGGTTGACCAGGATTCTGGCTCTGCGAGCCAGTTCCGGGTCCTCTGTTACCAGCATCCCCCCGCCTCCGGTAGTGATAATTTTATTGCCGTTGAAGCTAAAAACGCCTATATGGCCGAAAGTACCTGCTTTCTTTCCTTTGTAAGTTGAGCCTAAAGCTTCAGTAGCATCTTCGATAACGTACAGCCCATACTCCCGGGCCAATCCCAGGATGGCATCCATATCTGCCGGGTTGCCGTAGAGGTGGACCGGTATTATCGCTCGTGTATGCTTGGTAATGGCTTTTTCTATCGCGGCAGGATCGATGTTCCACGTACAGGGATCAACGTCGACCACTACCGGCCTGGCCCCAACGTATACGACAGGATTTACCGTGGCAATAAAAGTAAGGGCGGGCACAATAACTTCGTCCCCTGGTCCGATCCCCAATAATTTCAGGGCCAGGTGCAGGCCGGCCGTGCCGTTGACAACGGCCACGGCATGGTTGATACCCAAATAAGCGGCAAATCGCTGCTCAAACTCCCTCACCAGGGGGCCTGCCGAAGAGACATAGCCGCTAGCTAAAGCTTTTAAGATATATTCCTTCTCCAACTCACCGATATCGGGCCAGTCCAGCGGTATCTTAATTTCCTGCATCAAAAAGGCGCCGCCTTATACGTTATATTGCCCGGCTTTATATAAAGCCAGGTGATTTTTAAACCACTCAATTGTTATTGCCAGTCCTTGACTTAAGGAGTATTCTGGTCGCCAGCCTGCCAGCCGGTTCGCTTTGCGGTTATCACAGCATAAACGTTCTACTTCGCTCGCTTCAGGGCGGTAACGTTCCGCCTCCACCCGGACTTTCACCTTTGTCCCAATCAATTGTCCTATCAGCTCAACCAGCTCGCCGATGCTTATTTCCCGGCCGCTCCCGATGTTAACTACTTCGCCCACCGTCCGTGGTGAAAGACCTGCTGTGATAAAGCCGTTCACTGTGTCTTTAACGAAGTTAAAGTCCCTCGTCGGTGCCAAATTGCCCAGCCGTATCTCCTCCTGACCGCTTAACAGCTGGGTAATAATCGTAGGGATAACGGCCCGGGCTGACTGCCGTGGCCCGTAGGTGTTAAAGGGTCGGATAATAGTTACCGGTAAATCAAAAGACCGGTAAAAACTCAGGGCCAGCTGGTCGGCGCCAATCTTGCTGGCAGCATAGGGTGATTGGGCCTGGAGGGGATGATTTTCATCAATAGGTACATAACGGGCCGTTCCGTAAACCTCTGAAGTTGAGGTGTGAATCACTCGTGCAATCCCCAGCTCCCTGGAGGCCTGGCAGATATTATATGTCCCTTCGATATTGGTTTTAATATAAGCAATCGGTGAGACGTATGAATAAGGGATACCTATCAAAGCTGCTAAGTGAAATACGGCTTCTATTCCCTTTAACGAAGCTTTAACGCTGTCGTAATCACGGATATCACCCGTATAGATCTCGAGGTCATCCTTAAATTCGCTTTCCTCCAGCCAGCCCCAGTTATTGCGTGAGTTATAGTGGATGAAAGCCCTTACCGCGTGACCCTTTCTTACAAGCTCCTCCACTAGATGTGAACCAATGAAACCGCTGGCACCTGTTACTAAAATACGCAAGTGAAAATATCTCTCCTTTTATTTCCTTTGTGATTCCTTTATAAACCATTTTGAGTGTCTATTATTTTTCTCCTTCGTCTTTATTTTTTGATCAGCCTTTTACATCTATGATTATCGACATTTTACAGTCGGGCTGTAGAAGCCGAAATAAGATTTTGCCGTTATCCATGACCACCAAGTACTCGCCCCTTGCCGCCAGGCCCTGGTTGCGAGTAGGGTCGGTGCCGTTGTCTATGACTATTATCTCAAAGGGTCTGGATTTCCACTTCCCGATAGCGGCAAAGGCCCTGGTGGTAATCTCCGACACTTTATAAACCGGCATGATGATGCTTTAACTTCCTTCTGGGGAGTAACCCATTTGATATTCCACAAGGATTTCCCGTCAGGCGGGCTACCAGCATAGCTGGCGTAGAGTTTTTTAAAGAGCTGGTTGGCACTCTGCTGAGCAAGGTAAACAACTTTACCATGTAACGTAACTTTTCGTACTCCACTTATAGAGTTAACCGGCGCCCTATCGACGGCGTGAAACTGCGAAAGCCCCGGCTCATCTCCAACAGCCGGGTTACCGGGTTTAAGGCGGTCGGCGCTTAAATGTAATGCGGTTTAATATGCCGATGAGCCGGTCCAGCAAGTCCAGCCTCCGAAAGGCCTCCTGACCTGCCCGGCGGCCGGCCTTCTTGACAACCCGTTCGCTGAAACTGTCAAAAGCGTTAATGTTATTTTTGCATTCTGCGCCTTAATTCCTTATACAGGTTTTCACGGCTACCTACCAGGGCTATGATAATAAGTTTGCCTGCCTCATTAATGTAATAAATAATCCGGTAGTCAACCCCTTGATAACGACAATGGTATGAACGAAGATCTTGAAATTCGCCTTTTAATTTGGGACTATGATATGGGCTGGCGGAAATTTCGTGAAACTGTTGATACAAAAAGTCCCTTAAGGGGCGGTCAAGCTTTTTTAGATCCCTGACAGCCCCCTGGGATAATTCAATGTGATAATTCATTACTCAATGCTCCTTATGGCCTCATCCAGGGGAATGGTCTTTTCTTCCATTCGTTCCTGCAATAGTCGTTTGAAAGCGGAATCTAACATCTTTTTACGTTCAACTACCTTCGCTTTTAATTCTTCTCCTTTATACCCCGCTTCCTTGAGGTCCTTAATAATAAGATCTTCCATCTCATCAATGAGAGTTACTTCCTTGACTTTGATTTCATTTCCGTCAACATAAAATCTTAACTTGGTTCCCTCAGTCCAGTTGAAACGTTCTCTAATTTCTTTGGGGACGGTTACCTGGCCTTTAGCAGTGATTGTGGTATAGTCAGGCATGGTATGCCTCCTTACGGTAATACTGTATTACGATTATTTTACCACAATCCGGGAAAATATCAAGCCACAAAACATCCAGCCCTGCTCAAACCTCCGGCAAATCGAGACCCGCCCTTTCTTCCGGGTGCAGATCGGCAGCTACCATATAGGGGATAATTTGCCAGGATGAAGGATTATAAGCAAAGGGGTTCGACCAGTCGCCCCGGCAGCACCAGCAGCAGGATAAAACCCAATCACATTTTCTCATACAGTAAGTCCCAGAGGTCTTCGACCAGGGCCGCGGCCTGGGCGGTATCGCCCTGTTTTTCTGCGCGTTCAATGGCCGTTACCAGGCCGAGGAGGGCGGCTTTATCCTCACCTTCCAGTTCCTGAGCTAGTTTTTTGGCCTGGCGTAGGACAGCCCGACGTCTCCTGGCCGCTCTCCGGTCGGGGGCCTCAGGCTGGGCGCCAGCCGTTTCGGTGGCGGCCGCCATTTCCTCGGAGGCCCGGGTGATGGTGATGTGCTCATTTTTACCGGTTGATCTCTCCGTAGCCGAGACGTGAACGATGCCGTCCACGTCGTAGTCAAACTGGACTACGATCTGAGGCTGGCCGGCGGGCATCGGGGGTATGCCGGAAAGGGTGAATTCGCCGAGCAAAGTATTTTTCGAGGCCATTAAGCTTTCTCCTTGATAAACGGAGATCTTAACTGCCGATTGATTGTCATGGACCGTGGAAAAGACTTCCGCCCGGGAAGTGGGAATAGCCGTATTGCGCGGGATTAATACGCGCATGACATCAGGGTGAACTATGCCGAACTGCTCTCCCAGAATCTGGATGCCAAGGGAATAAGGGGCCACATCGACGAAGACCATATCCAGGGGTTCGCCGGCAATAATGCCTGCCTGCACCGCCGCACCCAGGGCCACGCATTCATCCGGGTTGATCTCACCGCGCGGCACCTGGCCCAGGTGATTTTTGACCAGTTCAAAGACAGCCGGAATCCTGGTCGAGCCTCCTACCAGAAGCACTATATCCAGGTCTGCAGGTTTCAGCTGGGCGTCCTGGAGCACGCGCTGGATCAGGCTTACTGTTTCCTGAAGCAGATCGGCGATCATCGCTTCAAATTGGTTGCGGGACAACTCCACCTCCAGGTTTATAGCCTGACCACCCCGTTCAGCAATAAAAGGCTCATTGATCTGCACGAAAGGCTGGGTAGAGAGCTTGATTTTAGCTTCCTCGGCGGCGCGGGTTAAACGGGCCATGGCCCGGCGGTTATCGGACAGGTCTACGCCGGACTCCTCCTGGAGATGCCGGATGAGAAAATCCACCAGGCGAGCATCGAAATCGTCGCCGCCCAGGTGATTATTACCGGCAGTGGCAATAACCTCGACCACCCCTTCATTGATTTCTACTACGGAGACGTCGAAGGTGCCGCCTCCCAGGTCGTAGACCAGGGCTCGCCGGCTGTCGCGGCTTTCCAGCCCATAGGCCAGGGCGGCAGCGGTAGGTTCATTAATGATCCGCACCACTTCCAGGCCGGCCAGCTCACCGGCTTGACGGGTAGCCTGGCGCTGGGCATCAGTGAAATAAGCGGGCACGGTAATGACCGCCTGGCGAACCTCTTCGCCGAGGGTTGCTGCAGCTGTCTCCCGGAGACGCTCAAGAATAAAAGCCGAAATCTGGGGCGGTGAGAAGGTTTTTTCTCCCAGCGGCAGGGCTACATCCTGGCCCATCATTCTTTTAACCGACTTAATCGTCCGTTCCGGATACAGGAGGTACTGGTTTTTAGCCGCGTCCCCTACCAGCAGCTCATCTGCCGGCGAAAGGCCCACCACCGAGGGCAGGAGCCTGGCTCCGTCCTTAGAAACTAATACGCGTGGCCGGCCGTCCTGGATGGCGGCCACCACCGAGTTGGTTGTACCTAAATCAATCCCGATAATCTTACTCATAATTATGCTGCTAAAAGCCTCCTTCTTGTTACCTATGCCGGCCCCGTTACAATTTTCATCCTACTGTCGGTGTCACGCCACGGTGTGGGCGTCTACTCACTTTTTAGTTGCCTAATGCCGCCCTCCTTCGCTTCAGGTTGTTCCCCCGTCCCTGCCAGTTTCCCGACGATCACTTCCGCGTAACGAAGCACCTGGTCCTGCCAGATGTATCCGGCCGTAACTTCGGCTACCACCCTGCCGTCCTGCTGCTCTTCTGCTACCGGTACAGCCTCTACGGCACGGTGATAGTACGGGTCAAAGGGCTGCCCCACTGCCTCCAGGCGCTGCACCCCCAGGCCGGCCAATGCCTGTTGCCCGCGCTGCCACAGGCCGGCCAGGCCCTGGACCACGGTCAGCCCTTCCGGCGGCGCCTGGGGCGACCGGGCTCCGGCAGGGGGGGTAAAGGTCTGGATGCCGGCCTCCAAACCGTCCAATAAAGGTAGTAGCTCTTTAACAAGGGCGGCGATCACCTGCCCTTCCAGCCGCCTTTTTTCTTCCCGCCGTACGGCCTCAACTAATTCCTGGTAACGCTCATGTCCCCGGCGGAATTCTTGTAACGTCTCTTCGCAGGTTTGGGCCAGGTCTTCGTTCCCGGCGGCGAGTTGCAGCTGCATTTTGCCCAACCGCGCTACTTCCTGGGTCAACTGCTCAAATCTAGCGGCGAGCCGGGTTACCTGCTGCGTAAGCTCGGCCATTTCGACCTGGATATTATCCAACCTGGCCATAAGCGGGCCGGCTGTCCTCTGCCATCCCAGTCCGGTTCTCAACCGCTCCAAGTACTGCCTAATTCCCATCCTTTGTTATCTGCTCCTTATAATCATCGTGAAAATCGGTGCGGCCCAGGTCGCCACAACAAGTTAACAGTTCCCCGGGAGCATATTGAATGATGCTCCGCCCCGGCCACCGCAAGGGGCCTAACTTGCGGGCCAGGCGACCGGTATCTAGATGAAAAAGCCCCAGGTCGGTTTTGGCCCGTGCCCGCGCGTCCTTAAGCTGTTCATAGGCGGCGCGGATACGCTTAAACTCCTCCGGCTGCTGTTCCGGAGGATGCCGGCGGACTAATTGCAGGTAGGCCCTCTTAATCGCAGCTGCACTGGCTCCCGGCTCCAACCCCAGAATCTGATAAGGATCGCCGTTTCCAGGGGTAGGCTTCACTCTCGTCACCCTCTCCCGTAACTCTTTCCCGAGACCGTCTATCTACCAACCGAGAAGATAAAATAAATCATCGTTTTCCAGGGACTCTTCCAAGGACTTGTACCACTTGGCGCGCTGTTTCTGCCATTCCCATTTGTCCGCCGGGGTGCCGGTGGTATTGATAATCCTTTCCACCTCTGCTAATTGAGCCCTGGCCCGCTCATCGCCGGTCTCGATTAAACACCTAGCATACTTAAGCTGTAGTCCTATATTTTGGGGGAATTCACGTATGGCCAAACGCAAGATGCGTTGGGCCAGATCGCAGGCCGTGTGTTTACAGCACACCTTGAACGCCCCCAGGTAAACCTTTTCCCGGTCAGCTCCGGGGCAATCCAGGGCGCGGCGCAGGGCGGTTTCAGCCGCCTTTTCCCTTTCAGCCCCCAGGTAGATTTGGGCCGCCTGGTAACAGACTTCCGGAGCATTGCCCGCCAGATCCATGGCTCTTTTTAATTGCGCACCGGCTTTACGGGGATGGCCAACCACAAAGTAAGCCTGGCCAACGAGGAGATGACTGCGTGGGTCCTCCGGCATAAGCTGCAAGACTTGCTGGAACCATTGCTCACCCTCTTTTTCCTTCCCTGTCAGGCAGGCTATCACCCCGGTAAAAACTAGAGCCTCGGGGTCGCGGGGGTTGAGGCGCAGGGTCTCTTCAATCTCCCGCTGCGCCTCTTGCCACATCTCCAGAGCTATGTACCGACGCGCCAGGCGGTTGCTGATGCGGGTCAACATGCCAATCAGCACCGGTTCCTCAGGGGTTACCGCCAGGCTGTTGCGCAAGACTTCTTTCGCCGCCTCATACTTTTCTGTTTCCATGTATAGGGAAGCCAGCGCCCCTACCGCCTCGACGTTGCCAGGGTGTTCCTGGACCACCGGGAGCAGGGTGCGGATGGCCTTCTGCGGTTCTTCCAGCGCCTCCTGGGTATGGGCCAGGGTAAGGCGGGCTTCCACGTCTTCGGGATCGTACCGGAGGGCCAATTCCAGGTCAATGGCCGCCTCCGTCAGGTTGCCGTCCGCCAGCAAGAGTTCGGCCAAATGGCGGTAGGCCAGGGCCAGGTAGCCTTCCCGGGAGGTCCGGTCTTCACCCTGCCCCAGTAATTCCGTCCAGCCCGAAATGGTCTGCCGCCAGTAGCGTACCGCCTCCTCCTGTCGTCCCTCCCTTTCGGCCAGCAAGGCGAGATTATGGGTGATATCCGGCAGGTCCTCGGCCGCCGGTCCGATGGCTACGGCCCTTTCCCAATCTTCCCTGGCTTTAGACCACTGTTCGTTACGAGCCTGCAGGTTACCGCGGACGAAGTAGGCGAGGGCCAAAAGCGCACCGTTGGGGTTGCTGTCGGCTTCCAAGAGTTGGATAACAGCGTTCAGGTCACCCTTAGCTGCGGCCTGGGTTAGTTGCCCTTGCCGGACGGCGGCCAGCCAGTCCCGGGCTTCCTCGCCGGCCCCTAGGGCTACGGCCTGTTCCAGGGATTCCTTCCCGCCGTGCAGGTCGTCGCTCAGGGCCTGCACTTCGCCCAGGGCCAGCCAGAAAAGCGGGTGATGCGGAGCGCGGTGGACCGCCTGCTCCAGCCAGGTCCTCGCCGCACCCCACTGCTCTTGCCGGGCGTAAGCTATGCCGGTGAGGAAAGCAGCACTGCTGCCCAGGGGTTCGTCAGGCAAAGGGTTATCCCCGGGATGCTTAATTATCTTTACAGCCACGGGCGCCCCGCTACCCATATCCTCTCGTACCTCCCCGCGAAGCATTGCGGGAAGAGATGACAAAAACTCGCGCACGGGGGCGGCCAGCCCCTGTCCTTCTGGTCCTGCCAGCCAGGCTGCCAGGAACGAGCCGGGAGAAGCTAATTCCTGCTGAACCATCAGCCATCCCAAGTGCAGGAGTACTCGCTGGTTGCCAGGCCGGCCGGCCAGGGCCTGCCGGTAGGCTGCTGTTGCGCGCGCCAGGTTACCCAACCGCTGCCAGGCTAAGGCCAGGTGGTAATGGTAGAGCCACTGGTCTGGAGCCAGGTTTACCGCCTGCTGCAGGAAGGTTTGGGCCGACTGCTCTTTACCGGCCGCATGTTGCTCCATGGCCAGGCGAAAATAGGTTTCCGCCAGCACCGGCCGCAGCCGCTGCTGTTCCTCCTGGGGCGCGTTCTTCCAGGCGGCGATGGCTTCACGGTACTGCCCGGCCTGAAATAATTGCCAACCGGCATCCACCGGTCGGACCGGGTGCTCCTGCCTGGCGGCCTTTGCTTTTTGTTGGGCCTGTCTTTGCTGTTTTTTGCGCAAGCGGTTCTTCATAGGTAAAATTTCCCCCGGGAGAATTTTTAGCGCGTCGAATTCTATATTCAGCATCCCTCTGCCAAGTTCCTGCAAACATAGACAGATTTATCCGGCCTGGTCGCCAGAGTGCAGGGTTTCTGATAGGCACAAAAATACCCCGGCCTGTACCGGGGCGACGTGAACAGGGGTCACCAACATGGGTCACTGTACCTCTTCCCACAATTTATTTAATCTCAACTTAAAACCCGATAACACTCTGGAGTGGTAAACGTCGTCTTCGTCGGGGTATATTTGCCGGTAACCGCCCTCCTGGAGCTGGAAAAACTCCCCCTGGCAGGTATCGGGATGGATCAGCCAGTATTCTTTGACCCCGGACTGTTCGTACTCTTTATATTTGACGCCCCGGTCGCGTTCAAGGCTCTCAGGTGAGGTTATCTCGATTATTAAATCAGGCGCCCCGTCCAGGTAGGTGGGTTTTAAAAGATACAGGCGCTCTTTAGATACAAAGATTAAGTCGGGCTCGCGGGCGCGTTTTAAGGGTTCTGGTAGTCGAACCAGAAAGGGAGCAAATAGTACTTCGCCTAAATCATAGGTAGTAACAAATTCCCTTAAAATAACCATGAGAAAGCCCGCCAACCTTTGGTGGCGCAATGACGCCGGCGTCATAAGTACGACCTCTCCCTCTACCCATTCGGCCAGGGTGTCTTCATCGGCCCAGATAAGGAATTGTTCAAAGGTCATTTTGCCAGGCGGGAGAGGGCGGGCATCAGCGACGGCGTACTGGGCGTAGGCTTCTTTGAGCAGGCTATGGTTATCCTGTTGGCTCATTTCAGTTTCACCTGCCGTCAGGACGTAGTTGACATGACTGCCGCCTTACACCAATTTGCTGAATTGATCATATCATAAAAATAGCTGGTGCTCAATGTTACTGCTGCTCACGCTGCTTTGTTTTTATGGGTAGTTCCCCGGCCGCTATGGCCGGTGTCCTTGCCGCCGCTTTGTTTTCATCCACCACGGCGGCCAGGAGTTCCTGGCGGACGATGGGGATGTCCGGCGGGGCGTCTATCCCTAAGCGGATTTTATCCTGTTCGATGCTGATGACCGTTACTTTTATCCTGTTGTCGATGACGATGGTTTCGTTCACCCGCCGGGTTAAGACAAGCACTGGTTACCGCTCCTTTTGGAAATTTTCGGGGCTTCCCCGGCACTTCCTATTGTTTCACTCTCCCAGCCATCTTACCCGGCGACCAATCACCGGAACAGGGGGTGCCGGGTGGTATATTTAGTGCCCTCCATGACAAACTGCCGGCCCAGGCGGGTGACCCTGTTGATGACCATGGGGCCCACCAGGTTGGCCGTGGCCCGGCGGACGTCGCCGTTAGGGACGGTCACTACGGCCAGGACCAGGACGTCGCCAGCATTTTTAATCTCCATCTCTCTTTGCAGGCTGCCGGGGATCTCTACCTCGTAACCCGGGAAGAAGAGAAAGGGGTCGACCAGCAGGAAAGCCACTTCCGGGTCGTTAACGGCCTGGAGCCAGGTAAAGGCCGGGTTTTCCGGGATGGGGTGAAAGAAAAACTCCCGCAGGTTTTCAAAGGCCGGGATGCCGTCAGGGAAGGTTAATACTTCCGCCGGATCGATCTCTACTATACCAAAACGTGACGTCTGTACCCTCATAGTAAACCCACCTTTCAAAACGATGATACAGGAAATTAACGGTATCGCCTGGTCATTTTGCGACCCGAGACCAGTATTCAATGAAATCGCCTTGCCGGGCACTAGTTAAAATTCAACACCCGCTCCCGGTAGTCGGCGGTCATTTCCTCCTGGAGATAGTGAATAAACCGGTTGAGAAATACTGCCGCTTCGGCCCGGGTAAGGGTTTCGTTGGGCTTCAGGAAGCCGTACTCGTCACCCTGGATCAGGCCGATTTTATTGGCCACGTAAACGGCAGTTCGTGCCCAGGCAGGTATATCCCAATCATCGCGAAAAGGAGTACGCACATATCCTGCCGGCGCCAGGCCTTTCAGGCCCAGGGCCCGCACCAGGATAACCAGGGCCTCGGCCCTGGTCAGGGGTTCGGTAGGGCCAAAAAGACCCGGCCCCGTACCGGTCATTACTCCCGCTTCATAGACGGCTTGGTAATACTTATAAGCCGGGTCAGTCGTGGCCACATCGGCAAAAAGGGGTTTTTCCTGGGGCAGGGCGGGCTGGCCCGGCCTGCCATAGGTCAGGGGCGACTGGCCGGACCAGACCGGCTGGCCGTAGGGTTGCCCGGCCTGGCCGGTAAAGTTAGGCCGGGTAAACGGGGATCCTATCTGCCCGGGCTGGCCGGGAAAGCCGCGGCTGGGGGAAGGCAGCCCCCCGGTACCCGGGAGCGGGGACCACCCTGATTGTCCGGCCGGCAGGGGCAGGTCCAGCACAGCTACCAGGGCCCTGGCAAACTGGCCGCGGAAGAAGGGTAGCGCCGGCCGGAAATAATCTCCTTCCTCCCCCAAGGCGCCTAAACCGTAGAGCTGGCGAATATCCGCTTCGGCCCAGTGGCCACGGATGTCGGCCAGATTCGCTACCCGCAACCACTTTTTACTGGGAAGGCTCTTTAATTCATAACTACCCTCTTTTCTCAGCCACCGGCTGCTGGCCAGCAGGCCATTCTCCAGGTCGGGAAAATTGCCCCTGTAATGCAGGGTTTCGGTGGTCCGGGTATTCTCGACGTAGCCCCCCGGAAAGCTGATGGCCAAAGGTTCATTGGCCTGGTATTCCAGGTAGCGGGAGCGGTGGTAAGAAAGGTCCTGGTGGAAGCTGCTGCTCCATGTAGTGGAAATAAAGTTTTCTTTATCTATTGCCACCTTGCCGCTAAAAAACACCGTACCTTCTTCCTGGCTGGTCTCGGTACTGCCCCAGGCATGCCGGTAGCCGACCGTATGCCCCCAGGTTTCCACAGTTACCTTAGCCAGGTCGTTATTAACGCTATAAACTTTACGGGCCGTCCAGTTGCCGCTTTGATAGACAACCGCTGGCTGGTGGTCCAGGAGTTCCGAACGTGAGAATTGAAAATCCTGAAGGGCGTACCTATCCTGTCCTACCGTGATGGTCTCGCTAAAGCGTTCCAGCCTGGTTGTATTTACTTCCTGGCGTCCATTTTTTTCTATTTCCGTAATAAAGCTCAAACTCCGGTTCAGCTTGATAGCCTTTTCCTTGTTTTCCAGGGTAAAGGTAACCCTGCTCGTAGTTTTGCCATCCCTGGACGGGCCGGTCGTTTCCTGGACCGTGCCCTGCAAGAGGACCGGCTCGCCGGTAAGGTAGAGGACTTCGGCATATTCTTTTTCGCCCTTGATACCGCCCTGGTAGCGGTAAAAGTCGGCGGCAGCGGCCGGGAGGGCTTGAACTAAATATATGGTTAAGAATATACCCCAAAAGGTGAGCCAGTAAAATTTGCCCCCTAGCCTGTTTTGAACCACTCCAACCACCTCTACCTTCCTACCAAAATAACTTTGTCACAGGCTGGCATTGTCTGGCTCGCACCAAACTCCTGGGGGAGCGGCCAGCCATGAACTTAAGGGGAGGTTGTTATCCCCTAATCCATAACCACTACCATCAGGGCCTGCTTCTGGTCGTGGATGAGATAGACGTTATCACCAGGGGCCAGGTCTTCCAGGGCGGCCATTGCCCTCCCCTTCATTACCAGAGCCTTCCCGGCCTCAACCTCCAGGGAATAGTTCCGGTTCTGCCAGTTGCGGTAGCCCGGGCTCCAGTCCCGGACGGCCGCTATCGTTAAATGACCGCTATCCTGGTCGATTTCCTGCAGGCGTCCCAGGCTGGTCATGGTGGGACCAATTGTACTCGGGGGGAGGAGCAAGAGACCCTGGGCCTCCTCACCCCGTACCAGGGTATAGACCTGGTAGCCATTATACTCACCGGTAAAGCGGCCGGTGGTAAACTCATCCCGGCTTAAAGGCCCGTTGCGGCCCATAATTACCGGTTCCCAGGCCAGCTGGAACTCCATGGTATAATCGTCTGTTTCCTGCCAGTCGTAGGGCCGGTCTGCCTCGCCACCCAGCGCTTCCACATCTTCCAGCCTGAAGCTCTCTTTAGCCACGGATTCTATCCGCCCCCGGTAGAGTTGCCAGGAGGAGGGTAAAATATCTTCCGTGAAGACCATTACTGCCCGGCGACCGCCGAGGACCGGCTCCACTACCGTAAAGAGGTAATCGCCAGGCTCCAGGTCGGTTGCCTCAACCTGCCGGCCGTTTTTAATGATTATACTCTCCTGGTTAAAGGTAACAGGGTCCCTTACACCGGCCAGCAGTATTTCCCTGCCCCCCAGGGAGAGGAAATCCAGGTAGCCCTCATATAACCTTGTAGAGTTATCCAGCTTTATGGCCTTAACTCCAACCTCACCTTGAGGACCACCTGCCAGGACTACAATCACTTCACCTGCATAAGGGCCATAGGGTGCCAACAGGTCACGGGAAGCACCGGCCAGGGAAGTTGCCGCCTCCCGGGTCAGGTTCACGGCGCGAAGTGGGTCCCCAGGTAGCCAGGTGCCATAGTAAAACTCCCTGGTATCCCGGAGGACAAGCTTATTATCATAGAAATTTACCTGGTCCAACTTTCCTTTTAATATCCTGCCCAGGCGGCCGGTACTGTTCCCCACCTGGATTTCAAGGGCCTGCCCGGCGGCATCAACTTGGACTTTGACCGGGTCACCGGTCTTCAAGTCGCCGGGCATTATCGCGCGCCCGGACCGGGTAATGGCTGTGGCCGCGGTTATTTTGACCGTTTCTTCGTTCCCGGCCGCACTAACTATTACTATCGCATCAGTCCCTGACGCCCGCAGATAACCGGTAACAACCCTGGTGTCGCCCGGGCTGTAAGCCGGCGTGCCTGTTCCATCCAGGGGGACTATCCGGGTAACGGTACCATCCTGGACCGCAAGGTTAACTACCTGCCCCGGCAGGGGCGGGCCGCCGCTATCTCCCCCGCTTCCTGCTGCCAGGTGGGGGCTGAGGCCATAGCGGTACTGCCGGCCCTGGTCGTCCACCAGCAGCAACTCTTTATCACCGGCTGCCAGGACCATGCCATTTAAGTATTGCTGCCCGGCAGTACTTTCAGCCAGGAGGACGTTTTCCCCCTGGAGGATCAGCCGGACTGCCTCGCCCCCAGTCAACTCTTGACCCAGGGTTAAGCGGCCGTCTTTATAAAGGAGGAAATCAGCCAGGGTATTCCCGCCAGCATCTTTTTTAATTTCCAGGTTGATGATGGGACCGGCAAAGGTAGCTACCCGCAGGGTTATAAGCAGTTCCCTGTTACCCAACCAGGTATCTGTCCGTTCCATAACCTGGCCTTCGACCCGCCGGGCACCCCTACGGCCGGCCAGATCGTTATCTACCCGGTCCAGGAGGGCCGCCATTTCCGCCCGGGTCATGGCCCGCTGTGGTGCAAAGGTACCTGCTGCCACTCCAGTCATTAACCCCCGCTGTAAGACAGCTTCAACCCACGGCGCCAGCTGGCTATCTACTTCATTCCCGTCAGTAAAACCGGCCAGGTAGGGATATAACCCTCCGGCTATGGGGGTAAGACCTAGAGCCCGTCCTACCCAGGCCGCCACCTCCTGGCGCCGGGCCGGCAACTGCCAGTCTGCTGCAGTAAAAGCCTTTTCCTGGTCCGTTAACAGGCCCCGGGCTGCGGCCAGGGCCAGGGGGGAATTAGATGAACCTCCTGCCGGCGAAGTGGTTGTCCCTTCCCAGCCCGCCGCCCGCGCCAGGAGGCTCAAAGCTTCTTCCCGGGTTACCGGCGCATCAGGAGCAAACAAACCCCCATCGCGGCCGTGGATAATCCCCTGGGCCGCCAGGCGCAGGACAGGTAAAAAGGACCAGTGGCCGCGGGTATCGGTAAAGCGCACTGCCGCCAGCCGCTCTTCCGGATAGGGCAAGCCCCAGAAGGTCTGGCCGGTAACCAGTTCCTGCTGACTGGCAACCGGGCTTGATAGCATACCTCCCGGCAAACCCGTCCCGGCAAATCCCGGGTTAGTTAACCCCTGAGCAGCGGCCACCGGGATGAACGAACCTGCCAGCATCAGTAAACAAAGAACGGCAACAAAGTATCTATAACCTGACATAAATTACTGTACCCCCATATCAACCAGGGCATATTTTCCCGGTAAACGCAGTTGGGCAACCTGGGGCGCATACAGGGTACTCACTGGTTGCCATCTATCGCTATAGGGAGTAAAGAAATACATGACGGGTTTCCTGACTGCTACTGGTAATGAGGTAAAGGACAGGACGGTTCCCGCCGGGAAATAAAGCTGGGGATGGAGACGGCGCCCTGTGCGCCCCTGGAGCTTGATGCTCCAGACGCGGGAGATAACCCGCGCCCCGCGGGGCAATTCTTTTAAAGCGGCTTCAGCCTCTGCCTGGCCCAGGTCCGCCAGGATAACCTCTACCCAGGCATCCCGCTCGTCAAAGCCGGCCAGGGTGCTCCGGTAGACATTAAACAGGGCGGTACCTGGCAGGGCCACTGTCACATCCCCGGCGCGGATACTTAAAGTGCCGCTGGCCTGCCTGGCCGTCCCGGCCGCCACCCGGATAACGTACTGTTTAATGTTATTATAGTGGGAAGAGTTCAGGTCCAGCTGGTAGTCTCTGGTCAAAAGTCCCTCCTGGCTCAAAGTGGCTTCCACTGTACCGGCAACAGGTTTAATGACAACCTCCGTTTTGCTTACCTGGGCATTTTCGTTTTCCTCGTCGTTCTCTTCCTCAGCGTCGGCATATTCTTCCCCGGTAAAGGCAGAATAGCCAAACTCATTGACTGCCCTCACCCGGAAGAAATATCCCGCTTCTTCCGGTAAGGCCTCGCTATAAAAGGTCGTATCCTTAGTCCGGGTTAAAAATGTATAAGGCCCGCCCGGCACCTTGCTTGCCCAGATTTCATAGTCATTGGCGAATTCCGCCGCGCCCCACCTTAATTTTATTTTATGGTCGTTACTAACCGTAGCCGTAAACCATGGAGGCGCCTCAGGTACACCACGAGGTTTAAGGTAGCGAAAACCCTGGGCCAGGGCACTCCAGCCACCGTCGGGGTTAACGACCCGCAACTCCTGCCACCCGGTGCTTCCGGGCGGGGTGGTGGCTTTAATCAGGGTATCGTCCACCCTTTCAAGGTTCTGGGCCGGTGTACCGCCGATCAGGACGGTTACCCCCCGAGCAAACTTGCTGCCGCTGATGCTGATGGCCGTCCCGCCGGTGGCCGGTCCTTCGTTGGGGTTAACAGAGCTAATAACTGGCGCTTCTACGTGATAATAGGTAAAGCCCTTAGCCAGGGTATAGGTACCCTCGTCGGGATTGACCACCGTTACATCGGCCGTTCCTTCGCTCCCCCGGGCGGCGTCAGCGCCGTAATGGTCTTGTAATCCACCCGGCGCACATCCCCGGCCGGGGCGCCGCCGACATACAGCTTTACCCCTTCGCGAAAGTCCAGGCCGGTCACGGTAATGGCCGTCCCGCCCACCTGGGGACCTCGATTGGGCTCCACCTTATTAATAACCGGCTGGCTTCCCGGTAGTTTGTAGGTATAAGCCGCCAGGAGGGTAGCCGTGCCGCCATCATAGTTGGTCACGGTGACATCTTTGGGGCCTTCGCTGTGGGGCGGCATCTTCACCCGCAGGGTCTGCCCGTCAACCAGTTTTACCTCCAGGGCCGGTTGGCCGCCGATGAAAACTTCCGGGCCTTCGCGGAAGTCCTCGCCGGTGATGGTCACCCAGTTGCCGCCCAGGGTGCTGCCGCTGGCGGGTTCAATACCGGTAATGACCGGCTGGCTGTCGGGAAGCACATAGGTAAAGGTTTTTGGCCGCACTGCCCCGGCGCCATCACCGTTGATGACCTTAACATCTACTGCCCCCAGGCGACCCCCGGCAGCAGGTGGCAGGGCAACTTCAATCATGGTGCCGCCCTCGGTGACGCTGTAGACTGGCGCCGCCACGCTGCCAAAATAGACCTGCACCGGCGCTATAAAGTCGGCGCCGCGGATAACTACTTTAATGCCGCCTTCCCTTGGACCGCGCTCCGGCACGACGGCATCGATCCGGGGTACCGAACGCTGGTAGGTAAAGGCGCGGCTTAAGGTATAAGAACCGGCATCGGGATTGACTACCGTAACGTCCACCGTTCCCGCCGGCCCCGGCGGCGTGGTGGCAGTGATGGTTTGGTAATCAACCCGTACGGCATTGGCGGCTTCTACCCCGCCAAAGAAGATCTTAACGCCGTCCCGGAAATCTTCCCCGCTGATGGTCACCGTTGTCCCCCCCAGGACACTACCCACGTGGGGGTCGAGGCTTTTAATTACCGGTTCGCTTCCCGGCACGCGGTACTCAAAAACCCCGTAAGCCGTAGCAACGCCGCCGTCCTTATTTACCACCGTGACGTCTACCAGGCCGGCATCATGGACCGGGGCGACGGCAGCAATGGCAGTGGGAGTGATATTTTTAACAATGGCCTCCACCTCGCCAAAGTAAACCTTTAGCTCCGGCCGGAAATCGCTGCCGGTAATGGTTACCGGGGTACCGCCCCTGGTAGTCCCTGTTCCGGGGCTGACGCTGGTAATAGCCGGCCGGCTGTCGGGCAGTTTGTAAGTAAACCCGCCGCGTAAGGTGGCACTGCCTCCGTCGGGATTGACAACATTAACGTCTACCGGCCCTATCAGGTAGGTATCCCCTACTTTTGGTCCCTCAGGGGTATGGACATAGATAACCTTTCCACCAGAGGCTACCAGGGGATTAATCATGCGTGTTCCC
Organism: Neomoorella stamsii; assembly: GCF_002995805.1. GTDB lineage: Bacteria > Bacillota > DSM-521 > Neomoorellales > Neomoorellaceae > Neomoorella > Neomoorella stamsii. The sequence goes on from NZ_PVXL01000046.1 coordinate 202,863, forward strand.
AGCTCTTTAGGTACTATTTTGCCTTCATTATCGACATAAAGGAAGGCTTCGTTAGTCCCGATAAACACCCGCACGCCCGGCCAGAAATATTCCCCGCTGATGGTCAAGAGGGTCCCGCCCTGAGCAGGTCCATAAGAGGGGAAGACACCGGTAATCCTGGGCGCAGTCAAGGGCTGGCGGTATTCGTAGGCATGTTCTTTGACAAAAATGCCTGTATCATAAACATTGACTACCGTAACATCGTATAAACCGGGAGTGTTGGCCGGAGCGCTGACCCGGACCTGATTGGGAGTTACTTCCAATACCCTGGCTTCTTCCCAGCCGAAATAGACCTTTACATCCGGCTGGAAACCGCTACCTGTAAGGAGGACTTCGTTACCGCCCTGGGCAGGCCCAAAATTGGGTGTAACCTGGTCCACCCGGGGAGAGGTTAAGGGCTGATAGTAAGTAAATATATCCCTGGCTATAAAACTGCCGCCATCCTCGCTTAGAGTGGCGTCGGTATTTACCACTGCAATGTCTACTTTTAAACCTTTTTGGGGATCGATACCCCCCGCCGTCCATGCCGGGAGACGGGCCTTTGCCGTTTGCTGGTCAATAACCTGGATATCTGCCGCTGGTACCTGCTGGTACACACTACCGCTTACCGTACCATAAACTACTTCTGTGATGCTGCCGACATACATTTGCATCGCGGGGTAAAAATCGGTACCGCGCAGGGTTACAATCGTACCCCCCTCGGCACTCCCCCGGTCAGGCGAGACGCTGTTGATTACCGGGTGGCTGATGTAAGTAAATCCATCCGGGAGAGTTACTTGGCCGCCATCAGGATTGGTGACCGTTACATCCTGGGGTCCGGGCTGGCCGGGCGGGGTAATAGCGCGGATTTCGGTAGGACTTACCACCTCTACCTGGCTAGCCGTAGCTCCGCCAATGGTAACGGAGGCTTTAGCCTGGAACCTGTCCCCATAAATGGTAACAGGAGTACCCCCGGTAGTAGGCCCCAGCGAGGGATTTATTCCGGTAATTTCCGGTGTGCTGGGCGGCACATAATAGGTAAATGATTGGGGCAGGGTCGCGCTGCCAAAACGGTTGCGCACCACCACGTCCTTGGTACCGGCAGTAGCAATGGGCGTCTCTGCCGTGATGGTAGAACCGTCCTGGCTAACGTTAATGTTGGTAGCAGGTAAAAAACCCTCTTCCTGGGTGCCTATTTCTACTACAATATTAATATTGCCCAGCTCGTCCTTATCCTGGTTAAAATTAGCGCCGGTAATAGTAATGGGTGTAGGTCTGTCCACCGGGCCTTTGTCAGGTGTTACGCTGACGATGGTCATGGTGTTGGCCACATAGGTAAAGGCATTGGGAAGCACCGCCGTGGCCAGATCCGGGTTGATAACGGTGACATCCCTGATGCCGGTATTGGCTGAAGGCGGGGTAACAGCCGTAATTTGCGTATCGCTAATTACCCGGACCTGAGTAGCCGGCAAATTGCCAATAAAGACCTGTACCGTTTCCCCCGCTTTTGGCGCCCGGAAATCGCTGCCGGTAATGGTAATTAATGTACCACCTGAGAGGGGGCCACCGGCAGGTTCTACTTTAGTAATACTGGGCCGGCTTTCCGGTACCCTGTAAGTAAACCCCCCGGTTAAAATGGCCTTTTCAGTGATTAAATTTGAATCCTGCCATCGTTTTATTATTAAAATAACATCTTGGGTACCATAACCTGGAGGTGTAACGGCTTTATATGCTTTGTTATCGGGATCCCAGGTGAGATTTTTTACAGCATTACCGCCAATAGTGAGTTCAATGCTTTCAACAGTAGGATCACCAGGATTAATAAAATTGGCCCCATTAACCGTAATTGGCGTATTTCCTTCCATTGAACCCTGGTTGGGAGTGACACTAGTTATCAACAGTACCCGTTCCGGCGCCAGGTAGGTAAACCCGTCGGGCTTAGTAAACTTTCCTCCATCAGGGTTCTCCACCGTAACATCTACGGGCCCGGTTACCGGGCTTGGGGGTGTAATAACTAAGAGTTCGGTAGTACTTTTTACAGTGACCTGCTCCGCATAGATATTACCAAACTTGACCTTAAGGGGGACATCAACGCCGGAGCGAAAATCGCTACCAATAATGGTAACCTCCGTACCCCCGTCTTTACTGCCCGCGTTAGGGTTGATGGTGGTAATAGCTGGACTGCTCATTTCGGTCACATAGGTAAAACCCTGAAATACCCTGTAAGCCTTAGCTGTATCCGCCGTGTCATATACTACTACATCCACCGCACCCGGGGCACCGGCCGGGGTGCTCACTTTAATATATCCATAAGTCACCTCGGTTACTGTGGCCTCTATACCCCCGAAGGTGACGCCAACCTGCCCTGCCGGCGGGAAATTACTACCGGTAATGGTTACTGTGGTCCCGCCCAGGGGACTGCCGTAGTTGGGTGTAATTGAATCGATAACCGGCGTGATAATAAATTCGTACTTGGTGTCATTAGTTACGGTACTTGTCTGGCCATCGGGATTGGTAATGGTGACATCCTGAATTCCCACCGAACCGCGCGGCGTCACCACCACCAGTTCCGTAATGCCGTTGGCCTGTTTAATAGTAGCCGGAGTACCGCCAAAACGGACAACGCCTGTAGAACTTAATTCCTGCCCCCTGATAGTCACTTCGGTGCCGCCCATCCAGGTGCCCCTATTGGGAGAAACACTGGTGATGACAGGCTGGCTCAAACGGTACTCAAATGTTTTTTCGTCGGTTGCCGGTAAAATTCCGGTACCACCATCAGGATTGACCACTTTAACTGCTACTTTCCCCACCGACCCCGGTGGCGTCAGGGCAGTGATGGTTGTGCCGTCGGAAGAAACAGTTACTCCCGTAGCCAGGCCAGTACCGAGATATAGGGTCAGGTTATTCTGAAAGCCGCCGCCCTTAACGGTAACTGCCTGGCCGCCAACGGTGCTGCCTGTCCGGCCTTCCGCTGTCGTTACTTCGGTTACTACCGGATCATAGCGAAAACCTGCCAGTTTGACATTCTCCTGGCCGTCCGGGTTAACAACTTTGACATCTACTGAACCGGAAATTGCGCTGGCAGGCGTCTTAACATCAAGTTTGCTTGAGCTGCGAAAAATTACTTCCGCCGCCGGGTTAGCGCCAAAATAAACATAAGCGCCAACGGCAAAATTAGAGCCGTTGACGGTAATCCAGGTACCACCAGTCATTGGTCCACTAGAGGGAGAAATACTGGTTATCTGCGGCGCCGCGGCTGCCAGGGCCTGGCCACATGAAAAAAATATTGCTACCATCGCCAGCAGCAATACTAATCTCTTTTTTAAATTAAAGCTCATAACGATTGTCTCCCCTTCCCAGCGATTAGATCGCTAAAGGTGGGTCGTCTTTCACCAGGGACTTTAACGCAGATAATCAATCAAGCTCGGTTGCAGGACCATGGCGCCGGTGGCCAGGGAAGCGCGGTAGACATTTTCCTGGTTTTTATAATTCATGACGGTTTCGGCCAGGTCGATATCTGCCAGGCTGGACATGGTTTTGGTAAGGCCGATCTGGGTATCATCTAAGCGGGAAGTGGCCATCTCCAGGCGGTTGCTCTTAGCGCCCAGGGTGGCACGGATCTCGAGGAGATGGTCGATGGCTTGATCGAACTGGCCCAGGGTATTTGATACTTGAGTATTGTTATGGTTCTTTAATGCCTCGTAGAGTTCATACAATAGCTTAAAAATACCTTTATCAGCGGTGTTATCGCCATTTGTATCAATGGCCTGATTGAAAACATACTTACCGTTTTCGTTGACGGTTATAGTCACTTGAGGCGCTACTTCCCAATCCAGCTTCTGGGTATCGCCATTATATTTCACAGGAAATTCAGGATCCGTATTATCCGTTATCCTTTCAAATGGCGCCTCAGGTGTATCAGTACCCGCAAAAAGAAAACGACCGCCATAAGAGGTATTACCTATCTGCACCATCTCGTCGATTAGCTGATCTACTTCCGCTGCCAGGGCTTCCATGGATTCATCGGGCATGGTGCCATTGGCGCCATAGACGGCCAGTTCGCGGGCGCGCTGCAGGGTGGCGGTGGCCATGTCCAGGGCTCTTTCGGAGGCGTCCAGCCAGCCGCGGGCGTCTTCCATGTTCTTTTTATACTGGTCGTTGGCAGCGATGGAGGTTTTAAAGGCCAGCACCCGCGCGACTACTATGGGGTCATCGGAGGGGCGGCTCACGGCCTTGCCGGAAGACATTTGTTCCTGAGTGCGGGACATGATCTCCAGGTTGCGGTTAATGTTGCGGACGACGTTGTTGTTGAGCATGCGGTTGGTGATGCGCACCTTTATTCACCCCGTAATGGACGGTAATTTTCCTGGACAAAAGGGTTTAACGGGTTACACCCATGCCATTGATGATTTTATCCAGCATGCTGTCCAGGGTGGTAATCATCCTGGCCGCGGCTTCATAAGCCCGCTGGTACTGGAGCATGCTGGCCATTTCCTCGTCCAGGGAGACGCCGGATATGGATTCTTTGCGGTTGGTAAGCTGGTCAACCAGGACGCCCTGGTTGGTGGTCATACGGACGGCCTCGTGGGCGTCGACGCCCAGTTTGGCGGTGAAGTTTTTGTAATAGTCGTCAAAGGTTGTGTTGGAAAGACCTGGTATCAACTCATGTTGGAGCTGGGCTATGGCCAGGGCGTTACTCCCGTCGCCTGGCCCTCCACCACTGCTTGCAGCTGCTATTTTGGTAACATTAGTTTTAATGTTGGGGTTTACTTGAATATTACCTGCTGTAATTGGCCCCCCACCGTTAGCAACGAAAAAATTTTCTCCAGCTGTTCCGGATAAATCATCTCCACTGGTATGTATATTATTAACAGCCGTTGCCAGCTCGCTAACCAAAGTATCTAAATTTGTTATATAAGTATCTACTTCACTCTTGGCTTTTTGTAAACCAAACAACTCGCCATTAGAAATATTTAAAGCCGGTTGAGTGGCCTCTACCCAACTAACAGCTGAACCTGATGATTGAAGTTCATGAATGGTACTGCCATCTACCCCTTCTACTAAGTTTCCGCCACCACCTAATGTGATGGTAATGGTACCATTACTAGATGTTGTAATAGTAAAATCAATTATCTTGCTCAACCTGTCCAGCAGCAAATCCCGCTGGTCCATGAGGTCGTTGGGCTGGTCACCGACGGCAATAATATTTTTGATCTGGCCGTTCAAGTCGGCTATCTGCTGGGCCAGGGAATTTATTTCGGTGACCTTTAATTCGACTGTTTGATTGATATCGTCCATAATGGTCGCCAGTTGCTGGAAACTATGGTTAAAGGCCTCCGCCAGAGCGTTAGCCGTTTCAACCACTGTGGTCCTTACTGGGGAACTTTCGGCGTACTTGGAGAGTTCCTGCCAGGCGGCCCAGAACTGGCTCATTAGAGTGCTCAGGCCGGTGTCCGAGGGCTCGTTGAAGACGATCTCTACCTGCTTTAAAACATCCTGGACCTGTTCCCACTGGCCCAGGGAGCCGGTTTCCCGGCGGATTTGGGTGTCTAAAAATTCGTCCCGCAGGCGGCGGGTTTCCTGGCTGTCGACACCGGTACCTATCTGCCAGCCTGTACCGCCAGGATGGTTCATGGATGGGACGGGATAGGCAGGTAAGGTGGCCAGGACCACCCGCTGGCGGGTATAGCCCTCGGTGTTGGCGTTGGCGATATTGTGGGCAGTCGTGTAAATGCCCCGCTGCTGGGCCTGCATGCCGCGCAGGGCGGTATTGAAGCCGAAAAAGGTTCCCGGCACCCCTTTTCACCCTCTGCTAGAAGTTTTTGCAGTCACCTTGCCGGTCCTGTTATCGTTGGCTGGCCGCCAAACGTGAAAGTACAACCGGGCCCTCTGCCACCGGTAAGCAACGGCTAGACCAGCCGGTCCATTATTCCGGGGCCTGAGCCTTCCGGTAGTAACAGGGAGAGCATCTTCTGCACGTAGGCCAGGGACTGGCGCGCCAGCAGGCGGTTGCTCTCGTTGATTTCCTGGAACTCCCGCACCGCCTGCCGGAGGGCGTCGCGGAGGCGATTTACCTCGTCGTCCTCACGGCCGTTTTCCCGGGAGGCAGGTGGGTCTGCCGCACTTGTCTCCGGGCTTGCCTCCATCACCTGCTGCCGCTCCTCTTCCAGGACGGCCAAACGGCGGGCGAGTTCCCCTTTCCGGCCGGTAGCCGCCCGGATGCCGGCCAGATCGTCGGTCATCAGGGCTTCCTGTTCCTGCCGGCCCACGGCCAGGAGTTCCCGTACCGCCGCCAGCTCATCCCGTAGAACGTCGGCCAGCTCCCTCACCGGCCCATCTCCTTCAAGATGGCGCCGGCCACTTCTTCCAGCGATACGTTATAAGTACCTGCGGCCAGGGCGGCGCGGATGGCTTCTACCCGGCCGGCGCGGGTGTCGTTTACTTCCTCCAGGCGGGCCTTTAATTCCCGGATGAGCTGGCTGCCCGCGGAAAGCTGGACGGTGTCGGCGCTGGGGGGAGCTTTATCCACCCGTCCCTGCCCTTTAACGCCGGCAGGCTGCTCGTAAGCTGCGCGCACCTGGTTCCAGGATACCGGTCCCTGTCCTGTTATCTTCAAGCCCTTACACCCCTGATAGATGTTTTTTGTCTCTAGTCTCTATATCGGCAAGTCGGCAATGAACTTTACCCGGCCGGCAACAGGCAAATATCATAGATTTAAATCAAACTTAACAGCAAAACCCTACCATCTCCGTATCCACTCCGTACCCACTCCGTTTTATAAACCATAGTTAAATAAAGTATAATTTAACCTCCGCTCCAAGCATTACATGTTAAGGGCGAGGAGCAACTAAGGATACAATAGCCCCGGCTATAGCCGGCAGGGGCAGCACCTGGTCGGCCAGGCCGGCTTCCACCGCTGCCCGTGGCATGCCATAGACGATACAGGTCCCTTCATCCTGGGCTAAAACCTGGCCGCCCCGCTCCTTAATAGCCTTGAGGCCCCGGACGCCATCGTTCCCCATACCAGTGAGTATTACCCCCAGGCTCCTGGGACCATATACCCTGGCTACGGAGAGCATGAGCACGTCTACCGAGGGCTTAAAGAGAGTAGGCACTTCGGCCTCTGCGGCCAGCTGCACCTGGACGCTGCCCGCGTGCCTTTCCAGGAGCATTTGTTTGCCGGCCGGGGCGATGAGGGCCAGGCCGGGCCGGACAACATCCCCTGCTGCCGCCTCCCTGATTTCCAGGGCGGCCAGTTCATTTAAGCGCCGGGCCAGGGGGCCGGTAAAACCCGGGGGCATGTGTTGCACAATCACTATACCGGCAGGCAGGTCGCCGGGCAGTGCCGTCAGGACCTGCTGCAGGGCCGCCGGCCCTCCTGTGGAGGTGCCAATGGCGACAACCTCTACCTGGCCCTGCCGGGGAGAAATAAAAGGTGCCGGGATAATTTCCCGGCAAGGTTTACCCCGGCAGAGACGCCCTACCGGTACCCTGGCCGCAGCCTTAATTTTTTCCGGTAAGATCCTGGCCAGCTCTTTTATGTCCCCGGATTTTGCCGGCTTCAGGACAAAATCTACGGCCCCCAGCTCCAGGGCTTTAATGGTCACCTCAGCCCCGGCGGCCGTATGGGCGGACAGCATGATGACAGCCACCGGACTGCTGGCCATGAGGCTTTTCAGTGTCGCCAGGCCATCCATGACCGGCATTTCCAGGTCCAGGGTTACGACCTGCGGCTGCAGGGAAGCGACTTTTTCCAGGGCTTCCTCGCCATTACGGGCATAACCCACTACCTGAATACCGGGATCGGCTTTTAAGATGTCCATCAGCAGCCGCCGGCTAAAGGCGGAATCGTCGACGACCAGGACCTTAACCGGCCAGTTCACGGCTCGCCTCCACCCCCAGGTTATCCACCAGGCTGCGGACATCTAAGATCAGGGCCACACTGCCATCGCCCATGATGGTAGCCCCGGCAATGCCCGGTATCTTGCCAATAAAATTCCCCAGGGATTTGATGACAATCTCCTGCTCGCCGATGAGGTTGTCGACAATAAAACCGATCTGTTTTTCCGCCAGGCCTACTATAACTACGGCATAATTTTCTCCCGCCGGCATAGCCCTGGCCAGGCCCAGGGCCTGGCCCAGGTAAATGAGGGGCAGCACCCGGCCACGGACGACTACCACCTGCTGGCGGTGGACGTGCTGGATGTCGGCGGGGGTGATGGCGATAATTTCGACCACATTGGCCAGGGGGAAGGCATAAACCCGCCCGCCCACCTGGACCAGGAGGGAACGGTTAATGGCCAGGGTCAGGGGCAGCTTAATGGTGAAACACGTTCCCTTGCCGGGGGTGGTGCGGATGTCAATGGTGCCGTTGATCTTTTCAATATGGTTACGGACGATATCCATGCCCACGCCGCGGCCGGAAACATCGGTAACTTTCTCTGATGTCGAAAGGCCCGGTAGGAAGATAAGATCCAGGGCTTCCCGGTGACCCAGCCTGGCGGCCGCCTCACGGCTGATCAGCCCTTTAGCCACAGCCCTGGCTTTTATTTTTTCCGGATCCATACCGGCGCCGTCGTCTTCTACGGTAATGACAATCTGGTTTTCCTGGTGGAAGGCCCGCAGGCGAACCGTACCGTGCCGGGGCTTGCCGGCCTTCAGCCTTGCTTCCGGGGCTTCAATGCCGTGATCAATGGCGTTGCGCAGCAGGTGGATGAGGGGATCGCCGATTTCCTCGATAACCGTCCGGTCCAGCTCCGTTTCCCGGCCTTCAATAATAAAGTCGATCTCCTTGCCGGCCTTCCGGGCCAGGTCCCGGACCATGCGGGGGAAGCGGTTAAAGACCTGGTCAACGGGGAACATGCGGGCCTTCATGATCTCTTCCTGGAGGTCGGAGGTAATGCGGCCAATGTGCAGGGAGACTTCTTCCAGGGTTTCCAGGAGTTCTTCGTTGCCCAGGCGGGCCTTCAACCCATTGCCCACTTCGGCCAGGCGGGTACGGTCAATGACCAGTTCACCAACCAGGTTCATGAGGTTTTCCAGGCGCTGGACATCTACCCGGACTGTCTGGGTAATGCGTTGCTCACCCGACTTGCTATTTGCCCTGGCGGCAAGGCTACCATTCTCCTGCTCAAGGGCAGAAACTTCAGCTGCCGCCAGCCGGTCTTCCTCCAGGCTAATAGGCCGCACCGTTACATTTTTGATTTCTGATATGGACTTGACGATATTGGCCAGGGTGTCGGCATCTTCCCGGCTGACAAAGGCCAGGGTAAAGGTATCCTCAAATTTCTCGGCTTCCAAATCCTGGGTGTGGGGAACGCTTTTGATGACCTCGCCGGCCTCCTTGAGGTTGTTGAAGACCAGGTAGGCCCGGGCAGCCTTCATCTGGCAGCCTTCTTCGAGCTGCACCCGGATCTCATAGGCCTGGAAACCCTTCACTTGAGCTGCGCGGATGACATTCTGTTCAATGTCGTCGAGGGTGAGGGTCTCGCTGCCAGGTGCCTTGTCCCGGGGACTGGCCCCCGCCTCGCCGGCCAGGACGGCTTCCAGCCGGGTAACTATTTCTCCCACCTCACCCTCATCCCCGTTGCCGGCAGCAATGCTGTCTTTTAGCACTCGCAGTCTGTCCAGGCTGGCCAGGAGGATGTCAATGATCTCCCGGGAAACGGCGAGCTTCCCCTGGCGTAAGAGATCAAGGACGCTCTCCATGCGATGGGTGAGGGTGGCCAGGCGGTTAAAACCCATTGATGCTGAAGAGCCCTTCAGGGTATGGGCCGCCCGGAAGATGGTGTTTAACAGGTCAAGATCCTCGGGAGTTTGCTCCAGCTTGACAATGGCTTCATCCAGCTGCTGAAGCTGCTCCCCGGCTTCATCGAGGAAAATACCCAGGTACTGGGACATATCCAGCTCGCTCATCTTGAATCCACCCCGGCAGCTATTTCCTGCTGCAGTTGGCGCTGTTCACTTTCCCGCAGCACCCGGTCCAGGTCCAGGAGAATAATCAACCGCTCATTCCACTTGCCCACGCCCTTAAGATAGGCCACATCAATGCCGCTGATCATGGGAGGCGGCGGCTCAATGCTGGCAGCCGGCAGGCGCAGGACTTCGGAAACGGAATCGACAATCATGCCCACCGTCACTTGGCCCAGCTCCACCACCATAATGCGGGTGTTATTCGTGAGCTCAGCCCGCGGCAGGTCAAAGCGTTTATGGAGGTCAATGACCGGGATGATGCGGCCGCGTAAGTTGATTACCCCTTCGATAAAAACCGGTGTCCTGGGAATCTGGGTAATGCTTTGCATACGGATGATTTCCTGGACGTGGTTAATATCAACGCCGTAAGTTTCACCGGCCAGCTGGAAGACCACCAGCTGGATTTCCGCTGCTGTTTCCGTTGCCATTAATATCCCACCCTTCTATTACCTCATAGGTAAATTCTGCATTGCAAGGCAAATTCCTCTGGGAGCAGGCATATTTTTGCCCCCCGTTGACCAAGCTAAAAGTTACCGGGAATAAGCCTGGCCTTTGCGACCTGGCGTTCAGGCCGTTTCTAGCCCTCCTGGTTATGAATTAATGAAAGGAGTATTGAATATGCCTCTTAAAGTCAAGTGTCGGGTGGCCAACTGCATCTACTGGCAGGATGGCGCTTGCCACGCCGGCAGTATTACCGTGGCCGTCCAGGGGGCGCCGAATAACTCCAGCGCCCACAACGACCGCGATACCGAGTGCGAAACCTTCCAGGCCCGGGCATAGATTGGAAGTTGGAAGCAGGAAGCCGGTAAACCGGCAGGTTTGAATGACCTCGCTTAACTATTATAGCTTGAACCGGGCCACAGCCCTTTCGAGGTTACCTGCGGCTGCAGCCAGCTGCTGGGCCGCCTGGCTAATCTGGTCCACTGCTGCCGTCTGCTCTTCCGTGGAGGCGGAAACCTGCTGGGTGCTGGCAGCCATTTCTTCAATACCGGCAGCTATACTTTCGACCCGGCCTTTGACCTGGCGGGAACCCTCATACATTTCATCCGCCTTGCCGGCCACATTCTTGATCTTGCTGACCAGGGTCTGGATGGACTGTTCAATGGCGGCAAAGGCTATACCCGTGCGGGTAACCACTTCCGTACCCTGGCGGACATCCCGGGAGCCTTCGGCCATGCTGTTGACCACACGCTCTGTCTCCCGCTGGATCTCCTGTATCAGGCCGACAATCTGCTTGGTGGCTTCAGCTGACTGCTCAGCCAGTTTCCGCACTTCGTCGGCCACGACGGCAAAGCCGCGTCCCTGTTCCCCGGCCCGGGCCGCTTCAATGGCCGCATTCAGGGCCAGGAGATTGGTCTGCTCGGCAATGCCAGAGATAACACCTACAATCTGGCCAATCTGCTGGGAACGGGCTCCCAGCTCGCCTACTGCCAGGGCCAGGCTGTCCATGCGCCTGGAGATGGCCTCCATCTGCTGGGTAGCTTCGGCTACCGCCCGGGCACCTTCGCTGGCTTTAGCCGCGGCCTGGTCGGAGGCGGCCGCCATATCCTCGGTGTTGCGGTGGACTTCTTCCACCCTGGTCACCTGGGCGTCAGTCGCTGCCGCCGTCTCGCTGACCTGCTGGGCCTGGTCTTCGGCGCCTTTGGCCATTTCCTGGGTGGTGGCCGCCACCTGGCGGGCGGCGTCCCCCAGTTCCTGGGACATGCGGGCCAGGTCCTGGCTGGCCGAGGCTACCTGGTTAGTCATATCCCGTACCTGGCCGATAACCTGGCGCAGGTTTTCTCCCATGGTGTTGAACGCGGCGGCCAGCTTACCAACTTCATCTTTGGTTATAACATGAAGGGGTTCGGCGGTGAGATCGCCGTCGGCGATCCGGGTAGCGTAGGCTGCCACCTGGCCCAGGGACTTGCCGACCATACGGCTGATAAACCACGCTACCAGCAGGCCCAGGACCAGGGCCAGGAGTAAACCGCCAAGCAAAGTTGCCTGGGCCCGCCTGATGGCTGCCGTTAGCTGGGCCTCGGCGAGAGCGTTCTTCTCGGTCATCTCTTTGGCCATGTGGTTGCCGATATTATTGATATTATCCAGGGAAGCCCCCATCTGGAAGCTCAAAATAGGCAGGGCCGCCATGCGGTCTTCCCGGCTGGTGTTTACGATGCTGTTCTTGAAGGTATCAGTAAAACTCTTGGAGGCCTGGGTCATGGCCGCGAGATACCCGGCCGTCTGGCTGTCGAGCTCTTGTTCTTCCAGCCGGGTCCGGGCATCATGGAAACGCTTCAGGGCATCGTCGAAACCCAGGACGTGGGTCTGGGAACCGTTGATTATGTAATCGGTGGCCCGGCGGTAGGCATCCCAGATAGCATTGGTCATCTCGGTAAAGAGCATGTTCTGCTCATGGGCAAGGGTTACTTCCCTGGAAAGCCGGTCTACCTGCTGGAGATTAAAATTGACGTAGACTACCACGGCGACAAATATGGCGATGATAAGGATAAAGCCGGCTGTTAATTTAGCCCCCAGCCGCCAGCGGCTGAAAAACCTTGCCCGGGCCTTCCCCGGGCGGAACGCTCTGGCCGGCCCTTGATCTCCCGGTTCTCCTGCCCGGCCTTTTTTCTTAAATAAGTGCAAGCGCATAAAAGGAAACCCCTCCTCCGGTTTAGTTTAATAAAATAAATAATAAAGGCTACCCCCTGGGTAGCCCCGTCCCACCCGCGGCAACTGGCTGTCCTGGCCCGCAACCGGGCTTTAGACCCTGTAGCTTTGCGCCCCTGCCTTTCGGCAGGTTTGCCTTTTCGGGGAAATTTTTCTATTTTCGCCTTAATTATACCGCAGGGGTTCGCTATTATGCAAGATATACCATTTGAGAAGTTGGAGGCAGGAGACTGGCAGTTTTTTATTGGGTTTTTGCGGCAGGGGCGCTATTATCGTGTTTTTCCCCTTGAGCTATCAGTTCTGACACGGTTACCAGTTGATAGCCTTTATCCCGCAGCTCTTTAATCAAGAGCGGCAGGGCCACCAGGGTGCCGGGGTGGCCTTCATGGAGGAGGATGATGCTACCGTCCCGGACGTTAGCCATGACGCCCTGGACGATGGCCCTGGGACCAGGATTGGACCAGTCGTGGGGATCTACGCTCCAGGTGACTATGGGGGTACCCAGCCTGGCTGCTGCCGCCAGCAAATTGGGACCCATGGCGCCGTAGGGGGGGCGGAAATATTTTACCGGCCGGCCGCTTATTTTCTCCAGGACGGCAGCCGCCTGCCGGAGATCTGCCTCAGCTTCAGCCTGGGACACCTTCCCCAGGTTGGCATGGCGCCAGGAGTGGTTGGCTACTTCATGGCCGCCGTCCAGGGCTGCCCTGACCAGCTCCGGGTGGGCTTCCACCTGCCGCCCGACCATAAAGAAGGTGGCCGGGGTTCTGGTGGCTGCCAGGACTGTTAAATAACGTTCAGTCCACCGGGGAAAAGGGCCGTCGTCAAAAGTAAGGGCCACCCGGTGGCCGGCCCCCGGCACCTGGCGTAGGGGCTGGAGCCCGGGCTTGGGTTCCGGCTCCGGAACGGGTGGCGCCGGCCGGGGTGGAGTTATCGGCGCTACAGCTACCGGTTTAACCGGGGTAATGGACAATCCTGGCTTGCCCCCGGCCAGCTGGTAAGGGCCGGCAACAGGTGGCGAGGCCAATGCCGGTCTGGTAACTCCAGCCTGCTGCCAGCCGGCACCACCAATGGTGGTAACAACTACCATTAAGGCAGCTATAGTCACCAGGTACCACAGCCGCAGCAACGCTTCCGGCCAGGCGGCCCGCGGGTGCTTACCAATCCTGGCCACCCAGGGCCAGTGCCCCACCACATATTTACCTGCCTGGCTCATGCCGGTTCGCCCCTTTTGCCCATTTTCCTCATGAAGTTTCTTCTACATTATTAGACGTTTTTCAGGGCCGTTAGTTCCGTAAATACGGCGTAAAATTGGTCGCTGCCAGCCTGCCATAATATGTAAGAATAGTAACCATAGCTTGCGGGGGAACGATTTCATAGCGGTAATAACGCTGGACATAAGCCAGGGCTTGCTGCAGCCTGGCTGTACCGGCGGCGGCTTCCAGCTCCAGCCAGAATGTGGCTCCCCGGTTATAGACGGCCAGGCGGTAGGCCTGCTCATTACCATATTCCTCAAGAGATAAGTTAATGGGTTGAGCTGTCTGGCCCGCCAGGCGCCCGATCTCGGCCAGTTTAGCCTGGTAGAGGGCCTGGTCGCCCTGGCGGTAAAAAAGGAGAGTGCTGTACTCGGCCAGGCCTTCATCAATCCAGGCCGCATGAAGGCTATCGTTCCCTACCAGGTTGTACCACCACTGGTGGGCGATTTCGTGGACAACGGTAGCAGGACTATAACTTTTGCGGTTACTTAAAATAATAAAGCCCGGGTATTCCATGCCGGCCAGGTTATCCAGAGGGACAAAAGCCAGGTGCAGGTAACTGTAGGGATAGAGTCCATAGGCTGCCTGGAAAAAGTCTAAAGCCTGGCCGGCCACCTCCAGGGCGGCCGCCGCCGGCTCTCCCCGGGAAGCTATTACCATCTGGACCGCCCCCACCTGGCGGCTGGCCAACTGCCAGTCAGGCGCGGCCGTAAAGGCAAATTCCCGGATGGGGTGCTCGCTGTTAAAGGTCCAGACGGTCCAATCACCCCCTTCCTGCCGCCCTGTTTCCCGGGAACTGGCCAGGACCCGGTAACCGGAGGGCATAGTGAGGCGCACCCGGTAGTAGGCGGCAGCGGCGAAATACGGGTCGCCATAGGGTGTACCGGCCACCCCTGCCCAGGTATCCCCAGTATGAGGGGCGAGGAGGGGGTACCAGCCGGCCGCCATCAGGGTGTCTCCGGTCCGGCCCAGGCGCGCTGCCTCTTCCGGTACCTGGGTAGTGAAAGAAAGAGCCAGGGAAAGGGTTTCCCGGGGAGCAAGGCTCAAGGGTAGGAAGACTTCCAGGGAACTGCCCCGGGAATTGAAAGGAACAGGCCGCTTATTTATATAAACCCTGCTAACTGTTAATTGCGCTCCATTACCATACAGAGCATTGGCCGGGAGATTGAAATATAGTTTCCGCAGGGGTACAAGATAAGGATTTTGGTAAGCCAGGAGGAGTTCCCCCGTAAGCTGTCCTCTGGCAGGGTCATACCTGGCCTGGAGATCATACACGGGATAATAACGGAAATGCAGACCGGCCCGGCCCTTCAGGGGAGGGAGGTATGTATCAGTACTTTCCTGCTCTGGAGCAGCTCCCATCCTGCCGGAGGCAGGCAGTCCCAGCACCTCCAGGGCCAGGCTTAAGGGTATGTAAAGCTTATCGTCTACCAGAACCGGGGCCGCGTCAAGTCGCCGGGGTACTCCATCGACCTCGGCCGCCAGGCTGCCGGCGACTACAGCAGTTCCTTTGCTCCCCCGTAAAATACCCCTGTTCTTGTACCAGTCGGCACTGCCGCCGGCCAGGGGTAAAAAATCCCCCGCCGATACCAGTATATGCCCCCCTGCTTCCAGGGGTGGCGGGTCCAGGACTACCTGTTTAAATGTGGCCTCTTTAAGAATAACCTCCGGCAGGGTTTGAATTGGTCCCGGTACTGCTGCCGGGCCGGAAAAAAGGACCAGGGCCAGCAGGACAATGAGGGCGCCAGTGAGGATTTTTTTGGGCATCGCTCCACCGCCTTGCCCTTTATTTCGACAACATCACCCTTTCTCCTGCCACACGCATAGGGAAAAAGGCCAGGTGCATAATAAATTTAAGCACATCCAGGGGGTGAACAGGGTGAGTGTCTGGCGGACTAAAAGCATAAAAGACCTGATGCAGGAAGCCCGGGATAATGAAAAGTTAAAACGTAGTATCGGCACGCCGGAATTAATTGCCCTGGGAGTAGGAGCTATAATCGGCTCGGGTATTTTTGTCCTAACTGGAGTAGCGGCGGCCAATTATGCCGGCCCGGCCCTGGTCTTTTCCTTTATCCTCTCCGGCATTACTGCCGGGCTGGCGGCCCTGGTCTACGCCGAAATGGCCGCCATGATCCCCGTGGCCGGGAGCGCCTATACTTATGCCTATGCTTCTTTAGGTGAAATTATTGCCTGGATTATCGGCTGGAACCTGATCCTGGAATACATGGTAGCCTCGGGGGCGGTAGCTGCCGGCTGGAGCGGTTATTTCACCGATATGCTCAGTTCTGTGGATATTTCCCTGCCTGCGGCCCTGGTTAATTCTCCTGCCGGCGGTGGCCTCGTTAATTTGCCGGCCATCCTCATTACCGCCCTCATGACTCTACTAGCCATAATCGGCACAACTACCAGCGCCACCACCAACAAGATTATCGTGGCCATCAAAATCTTGGTGATCCTGGCCTTCCTGGTACTGGGCATTCCCCGGGTTAACCCGGCCAACTGGCGTCCTTTTCTTCCCTTTGGCATCCCCGGTGTCATCCACGGTGCGGCCATTATCTTCTTTGCCTATATCGGCTTCGACGCCGTTTCTACGGCCGCCGAAGAAGTGCGCCATCCCAATAAAGACCTGCCCCGGGGGATCATCGGCTCTCTCGCTATCTCTACTTTACTATATATCGCCGTAACTATAGTCCTGACCGGCCTGGTAAGCTACACCCAGCTCAATACCCCTTCCCCGGTAACTACCGGTCTTCTGGCTGCCGGTGTGAGGGGTGCTTCGCTGATTGTTGGCATTGGCGCCCTGGCCGGTTTGACCAGCGTCCTCCTGGTAACCATCTTTGCCCAGAGCCGGATCTTTATGGCCATGGGCCGCGATGGCCTCTTGCCCTCCTTTTTTGCCAGGGTCCACCCCCGCTATCACACCCCTATGCTCACAACCATTGTTGTCGGCGCCTTCATTGCTCTCATTGGCGGCTTTTTACCTATTAATGTAATCGCCGAACTGGCCAATGTCGGTACCCTGTCGGCCTTTTTCATCGTTTCCCTGGGTGTACTCATTTTAAGGCGTACCCGGCCCGACCTGGAACGCCCCTTCAAAGTGCCCTTCATGCCCTGGACGTCCCTGGTGACCATGGCCTTTGCCCTTTACCTCTTCTTCAACCTGCCCCGTTTAACCTGGATTCGTTTCGCCATCTGGATGGCCCTGGGGCTGATGGTTTATTTTGCTTACAGCCGCCACCACAGCGTCCTGGCCAGGGTAGAACCGTCACCCCTTCCCCGGCCTGACCCGCGGCCTTTTTCCCCTTTACGGCCGTTTTTTATCTCCCGTCCGGCCCTGGCGCCCCTGTTTTTGCGCCTGCGCCTGCCCTGGCGGCGAAAATAGCCATGGTCCGAAAGACACTACCGCCTGTAAGAAAAATAAAAATCCCCGGGGAGAAATCACTCCCGGGGTTTCAGTCGTCCGGACCACGCTGAATGGTACCAGCTAACCCGGCCTTGCCCGGCTACACGGCTTCTCTTTTCCGGCCTCTGCCTTTCTACCTGGCGTCACCTGTGATTGGACGCTTACTGGCTCGGCTTCTCGCCAAGGACCACGCTGATATCCAGGAGCTGGCCGCGGCGGAAGACCTGGAGCTGCACCTGCTGGCCGATCTTCAGGGCCTGGACTTTATTTACCAGGTCATTGGCATCCTTTATTTTCTGGCCATCCAGCTGGAGAATGACGTCATATTTCTGGATGCCGGCCCTTGCCGCCGGGCTGCCTGCTACTACCTGGCCGACCAGGGCACCTCCGGGACTCTGGAGACCCAGCATGTCGGCCGCCTCCGGCGTAACCGAGGCCAGGGCTACCCCCAGCCATGGCCGGGCAATTTTGCCTTTATTCATCAGATCGTTCAGGACAGGCTGCACCGTGCTGCTGGGGATAGCAAAGCCAATCCCCTGGGCCCCGGCGTTAACGGCGGTATTAATACCTATCACTTCCCCCTTCAGGTTCAACAGGGGACCGCCACTGTTGCCGGGGTTAATGGAAGCATCCGTCTGCAGCAGGTTTTCATAATGGCGGTCCTGGACATCGATGGGCCGCCCTTTGGCGCTGATGACGCCCACCGTTACCGTATGGTCCAGGCCGTCGGGGTTGCCGATGGCAATGGCCCATTCACCGACACGGACCTTGTTGGCATCACCGAGCGTTAGATAGGGCAACGGCTTGCCGGCATTGATTTTCAGGACGGCCAGGTCCAGGGGAGCGTCGGCGCCCACCACCTGGGCATTGAAGGGTTTATCGAAACCGACAACGGTTACTTTAACCTGCTTCGCCCCGTCAATGACGTGCTGGTTGGTCAGGATATAGCCGTCTGGAGAAATAATGAACCCTGAACCCAAACCGCGTTGTTCCTGGGGACCGATATTAAACTGGTCACCAAAAAACTGGCGGAAGAAGGGGTCGTTAAAGGGGCTGGCCACCCTGGTTTCCGTAACCGTATCAATACGTACCACTGCCGGGCCGGCTTTATCGACAATGTCGGCAATAGCCTCCGGTCCCAGCCCCGGCGGGATGCTGGCAGACACCGCGTCGCTAACAGCCACCGCGTGCTGGTAGGACGGTTGCTGGGTCCCGGCCGTCGCTCCGGTGATCTGGTAAAAACCTGCCGTGGCCGCCACCCCGGCCAGGAATATCAATAAAACAGCTAAAACAGTAATTTTAGCTTTGCCTGCGCGCTGCCACATACTGCACACCTCCTGCTATCTTTTCCTGGGATGATTATAAAATAGAAAAGTAAAAAAACGATTAAGACAAGCTAAGAAAAAATTAAGAAATTGGGTTGTATCAATTAGCATTATATAGCCGTATGCTGGCCATTGCAACTGGTAAAAGCCTCTGGTATACTTTTGTACAAGGAAGCCGCGGCACAGAAAGGTTGGGTGGGAAATATGAAAAAGTGGCAGGTAGTGCTTTTCCTGGCCGGCTGGCTGGTCCTGGGGTTCCTGGTGACTGCCGTCAATAACCTTGGCGCTCACGGGGAGCACGGGCCCACGGCTACAGCTACTGAAACTGCCCATTAAACTTTAAGTTAAGCGCCAGTACCAGGGCGCTTTTTAAGTTTGGGAGGAGGTTTTCCCTTGCTCGCGGAAGCCATTTTTACCGGTACGGAAATGCTCCTGGGCCAGATCGTCAATACCAATGCCGCATACTTAGGCCGGGAGCTGGCCGCGGCCGGCATCAGCCTTTACCGCCAGGTGGTAGTCGGCGACAACCTGGAGCGCATCCGGGAAGCTATTGACGACGCCCGGCGGCGGGCCGACCTGATCATCGTCAGCGGCGGCCTGGGACCTACGGAAGACGACCTCTCCCGCGAAGCCCTGGCCGCCGCCCTGAATTTACCCCTGGTGGAAGACCCGGCGGCCCTGGAAAACATCACTCGCTATTTTGCCGCCCGGCGGCGGGTTATGACTGCCAACAACCTGAAGCAGGCCCTGCTCCCGGCCGGAGCCCGGGCCCTGGACAATCCCCATGGTACGGCGGCCGGGGTTTTCCTGGAACATGAGGGCAAGATCTATGCTTTATTGCCGGGACCGCCGCGGGAGTTTGAACCCATGGTGGTGGACCGGCTCCTGCCCCTGCTGGAACCCCACGGTGCCCGGCGGGAGGTTATCTTTTCCCGGGTGCTGAAGATTGCCGGGATGGGGGAATCTGCAGTAGAAGAAGCCATTAAAGACCTGCTCCACGGCGACAACCCCACCCTGGCACCCCTGGCCGCGCCCGGCGAGGTAACCTTACGCCTGACAGCCCAGGCCGGCAGCGCGGAGCAGGCGCGGGAATTAATCAGGCCCCTGGAAACAGCCATCCGGGAGCGTCTGGGTGAGTATATCTTTGGCAGCGACGATGATACCCTGGAAGGGGTCGTCGGCGCCATCCTGGGCGGGCGACGCCTGACCCTGGCCATAGCTGAATCCTGTACCGGTGGCCTGCTGGCCCACCGGGTGACCAATATCCCCGGCAGTTCCGATTACTTCCTGGGCGGCGTGGTTGCTTACAGCAATGAAGCTAAAATGAAATACCTGGGAGTAGAGGAGGAAACCCTGGCCGCCCACGGCGCCGTCAGCCCTGAAGTTGCCGCCGCCATGGCGCAGGGCGTGCGCCGGGCTTTTGCCGCCGATATCGGCGTTGGCATTACGGGCATCGCCGGCCCCGGCGGCGCTACCCCGGCCAAACCGGTGGGGCTGGTTTATATTGGAGTGGACATCCAGGGAAAAGTAGAAGTCCAGCGGGAGCTTTTTATTGGGGAGCGGGAAAACATCAAGTGGCAGTCGACCCAGGCTGCTCTTTACCTGCTGTGGCGGGGGTTACAAGGATAACCCTGTGGCTAGGGCTACGATCTGGACTTGCAGGCGAGCAAGCGCCTGCTGGCATTACTACTACCGGTCAGCTTTTAAGTAGCCCGGTTCTTCGCCGTTAACGGGTGAAAATATGATTGCCAATCTGGGTAATCTGCGGCCGCGTCCAGATCCAGGCGCTGGTGGCCGTGGCGGGGTTAAAGAAATAAAGGGCGCCGTTGCTGGGGTCCCAGTCATTTAAAGCGTCCCGGGTAGCCGCATAATCCCGCGGCCGTACCTGTACCTCCCAGTAATGGCCGTTGGCCACACTTTCAAAGGCCCAGGGTTCAAAGATGATGTCAGGTATTGTCTTGGGAAAGGCCGGGTCCCGCAGGCGGTTTAACACTACGGCTACTACGGCCACCTGGCCGGCATAAGGTTCATCCTCAGCTTCAGCAGCTACCAGGCGGGCGAGGAGGTTGGTTTCATCAGCCCGGACGGCTACGGGCAAAGGTTTGGTCGCCGGCGGTGGCAGGGCCGGGCGGCCTATGTAGTAATTGATACCGGGAATTAAAATAATAAGTATGAACAGCCCCAGTAAAACCCGGGCCTGCCAGCCTTCCGGCAGGCGCAACGGCTTGAGGTTCTGCCAGGTGCGCAGCATTTCGCCCCGGATAGCCTGCCAGGCTGACCGGAACCAGGCAGCGGCTGCCGCTATAGCCAGTAGTGCCTTTCTCTTAACAGTGTCTCCGGCATCCTGCAGCCGGGTAACCATAACCTCATTCAACCGCTGCCATTTTTCCTCCAGATACTGGCGCCACCTGGATTGCCAGGCCATTTCTCTACCCTTCCTTACCAGGATTTAAGTATAGTTTGGCAAGAAAGGGCTGCAAACTTGCATATTTATCCTTTGGGGCTTTCCAGGTAAATTACCGATCCTCCTCATCGCGGATACCATCTAGTTTCATTCCCTTTAAAAAGCCCTTTAATTCCGATAGCGGCTTTTCCGGCACCAGGCCCTGCTCCCAGGCCGACAGGGGCACGGCAACCTTTAACCGGACCTCGCTGCCGTATTCCGTTTCTATCACTTTCCCACCGTGGCTCTGAATCTGGTAGAGCAACTGGTCCAGCTCAGCATAGCTGCAGGTTAATTCTAACTCACGGGTCACGACCCGCCGGATGCTCCCTGCCTCTTCCAGGACGCGGCGGGCCGCCTGGCCGTAGGCCTCGATAAGCCCCCGTACCCCTAGCTTCTTGCCGCCAAAATAACGGGTCACCACTACTGCCACGTTGGTAAGGCCCAGGCTGCTAATAGCTCCTAAAATTGGCCGCCCGGCCGTACCGCTGGGCTCACCGGCATCGCTGTAATAGGCTATTTCTTGCTTCCCCATCCCCAGCCGGTAGGCAAAGCAGTTGTGGGTCGCCTGGCGGTGCTCGGCCTGGACCCTGGCAATGAACTCCCTGGCTGCCGCCTCACTATCAACTTCGCGGGCATGGCCAATGAAACGGGAACGCTCGATTTTAATTTCGGCTGTGGCTTCCCGGGCAACAGTGAGGTAGGAAGCGCCACTTTTTGCAGCTAAGCCGTCGGGCTGCTCTTCTTTTCTCTTCATAATGCAAACAGCTCCTTCAATGCCTCTTGCAGGGCATAAAAACCCCCACCGCGCGGGAATTAAGGCCCACCGGTGGGGTTCAGCAGTCATCTCCTCTACCAGGTTAAATCCGCGGCTGGCTGGCCGCCAGGACCCATACTTCCGTTTCCTGAGGCAAGCTTTCCTGCCGCAGGTCGATTTTCCCCTCCCCGAAGCGGCGCACGTTGGCCCGGCCGGCCGTGAACTCATCAACCCCGGCAATAGGGAAGCCCTGCATGCCCGCAACCAGGTAATGCATGGGCAGGACTACCCGCGGCTTTAGTGCCTCCACCACCTGCCAGGCCTGGCCGGCATCAATGGTAAAATACCCCCCCACAGGGATCATCAATACATCAAGCCTGCCAATTTTCTGCACCTGTTCATCATTCAGCACGTGCCCCAGGTCACCCAGGTGAGCCAAGCGCAGATCACCCACTTCCAGCACGAAAACAGCGTTTTTCCCACGTTTGGCCCCGGCGGCGTCGTCGTGGTATGTAGGCACCGTATAGGCGTGGACATCTTTAAAGGTCACGTCAACTTGCGCCCAGTCTCCCTCCGGCGTCAAACCCCGCCAGACTTCCGGGTTGCCCTTGATATTGTCCAGGTAATTGTGATCGAAGTGCTCATGAGACACGGTCACCACGTCAGCCGTGACCACCGGCGCTGCCGGCGAAACCTGCGGGCCATAAGGATCGGTCACCAGCCGCACCCCCGCCGGGGTTTCCAGGTAAAAACTCGCATGTCCTAACCAGCGCATAGTAACCCCCCTAAAATCAATTAACCCACGTTCTTATATAAGTTTTGGATTTTTACCTCATGTTCGCCGAGAACTTTAAAAATAGATTCCTGATTTTTACTAAGTTCTTCTAATTTGTGCAGTACTTCAACCCTGAATTCACTCAGCATACCTACCTGGTTAAAAGTAGCATTAAGCCGCCGCTCAATTCTCTCAAGCCTTTCGGTAAGTTCCTTCCGAACATCCGTAATCTGTCCCTGGAGCTCATCCCGCACACCGGCTATCTGCCCCTGGAGCTCATCCCGCACACCGGCTATCTGCTCCTGGAGCTCATCCCGCACACCGGCTATCTGCCCCTGGAGCTCATCCCGCACACCGGCTATCTGCCACGTCAAAACTTCCCGTGTATTGTTTAGCTCCTGCCTGGTTTGCTTAAGCTCTACGGCTATCTGCTGTACCAGATCATAAAGGGCTTCGATTTTATCCTCCATTATTTCCATCTCTCCCGGTTGCTAATCACTTTATCCTTATTTTAGCAAAGACACCAGTTGCCTGTCCATATGGGAAATTAATTTTGAGTAAAAGCCCTAGTAGCTCTTGCTCTCTTGCGGATCAGGCTTACCTCGCTGATGGTGCATCTTTAGCAGTCTTTGTAATTTCCCTGGAAAATTCAGCAACCGATAAAGTCCTGGATCTCTCTAGCTGTATAACTATAGTTTTATCGCCATTGGGCTATGCTAAAAATAACCGAAACGACCAAGAAACCTCTATAAGAAGCATGGCCAACTCCACCTTTTGGGAGTTGGCCACGTTTTAATCATCTACCTGCACCAGGGGCAATGTATCAGCTCCATGGGTTAATACTGTCACCCCGGCTCCTTTGCCCAACCGCGCCCAGGCCCGGTCCAGGGCTTCTTCTACTGTAGCAGCGTGTTTAAAGCCCAGTTTGGCCGCCATCTCGGAGCTGATACCATGGGAGACCAGGCAAACCTCGGCATGCTGCCGCACCTTGGCCCAGGCCAGGGCCAGGGCCCCGGCTACCTTATCCTTTATAATCCCCTCCTCAATCTGGGCGTCAATATCCTCCGGGCTCTGGCCGGCAAATTCCAGCATCTCCGGGTGGGTGACCGCCACTCCTTCCGGGCAGGGAGTAACAATAATTATGCTGCCGCCCTCTTCCACCAGCATATCGCAAGGGTATAATGTCTTGTGGGCCTGCCAGAACTCCAGGTCGCAAGGGTAAGAGCTGGCCAGGACAATGGGCGTCCGCCACGGGGCAGGAATGCCATAAACCCGACGGCTGGTCTCCACCCCGGCGCGGAAAGCCTGGCGTATATCACCAAAGAAGGCTTTAACCACCTGTCCCTGGGGGTCCAGAACCGTATTAAAGACGTATTTTACTCCCGCTTTGTCGGCTATGGCCTCCATCTCTTCCCGTACCCTATTTTCTACTATGCCCAGCATGTTGCGCCGGGTACGCACACTCAAGAGATGGGTGGCCGCCGTGGTATCCTCCCCACATATACCGGGCTGGACAATTTTGGCCCCGCCACTGTAGCCGGGTATATGGTGGGGAACGATGCTGCCAATACCGATAACGACATCTGCTGCCAGCACCAGGCGGTTTACCTTTACCGGCGTGCAGTTTTCCGTAAGGCCGAAATCATATAGGGCCGCCGGGTTACGGAAATCATGGTTTATCACTTCAACCTCGGTTAAAACTCCGGCACCCAGCTTGTGTTTCAACTCTTCCGGCGTCATGGGCCGGTGGGTGCCCAGGGCCATGAGGATTTTGATATTTTCCTTGCGGACGCCCCCGCCGGCTAATTCCCTGAGTATGGCCGGGACAATGAGATTGGCCGGCGTCAGGCGGGTGTTGTCGTCGCAAAGAATCACTACCTTGGTCGTCGGTGACACTATCTTGCTCAGTGCCTGGCAACCGATAGGGTTTGCTAAAGCCTCCTGAATCTTTTCAGCAGCAGGAGGTATTTCTTCCATGGCTATTGGTGATAAAACTGCTGCTATTTTTTCTCTTTGAATACGAAAGGTAAGTTGGTCGGTTCCGTAAGGTAGACTGATTCGGCAACTCACTTAATACTTCCCCTTCCGGCCCAGTAATAAATAACCCGTTCACAAAATGCCTAAGCCATATACATACCGCCATTAATATCAATGGTGGCACCGGTGATCCACTCGGCTGCATCGGAAGCCAGGTAGACGGCCATCTCGGCCACATGCCAGGGCTGCCCCAGCTTGCCCAGAGGTATGGCCGCTAGGATCTCTTCCATTTTTTCTTCAGAAAAGGCTCGGGTCATTTCGCTAACCATAGTACCGGGCGCTATGGCATTGACCGTAATATTATAGGGAGCTAACAGCCGGGCTAAAGCTTTAGTTAACCCGATAATGCCGGCTTTCGAAGCCGAATAATGACAACCCGGTGCTATACCCCCGGCCCTGCCGGCAAAGGAAGAGATGTTAATTATTCTCCCGTATTGCTGGCCCTTCATAATCTCCGCTACTGCCTGCGAACAGAAAAAACAGCTTTTGAGATTGACGGCTAAAACTTGATCCCACTCTTCTTCGGTAATTTTATCCAGGGGTGTCGTCGGGCATATGCCGGCATTATTCACCAGGATATCAATCCTGCCGTAAGTTTTTAGAGTAATATCTACCATTTCTTGAATGCTTTTAACCTTTGAAACGTCTACAGTAATACCTATGGCCTGCCCTGCATCGCCTATCTCCCTGGCGGTTTCTGGAGCATTATATAAATCAGCTACGACTACTTTCACCCCCCGGTTAACGAACCTGGCAGCCATTTCCCTGCCAATACCCCGTCCCGAACCGGTAATAATAGCAACTCTTCCTGCAAGCATAATTGTTCCACCTCATAAACAGGTTTTTCATGCCAAGAAAGCTACCTCATATAAAGGCCGCCGTTCACATCCAGGACAGCTCCCGTAATATAGCTCGCCCATTTACTGGCAAGGAACAAAGCGCATAAAGCTATTTCTTCCGGTTCGGCCATGCGCTTTAACGGGACGAGGTTTAAAAACTCCTGTAATCTTTCGGGAGGAAGGTTGGCCATCATTCGGGTATTTACCGGACCGGGGGCAATGGTGTTAACACATATGCCATCGGCGGCATACTGGCGGGCCAGGCCGCGCGTAAGGGTCAATACGGCACCTTTAAAAGTGTTATAAACAATAGAATTATCGAAGCCGCCGGTATGGGCACCCTGAGAGGAAAAATTGATGATCCGTCCGTATTTAGCCTTTTTCATTACCTCAGCAGCAGCCCGGGCAAGGAAAAATTGGCTCTTCAGATTTACATCATGGGTTCGTTGCCAGGAGGCTTCATCTACCTGGTCCAGGGGGATACGCAGGATGATGGCGGCAATATTTACCAGGATATCCAGCCGGCCATAAGTACTTTCCGTTACCTTTACCACGTCTTCACATTCTTCTACTTGCGATAGATCTTTGACCAAACGCAAATGAAGATCTGGATTGTTAGGTAATTGCGACATAGTATTGTTAAGTTCATCACAATCTATATCTACAGCAACTACCTTTGCCCCTGCGGCAGCAAAAACCCTGGCTGTGGCGCGGCCCACACCGCGTCCGGCACCGGTGATAATAGCAACCCTTCCCTCTATACCTAGATCTAAAAGGCCATTAAACATTTTTCCTCTCCTTCGCCTTGTTAACTTTGCCCGGTTACCAGCCTGGCAATTTCACACCAGCGTAAAATTTTCTTGTAATCATCTTCCGGATGGTCATTCATCACCTGGAAGGCATCGGCCCGGATACTGAAGGCTGCTTTACCCCGCAGGGAATTGACCAGGTATTCCAGCTTGCTTTGCATCTGCTCCTCGCTGGCTTCAATTACATCGTCCACCGGGTCCAGGCAAACATCAAAGGCCACTTCCGGGGCAAATAACTTTAACGCCTCTCCCGGATCTGTCCACGGCGAGATATGGAGCATTTCCAGGTCCGGGAGCTTCCTGATTACGGGTAGTAGTTTGGTCAAATTACCACAGCTATGAAAGTAGACAATACCCCCATGAAAATCGCTTAATTCCCGTTCGTAAGGTAAAATAGCGTCTTGATAGAGGGCCGGGCTGATGACATTGCCATCTATTTCATCGTTATATAATTTAGCATTGGTAATGGGCTGGCCGATAAATTTAGCCCTGGCCTTACTCCATTCTTTATGGGCGTCAACAATAAAGCGTAATAAGCGTTGTACCCATTCAGGATTGAGGATGGTATCCATCAGTAAGTTTTGCATGCCCCGCAGGTGCATGGCCACGCCAAAGGGGCCAAACACCCAGTCCGGGAAAATTACCGGTAACCTGCCTTTAACTATTTCATTAAAGCGTTCATAGAATTCATGGACCCGGGGCATCAGCCCGCTCTTATAAAAATCGGGCATCTCCAACCTGTCCAGGTCATCATATTCCTTTAACACCGGTTCACTGGCAATCCAGGGACCGCGATCTTCATGCCAGACAACGGGAATGCCAAATAAACTTAATTCAAAAACAACCCCCGGCCAGGGGGTTACCTCGCCGGTAAAATGAGTATTATCCTGAAAAACCCTGAATTTATGCAGGTTCATTTTTAGCTGGCCGGCGAGGTAAGCCTCGGGCTCGCTCCAGAAACGCGCTATATCTAGGCCGAGGATGACGGCCCACAGGGAAATATCAGGTTCTACTACAAAGGGTACCGGGCCGCCAGCCAGGAGGGCCGGCAGGCCGCGCCAGTTACCCCTGGCCCAGGGTGGCTGGGGCCGCCAGAACCGGGCGTTGTATGCATTGCGATCACTGTGGACGACCTCGACCATTTCCTCTACCAGACGCTCTAACTCGGCGTTACTCATTCCCTTTACCTCTTTTTCAAAATTGATAGCAGTTGGGAAGCCGGTCACAGGGAAATGTTTTCTAAAAGCCCTGTCACTGCCTGCAAGAACCTGGCCGCCAGGGCACCATCAATGACCCGGTGATCTACCGCCAGGGTGACTTTAGCTACCGGCCTGATCCTGATATCCCCTTCCTCGCTTACTACTAGGCGCTTTTTGGTAGCGCCGACAGCCAGGATGGCGCTCTCGGGGGGATTAATAATGGTCGTAAACTCATCCACGCCGTACATGCCCAGGTTACTAACAGTAAATGTTCCTCCCTCTACCTGATCGGCTATTAATTTGCCTTCCCGGGCCAGCTGCACCAGGTTGGTGCGTTCGGCGGCAATTTCCTGGAGAGATTTCTTATCGGCGTTTTTTATTACCGGCACGATTAAACCTTTACCGGCATCTACGGCAATGCCCACATTCACTTCAGCATGCCGGAGGATTTCATCTCCCGCCAGGGTAACATTGATCGCCGGGTACTCGCGTAAGGCCCGGGACACGGCATAGACAAAGAAATCGGTCAGGGTTACTTTATAATTAAGCTCCTCCTTGAGCTTGAGGCAGGTTGCCATATCTATTTCTCTGGTAAAGTAAACATGGGGACGTTCCTGGGCGCTCCGGGATAACCGCTCGGCTATGATCTTCCTGATGCCTTCCAGGGGGATAGAATCCTTTTGTGCGGAGGTCGACTCCAGGTATTTCATTACATCTTCCTCAATAATCCGTCCATTTTCTCCGGAGGCCTCAATTTTGCTGAGGTCAACCCCTTTCTCCCGGGCCAATTTCTTCGCCCGAGGTGTGGCCAGGATAGGTTTATCTTTTGGTGCTGCTCCCGGTCTTTCTTCTTCAATCCCCGGCATTGCTGCCCCCCTTGCCTGGCCGGCGTTTGTTTGTACATTGTCGCCGCTACCTAATAACTCGCTGATATCTTCATCGGCCGATCCAATAATGGCCACGGGGGTAGTTACCGGCACCGTTTCACCTTCGGCAATGAGAATCTTCCGCAGGATACCTGCCTCCCTGGCTTCTACTTCCATGGTTACTTTATCGGTTTCAATTTCAAAGAGAATGTCGCCTTCAGCTACTTCTTCCCCCTCCTGCTTGCACCAGTTAACGATTTTTCCTTCTTCCATGGTAACACCGAGCTTGGGTAAAAGAACCATGGTAGCCAAAGTTGTTACGCCTCCTCTTGCTTCTAAAATGCTTACTTCAGGGATTTCCGCACCGCAGCTTCAATATCTTCTTCCAAAGGTATGGCCAGCTTCTCCAGGTTGCGGTTATAGGGGATGGGCACATCATGACCAGCCACCCGCTGCGGGGGAGCGTTCAAGTAGTCAAAAGCCTGTTCCATGACCAGGGCGATAATCTCGCCGGCCATCCCGTAAGTCCGCGGTGCTTCGTGGACTACTATCAGGCGGCCTGTTTTTTTAACGGATGCCACAATTAACTCCGTATCAAGGGGTCTTATAGTCCGCGGGTCGATTACTTCGACGCTTATGCCCTCCCGGGCTAACTTTTCGGCTACAGCAAGGGACCTTTCTACCATCACCCCGGTGGCCACTACCGTAACATCTTCACCACTACGCTTGATATCGCCTTTACCGATAGGGATAGTATACTCTTGCTCCGGCACTTCGCCTTTTTTAAAATACAGGACGCGGGGTTCCAGGAAGACCACAGGATTATAATCATTGATAGCCGCTTTAAGCAAGCCTTTTGCATCATAAGGTGTAGAAGGCATAATCACCTTTAAACCCGGGATATGGGCATAGAGTACCTCCAGGCTCTGGGAGTGCTGGGCCGCCTGCTGGCGCCCGGAACCGCTGGACATGCGGAAGACTACCGGTATAGTTGCCTGGCCGCCAAACATGTAGCGGCTCTTGGCGGCGGAATTAATTATCTGGTCCATAGCGATAAAGCTGAAATCAGAAAACATGAATTCGGCTACGGCCTTGGTCCCGGAAAGGGCGGCTCCATAGGCTGCTCCTGCTATGGCGGACTCAGAAATAGGGGTATCCAGGACCCGGCCGGGAAATTCTTCCATTAACCCCTTGGTGCACGTAAAGGCACCGCCACGCAATCCTATCTCTTCCCCCAGGATGAACATATTTGGATCTTTGCGCATCTCTTCCCGCAAAGCTTCATTAATGGCTTCGGCCATGGTAATCTGTCGCATTATTGTCTACGACCCCTTCCCCCATTTATTTTTCAAAGTAAACGTCTGTGAATAGATCGGCAGGTTCCGGCTCCGGACTGGCCAGGGCATAATCCAGGGCTTCAGCAATGGCTTTCCCGGCAGCAGCCTTTAACCCATCAATCTCCTCCTGGCGGCAAAGTTTATTTGCCAGCAGGTATTTTTCCAGGAATAAAATCGGGTCCTTTTCCTTCCACCTTTCCAGTTCTCCCGGCGGCCGGTAATTGCAGGGGTCGCCTACATAATGGCCATACCAGCGGTAGGTAACTGCTTCAATCAGGGTCGGGCCATCACCCTGGCGGGCACGTTCGACTGCTTCCCCTACAGTCTTGTAGACTTCGAAGATATTGTTACCATCAATTGTCACGCCGGGCATGCCATAACTGCCGGCTCTAACGGATATCTTGTCAATTTTAGTCGAACGAGCGAATGAGGTACTGACCGCATAACCATTATTTTCGCAGATAAAGACTACCGGCAGACTGTACAAGGCAGCCATATTCAAGGATTCATGAAAACTCCCGGTATTGGCGGCACCATCACCGAAGAAATTTACGCATACGTTTTTCTGTCCCCGGATCTTAAACGAGAGGGCCGAACCGACGGCAATGCCGCAGCCTGCGCCGACTATACCCTGCGCCCCCAGGACGCCCACAGACATATCGACGATATGCTGGGAACCGCCTTTACCCTTGCAGAGGCCATTCTTGCGAGCCAGGAGCTCGGCCATCATACCTTTCAAGTCGGCCCCTTTGGCAATACAATGACCGTGACCACGGTGGCTGGTGACAATGGTATCCTCCCGCTTTAAATTAGCGCAGGCACCGACGGCAATTGCTTCTTCACCAACGCTGACATGCATACCACCGTAAGCCAGGTTTTTCTGGTATAAATCAAGCAAATTCTCCTCAAAATTACGGATAATCCACATGTCATAATACATTTTTGTTAGTTGCTCTTTTGACAAAGATGTTGTCGCGTCCACTTTTATGCCCCCTCAAAAAATGAATTAAAACGCCGCCTTCAGTATTTCAATCAGATTCGCTTCGGTCACTCGCCGCGGGTTACCCCTGACCAACCGCTCGATCTTTATGGTTTCCGCGGCAATAGCAGGTAGCTCTTCCTCTTTTATACCTATTTCCCGCAGGCGGGTGGCGATGCCGATATCTTCCTGTAACTTCTTTATAGCTGCCACACCCCTGCCGGCCGCTTCTATTGCAGAGAGGCCGGCTACGCTTTCCCCGAAAAGTTCAGCAATGCGCTTCAGTTTAAGCGGGCAGGCCGTTGAATTAAAACTCACCACATACGGCAACATCAAGCCAATCAAACAACCATGGGAAGCGTGAGTGCGTTTTGCCAGGGGGAAACTAAATGCGTGAACCAGGCCCAGGCCTGAATTGCCAAAGGCCATCCCGGCGATTAAACTTGCTAAAGACATGTTGTATCTAGCTTCTTCATTTTGCCCCTGGAAAACTGCCAGGCGCAGGTTACCGGCTATCAGGCCGATTGCTTTTTCTGCCAGGACCTCGGTTAATTCGGTCGAACCGCCGAAGATATAATCTTTGTCCGGGGGCAGGTATTTACTAGATACAGCTATATAAGACTCCACGGCATGGCCAAGGGCATCTATGCCGGTTTCCGCTGTTACCCGCGGGGGCATGCTTAAGGTCAATAAGGGATCAACTATGGCCACCCAGGGGCGGATATTATTGTCAGTTATACCACCTTTCAAGCCCCTTTCTTCGTCTTCCAGGACCGACACCGGGGTAACCTCTGAACCTGTCCCGGCTGTAGTTGGAATGGCGATAATAGGAATGGTCCGGCCCGGCACCTTGTTTTCGTCAAAGTAATCAGCCGGGTTGCCGCCAAAGGTAGCCAGGATAGCGGCGGCTTTGGCAACGTCTATGGAACTGCCGCCACCCAGGCCGATGGTTGCGTCACAGCCTTGCTCTTTCAAAACGGCAGCCGCGGCTATAGCTGTCGCCGTTGTTGGTTCCGGTATACCGTTATCCCAAAAAACATAATCAAACCCTGCCAGTACCTCTTTTATCCTTAACCCTATTCTTGAGCCGCCGATATTTTTATCCGTAACAATAAAAGGCTTGTTGACTTTTAATTTCTTTAAACACGACGGCAACTCGGTCAAAGTATCTGGTCCAAAAATAACCTGCCCGGCAATAGAATACTTCCACACATTACGCATAATACTGCAACCCCCAATGTAATTTTTATATTTATCGCCGCAGGCGATAAAAGCTAGATTATGTTCTGATAAACTTTCCTGGCTGTTTGTAACCACAAGAGTACCTTCTCCAGGGTATCATGGTCTCCCTCGTAGAGAGCGTCAGCCCAAATTTCCAGTTTCCTCCCGGGTGCAGCTTCTAATATGGCTTTTATTTTTTCAGCCATTATTTCCTGTGGAGCGATCAACACATCATTTACCGGGTGCATGCAACACTGAAACTTTGTTTCAGGGTTAAAAATATTGTGAGCTTCTGCTATATCAGTAGCACTGCTGATATGCATTAGCCGGGGTTTCAGTTCTTTAAGCCGCCGGAGGAAGGGGGTCAAGTTGCCGCAGCTGTGATAATACCTTGTGCCCCCATAAAAATCATTAAGGTCCTTTTCATAGGGGTAAATAAAATTCTCATATATATCCAGGGAAAATAGATTCCCATCGACTTCATCGTTAAAAAGTTCAGAGTTGGCCACATTACGGTAAACAACATATTGCCATTCATAAGCCGTATCTTTTATATCAATGCCTAAAAAACGGCAGCGAGCTTTCTCCCATTCTTTACGGCTGTGGGTTATAAAAGCCAACAGGTCATGAACAAAAGCCGGATCATCAATTAAATCTAAATAAAGATTGGTAAAACCGCGGAGCATGCAGGCCACACTCCAGGGGCCCCGTGCCCAGCCCGGAAATCTGATTTCCACCTGGCCCCCCGTTAATTTTTGCATTTCTTCGTAATCCCTGTGGATCCGAGGCATTAAACCGCTGTGATAGAAATCAGGTATTTTCAGGCGGCTTAAATCAGAGCGATTTGCAAGCCCAGGGTCCCCGTACCAGGGATCGGATTCCGCCATAAATACGGGCTGCATACCAAACAGTGAAGGCTCTAATGCTACGCCATAATCAATACCGATAATTGGTTCGATGATAGTATCATCAGGTATTTCGTCATGCCAGAAAAGTTTCCATTTTATCTGGCTTTCCAAAGCAACTTTCGGATCGTTGAAGTAATCTAGAAGATTAAACCCCAGCAGGCGCCCCCAGACGCTGCGCCCCAGGCCGACATGGAAAGTAACAGGTGCTTGAGCAATTCGTAACCGTTCATTGCGTGAAGAATTTCTTAAGCCAATAAACTTATCAATGAAGGTTTGCATTTTAAGCCTCCTTTTTATTTAACAAAAGCCAGGCCGGGCAACCATTTTGCCAGGGCTGGAAAATATGCTGTTAATAAGATTACTCCCCAGGGCACAAGGGCGAAGGGCAATAAATATCTGAGCGTTTCTCTCATAGTAGTTCTGGCAATAGCCGAAGTGATAAAAAGTTGTACACCCACAGGTGGTGTAATACCTCCTAAAACCAGGCACATGGCAATTATGGTCGCAAAATGAATGGGATCATAAGCAAATTGATTCCCTATGGAAAAAAGAACAGGTATCAAAATGATGGCTGCCGCGATGGTTTCCACAAAACACCCGACTACAAACAAGAAGGCAATAATTAATAACATTACAATGTCAGGATTATTTGATAAAGAGAGGAGCCAGCTAGTAGCTATTTCCGGAAACTGTTCGTTGGCCAAAATCCAGCCGAAGATAGCTGCACCGGCCACAATAATCATTACCATACTGGTAGTCATGGCTGCCTTCATAAAAATGCGAGGTATATCTTTTAAAGAATACTCGCGGTAAATAAAGTAACCTACTACAAACGAATATACTGCCACAATAACTCCGGCTTCGGTTGCCGTAAATACGCCCCCTAAAATACCGCCCACGACGATAATTGGAGCAATAAGGGCCCAGATGGCCTCAATAAAACTTTGACCCAGTTCTCTCCACTCAAATTTGCCGGTTGCAATAATATTTAATTTTTTAGCCTGCCAGTAGTTAACTACCATTAAACCCAGGGCAATTAATATACCAGGAATAGCCCCCGCCAAAAACAGCTTGCCAATTGATAATCCCGTAATTGAGCCATAAATGATCATAATTAAACTCGGAGGAATAATTGGTCCTAAAGAGCCAGCACAGGCCTGCAAGCTGGCAACATAACCCTTGGGATAACCTGCCTTCACCATTGACGGGATAAGAATTGAACCGATGGCCGCCGTATCCGCCGAAGCCGACCCGGAAATCCCGGCGAAAATTGTACTAGCCACCACACAGGACATACCCAGGCCACCGCGGATAAAACCTACCAGCGCCTGGGCGAAGCGGACCAACCGGCGTGAGATACCACCGCTATCCATTAATTCACCAGCTAACATAAAAAAGGGTATAGCCATTAAAGAGAAGGAATCTATGGAAGTAATCATTCGTTGTACTGTAATTGAAATTGGAACTGAAGAAAACATTAAAGCTATCACCGAGGAAATTGCCATGCTAAAAGCAATAGGAACCCCTAAAATTAATAAGACAAGAAAACTTATAAATAAGGCAGTTAACATATATTAATCAACCTGCCCTTCAGTACTGGCGGTTTCATTTTTATACCAGATTCGATAGATATCCAATAGGCTATAGATACCCATAAGAGCTGCACCCACGGGCACTGAAGCGTATATATAAGCCATCGGGATGCCTAAAGCCGAAGAATATTGCATCCATAAAGTCGGTAAAATAGCCAGCCCTTCCCGGAGAAGGATTAGCATTAAACCTATAATTAAAACATCATTTATAGTTAAGATAACTTTTTTAGGAAGGCCTTTAAAATTACTAATTAAAAGATCAACACCAATATGGGTCCGCTTTTGTATGCATAGAGCCGAACCCAGAAAGACCAGCCAGATAAACATATACCGGCTTATCTCTTCAGCCCAAGTTAAGGAGTTATTGAGAACGTAGCGAAAGAATACCTGCAGGAACGAAATTGATACAAAAGATACAAATAAAAGAAACTGGATAGTATCAATAATGGAGGTGATCTTTTTTAGCATTAGATTTCTCCTCTCACTGGAAGGGGAGCTTTTCGGCTCCCCTTCCCATCAATTCTCAAAATAGTTTATTTCCCGGCTTCAACGATCTTTTGGATAAGATCATTGGCTCCCACCTTATCGCCATATTCTTTCCACAGGGGTTGGACGGCCTTTTGAAATTCATCTTTATTTACTTCAATAACTTTCATGCCCTTTTCTACTAATTTTTGACCATATTGGCTATCAAGTTCCTCGGCCAATTTGCGGCCATAAGCGCTTGCTTCTTTAGCTGCGTCGGCAATTATCTTTTGTTCCTCAGGTGATAACTTTTGCCATGTCTTTTCACTGATGTTTATAGAAAGAACAGTATACAGGTGTCCCGTTTTAACTATATACTTCGTTACTTCATACATTTTATTAGTGAAGGTTGCTTCATTAGGTTGTTCAAAACCTTCCACTACTTTAGTCTGTAAAGAAGTATATACCTCCCCCCACGGTATTACCGTCGGATTAGCGCCCAGAAGCTGGAAAGTCTTCACGTAAACCGGGGCCTCGGGTACCCTAATTTTCATGCCCTTTAAATCTTGTAAATTACGGATTTCCTTGTTCACAAAAAGGTTCCGGAACCCTGAATCCATCCAGCCGAGGGAGCGAATACCTTTGCTTAACAGGCCTTGTTGTAGCGTTTTTCCGACTTCACCGTCTTCAACATTGCGGACATGCTCATAGCTTTTCCATAAATAAGGCAAGTCACAAATTCCCCATTTAGGGTCAAAATTAGATAATAACCCGGCATCATTAATACTCATATCAATGGTCCCCAATTGCATGCCCTCCACCAGGGCGCGTTGATCACCAATGGTACCATTGGGAAAAACTTTAATCTCTATTTTCCCGTTAGATTTCTGGGCTACTAACTCCGCTAATTTTTGGCCCGTCTTCGTTACGGAATGTTCATCGGGTAGATGAGTACCCAGGCGCAATACCTTCTTTTCTGTCGTACCAGAGTTAGTTTGCTGGGTTTTGTTTTCAGCTGTTTGTTTCTCTGGTGTCTTGCCACCTGTACCGCAACCAGCAACTAAAAAGATCAAGCTTGCCATTAATAACCCGGCCCAAAACTTTTTTGTCATAACTTTCAACCTCCTATCCCATATTTTTAAAGCTCTCAACCATTTTTGCAACCTCGCTTACTCTTTTTATATTCACATAATATATTTGCCCCGAACTTTATTCACCTCCTATATCCTGTCATCCCTTGCATGGATTTCATTTGCCACATTAATGATTATTTTTATCCTTTCAAGACCAGTTTCCGGTGCCATACCTCCAGCGGTAGAAAGCCATAAACCTCCTCCCTGACCAGCAGTTTTAATCATAGTTTTACATCGATGGCGTAATTCTTCTTCCGATGCCTGGAGCAGGTCAACTATGGGGTGCAAATTGCCCATGACACACTTTTTTAATCTAGTTTTGCTTTGCGAGAGATCATGTTTGGGGCCGATATGACAAACATTACAGGGTAGCTCAGAGATTAAATCAAGCAAATGGGGGTAATTATTCTCGTTATGGTATAACCTGATCTCTGCTTCTTTTACGAATTCAAAGACCTCGTAGAGATAGGGATGGACAAATTGGGCATATATCTGGTAATTAAGCATGCCGGGCAGGTGATCCCATACATAGATGCGCCGGGGTGGGCCTACGATTTCAATTTGAGCCCGGAGATATGCTTTAATAAAATCTGTTACTTTACGCAATAACTCATGGATTAATTCCGGAAAATCATAAATCCCGTAAAAAAATTTTTCATAACCGAGCATCAGGGCTGCTATTTCACCGGGACCCCCGCAGAAGAGATGGCCGTCCATAAAGCCGTACTTTTTTCGCAGTTTATCAGGAAGATGCTGTTGAAAATATTTAAGGTATTCCAGATTTTTAGCTGTAAACTCGGCTTTCCTGGGATCGGGAGGTTGAAAACGGGCTATCTCCTTTACATCACGCAAAACCGGCTCGTGCAAATATGGTGGCGCATCTTTGGAAAAAACTATCCTGGCACCCATTCCTCCCAATTCTGCCACAGCACCAAAATCCGGCCAGATGCCGGGAAAAGTAAAAACGTCAGCTATTTGTTCATAAAACCATATTTGAGCATCTAACATCGTTGCAGCATCTGCGTAATACTCTTCATCCGGGACACCTGCTAAACGAGCATAAATGGCTCCCACTAGCGGTAATACTACAGGGACATGGTCAACTTCTTCAAATCTTACCGCTCGTAATGCTTTTTCATAAGCGCCCATCATTTCACCTTTTTTCTACGCTGAAATTAATTTATTTTTAATATCTCGCCAGTTTCACCGCCATCTTCAATGCATCCACCATACTCTCAGGGTTAGCCGTGCCCTTCCCCGCCTTACCGAAAGCTGTACCGTGATCTACAGAGGTACGGATGATTGGCAGGCCCAGGGTGATGTTGATGCCAGCCACCGAGCCCCACTTCCCGGTGGCGTCGTCGTACTGAAAGCCGATAACCTTGGTGGGTATATGCCCCTGGTCATGGTACATGGCTACCACGGCGTCGTACTGGCCGCCGCGGAGTTTCACAAAGATAGTATCCGGCGATACTGTGCCATCGACTTGCATCCCCTGCTCGCGGGCTGCGGCGATGGCCGGGTTGATTTCCTCAATCTCTTCGCGGCCGAAAAGGCCGTCCTCGCCGGCATGGGGGTTAAGGCCCGCTACAGCAATACGGGGGCTGGCAATGCCCATTTTCAGTAGGACATTATGGGTAAGCTCGATTACCTTCAGCACCCGCTCTTTTTTTACCAGCAACGGCACCTGGCTGTAAGCCACATGGGTGGTTACGTGGGAAACCCGGAAATTTTTATCAATGAGCATCATACAGTAATCCCGTGTTTTTGTCAGGTCGGCGAAGATCTCCGTGTGGCCGGCGTAGTGATGGCCGGCCAGGTTGATGGCCTCCTTGTTAATA
Source organism: Neomoorella stamsii (assembly GCF_002995805.1). GTDB lineage: Bacteria > Bacillota > DSM-521 > Neomoorellales > Neomoorellaceae > Neomoorella > Neomoorella stamsii. The sequence goes on from NZ_PVXL01000046.1 coordinate 240,684, forward strand.
GGGCCGGTGGTGACGGCATCAACTTCCCCCGCCAGGGCGAGCTCGATGGCCCTGGCTATATACTGGAAGCTGGCTTCACCGCCCATACGGGTCACTTTACCGTACTCTAGCTGGCTTAAATCTACATTCTGCAGGTCCAGGACATCGATAGTGCCATATTCATAGCAGCCTTCAGTAGGACTACCTACAGCGCGAACGGACAGGTTAACACCAGCAATCTTGACAGCTTCGCACATCAATCCGGCATCAGCTATCGCCAGAGGACGGCATATTTCGTAGATTTCAGGCAGGGCCAGGGCTTTAGCCGTAATCTCGGGACCGATCCCACAGGGATCGCCTACAGTGATTGCAATTACAGGTCTGGACATCTTCTTTCCCACTCCGCCTTAAAGATTTGCTTCCCGAATAAGGTACTTGAATACTTTTATAAAAGCGTCAGGTGGTCCAAAACCACCAGCTTTGGTGACAATGGGTAAACCTCTGGCCTGGCCGCCCTCCAGATATCCCAGTGGGATACCGGGAAGTATTTCGGTTGCTAAATTTATCCCCCTGGCACCCAGGGCACGACAGACATGGACGGCAGTATCTCCGCCGGTAATTACCAGGCCCCTCACTTTAATGGTGGCCAGGAGGTGGCTAGCTATAGCACCCAGGGCCGTAGCAATGGCTTTACTATCGAAATCCTTACCGCTGTTACCCGTTGCAGGTTGCTCTGCTCCGTTCGGATGAATAGCGGTGGATTGATTGCCGGTGCCCTGCCCGCTGTCCAGGTGCGATTGCCGGAACAGGCTGTCTACAGCGATGATTAACAAATCCTGAATTGCTTCCCGGTTAACAGCAGCATTTACTGCCCGTTCAATTTCCACGTCCTCCTGCCCTCTCAGGATGGCTCCCGTATCTACCTCCAATGGCCAGCAGCCGCTGAAATCAGCCACTTCTCGTACCTGGACTGCAGTCACGGGATTGCGCGAACCGGCGATGAGGAGGACATTTCCTTCCCTGGCCGGATAAGGTCCCAGTATAGTCTTTAGGTTCCACGCTAAAGTTAAATGCGCGGCCATGCCGGCGGCCCCGGCCAGGACAACTTCTCCGGGCAAATAGCCGACGGCCCGGGCGATAATCTGTAAGTCGTCTTCCGTTACGGCATCAAGGACCAGGACCTCATTCTCTTCTTTAGCAGCCGTAAGTGCCGCTGCTAGTTCACTTGCCCCCCGGCGCACCGTTGCCAGGTTGACCTGGCCCACGCGGCGGCCCATCTCTTGCCGGAGTACGCGGGGGACATGACATTGGGCAGAACCGGTAATATCAACTACTGGTTTTATCTTCGCTTTTGCTTCGGGGTTTTCCTCAATTATTAGGTACCCGTCCTGCACGAAGCGCCGGTTGGACGGGAAGGCTGGCACCACTAGAGCGAGTTCAGCCTGCCATGCATCCATCACGGCTTCCAGTTCGGCGCCGGGATGCCCGCGCAGGGTGGAATCAATTTTTTTATAAATCCTTCTTATGGAGGCTTGCTTGAGCTTTAAAGCCAAGTCATAAACGCGCCGGTAGGCTTCTTCTGCCGTAAGATGACGGGTGTCGGCGTTGATGGCCCAGACATCCTTGTCCCGCCCCACCTGGCCCACATTATCGGCATCTATAATAACCATGGTGCGGAAACCGTGCTGGCAAAACTGGACACCGGTATCGTTGGCTCCGGTTAAATCGTCGGCGATGATGGCGATCTTTGTCATTTATTACCCTCGCTCCTGGCGCATCACTTATTATGAATTTAATGCAAGATGCGTGCCAAGGCAGGATTGGCGTAAAATTTCTGAAGGGAGCTTATTACATGGCGTTTATTATATCCATAAAATTTCATTTTGAAAGGCAAGAAAAATAAAAGCCAGATAAATAAGCAAGATCTGGCTGTGTTTTTGCTATATTTCATTTTGAATTGTTCTTTTTCATTATGAAAGTTATGGTCCTTTGCCGGCTTTTTTCTTGCTACCGGATATGAAAAAATTAACCCCCTTTCTTTCCCAGCTTTTCAGCCGCCGCCAGAGGGTGGTTTTACTGAGGCCCAGGCGTCGGCAGGTTTCGTCTTTATCGTTATTGGTCAGAGCCAGGGTCCGGCGGATGATCTCCGCTTCCATTTCCTCCAGGGTGCCCCGCAAAACCAAATGCAGGCCGGGCTCAGGCCGGCTTGCCGCCGGTCCGATAATCTCTTCCAGGTCAGCAGGCTGCACCTCCTGGCCGCCGCGCAGGACTACCAGGCGTTCCAGGACATTTTCCAGCTCGCGAACGTTGCCCGGCCAGTCGTAGGCCTGCAAGCGGGCGATAATTTCCTCGCTGAATAACGGCGGCAGGCGCCCGGAACGCCGGCTGATTTTTTCTGCCAGGGCTTTGATGAGTAACGGTAAATCTTCTAAACGTTCCCGCAAAGGCGGTAGTTTTATATGCAGCACGTTCAACCGGTAATACAGGTCACGGCGGAAGGTCTCCCGGGCCACAGCATCTTCCAGGTTGCGGTGTGTTGCGGCAATAATGCGCACGTCAATAGGCAGCACCCGGTCGCCGCCGACGCGCATGATGGCCTTCTGCTGCAGCACCCTTAAAAGCCTTGCCTGAAGGTTTAAAGATAGCTCACCAATTTCGTCAAGGAAAAGGGTGCCCCGGTGGGCCAGTTCAAAGAGGCCCTTTTTACCCCCCTTGCGGGCCCCGGTGAAAGCCCCTTCCTCGTAGCCGAAGAGTTCGCTTTCCAGCAAATTTTCCGGCACGGCGGCGCAGTTGACCGCTACGAAAGGCCCTTCCCGCCGCTGGCTGGCATTGTGGATGCTCTGGGCCACCATTTCCTTGCCGGAGCCGGTTTCGCCGGTAATCAAAATAGTCGCTTCGGCGGCGGCAAACTGGCGCGCCCGCTCAATGAGCTGGGCCATGACCGGGCTACGGGTAACGATATCATCGAAGGTAAACTGGGCCACGTGGCCTTTGAGGTACAATTCCTGGCGGACCCTGGTTTCCACGGCCTGGAGGTGGCTGACATCCTGGAAGGTAGCCACAGCACCGACAATTTCCCGCCCGGTAATGACCGGGACCACGTTTTCGGCGACCAGGGTATTACCGGCCCGGTGCAGTTCCCCCAGGCGCTTTTGCCCTGACTGCCGCACCTGGTCCAGGGGAACGCCCGGTAAGACTTCTCGCGCCGGCCGTCCCACTACCCGGTGGGCCGTCAGGCCCAGGATCCTTTCGGCTGCCGGGTTGACCAGGGTAATGTGGCCTTCCTGATCGGTAGCCACAATGCCCTCGTAGGCAAAATCCAGGATGGCTTTCAATTGCTCGGCCCGGGCCCGTTCCCGCCGGCGTACCAGGGCTACCTCCCGGGCCTCGCGGATGGCCTGGCTGATGGCCTCTTTGCCGGAGGTGACGAGTATCGCCTGAAGGCCCAGTTCCCGGGCCGACCGGACAGATACGGCATCGCCGACGATAACCTCCAGCCCCATAGCCTTGCCTTCAGCAATAATCCCGGCCGCGTCCTCTTCCGCCTCGATAATTAACTCTTCAATACAGACCCCCAGGACTGCTTCCAGGCTTTTGGTGCCGTAAATGACGTTATGGAAACCGGCAACACCGATATAACGACCCAGCTCCCGGGCCTCGGCCAGGGCCCGGACCAGATCAAAGGCGCTGACGACAATCTCCACGACCGGTACCTCAACATGGCGACTGATAAGCGTGGCGGTGCCGCCGCGGCTGATAATGACCTCCGCCCCTCTGGCCGCCAGTTCCCGGGCCACCTTTACCCCTTCCGCCAGGTCGCCGACGGCAATGGTTACGTCCTCTCCCAGTTCCCGGCAGACCTGCCCCGCCAGAGCCGCCAGGTCGGCATAGGGAGCTACCAGAGCCAGGTGGGACATAATATCACTCCCAAAGACACCTAATCCCGCTACCATCAAACGTATGAAAATAGCAAAGCGCCATTTTCACGGTGGGCGACTAAGAATGTGCTAGAATAGCCACCATCAGCTTCCATTTTCGCCTCTTTTCTCACCGGCGATTAACCTCTGCTCTACCTGCTTCTTGAAGTGCCCTATAGTGGCAACACCAGTAGCTAAAAAATCTTTGATAAGTTCCCATTTTATGTCCAGGTATTGATGGACTAAAATATTCCTTGTCCTGGCCTTTTCAGCAAGGGCCAGGGCCAGCTCTTTATCGATAATCCCCGCTTCACCGAGCCGGATAAAGGCCTGGCGGTAGGTTTCCGGTACTTCCAGGTCTTCACCGGCTATAAGAATTTTGGCAATATCTAAGGCAGCGTTGACCAGGTTTTCGATAATCCGCTCCACATCGCGGCGGCTCTTGCGATCACTCTGGTACTGAAAATAATCCATTTCTCCATAGGCCTTCAGATCCTCTAACTCTGCAGCCATAAACCTGAGGCGGCGAATGATGGAAATTACCTGCTCATCGGTAATAGGTGCCATTTTATACCGCCCCCCTGATCTTCATGCGCCAGCGCCACCAGTCGAGCAAAAACTGCTGGAAATCCTCGGCTTCACGGGAAATATCCAGCATATACCGGATATAAAAACTTTGATCCCGGATAAACAGGCGCTTCCCCTTTAAAGCCGTCCAGGCCAGGGAGGGCGTTGTTTCATTTAGAACCAGGAGGTCTACTTTAAGGCCCAGCATATCCTCGAGTTCGTTCCACATCTGGTAAATATCCCGCCTGGTATAACCGGGCTCAAAGTATACCCCGATGTCTACATCTGACTCGGCTCCTGCCCGCCCCCTGGCCCGGGAACCAAATAAAAAGGCCATACGTATATTTTGTTGCTCGCTAAAGTAATCTTTTAATTGCGTATAGATTTTTTTATCCATACTGATCTCACCTTGTGATAAAGGGGGCCCTGTTATCCCGCCCCCTACTTAGCCAGAAATACTTTTACCAGTCCATAGAAAAAAGCTGCCTGGCCTATCCAGAAGGCAAATAGCCTCCATGTAAGCCGTGTTTCCATGGCCGCAATTCTGGCCTCAATATCAGCTTTCGTTTCTGCTAGCCGGCGTTCTATCCGCTCAGCGACAAATTCTACAGTATCCTCTTTATTATTTTTCGCGCTGGCAGTTAGAAGGTTCCCCATTCCTAGCACCATCATCTCCGAGTTTTTACTGTAAAATCTCCGGGAGTAGTATAATATTCATCCAAATTTATCACGCTCTTTGTTTTTAGTTTAGCATAATTTCTAGCGGAAGCAAATAACTACAAAAATATAAAGAGCGGGCTTGAATACCCACTCTTTAAGTTAACTACCGAGCCTAATCTCGCGAAACTTTCCGCTCCATGGGTTGAAAAACAGGTGCCCTCCTGCTACCGCCCCACCATGGCCCAGGTGAAGCTGCCGTCCAGGAAACTGGCGATATATTTTTCCTTTACTTCCCGGCCGATGAGGGACTGGAAGCCACCGGCACCCAGGGGTGGACCGACGGCGACCATACCAACCAGCCGCCGGCCCCGGAGGACGGCCTTGCGGTAGCAGGACCGCTTTTCGTCCAGGCGGGTCACCACCTCATACCCCTCTCCCGGCGGGTTAACGATGCCGCCGCTGATGACCCCCAGGCCGTTTACCACCAGGGAATTCTGGCCAATACCGCCCCGGTAGGCCGTTTGGTGACCGGCCATATTGAGCCCGGCCAGGCGGCCCTGCTCCACGGCGTTGCCCCAGATGGCGTTGAGGCGCCGGTTTTGCCAGGCGCGGTCGTAGGCCTTGGCCACGTCCCCGGCGGCGTAGATGCCGGGAATGCTTGTAGCCAGGTAATAATCCACCAGGACACCGCGGTCCACCTCTATCCCGCTGCCCTGCAGGAAGTCCACATTGGGCCGTACCCCTTTACCCACGACCACGACATCCGCAGGCACCGCAGCCCCGGAGCGCAAAACTACTCCCGTCACTTTTTCGTGCCCTTCCAGGGCGATTACATCTTCCCGCAGGTGGATAGTAAACCCGGCGGCAGCCATGGCCCGGCGCACCAGTTCCGCGCCGGTATCATCCAGGGCCTGGGAAAGGAGCCGCCCCGAGGACACCACCAGGCGCACTTTGAGCCCCCTGGCGTGGAGGCCTTCGGCGGCCTTGATGCCCACCAGACCGCCGCCGACGACCACCGCCTGCCCCCCAGGCCGGGCGAATTTGCGGATGGCGGCAGCGTCGTCCAGGGTCCGCAGGGTAAAAACACCAGCCAGGTTGCTGCCGGGAACGTCAATTTGCTGTGGTGCCGCGCCGGTGGCTATCAGCAGGCGGTCATAATAAAGTTCCGTCCCGTCATCCAGGGTTACCAGCCGGCGCTGGACATCAATAGCTGTTGCCCGCCGGCCGGTGATAAGCTGAATCCGCTGCTCACTATACCACTCTTCACCCGCCAGCCAGAGCCTTTCCCGTGGGACCAGGCCGCCGAGGTAATAGGAGGTAAGGACGCGGGCGTAGTAAGGATAAGGTTCGTCGCCGACAATGGTGATCTTCCCGGCCGGGTCGGCGCGGCGGACAGCCCGGGCCGCGGCCACCCCGGCAGCACTGTTGCCGATAATGAGGTAATGCACTGGCGTCAGCCACCAACTTTCTCTGGTAAACATTTCATCAAAAAGGGCTAACGTTCTTGCCTCACAGCTTTTTCCTGGAGCCCTCCTGGCTTGAGGCCGCCCAATACGGCGAGCAGCGTAATCAGACAAAGGGCAAACCTGGTAGCCTGCTGCAGGCGCCGCCAGGTTTAAAGGAAAGATCGCTAACCTTATCCACCTGCCGCTGGCGGTATTATGGTTACTTTGTCCCGCGGGCTTAAAGGGGTGGCCAACCCCTGGAGAAAGTTGATATTGCGGCCGTTCACCAGGATGGCTATGCCAGCCTTCAGCTTTCCCGCCGGTGTCATGAGTTCCCGGCGGAAAGTTTCCCCGTAACGGGAGATAAGGGCAGCCAGGAGCTGCTCGATGGTAGTTGCTTCCACCTCTACCCGGCTTTCCCCGGCCGCCCGCTGCAAGAAACTCAAAAGTTCTACTTCCATCTCCTATGCTCCCCTAAGAAACAGGGTTGTTTGATCAAGGAAGCGCCCTGGCCGGCGTCCATGTTTTTCATAAGCCAATTTAAGCTAATCCTAACCTTTCCATGGTGGCTGCCGTTACCCGGCCTTCCTCGTCCCAGCCGCGCACCTGGTAGTATTCGGCCAGCATCTGCGCCAGGGCGGAAGTCTTACCCTTCGCCGGTCCTTCGGGCATGGGTTCCTCCAGGAGGCGCGGCGCCAGGGTATCGTCGGCTTTCGTTAGCCCCGCGGCAAAGTTGAAGAGCCGCTCCAGGTTGAAGATGCGCTCGCCGGCCAGGAGGCCGCTGGCTTCGGTATAGGGCACGCCGGTGGCCGGGGCCAGCATGCTGGCGACATCCGGCGCTCCCAGGGCAAAGGTGATAAAGAGGCACATGCCGCTGGCGTCCACCAGGGCGGTGAGGTCCTGGAAGGCCTTATCCAGGGCCGCCTTGCCCTCAGGCGAATGAGGGTCAGTCTGCACCGGGATGCCCAGGACCTCCGAGGCAATGGTGTAGCCCCGGACGTGGCAACCGCCACGATTGGCGGTGGCGTAATTCAGGCCGATACCCTGGAAGGCCCGTGGGTCATAGGCCGGGTATTCCTGCTTCTTGCTGCTCATGGACAGCTCGGGGTGGCCGTAACGTTCGGCCAGGCGGTAGGAACCCTCGGCCAGGAGGTCACCGATGCCTTCGCGGTAACCTACCTTGCGGGCCGTTTCTACCAGCACGGCGGCGTTACCAAATTCCAGAGGCAGCTCTGTATCCTTCGCCGGCAGGTAGCCCTTCTCATAAAGCTCCATGGCGCAAGCCAGGGTAGCGCCGAAGGAAATAGGATCGTACCCCAGCTCATTGGCCAGGTAATTAGCTTTGGTCACCGCCGCTAAGTCGTCTACACCGCAGTCAGCCCCCAGGGACCAGAGAGCTTCGTACTCCGGCCCTTCGCCGTGGCCGGCATAGGGGCCCCCGGGCACCAGGGTGGCGCGGCCGCAGGCCATGGGGCAGGACAGGCAGCCCTTCTTGCGTACCAGGTAGTTTTCCGCTAGGGCTTCGCCGCTGATTTTGGCCGCCCCCGCAAAGACGCCCGTCTGGAAGTTGCGGGTCGGCAGGCCGCCGTGGGCGTTGATGACATTGACCAGCACGCCGGTACCATAGGTCGGGAGGCCGCCGTGGGTAACGTCGTTGGCCTTGATTTTGGCCAGGGCCGCCAGGACCGCTTCCCGGAAGGCCGGCCCGTCAGCCACCTTAATCCCGCCGTGGCCACGGACAGCGATGGCCTTCAGGTTCTTCGAACCCATGACGGCGCCGACGCCCGAACGGCCGGCAGCCCGGTGCTTGTCATTGATAACGCAGGCAAAGCGCACCAGCTTTTCCCCCGCCGGGCCGATGCAGGCCACCCTGGCATTGGGGCAGGTAGCCGCTCTTATAGCATCTTCCGTCTCGTGGGTATTCTTACCCCACAGCTCTCCGGCCGGCCGCAGTTCACAGGAGCCATCTTCAATCCAGAGGTAAACAGGTTCGGCTGCCTTGCCCTCAAAAATAATCCCGTCAAAGCCGGCATACTTCAGTTCGCCGCCAAAATAGCCACCGGAGCTAGAGGCAGCAATGGCTCCCGTAAGGGGCGACTTGGTGACGACGTTATAGCGGCTGCCGGAAATGGCCATGGTCCCGGTCAGGGGACCGGTCATGAAGATCAGCTTGTTTTCCGGTGCTAAAGGATCAACCTTAGGGTCAATTTCATCATAAAGGATCTTGCTGGCCAGGCCCCGGGCGCCGACATAATCCCGGGCCAGGGCAGGGTCTAACTTTTCAACCCGGCACTCGCCGCTGCTTAAATTAACCCTCAGCAGTTGCCCAATCCAGCCGTACATCTTAGACCACCTCCCGTAGAGCAGCCTGGACCCTGCGGGCCATTTGCAGCCGCTTGCCCAGGGCCTGGCCGGCCGGTTCTTTATACTCCAGGGCGCCCCAGGGGCAGTTCAGGACGCACTCCGGCTCGCCCTGGCAGAGGTCGCATTTGACTACCTTCTGCTCCGCTACCGAATAATCAACCGCACCAAAGGGACAGGCCATGATACACATGCGGCAGCCGATGCAGCGGTCCTCGTTAATCACCACAGCATTGGTTTTCTCATCACGGCTGATGGCCCCGGCCGGGCAGACGGCCTGGCAGGCGGGCTCATCACAGTGCTGGCAGACTACCGGCAGGTAATAATCATCATCAAGGAAGGCTGCCACCGACAGCCGGGCTGCCGCCGGGTTGAATTCACCGGTATGTTTAAAGGAACAGGCCAGTTCACAGCGGCGGCAGGCAGTGCACTTGTCCTGATCTACGACCAGTACCTTGGCCAAAATAATTCCTCCCTTCGAGGTTTGTTGTATAAATGCGACATATTTACCTCTCTTACGTGGCTCTCACCTCCCCAAGGAGCAGGATGAAAGGCTGGTCAGGTCACCCGGCCGCTAACAGCGGATAGGAGCACTTAACCGCGGTTGGACGGCGGCGCTGCAACCCGGCCTGGATAACAAAAAGGTACTCCCTCCTCACAAGAGTACCTTCCTTTGCCCAATAGCAGGTCAAGGGATTGCTCCCCGGCCCTCACGTTTGCCCTTCCCGGAAGGAAGCGACAACTCGGAAGTAATCTAATCCAGTTGTTTAGTTTATATCTTCGCCGCCCGGTAGAAAAATCCTGCTAACTGGTGTAAAATTAATTTAAAAATTCAATTTGCCCCCCGGCCAAGCTGCCGATCTGCACCAGGGACTCCACCCGGATGCCCTGCTCCCGCAAAGTCTCGCCGCCGCTCTGGAATACCTTTTCAATCACAGTACCGATACCCACCAGGGTGGCCCCGGCCTGGTCGATAATCTTTAACAATCCCCTGGCCGCCTCCCCGGAGGCCAGGAAATCATCGATAATCAGCACCCGGTCCTCCGGTCCCAGGTAACTGCCGGCCACTACTATGTCTATGACCTCCTCTTTGGTAAAAGAACGCACCCGGCCGCAGTAAGTATCACCTTCCATGGTGGAAGGCTGCTTTTTTTTAGCAAAAACCACCGGTACCTTGAGGCAGAGGCCCGTCATCAAGGCTACGGCTATCCCGGAAGCTTCCACCGTCAGGACCTTGGTTATACCGCTGCCGGCAAACCGGCGGGCAAACTCCTCACCAACTTTTAACATCAGGATAGGGTCAATCTGGTGGTTTAAAAAGGAATCTACCTTCAAAATATCGTCGGAAATAACCCGCCCTTCCTGGCGGATTTTTTCTTTTAACAATTCCACAACCGACAAAGCTTCTTTACTCCTCCCCCTGCTCGTTGAACGTTATTACGATAAGGCTATTATAGCGTAAGCCGGGCCAAATGAGAAGGTTGTTGGGCAGGAAAAGCCGGGCAAAAGCAACGAACATTGCTGGAGTTGAATAAATCCTTGTTACCTGCCTGTAAGCCTGATATAATTATTCAGAACGCCAGCAGATACCAGCAGGTAGAAGCCCACCTGAGGAGGAGACCCGCCTTGACGAATCTTTTAGCGCCAGTTTTTCATGCCATTACGGAGTTCATTGCCAGCCTCGGCTATACAGGTATAGCCATAGGTATGGCCATTGAAAGCGCCTGCATACCTCTCCCCAGCGAAATTATCCTGCCCTTTGGCGGTTACCTGGTAAGCACCGGCCAGCTCAGTTTCTGGGGTACCGTCCTGGCCGGTACCATTGGCGGTACCATTGGTTCCATTGTCGCCTACTTTGTGGGTCTCTGGGGCGGCCGCCCTTTCTTAAGAAAGTATGGCCGCTATTTCTTTTTCTCCGAAAAAGAATTCGCCGTAGCGGAAAAATGGTTTCAGCGCTACGGCGAAGCAACCGTCTTCTTTACCAGGCTGATGCCCGTCATCCGGACCTTTATTTCCCTGCCGGCCGGCATTGCCGCCATGCCCTTTGGCCGTTTTGTTATTTATACCTTCCTGGGCTCCCTGCCCTGGTCCATCCTCCTGGTCTACGCCGGCCGCCAGCTGGGGGCCAACTGGGAAGCCCTGGGTCCCCTTTTCCACCGCTTTGATGTGGTTATCGTCGCGGGCCTCATCCTGCTAGTGTTCCTTTACTGGCGGCGGCACCGGAAACGGTAGGTTAATCTTAATGGCCTGATAGGTATAACTGTCTACCTGGTAGCGCATCTCCATGGCCGCCATAGGTGCCGGCTGCCCCCGGTAAGCAGGAGCAAAGGCCAGGATGAGGTTAATAACGCTCCTGACGGGTAAAAAGGTTTGGGGATTGACGTAAACTAAACCCCAGTAAGAGAATGAACGGACAAGTTTGCCAGGCGGGTTCAGGTAGGTTTCCAGGCCCTCGCCCAGGGCTGCCGGCGGTAAAAAGCCGGTAACACTCCCGGGTGTATTGAGGCGGGTATAAAAACTGATACCCAGGACTTCCTGGCCTGCAACTTTGGTTACTCCTAGGAAGCGATAGTGCAAGTAGGGAAAGATTCCTGCCGGCAACCCCAGGTTTTGCTGCTGGCGCATTAAGAGGGTAACATCGGGAGCCAGGTTTAACTGCTGCCAGTCACCGGGCTGGCCCGGAGCCTCTGTAACTCGGCGGTACAGGCTGCCATTGCTAACAACCTGTTCTATGCGCAGGGTCTTACGGCCTTCCAGTTCCAGCTCAGCAACCTGGTGCATTTGCCCCGGCAGGAGAAGTTCATTGAGAACCTCTCCCTTAATTGCCAGCCGGTCCAGTTCCATCGTAGCCGGTAAACCCGGCCGGCTGTGAAATTTAATACTGGCCTCGCCCCGGGTAGCAATACCCTGCTGCCGGGCCAGGGCCTGGCGGCATTTATCCATAAGATCTTTCGCCCCGGGGTCTGAGCTAAAGACTTCTGCCAGCCAGCCAGCCGCTGCTGCCGGTGCCAGGACGGCCATTGGTCCCCCCGGTGGCAGTAACCCCTGGCGCTGGAAAAAGGCATACTGGTTGAAGCCGTAGGGTATATCCCCCGGTTGCAGTGCGGTAGCGGGCGAACTGATCTCATTGGGTAACCCCAGGACCCGGGCGGTGAGAATAACAGCCTCCAGGGTGGTTATCTCCTGGTCGGGACGCAGAGTGCCGTTGGGATAGCCATGGATCATCCCCTCCTGCCAGAGGGCCTTTAAAGCCGGTGCATACCAGCTACCGGCCGGGACGTCTCCGGGCAGGTTGTCGCCAGCAGCCACACTTTTAATCTGGGCCGCTGCCGCCAGCATAACGGCAAAACCGCCCCGGGTTAATGCTGCTGCCCTGGCCTGTTCCGGCGGTAACAGGGCCAGAAGTGAGCTCGCCGCCGGCCCGGCCCAGGCCGTTCCCCACGGCAGCAGCAGGAAAAACATGATTAGCCCGGCCAAACTAGCTTTCCGCATTTTCTCCCCTCCCGCAAAAATAACTTTGTCACAGGCTGGCATTGTCTAGCCCGCACCAAAGTCCTCGCGGAGCGCCCAGCACTCACTAAACTCAGGTGCCTCCAAAGGTAGTGCGACTGCATAAACCGAAGAACTGGTTACTGCGGCTTCGCCAGGACCGCTTCGCCGTTCGGTAGAAGCTCGCTCGCTTCAGACAAATGCCAGCCCGCAATTTTAATGCTTTCGATGGTTGTGGGCTCCATTTAATTCCTATTATACTATATCTTTCCATTTTACACCAGCAAAAAAACAGGTATCTAAAAAAGATACCTGCTTTTTAGCGCCTGTATTTTAGCTTAACTCAGCTGCCGCGGGTAACCGGCAAAGAGGCTCCGGGCCTCTTCAAAGGTTGTGTCCGGTGCCGGCAGGATGAGATCCGATTCTACCAGTTCGGTATCGGGAATGCGGCTGCCCCGGCCGCGGATCAAGGTCAGGACCTCCCGGAAATTAGTATCATATTCCTCCCGGTTACCTGCCGCCAGGGCATCCAGCAGCCTGTCATCCAAACGGTCGAGTTCGCTCAAGGCCTCCCCTTCCAGCCGGTACTGGCCTTCCGTTAAAATGCGGATAATCAAGCTTTGCCCACCTCTTTCTTCAAGCGTTCCAGTTCCGCCTGGACCTGGCTGGCAGCGCCGGCCTGCTTCAATTCCCTCTCCAGGGGATCGGCCGTTTCCAGGGCGTCTTCCAGCACTCCGGCATTTACCAGTTCGTCAATGGCTGCTGCCCGGGCCCGCATTTGCTCAGTTTTTTCTTCGGCCCGCTGGATGGCTAGGGAGACGTCGGCCAGCTCTTCCGACAGGCCGGTAGCCGCTTCCCCGATCTTGACCTGGGCCTGGGCCGCCGAATACTGGGCCTTGATTATTTCTTTCTTGGTCCGGAAGGCCTCTACCTTGGCCTGGAGTTTGGCCTCCACGGCAGCCAGTTTTGCCTGTTCGGCCTCCAGCCCTTTAATCTGCTCTTCCAGGCCATCCAGCTGCTGCTGGATGGCTGCTTTCCGCTCCAGGGCGGTGGTGGCCAGGTCCTCCCGTCCCAGCTGCAGGGCCTGGCGGGCCTGTTCTTCCAGCTTTTTCTGGCTATCCTTCAGCTTTACGGCCTGGAGTTCCAGGCGTTTTTTGGAAGCAACGACATCAGCCAGGTTACGTTTGACGTTCTGGAGCATTTCCAGCTGGCGGTTGTAGGAATATTCCAGGGTTTCCTGGGGGTTTTCTACCTGATCGAGGATCTTATTCATCTTGGATTTGAAAATTGTCGACATACGTGACAGGATGCCCATAGTACAAAAACTCCTTTCGTGGGTTATACCGGGCAACCCCAGAGGGGATACCAGCGGGTTAGATCCTTTTCCCAGGGAAGCTCCTTCTCCATTAAAGCCGCCAAGCGCATTTCCCCGGCATTATCCCGCTTCTTATTCCGTTCATCAACGGGGATAAAGGGATAAAAGGCTCCCCGCTTATAGCTAAAAATGAGATAGAGGACCTGGTCCTTTTTCTGCAGCTTAAAAACCGCCGCCAGCAGGCGGTCGCCGGCGCCCTTGTCCTTAAAATTCTGGCCGGCCATGTGAGCCAGGGCCACCAGGTCCTCCCAGTCGCGGTCGGCGAAGATGAGCCACTGGTAGCCATATTCATCCTTTTTACTCTCCAGGCGGCCCTCCATTTCCCGGGCAGCCAGGGATACCAGTTCCTCCGTCTCTTCGCGGGCGCCGGCAAAAAAACTATCTTCCCCAGGCCGCAGGACCACCCCGGCCCGGCCGCCGGGTTGCCAGCCCAGCTCGCTTTCCAGGGTAACAATGGCCGTGCTCAGGGCAAAAAGGGGCTCCGTCCGCGCCGGCGGTACCCGGGTCCGCCCCAGGAGGGCGTCCCATAAGCTCACCGCCAATCCTCCATTTCCCGCTCCAGTTTACGCAGGTAGGCCAGGCGGCGCTCCAGGGACGGGTGGGTAGAGAAAAGCTCCATGATGCTGTTGCCATTTAAGGCCGGGATAATGAAGAAGGCGTTAAAGGCCTCGGCCTGGCGTAAATCCCGGTCAGGGATGCGCGCCATGCTGCTGCTGATCTTTACCAGGGCGGAGGCCAGCTGACCCGGCGAACCGGTAAGGATGGCCGAACCCCGGTCGGCGGCAAATTCCCGGTAACGGGACAGGGCGCGAATGAGGAAGTAACTGACCAGCCAGACCACCAGGGACACCAAATAAACCAGCATGGTATTGTTGCGCTCGTCCCGGTCACGGCCGCCAAAGGCGCCGCCCCAGTAGAAAAAGTTTTGCACAATAAAGGAAGCGACGGTAGCAAAAAAGCTGGCCAGCGTCAGCACCGTCATATCCCGGTTTTTGATATGGCTCAATTCATGGCCCAGGACGGCTTCCAGTTCCGGCGGATCGAGGCGCTCCAGGATCCCGGTTGTCACTGCCACGACGGCGTTGGCCGGATTACGGCCGGTGGCAAAGGCATTGGGCATGGGAGTATCAACAATAGCTACCCTGGGTTTGGGTAAGTCGGCCAGGGCGGCCAGCCTTTCCACCAGGGCATGGAGTTCCGGCGCTTCCCTGGGCGATACCTCCCGGGCGCCCATGGACCATAGCACCATGCGGTCGGAAAAGTAATACTGGACGGCCAGCATGATCCCGACAAAAATGATAATACCTGTATAACTGACCCCGGCCTGCCACAGGACGGCCAGGAAGAAGAGATACAGGGCTGCCAGCAAAAACATGGTTAAAAACATCCGCGCCGTTAAACCGGCATCGCTGCCAAGTTGGCGTCGCATAGCCACCCTCCCCGAAAATAGAAGTAAGATGTGGTAAGTGTTCCAACTACAAATCTATTCCCTGAGTTCCTCACGCATGCGGTGGTACTCGTCGGTGGTGATTTCACCCCTTGCATAACGTTCCTTCAAAATTCCCAGGGGGTCGGGACGCAGCGCGGGCTGCTGGCCGGTGCGGCGGTTAAACAGGCTTACCAGGCCATAAACCGCCAGGACCAGGATACCGATTAGAAACACCCACCAGACCAGCATCCAGAGGCCCATTCCCCAGCTGCCATAATATCCCCACATCATATATCATAACCTCCTTAACTATTTTTGGCAAGTTCAGGGTCGATTTTGGCATACCCCCCATATGTAAAGCTTAATTTTATCTTATTTACCGGCTTCACCTCTGTCAAGGAACTTCACCAAAACTTCAAAATTAGTATATACCGGTGGGATATAAATTATCTAATGGTATTTAAGCGCATAAAAAGGTTGCTGCCGTGGGATATTTTCTTTTAGAAGGCCAGATATTAATTATTGGAGGTGCCTTTTATGCCGCGCATTACCTGCAGCGTAAACAACTGCCATTACTGGTCCAGTGGTAATGTCTGTGATGCCTCGCAGATCCTGGTTACTTCCGATGCCATGAGTAACTCTCAACCCCAGAATGTCGATGCCCCCATGGCCGGCACTATTTCAGCCACCCCTGTTAAGTCTTCGGCAGAAACCTGCTGCAAGACTTTCATTGCCAAGGGCTCTGCTGAAAAGAATGCCGACGGCATCACCCGCAAATAGCACTGCCCGGTTAAATTGGCAAACGGCAGGTAAACCCTGCCGTTTTTATTTTAGTGGAGCATATAATATGGATCAGGGGGGCCTGGTGCCAGTTAAACCAGGGCCAACCGGAGGCCGACCTAGATGTAATGTAAGTAAACCAGGCTCGCAGGAATTGATACTCCATGCAGAGGGAAGTGCCATGTCCGGACCAATCCCCGTTTTAAAACCCCCGGCCCTTCTGGAGGGCGATACCATCGGGATCATTGCCCCGGCCAGTCCCTTGCCGGACCCGGCGTACCTGGCCCGGGGCATCCAATTCTGGCGCAGCCTGGGCTACCGCGTCCGTACCGGGGCCCATATAAGCAAGGCCGTCGGTTACCTGGCCGGCAGCGATGCCGGGCGCCTGGCCGACCTGCACCAGATGTTCCGGGACCCGGAAGTAAAGGCCATAACCTGCCTTCGGGGCGGTTATGGCACCCTGCGGCTCCTGGCTGATCTCGACTACAACCTTATCCGTTGCCATCCAAAAATTTTAGTGGGCTACAGCGACATTACGGCCCTGCACCTGGCCCTCAACAAAATGACCGGCCTGGTAACCTTCCACGGCCCTATGCTCTATCCCGAACTGGGCAGCGAGGACTTGCCACCCTATACCAGGGAAAACCTCAGCCGTGCCCTGACGGTTGCTTCACCCCTGGGCAGCATCCCGCCAGCGCCGGGATTACCCCAACCAGTGACCATCAATCCCGGACAGGCCGAAGGGATAGTCACCGGTGGCAACCTGTCCCTGGTATCAGCCACCCTTGGTACGCCCTTTGAAATTGACACCCGGGCGAAAATCCTTTTCCTCGAAGAAGTGGATGAGGCGCCCTACCGCATCGACCGGATGCTCACCCAGCTCAAGCTGGCAGGTAAGCTGGAGGCGGCGGTCGGGATTGTTTTTGGTATCTGTACCGGGTGCGGGGATTCCTCTCTTAAACCCGGCCCCCTGGAAGTCATAACCGGGCACCTGGCCCCCCTGGGCATTCCCTGTTTCTACGGCCTGCCGGCCGGCCACCTGGCTACCCAGGCCACCCTGCCCCTGGGTATCCGCGCCCGCCTGGATGCGGCGGCGTGTACCCTGGCTTACCTGGAGGCGGCGTTGGCGCCGGTTTAAAACTACAGCTGGCTTCGGCTTTGTACCACGACCCCCGCTAAAATTCCCGCCGCCTATTCCTGCCGCCAGTTGGCCAGGTAGCGTTCCTGTTCTGCCGTCAGGGTATCTATCTCCACCCCCAGGGCCCTTAAGCGCAATGAGGCCACCTGGCGGTCGATTTCCCTGTTCACGGGGAGGACCCGGGGCGGCAGCTTGCCGGCGTTCTTTACCAGGTAGTCCAGGGAAAGGGCCTGGAGGGCAAAGGTGAGGTCCATGATCTCCGCCGGGTGGCCGTCGGCAGCCGCAATGTTTACCAGGCGCCCCTCGGCCAGGAGATAGATGCGCCGGCCGTCTTCCAGGACAAACTCCTCAATATTGCGGCGCGCCACCCGGTGGCTTTTAGCCATAGCCATTAAATCCTGCTTGTTGATTTCCACGTCAAAATGGCCGGCGTTGGCGAGTATGGCCCCGTCCTTCATGACGGCGTAATGTTCACTGCGGATGACATTGGCGCAGCCGGTAACCGTCACAAAGAAGTCCCCGGCTTTAGCCGCTTCCCGCATCGGCATGACCTGGAAGCCGTCCATTAAGGCTTCATTGGCCCTGACCGGGTCAACCTCGGTGACTATTACCCTGGCACCCAGCCCTTTAGCCCGCATGGCCACCCCCTTGCCACACCAGCCGTAACCGGCAACGACCACAGTCTTGCCGCAGACCGTCAGGTTGGTATTGCGCATGATACCATCCCAGGTAGACTGGCCGGTACCGTAACGGTTGTCAAAGAGGTGCTTGCAGTCGCCGTTGTTGACGGCCACCATGGGAAAGGCCAGGGCACCCTCGGCTTCCATGGCCTGCAGGCGTAAAATGCCGGTGGTGGTCTCTTCGGCACCGCCGGTAATCCCCGCCAGGAGCTCCCGCCGGCCGGTATGGAGTAAATGGACCAGGTCGCCGCCGTCATCAATCAACAACTGGGGCCTGGTATCCAGCACTTTATTCAAATAAAAATTATATTCTCCCGCCGTGCAGCCGTGGTGGGCATAGACAGATACGCCAAGGCTTGCCAGGCCGGCACAGACGTCATCCTGGGTGGACAGGGGATTGGAACCACAGATGGCCACTTCCGCCCCCCCGGCCTGGATGACCAGGGCCAGGTAGGCTGTCTTGGCCTCCAGGTGCAGGCAAATGGCCACCCTTTTGCCGGCAAAAGGCCGCCGCTCCTCAAAATCCCGGCGAATTTCATTTAATATGGGCATATGCTTTTGGACCCACTCGATTTTCAGCAGCCCCTCGGGGGCCAGGCCGGGATCGCGAATAATAGACGCAGCCATTTCCTACTCCTCCCTTTTCAGACCTCAATCTTCCCACCGGTAAGGCTGCAGCGGCAGTTTCTTTCCCGGGGAATCCTGGGGATAGTTTGCATGATGAGATCGCGCAGGTTCTTGCCGTTCTGGTCCATGATCTCCAGGACCTCGGCGTGGCTTAAAGGAGTGGCGGAAATGCCGGCCGCCATATTGGTCACCATGGCAATGAGGCCGTAGCACAGGCCCACCTCGTGGGCCAGGATCACTTCGGGCACATTGGTCATCCCCACCAGGTCCCCGCCCAGCTGCCGGATCATACGGATCTCGGCTGGCGTCTCAAAGCGCGGTCCTTCCGTACAGGCGTATACCCCACCGTCATGGGCCTTTATTCCCAGCCCGGCCGCCGTCTCCACCAGCAGCCGCCGCAGTTCGGGGCAATAAGGCGTGGTAAAATCCGTATGGACTACCCCCATCTCGCCGCCTTCAAAAAAGGTATAAGTGCGGGTTTTGGTAAAGTCCAGGAAATCATTGACAATGACGAAATCCCCGGGCCTGTACCCGGGGTTGGTGGAACCAACGGCAGCCGTGGCCAGCACCCGTTCCACTTTAAGCATCTTCAGGGCCCAGATGTTGGCCCGGTAGTTCACCCTGTGGGGAGGCACGGTGTGCTTCTCCCCATGGCGGGGCATGAAACCTATCTCCTGGCCCTGGTAAGTACCGACCTTGAGGACGGCCGTACCATAGGGCGTATCAACCCTTTCTTCCCGGATATTGCTTAAAATACCCGGATCGTAAACCCCGGAACCGCCGATAATCGCAATCCGCACCCAGATAACGCCCCTTCTATGTAGTATTTTACTGTGCACTATTTAACGATTTTATCATAGAACCATAATTTAACACTGTCAATTAAAAGTTAGGGAATACTTGCAGGGGCCACCTGCTGCCCTGCCGCAAGTGGCCTTGCCCTGGCCGCCCCTTCTTGCCCCGGCCGCAGGAAGCTAGCCGGCTACCTGCCAAGGGTTACACCGGGGACTACAGCTTCTTGATGGACCCGGTCTTCAGGTCCTGGAGGAATTTCTCCCTTTCAGCAGCAACGCCTTCCCTTTCCCGCATGATATTACGGGTGAACTGCTCCCTCTTTTGCTCTTGCTCTTCCTCCAGGGCTTCAGCCAACCGTCGCTGCTCGTCAATTTCCCTTTCCTTATTCATTTTCGTACCCGGCCTCCTTAGGGGTGGTTTTTTATATTATGCGCGCGATATTTTGTTTATATGGCGGGCGGATGATCCCTCTTTCCGTAATAATGGCCGTTACATAACGGTGAGGAGTCACGTCAAAGGCCGGGTTAAAAATGTTGATGCCTTCCGGCGCCGTGGGCCGCAGGCCAAAGTGGCTGACTTCAGCCGGGTCTCTTTCTTCAATGGGTATCTGGTCGCCGCTGGAGAGGCTCAAGTCAAAGGTGGAAGCCGGTGCCGCCACATAAAAGGGGATGCCGTGTTCCCTGGCCAGGATGGCCACCCCGTAGGTACCGATTTTATTGGCCACATCGCCGTTGGCCGTAATGCGGTCGGCGCCGACGATGACCGCCTGGACCCAGCCCCGGGCCATGACGGCGGCAGCCATATTATCGGTAATCAGGGTAACCGGGATGCCCGCCTGGTGCAGCTCCCAGGCCGTAAGCCTGGCTCCCTGGAGCAGGGGCCGGGTCTCATCGGCAAAGACCTTGAGGACTTTACCCCGGGAAGCCAGGTAATAAATGGGCGCCAGGGCCGTGCCGTAGCGGGCGGTTGCCAGGGTACCGGCATTGCAGTGGGTGAGGACTGCTTCAGCATCCTGGAGGAGGGGAGCGCCATTTTTCCCGATGGCCTGGCACATGGCTTCATCTTCGTCGCGGATGGCCAGGGCTTCCTTTAACACCAGTTCCTTCAAGGCAGAAACATCATCCGTCGTGGCGGCTGCCACTGCCTGCTGCACCCGTTTTAAGGCCCAGAAAATGTTCACCGCCGTAGGCCGGGATGAGGCCAGGTAAGCGGCGGCCTGTTTTAGCTCGGCCTCAAATTCCGCCCTGTCCCCGGCCCGGGAATCCTTGATAGCCAGGTAAAGGCCCAGGGCCGCAGCTATGCCGATAGCCGGTGCCCCCCGGACCTTGAGCTTTTTTATAGCATCCCACATCTCCTCTACCGTCCGGGGCCGGATAATAACCAGTTCCCCGGGCAGCCTCGTCTGGTCGATCATCTCCACCTGGCCGTCCCGCCAGGCAATGGGGGTGATGGGTTCGTATGGCAAACAAGGGCACCTCGTTTTCTGTTTATTTCTTGCTGTCAGCTGCCAGCAGGGCCGCGCCCAGGGCGCCAATGATCTGCGGGTCCGGGGGTACGCGAATAGCGGTCCCCAGGTTATCTTCCAGGCTCTTGACGACACCCCTGTTTTTCGCCACCCCGCCCGTCATGGCTACCGGCTCTTCCCAGCCCACGCGGCTGGCCATGGCCGCTACCCGCTGGGCAACAGCTTCATGCAGGCCGCGGATTATTTCGGCTACCGGCCGGCCTTCGGCCACCAGGGAGACCACTTCTGATTCCGCAAAAACCGTGCACATGCTGCTGATGCTGGCGCCCCGCGGTGCTACCAGGGAGAGCTCCCCCATTTCTTCAACGTTGACCTCCAGGGACCGGGCCATGACTTCCAGGAAACGCCCGGTCCCGGCGGCGCACTTTTCATTCATGACAAAGTCCCGCACCTTCCCCCCGCGGTCAAGGAGGATTACCTTGCTGTCCTGGCCACCGATATCAATTACTGTCGCCACCTCCGGCCAGAGGTGATATATCCCCCGGGCATGGCAGGTTATTTCTGTCACTTTGCGGTGGGCAAAAGGTACCCTGACGCGCCCATAGCCGGTGGCCACAATACCGTCTACCTGCTCTTCCCCTATACCCGCCTGATCCAGGGCTGCCTTCAAGGCTCTCCAGGCAATATCTTCACTCCGGACCCCGCTTTTCATAACAACCGACCCGGCAATCGCTCCATCGCGGATAACGACAGCTTTGGTCGTCAGCGAACCCAGATCCAGTCCCGCAGTTACAGTCAAAAGGACAACCTCCTTTAAACTGCTCGTAGCATTTCCAGAAAACCTTCCAGGCGCGTCCTGATGGCGCCAGGAGCGTACTTGCTTTTATCCACGCAGTCCCCTTCCAGGTTCAGGAAGGGGATCTCCCTGTCCCGCAAAGCATCCTGCAGCATGCGCAGGCCGGCCGTGCTCTGGCGGCAGCCCCAGTGGGCAAAGTGAATGACGCCATCCACCTGGTAGGCGTCAACCATGGCCAGGATAGCTTCTATCCTCCTGCTCATGCAACCCAGGCCGTGGTGGCTTAAGACCTTGCCCGCCAGGCTGTAAAACGGCCTGGCCGGGTCCAGGGGTTCCCAGTAGACGTGGTGCATTTCTTCGAAAACAACCACCGCGCCGGCCTCCTGTTCCAGGAGGTTAAAAATCTCCGTGGGATAATAAGGCCGCAGGTGGAGCCACAAAAGGCGGGCCCTTTCCTCCGGCACGGCCCGGCGTTGTTCCCGCCACCGCTGTTCCAGCTCCGCGGCCAGCTGCCTGTACACCGCGGCCGCAGCCTCCGACCCGAAACCAGCCAGCATCAGGTAAATAAACCCGTGGGCTTCATCACCGCGAATGTAGGCAGGCCGCTGCCGGCGCAGCCGGTTGACGGCCAGCAAGTGCTCCCGGGCCGTGTTCGAGGCAATCACGGCCTCCTGGAAGCGTTCCTGGTCCCACGGGACCCCTAAAGCTTCCGCCAGGGAAAAGGTTATGCTTTTAAGCTGGCGCGCCACATAGTTAATGGCAGCGGCATCCTGCCGGTGAGGGACATCCAGCAGGTAAAAAGGTACATGGTGATAGCCGGCGGCAGCTGCCAGGGACTGGGGGGCGGCATCACAAAGGTGGGAACTGCAAACGACGGCCCCTGGAGGCGGCAAATAGCCGGCCCGGTCGCAGCCGTAGGCCAGGCGGTGGAAAGAACAGCTTTCGCCGCTCACCCACTCGCCTTCAGCCACCCGGAACGCTTCCTCAGCCACCCCCATGCCCACAGCCACAGCGGCGGCCGCTTCCGGAGCAAACGGGACCAGCCCCAGGCCGTACAGGATTTCTGTGGGGAAAAAAACATTGTGCCAGACCACCGGACCCTGCTGCAGGTATGCCGCCGCCACCTGGTCGATGGTATTTAACAGCATCAGGTGGGCTGCCTGCCAGGAATAGCGGTTTTTCTGAGCTGCCACCAGCTGTTTTAACAGTCTATATGTCCAGGGAGATTTAAAAGCCCGCTGCCGCAGCGGGCCGGCCAGGTGGGAACGTATGAACTGGTAAATATCCATAACCCGTACCTCAAAACATTTCTAAGAAAGCTTCCACCCGCGTCTGCCACTGGCCACGACCACCGCCGGTATAGTCCCCGTCGAGCCGTAACAGCGGCAGGCCCCTCCGGTCGCAAAAATCCTTCATGGCGCGGAAGTCGTAGATGGCTGCGTCGCAAAATTTCATAACATGATAAATTACCCCATCGATCTGGTAATCATCAACCACGCCGGCCCAGTACTGCTGCCGCCGGGTTTGATCGGCAACCATGCGGGGGCAGGGCGGTCCTCCCAGGTAGAGCTGGGCCAGGTGCAGGTAAGGGTCCCCCGTTTCCCGCGCTACCTCCGCCAGCAAAAAACGCCGCCCGTTACAGGCGTCTTCGAAAACAGACCAGCCCCCCCATTCTTCAACCATGGCAGGTAGTTCAGCCGGGAGAATGCTGCCTGCCAGCATCAGGCGCGGCCGCCCCCGGAAGTCCGGCCGGGACCGCTGCTCTATGGCAGCGATCCCGGCCTGCCCTTTATCCCGGCCAGCCGCCGTCGCGCAAGTTTGCCACCTGTCCAGCCAGGCCATGACG
Organism: Neomoorella stamsii; assembly: GCF_002995805.1. Classification (GTDB taxonomy): domain Bacteria; phylum Bacillota; class DSM-521; order Neomoorellales; family Neomoorellaceae; genus Neomoorella; species Neomoorella stamsii. The sequence continues at coordinate 264,033 of NZ_PVXL01000046.1, forward strand.
TCACTCCCGCTTAAGCAAATTTCCCCCCGCGCCCGGGCAGCCAGGAACTCTCGCCAGCAAGACCGCTGCTCTTCCCAGGCATTGATCGCCTGCCACAAGAGGCTGTCCTCTAACTGCCGCTCACCCAGCCGGGCCAGTTCTTTTGCCAGCCGGCGTAAATTCTGGCTGTAGTAGAGGACAGCCTCTTCGTCCAGCCGCCTGGGGACGTCCAGAACCAACGTTACTCCCTGGCCACCATAACGGGGCCAGGTGCTGGCCAGGTGGATCATGGCATTGCAGGAGCGGGCTATAACTGTGCCGGCCAGAGCCGGCAATTCCTGCCTGATGGCTGTTTCCAGGCAGCTTTTGACGTAAGGGCAAAGGTTGCCCACCAGGTATGTATCAGCTCGCGGGGTATTGCCCTCCCTGCCCAAAAGGCGGTAAGGGATAAATCCCAGGGCCGTAATAATTTCTACCGGCGTATAATGGCAGAACCAGCCGATCAAAGCACCCATTTATTTCACCCGATATAACACTTTTCGCAGCAGCACCTTAAACAAAACTGCCCCCGGCCAGAGCAAGGAACAGGTCTTCATCTTCTGCTATACACACAATATAGCATATAGTGAGGAAGAAGTTAAGGGTTTAAAGTTAAATAAAAAGAGCCTCGCTGCCAGGCGAGGCTCCCCTTGCTACCTTTCCCCATGCTTTATAAAGGCTGCACTGCCACCAGGTTGCTGCCGCCATAATAGTCTACTTTAGCCTTAAATTTCTCGCTGACAAATCTTAAGGGTACGAGGGTCCGCCCATCAACCACCTGGGCCGGGACATCCAGGTCAACCGTTACGCCATCTACCAGGGCTTTGTTGCTCCCTATTGCCAGGCGAATGGTGGAGCCCCTATTTTTAATGATTACTTCACCATTGTCATAGTTTACAGTTGCACCCAGTCCCTCAGCCAGGAACCGTACAGGTATCAACACCCTGTCGTTTTCAATCCGGGGAGGAACATCAAATTGCAGGCCCTTCCCCTTGACATAAACCTTTACCTGCAAGTCCCCGCTGGCCGCATAAGCCTGATCTAATTGCTGGTAAGCCTCTTCGTCACCAGGCTCCTGCTCCAGGACGGTCTCCAGTAATTCCCGGGCATTTTTAAACTTGCCGGCCTTTAAGTACATCACACCCAGGTGCTTCTTTAATTGTGTCCTGGTACCGGCATCAAGGGTCGTGTCTGCTTCCACGGCAGTTTCCAGCTGCTCCGTAACGCTGGCAATCTCGTCGGCGTCCTTCCAGGAGCCCAACTGTGCCTTGGCTTCATAAACTGCTTCAGCTACACTTCTCCCCTCCAGGATCGCCGTCAATGCAGCCCGCGCTACGGGATTTTTCACATGCAGCAGGGCATTCTCCACGCCTTTATAAACATGCCCGGCCACACTTTTACCGTTCTTAATCTTTATTTGTTCCCTTTCGCGCTCCCTCTCCCTCGTCCTTTCCTGCTCCTGGTCAGCATCCTGCTGCCCATCATCCGGCAACCCGGCTTCCAATTCCAATTCATACTCCCAGGTCCATCGCTTTTCTCCTCCTGCCCTGGCCCAGGCGGGCAAGACAAAGGAAAACACTAGAACCAATCCAACTACCAGCGCTACGAACCGTTTGCCTTTCTGCATATTGACTCCTCCCTGTTTCTTTTAAGGTTTCACCATATGTTTCGTTCTGGCATTCATTTTTGGGAGGGTCCTAGGAAGAATGAGTAGAAGCTATCCGGGGGGACCGGTGGAGAAGGTAGTCCTCATATAGATAAACCAATTCTTTGTCGTCAAGGGAGCGCTTTAGCTGCACCGCTGCCGCCCGCACCCGTTCCAGTATGGCTGCGGCTTCCTCCTGGCTCAAGGCGATGCCGTATTCGGCAAACTTTGCCTTGATGGCGGCGGTGCCGGAGTGCTTGCCGATTACAATCTGCCGCTTCAGGCCGACTTCTTCAGGCGCGAATACCTCATAAGTCCGGGGATTTTTTAGGGCGCCGTCGGCATGAATACCTGATTCGTGGGCGAATATGTTACTGCCGACGATCGGTTTCCACGCAGGCAGTTGCCGCCCGGAGGCGCGGGCCACATATGCGGCGATTTCCCGTAACCTTTCCGTCTTGAAGCCGAGATCGACCCCGTGTAGGTGCTTGAGGGCCATGACCACCTCTTCCAGGGCGGCGTTCCCTGCCCTTTCCCCCAGCCCGCTGATGGTGGCATCCACCCAACCAGCACCGGCCTTGACGGCCGCCAGGGCGTTGGCCGTGGCCAGGCCGAAGTCGTTATGACCGTGAAACTCCAGTTCCAGGTCTATTTTTTCTTTCAACCAGGCAAGACGCTCAAAGGTGGTGAACGGGTCCAGAACACCCACGGTATCACAGTAACGCAGCCGTTCCGCCCCCAATTCCCGGGCCAGGAAAGCAAACTCCAGTAAGAAAACTGGGTCTGCCCGGGAAGCGTCCTCCGCTCCCACTGTCACCCGCAGGCCGTGGTCCATGGCATAGAAGCAGGCCTGCCGCAAACGCTCCAGCACCCACTGATGGCTTTGCCCCAGTTTGTACCGGATTTGAATGGGCGACACGGGAGCGGAAATATGCACATCCCGTACCCCACAGGCCAGGGAGGCGCGGATATCCTCCCATACCATCCTGTTCCAGGCGCTGATCCGGCATTTTGAGCCCATCCGGACCATGGCCCTGATAGCCTGTTGCTCCATTTCCCCCATGGCCGGCGTGCCGGCCTCAATCTGCGCTACACCCAGCAGGTCCAGCATCCGGGCGATGGTTACCTTTTCCTCAAGGTTAAAAGCCACCCCCGGGGCCTGCTCCCCGTCCCTCAAGGTCGTATCCACAACCCGCACCTGCATCAGCCTCACCTCCAGGGCAGGGCATAAAATCTCATCCCAGCCTCCCCGCCGCGTCCGCCCGGCAGCGCCGGCAGTGGGACATCTGGTCAATAATGGGCGACAACTTCCGGCGCAACAGGTTGACCCGCTCCGGCGGCGGTGGCAGCAGTCCGACAAATTCCCCCTGGGGAATCAGGGGAATTATGTTCATGACATGCGCCCCGGCCGCCTTCACCGCCCGGGCCACCTCTTCCAGGTGATGGTCATTGATTCCGGGAATGAGCACGCTGTTTACTTTAACGACCATGCCCGATTCCCGGGCCCGGCGAATGCCCCCACTCTGGGCCTGCCACAGGAGTTCCGCCCCGGCAGCTCCCTTATATACCCGTCCTCGGTAAGATACGTAATCGTAGATCCGGCTGCCTACCGCCGGGGAAACGGCGTTCACCGTCACCGTCACCGCCCGCACCCCTGCTTCCCGCAGCGTCGGCAGGCTTTCGGTCAACAACAAGCCGTTGGTGCTGATACATTTTGTCAGCCACGGAAAACGGCGATGTACCAGCCGCAGGGTATAGATCGTGGCCTTATTGGCCAGGGGCTCCCCGGGACCGGCAACGCCTACAACCCGGATGCACCTGTCCCTTTCCACCAGCCGCTGCACGTGCTGCAGGGCTTCCCCTGGGGTCATCAGGTGGCTGGTCACGCCGGGGCGGTTTTCATTGGCGCAATCGTAGAGCCGGGTACAATAGCGACACTTTATGTTACAGTCCGGCGCTACCGGCAGGTGGATGCGCCCGAACCACCTGGCAGCGGCTTTGTTGTAGCATGGATGTTCCCTGGTTATCTCTTCATAGGCTGGATCTCCCATTCTCCTTTTTCCCCCTCTCCACACACCGTACATATTCAGCCATCTTTTCTTCTCCTTCTTCCCGCAAAAGCTCGTTTTTGCTCAACCGCCACACCGGCGCTCCCACCAGGGCCGCCGCTTCCCGGGCCAGATGCACAAAACCGTTGAAGCCGGCATAAGGGCTTGTTTCCTGGGGAAAAACCAGGAAGGGTAATCCAATCTTATGGGCCACAAATCTTTCCCTGGTACCCCCCACCAGCAAATCCGGCCGGTAGCGGTGCCAGAATTCCTCCAGCTCCCGCTGGTGAGCGTCGTCGATCAGCGGCGTTCCCCGGCCCAGGCAGCGGCGGGAGTCGGTATAATCTTCCTGACAGCCGAATTGGGAGCCGCATAAAACCACCTCCATACCCAATTCCCTGAAGGCCCCGGCCATGGAACCCATACGTGAAGCGCCAAAAAACAGGGCCACCCGCTTGCCTGCCAGGCGTCCCAGGTAAGGAAGCGCCCTCTGCCGGGCGGCTTCCGCCTCCTTTTCTACCCACGCCGCCTCCTCCGGACGGTTAAAGAAAGCAGCGATGGCCTGCAGGGCCGCCGCGGTTGCGTCCAAACCGAAAAAGGATACCTTCCGCCAGGGGATACCGAAGCGCTCCTCCATCCTCCGGGCCAGCCAGCGCCCGGTACGCCCACAGTGGACGATGTTGAGCCGGGCCCGGCGAGCCCGGGCCATATTTTCCATCGTTGCCCGTCCGGAAACGGCGCAGATAATATTTAAACCGAGACGCTGCAATAGCTGCTCAATTTCCTTCAAATCGCCCTGAACATCAAACTCACCCAGGATGTTCACACTGTTTTCCAGGGGCGTCCCGGCAGAACCGCGCCCGATAAAATGCTCCAGCAGGGCTGCCGCAGCGACATCGTGCCCGTCACCCTGGCTCACCCCGCCAAAACCCGGGCAGTTGACCGGCACCACCGGCAGGCCCAGGGCAGCCGCCGCCTGTTTGCAGATTGCCTCCACGTCTTCACCGATCAGTCCTGCCGCGCAGGTAGTGTAAACCAGCACGGCTGACGACCGGGGAAACAAACTTACTGCTTCCCTGATGGCCTCTTCCAATTTTTCCCCGCCGCCAAAGATAATCTCCTTTTCTCCCAGATCAGTAGAAAACACCTTGTAAATCTTTTGTCGTACCGTCTGGCTGTAGTAGGCACAACCCACCGGCCCGTGGATGAGGTGAACCGCGTCCCTGATGGCCGCCAGCATCCAGCGGGCTCCGTAAAGCAGGCAGGCCCGCTGGGAGATCACCCCGGGTAAGGTCCGCCGCTCACACGCGGGCAGGTTCGCCGGCTCCAGGTGCCCAGCCCGTTCGGGCATTGTTTCAATGAGCATTTGCCTCCCTCATCTCCTTACAGCTGCTGGGTACGGTCATCCGGGTACTGGTAATCCAGCATGCTGTTGACAATTTCCGCCAGGAGCATCTCCCCACCCCGGTAACCGACAATGGGGCGTTTTTGATAACCGAAGCGGTCATAGATAGGAAAACCTACCCGCACCAGTGGTACCTGCAGCTCACGGGAGATGTCTACGGCCCGGGAATTACCGATAATCAGGTCCAGGCGCGGTTGTTTTTTCAGGTACTCCTCAAACTCGAACAGGTCACCGCCGTTGATGATCAGCGGCGGTTCGCCTTCATACCCTGCCTCGGCCAGGATGGCCTCTACATCGTGGACGAAGGTCTTACTGGCCGTACCACCGGCCAGGGCCACCGGCTCCATCCCCATTTCCAGCACGAAGCGAGTGACACCGAGCACGATATCAGGGTCCCCCATAACAGCCACCTTTTTCATCATGGTGTGATGCAAGGTGTCGGCCAAGGAATCAACCAAACGTCCCCTTTCCTCTAAGAGGCTCCGGGAGATGGGTTTTCCGGTTATTTCCCGCAACGCTTTTAAAAAGGCATCGGTGCCCTGTACTCCCACCGGCGGCGGCCCCACCACGGCACGCACACCGTATTTGCGCTCCAGGTAGCGGGCCCCGGCCTGGCCGGCGTGGGGCTGCAGGGCAAAGGTGGCCAGCGAATTGGCCATATCTTTAATTTCCTCTACCTCAGTGCCGCCGGGAGCCCAGTAGGGGACGGACGTTGGCGGCTCCAGGGGAGCGTCCAGGGTATCGGAAATATCAAAGAGCACTATCGCTTCTATACCCATGTGGCGCAGCAGGTGTTTGATCTCCCGGATATCGCCCGGGTAGAGCAGGCCGGGGATGATATTCACCTTGCCGTTGGGCTCCCCTCTGGTGGTAGCCAGGGTCTCCACAAAGGCACGGGAGGCGCGGTCATAACCTTCCACGTGGGACCCGGCAAAGCTTGGGGTGTTAACCAGCACGATGGGGATCTGGTCCGCTTTTTCCGCCCCGATCTCTTTGCGCAGGTTGGCCCTGGCCATTTTGATAAAGCTGACCATATCGTCGCCGATAATCTCGCTGGAACAGGTGGTCACCACACCAATCAACTCCGGCCAGTAACGTACCACCAGGTTGCGAATGCCCTCCACCAGGTTGCGCCGGCCGCCAAAAACCGCTGCATCCTCATGGAAGGAGGCGGTAGCGATAACGGCCGGTTCTTTAAAAATACGGCTGAAAGTATAGCGCACGTAGGTGGTACAACCCTGGGCGCCCTGGACAAAGGGAACTGCCTTTTTTACTCCCAGCACCGCCCACATGGCTCCCAGGGGCATACAGGTACGGTTGGGATTGATCACCACACTCCTGCTCGTGGAGGGGATCAGCTCTGCCGGCCGCTCACAATACTCCGGCGTGGCCGGGACTTTGGCGATTTTTATCTGATCGTAAGGTATGCCCGCAATAGGAATTTCCTTTAGCTGCATGCCCTTCCCCCCTCGTCTTTTAATGGAGCACCGTCAAGGCCCCACTGGAATTGCCAAACCGGTGCATAAAGGGCCTGGTAAATATCCCGGGCGAAATTAACCATACCGACAAAGCCGGCGTAAGGACCTTTTTCATAAGAATGGGAGTTTACCGTGGGAATACCCATCTTGCGCGCGATATACTTTTCTTTTAGTCCCGTTAAAAACAGGTCCGGTTTTTCGCTCTTTAGCATCTCTTCGATTTCAAACTCGTTGGGGTTGTCGATAACCAGCATTCCCTCCGGCGCCCGGGCGTTGATCTTTTCATAGTCGTCTTGGTGGGCAAAGGTGCAGGCGACGGCCACCACGGTCATCCCCAGTTCCTCCATCAGCTTGATCCAGTGCCAGACCCGCGGCCCGCCAACGTAAATGGCCACCCGCTTGCCCTTTAACTTTTCCCGGTAGAAAGCCAGGCTCTTCTCTACCCGCTTCATTTCTTCAGCAATTACCTCCTCGGCCCGCTCCTCCAGGCCAAAGAAGGCGGCCGTTTTCCGCAGCGCTTCCGCAGTCTGTTTAATCCCGAAGAGTGAGACGCGAATAAAGGGTATGTTAAACCCGTCTGCCAGCATGTGGGCGATATACTCGGCCGAACGCTGGCAGTGCACCACGTTTAATTTTACGTCGGGCATCTTGACCAGGTTTTCGATGCGCTCGTTACCGCTAAAAACGGCTGCAACGCGCACGCCGATTTTTTCAAAGAGGGGCTTCACCACCTTTAAATCCCAGTCCATGTTGTACTCGCCAATCAGGCAGATGTCATAGGGCGTTTTTTCTTCTTCGCTCATTTTTAGCTCCGGCCGGCGCTCCCTTAACTGCCGTATCTGCCGGTAAAACTGGGTGTTAAAATCGTGGTGACCTTTTGACTGGCTCACCCCGGAGCAACCAGGTGATTCGGAAGTGAAGATCAGCTTGCCGGTTTCCTTCTCAACCTGCCGGGCTATCGCCTGCACGTCGTCGCCGATCAGGCCGGTGGTGCAGGTGGTAAAAATAATCAGGCCCTTTGCTTCAGGGAAGAGCCGGATGGCGTCCAGGCAGGCCCGTTCCAGCTTTTTCATGCCTCCAAAAACAACGTCTTTTTCCTGCATGTCGGTACACACGCAGTAGCGGCGGTTGAAGGCAACATTGGTCAGGCGAGTGGGCGTAGCCCAGAGATAAAAGTCGGACAGATGGCGCCGCGTACCCCAAGTGTACCAGGCACAACCTACAGGCGCATGAACCAGTTGGATGACGTCGGCAATTGGTCCGCCTACGACCCCGCGGGCACCGGCAAAAGCACACCCCCGCTCGGTCATATCCCCGGGAAGGGTGGCGATATTACAGGCCGGAATTATGGATTTCTCCTTTTCGGTGCGGTAAATATGCTTATCCCGCTCGGGAATCGTTTCGTTGCACTTCATTTTTACCATCGGCATGATGTTCTTCCCCCTTCTCAATCAGATGGCCGCCTCTCCCTTTTCCCCCGTACGTATACGTACTACTTCCTCAACAGGACATATAAAGATACGCCCGTCGCCAATCTGACCGGTACGGTTGATTTTGATGATTGCCGCCACAACCAGGGACACGTCTTGATCATTTACCACCAGGGAAAGCATCCTTTTGGGCACGTATTTCATCCCACCCTCCTGGTTTTGCAGTTCGGGGCTGACGGTGAAGGCTACTTCCCCAAGAATGCCTTTCTGCTTACCCCGCCCGACTACCTTGCAGGCGGTCATACCCGGAAAACCTAACACGTCAAGGGCTTTTTTGGTAGCGTTAATTTTATTGGGCCTGATGATGGCAACTATTTCTTTCAAGGAGATCACCCTTTCCCTACAGCCCGGCGGAACCTGTCCGTACGGTGTAGGCTTCTTCCACCGGTGTGACAAAGATCTTGCCGTCACCGAAGTTGCCGGTATGGGCTGACCTGGTAATGATCGCTACCACTTCTTCCACCTGGCTGTCTTCCACTACCAGCATGATCATTACCTTGGGCAGTTCGTCGTAATAGATACTGCCCATATGAATACCTCTTTGTTTACCCCGCCCGACCACATCCATTTTGGTCAGGGCCACGTATCCGGCTTCAGCCAGGGCATCTACCACTTCTTCGCTTTTTTCGGGACGAATGATAGCCCGGAGCATTTTCATATCTATAACCCCCCATATATAAATTTTCGTCTTCTCTTGAGGCTTCCGGTTTTTAGTCCAACAGCCCGAATTTGACCACCAGGCTCTCCATTTCGTCCATGGTCATCGGTTGCGGAATGACGAACATATCGTTATCAATGATTTTTCTGGCCAGCTCTCTGTACTCCCGGGCCTGGTTGCAATCCGGATCGAACTGGGTCACCGTCTGGCGGTTAAATTCCGCTTTCTGGACGATATTGTCCCGCGGGATAAAGTGGAGCATCCGGGTACCGATGCAAGAACAAAACTCTTCCATCAATTCCCTCTCCCCATCAACGTTACGGCTGTTGCAGATGATACCCCCCAGCCTGACGCCGCTCTGTTCGGCATACTTGACCATACCGCGACAGATATTATTGGCGGCATAAAGGGCCATCATTTCCCCCGAGGCCACAATGTAGATCTCCTGGGCCTTACCTTCACGCACCGGCATGGCAAAACCGCCGCAGACAACGTCACCCAGTACGTCGAAAAAGATGAAATCCAGGTCCGGTGTATAAGCACCCAGCTCTTCCATTAAACTGATGGCCGTGATTACACCCCTGCCGGCACAACCAACACCTGGTTCCGGCCCTCCGGACTCGACGCACCTGATCCCGCAAAACCCGGTCTTTACTACCCGGTCGACGGTCACCGCATCTTCTCCGAACTCCCGCAGGGTATCCATCACCGTCTCCTGCGGTTTGCCGCCGAGAATCAACCGTGTGCAATCCGCCTTGGGATCGCAGCCGTGAATCAAGACTTTTTTCCCATAGAAGTAGGCAAGGGCGGCAGCGGTATTTTGCTGGGTGGTGGATTTGCCAATCCCACCCTTTCCGTAAATGGCAATTTTTCTGGTCATAATCAACCCTCCATATTTCTTGTTTTTAATGCAAAATCCTAAACCTACACTTGTTTCTACGTCCGAGCCGCTGCAGTCTCCGGGCCTGCTGTAACGGCTGAAGATGACCTGTATCTTATCGTCCGGCCGGACGTTTCCTGCAAAACGTAAAAAGGGTGCTTTCCTGGAGCAACACTGCTCCTTTAAAGCACCCTTGCATTGATCTTTTGATTAAAAAGGTTTAATAATCCTGGCTAATAGAATAAAAAAGCGCTCTTTCAGAAGACGGATCTCCTGAAAAGCGCCTTTACCTTACCTCCACCATTGGATAACATGTTTGTGCACGATGAAACGCCTCTTGATAGTATCTCCCGTCAAAAAGCGTCCTTCTGTGGATTAATACTCCTCTCCCTCTGCCTTAGCTCATATTATAAGCCAGGGATGAATTTTTGTCAACTCATCCCGGCTCAATCGCGGCGCAATCTTACCGGCTTATCCGCCTGGCATTCATTTTTGGGAGGGTCCTGCCAGCCAGTTGCGGCCCAAAGCAAGGAAAATGCCTGCCATTAGACCCAGGACCAGGGCCACGGCAGCATTGAGCAGCAGGCGAGGCCTGACCTTTTCCGGCTCGCTGAGATCATCAACGATTTTTGCCGGGTGCATGGCGGCCAGTTTATCCTGGAGGGAAAGGTACTGTCCTGTCAGTCCAACCTTTTCCTGGGCCTGGATCCCCTGCAACTGGGCCAGTTGCAGGGCATAAAGCTTTTGCTCAACCTCGTTTAAAGGCGCTTTTTCCAGGCCGGCAATAAGCTCATTAATTTTTTCCCTGTCGGTACTGGATTGTTCCAGGTCGCGGCTGATTTTATGTAGCTCTTTTTCCAGCGGCGCCCGGCGCTCTTCATAAACTTTATTCCGCTGCTCAATAAAAAGGGCCACCATTTTACCTGCCACGGCTGCAACCTGCCGGGGGTCCTGGCCCTCCAGGGAAAACCTGAGGTATTCGGTATCTTTGATCACTTCCCCGCGGGCTTTAAAGCTGCGGGGGTCAGCCGGTATTGCCAGTTGCTCCAGGGCCGTGGTTAAGAGGGTCTGGCTCTCAAGTATTGCTTTCCCTTCATTTTGCTGTGAAGCTCTGGTGTCTACCCTTTCTAATTCTACCAGGGCTTCTACTCTATAAACCCTGGGCAACGCCATACTGGCAAGGACAGAAGCTAACACAGCAGCCAGGGTAATAAAGATAATCATCCAGCGCTGGCGCCAGAGGACCAGCAAAATTTCCCTTAAATCTACTTCGTCTTCGTACGGCAGGGCGGGTCCTGAAGGTGGAACGTTCATTGTTGAGGTTAGATGCTCCTTTCTATACTCAGAGCGACTGTTTCGTTTCTATTCGACAGACACATGGAATTTCCTGCCCAGACAAGATTATCCGGGCTCTCCAGCTGTCTTTAAGTAGGCAAGGGAGTGTTCTTTACCAGCATGTAACTGCCAGGCAATTGGGGGAAATCTTCTTTGTAATCGATGCAGTCCTTGCGTGCGCCTGCACCGCTCGGAAAATGCGGTAAGACTATGCCTATATCCCAGGCTCCAGGGTATTAGGCAACCGGCGCATCAAACCCTCCAAGTACTCCCGGAAAGGCTCCCGCAAATCCTCCCGCTTCAGGGCAAACTCCACCGTGGCCTGCAGGAAACCCAGCCGGTCCCCCACGTCGTACCGCCGCCCCTCGAAGACGTAGGCGTACATGGGCCGCTCTCCCGCCAGCACCCGCAGGGCGTCGGTAAGCTGGATCTCCCCGCCCGCCCCGGGTTCCTGTTTCTCCAGGAAGTCAAACACCTCCGGTTCGATGATGTACCTCTCCAGGGCGGCCAGGGTGGACGGCGCCTCTTCCGGCCAGGGCTTTTCCACCAGGTCTTTTACCCTGTACAGGGGGAATGACGTTCAGAAGATGCTTTCTGCTTGAATTTGAAAGCCAGCTATAACCCGCGACTTAACAGCGCCCTGCTGTTCTATTTCCTGGTCCAGGGCAAACTTCCCGTCCTGCAGGCAAAAAACCTGTACCCCTTTATTCCCGGGGTCAATTATCCAGTATTCCCTGACGCCTTCCTTTTCGTATACCTTATACTTGCGGCGCAGGTCGTAGTAAGCTGTACCGGGCGAAAGAATCTCCACCACCAGGTCCGGGGCGCCTTTGATGCATTTTTCTTCGATGATGGCCAGCCTTTCGTTGGATATGAAAATTATGTCCGGCTGGTAGGTTTCTGTTTCTCCCAGGTAGACATCGACAGGAGCGTCTAAAACAATGCCCAGCCCCTTCTCCAGGACATAGCCCGCCATTTTTAACTCCAGCTTCATGGATACCATCTGATGATAGGGTGTTGGCGAAGGCGTCATTACCAGTTCCCCTCCAATAAGCTGATAAGGCGACCCTTCCGGCAGGCGGCAGTAGTCGGCGTAGGTGTACCGTTCCCGGCCCGCCGCCAGCTCAGCCAGGTTAGCGCTCACTTTCCCGCACCCCCTGTTCTTGGCAACTTTTTCTTTATTTTACCTGAAGCATATGGGTTGAGCAAGGTAAACTATAATGGGCGCTAAAAACGCTCCCCAAAGGAAGCGTGATCGACAACATCTTCGACATCAACGACCTGTCCGAATTGGAAGACTACCTGCATTGAAGGATCCTTTATCCCTCCGGAAACCTCGGGACCACCGCAATCTTCAGGCGGGCAGGCGCCGCAAACTCAGCCAGACTAACGCTCACTTTCCCACGCCCCCTGTTCCTTGCATACCCAATATATCCTCAAGGGGCCGCCGCAGTTCTACAGGTATAGTGGCAATTTTGACCCGCCTGCCTTCCAGACTCGCTTTGCCCACCATTACCAGGGCCTTTGACCAGAGGAGGCCCAGGGAAGATCGGGGGGCCTGCTCCTGCCAGAAGAAACCGTCCCCTTCCAGGGAGCCAAATTTGCGGCTAACAGCATTTAGCCGGCTCCAGCCGCCCCTCTGCAGCAAATATTTTAGAAGCTCCAGTTCCCCAGCGCCCAGCTCGCCCACAACCTTTTCCAGGTTGTCGCGGGAAGAAAGATGCTCCGCCAGCTGCTTTTCCCGCTCGCGCCGCAACCGTGCGGGTTTAAGGCCGTACTGGTAGCAGGCTCCGTCCAGCCAGTGGGCTGGCATGTTCTTTAATCCCCGCAGGAGGGAAGGATCAAGGGGTAGGGATTTGGCTTCTATTTGCCCCCGCTCTTCCTCTTGATAAAACTTGATCGCTTCCTCCGGTATATTGAGCAGGATTTCCCTCTTTTGCAGTTCTATTTCCAGCAGTTCCAGTTTCTGAAGGAATTCTTCGCTCAACCCCTCCCTAGCGATTTTTTCCAGGGAGGCACGGGCCTCCTCTATCCTGTCCATCTGGAGCATTAACGCGGCATAATTGAACAACACCGCCGGGTCTTCCGGGCCAACCTCCTTAAGCATGGACATTATCCTCAGGGCTTCTGCCAGCTCGCCCTTCTGGCGCAGGAGATTGGCCAGGGCCATCATTGCCCGGGGGTAGAATTTTCCTTGTTGTTGAAGGTCCTGCAGCAGGTCAATGGCGGCATCTACCTGGCCCTTATCCCGCAGTTCGAAGGCCCTTTCCACTATGGCATCCAGCTCTTTATCCGTTCCCAGGACAACAGGGGTTTTCTTAATATGTACCAGCCGGTTTTCCCCCTCAATAAACATGCGAACCGGCTCCCCTTCCTTCAGTAGCCCCCGTTCAATGAAGGCCTCCGCCGCCGCCATCTTTACTGTGGGGCTGAAGCCAGGAGATTCTAATATCTTCCACCCCAGCTTTTCCCCCCATTCGCCGGCGTAGGCCACCAGGGAATGGGCCACCATGCCGGCCGCCGGCGTTTCTCCCGCCTCCAGGATATAGGATAGCAGCACCATCAGGATATAACCGTCCTGCCAGTACCGGCGGCGGGCCTCCTTATCCACGGCACATGTTTTGATAATTGCATCAATTTCTTCCTGGGTGTAAGTAGTGTAGCTCATGGCAAAGGGCGGGATAACGCCGCGCTCCACCATAAAAGCCACCTGCTGCATGGCGGCAAATAACCTGTACACACCGGATATGGAAGACCACAGGCTCGCCGCCCGTTTATAACGGCCCAGGTTGAAGCAGGCCACCCCTGCCAGGAACTTGTTTTCCCAGGAAACATGACAAGTCTCCCAGCGGCGATACAGCTCAAATACCTGGCGGTGATCGTTCAATTCGGCCGCCGCCCGCATGATGCTCACCGTATACTCCCGGAAATGGTGCGGGACCTGGCTGCGGGCGCGATAAAATTCCGCCAGGCCGGCGTCGAAGCTCTGCACGGCCTTTTTAAGCCACTGGCGGGCTTCCTCTCCCCGCCCCTGGGCAAAGAAAATCTGGGAGGCCAGGGCATAGGTGAAGGGATTGGCGCGTTTATACTCTTCATCCGTGTTTAAGGCAGGCTGGATTACCTCCAGGGCGCGTTTGGGGTCGCCGCTGTGAAAAAGAGACAGGGCCAGGTTGTTGCGGATAGGAACGACGTCCTCCTTTTCCAGGGCGGCGGCAAAAGCTTTTGCTGCGCCTTTAAAGTCCCCTTTATCCAGCAGTTTTTGCCCGCGGGCTACAAGTTCCCCCGCTTTATCCCGGTTCATTATCCTTCCCCACGCTTTGCCAGTATTTTACCTTTGACTTTTTCGACAACGAACGATGGTTTCCTGCCATCCCGGCAAGATTTCGTTGACCCATGGCTGCTCCTTTGCCCGCCGCCCAGCCGGTGGCAAAGGCTATTTGCAGGTTGTAACCCCCGGTGTAGCCATCCACATCCAGCACTTCCCCGGCAAAATACAGCCCCGGCACTAAACGGGAAGCCATGGTGCGCGGGTCAACCTCCCGCACATCTACCCCGCCGGCGGTAACCATGGCCTCCTTTACAGGACGTGTACCGCTGATACGGATATTCAGTCCCTTCAATACCCGGGCCACCTGCCGCCACCCCTTACGGCCTGCCTGGCCACAATGGCCTTCCGGGTTTATCCCGGCTCGAGCAAGAATTTCCGGCACCAGCCGTCCGGGAAGCAAAGCATCCAGAAGATTTTTCACGCTCCTTGCCGGGCTCCCGGTAGCCAGTCTCAAGCAACGCTCTGCCAGCTCCTCCAGCGTTTCGCCGGGGAAGAAATCGAGTACCAGTTCCCACGGCCCGCTGTTTCCTTCTCCATCCAGGTGCCTGCTCAGACAAAGGATGCCGGGTCCGGATAGACCAAAGTGGGTAAACAGAACGTCTCCCTTTATTGATTTCACCCTTTTCCTTCCCGCCCCGGCAAGCAGGGTAAGGCCTGCTCCCTTTAAAGAAATGCCCTGCACCCGGCTATCGCGGATCCACCCTTCCGGGCTCTCCAGGGGGACCAAAGAGGGGCGCAGGCCCACAATATGATGCCCGGCCTGGCGGGCCAGGTCGTAGCCGTCACCGGTGGAACCGGTTGCCGGGTAGGAGAGGCCCCCGGTAGCCACAATGACCCCCCGGCCGTAAATTTTACCCCTCCGGGTAACCACGCCAGAGCACCTTCCATCCCGGAGCAGGAGCCCCGTTGCCCTGGTGGCGTAGTAAATCTCCGCACCCCGCTCCTCCAACGCCCTGGCCATAGCCCTGACCACATCTCCCGACCGGCCGGAAGCAGGGAAAACCCGGCCTTCCTCTTCTACCACCGTAGGTACCCCCAAACTGGCAAAAAACTCCCTCACCCGGGCAGGGGGAAAGCCATTCAAGGTGCTGTAAAGGAACTTGCCATTGCCGGGTATATTACTGACACATTCAGCCGGTGAAGAGTCATTAGTTAAGTTACAGCGCCCGCCTCCGGTAAGGAGCAACTTTTTCCCCAGTTTGTCGTTCCGTTCCAGGAGGATTACTCGTGCGCCCTCCCCTGCTGCCGCCAGGGCAGCCATCATGCCGGCGGGACCGCCTCCAACCACGATTATTGCCTCATTCACTTTGCCTGCACCATGCGTTTTTCTCATAATTATACCACTGTGATGTGTTTCACCGACACGGCTGGTATGGGCCAGTAAAATGGACTAAAATGACTCCGGGAGGGATGATAAGTGGACTGGGAACCGGTGGGTGCCGTCACTTTGGCCATGGTGCTCACCTCCTTGGGCCCCTCATTCTAACAGGGGCTAAAGGAAGTGGCTATTTTCGTAAGCTGCCGGGAATACAGCTACCGGTAAACGTTACGTCAGGATGCAAAGGATTTCCTACCAGTCTAAGTTCCCTGCCCGGAAAAAGTTTCCCGTATTGCACTATGAGATTCTAGAACGGGTGAAAGAATTAGACCTGGCACATCAATTGCGCTTGCTCGAAGAGGTATCCATCCTTATTAGAAAACAGGCCACGCAAGGGAGTTCCCGGAGCATCTTGGAATTGCAAGGCCTTGGAAAAGAAACCTGGAAAGATGTAAACGTTAAGGACTATATAGAACAGGAGCGGGCGTCATGGAATGGTTAGCCAACCTGTGCGGCAAGAAGGTTGCTCTCGATACCGCTCCCTTGATTTACTTTGTGGAAGAAAACTCAACCTACCTACCGCTTGTTCTTCTCTTCTTCGAAAATATGGATAATGGCCTATTTACCTGCATCACCTCCATGACGTTGATCGAAGTCATGGTTTACCCCCTCCGCCAGGGAAACCAAAGTTTAGCCCGGCGTTATCGGGACATCCTGCTTACAGCCAGAAACTTGGAAACTATCCCATCTTGTGGGCATAGGGAGAGGGTTGCCGAACTCCGTTACTCCCTATGCCGCTAAATGATAAAGAAGCCATCTCTTGACAGCATTACCAAGAGATGGCTTTTCTACTTTTATAGCATTGGTTACCGCCAAAGGCGGTGGTCCCTTAACCGTCAGTTACCGTGCACAGTCACACTCCCCGTGCCGGGAGTCATGAACTGGCAACAGTTTTATTCAGACAGTCTGTTTAGTGGGCGAAGATCGTTCCGAAAAAACCTAACAGTTGGTCGTAAATATCCAGCAATTTGTCGTATGATTTAAGGAGCCTGGTGTAGAGTTTAATTTGCACTCTTTCTTCTTTATCGCTGGGACCGTAGACTGCTTCATATACTGATTCCTCTTCGTCGACGGTGGTTTTTTCATCTACTGCAGCTTCTTCGTCAACGTGAGCGGCGGCTTCTTCTTCAGCTACCGCTTCCTCTTCATTGGCAGGGGCGGTGGCTTCTTCTTCACTTACTGCTTCTACTGTTGCTTCTACTGCTTCATCTTCCCCAGTAACGGCAACCTCTTCCTCAACTACCGCTTCCTCTTCATCGGCAGGGGCCGCGGCTTCTTCTCCAGCTACCGCTTCCTCTTCATCGGCAGGGGCCGCGGCTTCTTCTTCAGCTACTGCTTCCTTTTCACCGGCAGGGACTGTGGCCTCTTCTTCACTCACTGCTTCTACTGTTGCTTCTACTACTTCATCTTCCCCAGTAACGGCAACCTCTTCCTCAACTACCGCTTCCTTTTCATCAACAGGAGCAGTGGCCTCTTCTTCACTCACTGCTTCCTCTTCCCCGGCGGGAGCGGCGCCTTCTTCAACTACCGCTTTCTCGTCATCGGCAGGGGCCGCAGCTCCTTCTCCAGCTACCGCTTCCTTTTCATCGGCAGGGACGGCGGCTTCTTCTTCAGCTACTGTTTCCTTTTCACCGGCAGGGACTGTGGCCTCTTCTTCACTCACTGCTTCTACTGTTGCTTCTACTGCTTCATCTTCCCCAGTAACGGCGGCTTCTCCTTCGCCTATCGCTTCCTCATCACCGGTGGGAGCGGTGGCTTCTTCCATTCCGTTTTGAGCAACGGCGGTTCCAGCTCTCAGATTGGCCCTCGGCCAAACCAATATTTGTCTTGATTTCCCGTCCTCCATGAGGATAATCTGCGCCGCGGCTTTATCCGGCATTTCGAAAGAGTATGGGCGCAAGGAGTCCCCCCGTACTTCCTCTTGCACGGTAATACTGGCGTTGCTGTCTTCCTCGGTTTGGAAATCATCAGCAGCACTGGCTGGCATTATAGTGGCGAAAGTCAAAAAAGATGTGACCACAGAACCTATGGCAATCTTTTTCAATTTTTCTTTTGGCATAGACATAAACTTTCCTCCTCGACTTAAATTTAGCAACAAACTTATCCTTCAGAGCCCCAAAATCGCATTTTCCCTTCGCCTAAGAGTTTTACGCCAAATCCTTTTTTGGTTCGCTACACCGCCACCACCTCCCCGGAGATTTCAACCACCCCTCCTTTCGAGGAAAATTATACCGGAGGAATATTAAACGGCTTTTACCAGACATTGAAATTGTTTTTCGACAATGTTAATAAATGTTACGAGGCATTGAAGGCATAAAAAAACAACAGTTTCCGAGCAGTAATAGCCGGTAACTGTTGCTACTTTATTGAACCACCTGCTAATAGCAAATGGGGTTCGCTGTCGGCAGAAAGCCCGTGGAAGCAAAAGAAAAAAATCCCCCGACTGTATTAGCCGGGGACAATTACCTATTTCTGGTTATAAGATGGGAAACTGATGCTAAAAGTCGTTCCTTTCCCCAACTGGCTTACAACATCTATCTTGCCGCCTTGTAGCTGAACCAGCTTTTTCACAATCACCAGCCCCAGACCACTGCCTTTTTCCTGCATGCGACCACCGCGCTGGTTCTTCACCCGGTAAAACCTGTCCCAGATGTGTGGCAGGTCCTCGGGCGGTATGCCAATACCATTATCCTCAATGGTCAGTACCACTTCACCTTGTCTAGCCCCCACGCCAACCCTGATGGTACCGTTCTCCGTGGCCGTGACAGCATTCTTCAGTAAATTCCTGATAATCTGTTCCATCCGATCAACGTCCCCGATCACGACCGCATCTTCTGTTTGTGCCTCGAACAGGATCGAGGTATTCTTGCTCCTGGCCACACCCTCCATGGACATAGCAACACCCTGTGCCAGGGCGATTAAGTCCACGGGCAGCTTTTCGACAGTGATATTGCCGCTTTCCAGGCGGCTTAATTCCAATATGTCATCTACCAGCCTGGTTATATGCACCGTTTGAGTGTAAATCGTGTCTAAGTACCTCTCCAGTAAAGCCTCGTCTTGCACCATACCGTCGCGGATAGCCTCAATAAAGCCCTGAACAGCTGTCAGAGGGGTACGTAGCTCATGCGATATCTCCGCAAATAGCCGGGCTCTTTCTTCTTCCATCCTGCGGCTTTCGGCCTGTATCTTTTGCAGTCTTACCGCCAGTTTATTGAGCTGGCCGGCAAGGACATTAATTTCATCCAGAGGCTGGTCCTCACCGCTCAAAACGTAACTCCCCCTGCTGATCTCCGCCACGGTGGTAGCCAAACGAGAAATCGGCCTGGAAATGTACATGGCCAGGTAAACAGAAACGAAAATAATAATCACCAGGATGACCATTCCCCCGATAACCAGGTACAAACGCATTTTATTTAAAGCAAGGTCGAGATTGGATGGCTTCGTTTCCAGCAGGATGCCGTTTTCAATGGCGTCCTTGTTGTTCCCCATAGGGACAACGGCGATAAAGGTGAGCCGGCCTGTTTCCCGGTCCACTGTCCGGGTAATCGCGGTTTCACCTCTGGTGAGTATTTCGACGAATTTTGCCTCTACCTTGCTGCCGGGTACCACTTCCTGCTCCTCTGAGGTGCCCATAATGTTTCCTTCCCTGTCAAAGACCGTAATCCTTGCGTCAAAGATATCGGCCAGAAATTTCAACAAGTCCTGTCTACCCTCGGCCCGATCGCTTGTTTGCTCGGCAAGTGGAGTCCCCCATGCCTGGTCCTTTTGCTGGAGCAAAGCAAAGTTTACCCGCTTGGCCTTGCGTAACAACTCCTGTTGGACCTGATCAGAGGTTACCTGTTTCACTACAAAGCTGGAAAGCATCGACAGGGCAATCAGACCGACAACAAAGGCTGTCACATTGGTAAACAGTATCCTGGTGTAAATATTTTTGTTGAATTGTTCCCGCAGCAAGCGCTTGAACATGAGCCAGAACCCGCGCGCGGCACGGATTACCGACTGAAGTTTTTCCCTGCCCCGCCGGAGATAGGTATTCACGACGTGGCCTCTCCCCCTTTGACAGGAGGTGTAAACTGGTATCCCACACCCCAAACAGTTGTCAAGTATTCATGGGGCAAGGGCGACAGCTTTGTCCTCAGCCTGCGAATGTGGACATCCACCGTACGCTGATCACCGAAGTAGTCATATCCCCAGACGGCCCCCAACAGTTCCTCCCTGGTGAAAACCCGTCGAGGATTCTGGGCCAGGTAATAGAGCAAGTCGAATTCTCTGGGAGTAACTTGTGTTTCTTCACCATTAACCAAAACTCTCCTGGTATCGGCCTGGATTTCCAGCCCCGGGTATTTCAATTTCCAGTTCGTCACCGCGTCAACCGTTTGGGTACGGCGCAGTACCGCTCTGATTCTGGCTACCAGCTCCCTGGGGCTGAAAGGTTTGGAAACGTAGTCATCGGCTCCCATTTCCAGTCCCAAAACACGGTCCGCTTCCTCTCCCTTGGCTGTAAGCATGATGATGGGAATCATGCGTACCGCCCTCAAATCGCGGCACAGGGTAAGCCCGTCCTTACCCGGAAGCATGAGGTCCAGTATGACCACATCAGGATTCTCCCGGTCGAATGCGGGCAGGACCAGGTCACCGTGGTTAACCCCGATGACTTCAAAACCTTCCCTTTCGCCGTACAACTTGACCAGTTCCAGTACGTTTTGATCGTCATCAACCACCAAAACCTTACCCTTATACGGCATTATTTCCCCCCTCAGCAAGCTTTCTCTCTATATTGGTAAACGCCCGGGAAACTTAGAAAGTTCCCCTGCGCATCCGGCATGTTCTTGAACATCTGGTATTTCCAGTCAGGCATCCAGCCTCCGGCCAGAAGAAATTCCATACCTTCTGCTCCAGGAAAGAAAGGCAACAGTTGATGGCAAGTCCCGTCGAGCAACCAGAAAAAGCTGAGAAGCAGGTCGTTTCTCAGCTCTTTCTTATCTTCAATCCTAAGTTTTAAAGATTTGTTGCTCTA
Source organism: Neomoorella stamsii (assembly GCF_002995805.1). Lineage (GTDB taxonomy): Bacteria > Bacillota > DSM-521 > Neomoorellales > Neomoorellaceae > Neomoorella > Neomoorella stamsii. Next base: position 284,713 of record NZ_PVXL01000046.1, read on the forward strand.
GCCCTTGATAATTTTCGAACCTGGTCACCCGTGTTTTGGGGATAGTCCATCCCTATTTTCGTAGCAATTATAATGGAAGAATGTTACCCGGCTTTTGCCCTACCTTGAAAATGTTTTGCGAAATTGTTAACAAATGTTACAAGGCAAAAAAACACTAACAGTTTCCGAGCAGTAGTAGCCGGTAACCGTTGGTCATTGAACAAGCACCTGCTACACGTCACTGGGAACGTCTACGCCTGCTGGCCCGCAAAAAAGGCGTAAAGTATGCTGACCTGATTACCGCCTGGGTGAAAGAACACCTGAGGGAAAGTTAAGGTGCCGGTATTGCGGAAAAGACTGGCCGCCCACAGGAAAGCATTCTCGTAAATAATGTCCTTGTCCAGGGATTCGAGAAGGTAAGGTACTTTCTGCCCCGTCACCTTTTCTGCCGCTTTGATTACTTCCAGAACCGAATAGCCCCGGCCGCTGCCCAGGTTGTAGGCCGCCGTGGGGCTGCCCTGTCCAGGGCTTCCAGGGCCAGGACGTGGGCCACTCGCTGGAGGAAAAGACGAAGCAGGGCACGCCGCAGTGTAGAGCCGCCTGGAGAAGAGTCAAGCCGCCGACGTTATTCAATCTTCAAAACACTGCCAGCCAAATTGGGTAAAATGATTATCAAAGGCCAGAGCTACATTCAGCTTTAGCCGTTCCATAACAGCAAAGGTAGTAGCATCGGTATAAGAAAAAGACTTATCTTTGTATGCAATTATGATTTCCCTGGCTCGCTTCTCATCTTCTTCTTTAACACGTTCAATTTTCCAAACCAAATTTTTTACCCATTCACGGGCCAGTTCATGACCTATACGGCTCAAAATTAAAGCATGGGTTTCAGCCAAAATAAAGTTTGTTAATATTAAATCAACATCCTGTTCGCTTAATTTCTTAAAGAGATTCTTAGCCTTCTCATGCCAATCGTCCGAACGGTCAATAAGGGCGTAAATAGCACTGGTATCTACCATTATTTTTTCCATCTTTCTACTTCACCTTCAGCCAGGTAATGATCATGTTTGGCAGCGACGTCTTTAAGGCCGCTGCTCCCGGCACCAACCAATTTCCATATAGGGTCTTCTTTACTCAAGGGCTTCACTGGCTGGACCTTTTTCAAACGTATCTCATCTTCATCAACCAGGATGGTCAAATAATCGCCTGCCTTCAGGCCCAAAGTTTCTCTGACACTTTGGGGAATAGTCATCTGCCCTTTACTGGTTAAGCGCACTAACGGCGTGGACATGAAGCATCTCCTCCTTACTCTTAGAAAGATTTCCTTACTAGGAGTATACCACTACTAACAACGCAATTGCAAGCACCCAGGGCCTTTGCTTATGCTTCAATCCTTCTAGGAAGACACCTTCTCCTCCATGGGAAAATAAGGCTCGATACTAAAAAACCATTGCAACCATAAGCAATCTCAAATGCAGTGCAGGTGCCGTACCACGCTGCCCCGGCGGCCCAGAACGATACCATAGCGCACGGCCGCGAAACGAGTCTTGCCCTGCCAGGCCCTTTATGCCCGTGCCTGGTGGCATGGCATGGGCTGCCGGGTAACGGCATTCAGCCGGCTCCAACCACCCTTCTGCAACAAAAGAGGGGGAATTTCCTGTCATTCAGGTAAGATCTTTAGCTGTGATTAATAATCATCTTCATGGCAAATAGAGCACAAGGGAGGATAGTGGGCTACAGTGGGGAGAAGCGGCAAAGCCGCCGGCCCTGCCGCTTCCAGGTTGAATCTTTAGGATTGCTGCTGGCCCGGGGGCAGGAAGGGCGTGGCCGGGGCCTGGCCGTTATGGCTGGAAAGGTACTTGATATACTGGGCCAGGTAGTAATTCAGCCCCGTCAGCGGCCGGCCGCGCACGGCCGCATTCCACATGGCCCTGGTCTCAGGGCTCTCCCCCTGCCAGCTCGTCACCGCCCGGGTGAAGTAGCCGCGGACCCTTTCCTGGTTCTCCGTATTGGGGTTTATGGGCACAAAATAGCGCCGGGCATAATTAATCCCCTTCCATTTGGCAAAGACCAGGGCCTTCTTTCAACCCTTTGTAAAAGGGCTAAACATCGCTCAGCCTTCTCCGGGTTATCATTTAAGAGCTAATTGTTCCATATATCTTCATCTGGTATAATATCACTACAACAAAGCGCTCGGGGAAATATGCAGGTGGTTAAATGCTAATTACCCGGTTAGTATGGAATGATGAGATTATCGAGCACATTGCTAAACATAATGTTACCCCTGAAGAAGTTGAAGAAGTCTGCTTTGGCCAACCGCTAATTCTAAAAAACAAACAATCAACTAAAGGGTTAAACCCTGTTTATTATGCCCTTGGCCAAACTGAATCAGGAAGATACTTAATCATAATGTTTATCTATTTTAAAAAAGGTCAAGCCATGGTAATAACTGCGCGCGATATGAATAAAGCGGAAAGAAAGCAACTTTATCAAAGGAGGGGTCTAAAATGATCAGGGAAAATAAAATACCTGATTTTACTACTATCAAAGAAGCTAGAGATTTTCTGGAAAAAAATTCGCTGGCCGACTTTGCCGAGAGCTTGGAAGAAGCGAAGGAAGTCCGCTTTACAGGCAGGAATAACCTGGTGGTAACTCTCAACCTGGAAAAGGAAGATTTGAAACGTCTACGCCTGCTGGCCCGCAAAAAAGGCGTAAAGTATGCTGACCTGATTACCGCCTGGGTGAAAGAACACCTGAGGGAAAGTTAAGGTGCCGGTATTGCGGAAAAGACTGGCCGCCCACAGGAAAGCATTCTCGTAAATAAT
>NZ_PVXL01000047.1 GCF_002995805.1 Neomoorella stamsii
CACCTGACCCTGGAAATCGAACCCTTGAGTTTCAACCAGGCCCGGGTGGTTCGCCTGATCAGCACCAACCCGGCCGACTACCTGGCCGGCCCCTACCAGCCGGGCGCAGTCCTGGAATTTGCCCCCCCGGAGCGTCTTTAATCCTGGTAGCCTTGATTAAAAAAGAACCGGGGCCTTCCGGCACCGGTTCAAAAATTATACCTCCATGATAATCGGCAGGATCATGGGGCGACGTCTGGTTTTCTCATAGAGGAACTTGCTCAAATTGTCACGGATATTGCTTTTAATAGTAGCCCAGTCAGTTACCTTGCGTTCTTCGCATTTTTCCAGAGTCTGGCGGACCTTTTCTTTGGCCTCCTCCAGCAGTTCCTCGGCCTCCCGGACATAGACAAAGCCACGGGAGATAATATCCGGCCCGGCAATGACTGCTCCCGTCTCTTTGCTTAAAGTCACGACGACTATCAAAAGGCCGTCCTGAGCCAGCTGCTTCCGGTCCCGCAGGACAATATTGCCTACATCGCCCACCCCCAGGCCATCCACCAGGAGCCTCCCGGCCGGTACCCGGCCGGTAATGGCGCCCCGGTCACGGGTAAACTCCAGTACCTGGCCATTTTCCGCTACGAAGATATTCTCCGGCGGTATCCCCAGGTCTTCCGCCAGGCGGGCATGTTTAATCAGCATGCGGTATTCACCGTGGACGGGGACAAAGAACCTGGGTTTAACCAGGCTTAAAACCAGCTTCAGCTCTTCCTGGCTGGCGTGGCCGGAAACATGGACCCCATCTATAGCTTCGTGGTAAACATCAGCCCCCTGCTTGAAGAGCTGGTCTACCGTCCGCGCCACCAGTTTTTCATTGCCGGGGATAGGTAAAGCTGAAATAATTACCGTATCCCCGGGAACAATTTCAATCTGGCGGTGATCATTCCTGGCCATGCGGGTCAGGGCCGACATGGGTTCCCCCTGGCTACCGGTAGAAATAATCACCGTCCTGTTTTTAGGCAGGTAGGCCAGCTCGCTTAAGTCCACCAGGGTATCTTCAGGGATATCCAGGTAGCCCAGCTCCAGAGCAATGTTAACGACGTTGACCATACTCCGCCCTACCACGGCTACTTTACGATTATACTTGTAGGCGGTAGAGATTATCTGCTGCAACCGGTGTACATTGGACGCGAAACTGGCAACAATAATGCGCTCCCTGGCCTGGCGAAATACTTCATCAAAGGTTTCGCCGACCACCCGTTCGGACATGGTAAAACCGGGGCGCTCCACATTGGTGCTATCGGACAGCAGGACCAGGACGCCCTCTTCCCCAAGCTGGGCAAACTTGTAGAAATCAAATACCTCACCATCGATGGGCGTGTGGTCAATCTTAAAGTCGCTGGTATGCACGATGGTCCCCACCGGCGTGTGGATGGCCAGGGCCACGGTATCGGCAATGGAATGGCTCACATGGATAAACTCCACCTTGAAGGGGCCAATTCTTAACGTGTCCCGGGGCTTAACCTGCTGTAATTTGACCCCATTCAAGTTCCCCTGCTCTTTCAACTTGGCCTGGAGCAGGGCCAGGGTCAGCCTGGTACCATACACGGGTACATTCAAGTCCTTCAGTACATAGGGTAAGGCGCCGATATGGTCTTCATGGCCATGGGTAACGATAATCCCCTTCACCATTTGTCGGTGTTCCAGCAGGTAGCTGTAATCGGGAATGACCGCGTCAACGCCCAGCATTTCTTCCTCGGGAAAGGTCAAGCCACAATCAATGACCAGTATGCTGTTTCCGTACCTGATCGCCATCATGTTCTTGCCGATTTCCCCGAGGCCGCCCAGGGGTATTAAAGAAACCTTTTGCTCATTTTCGGCCATTAATCCACCTCCATTTTTCATTTGTCAAAGATAAACTTGCAGCACGTTCACAATTAAAGACCGGGCCTGCTACCGCCGGCCCGGTTTTAACCCCACGTTCTAAACCAGCTATATATATTATACCTCAAACGGTCTTATCTCGCAACATCAAACGCCTGTAAAATGCCCGCCGCTTTCAGGGCCGCGGCGATTTTTTCCTTTTCCGCCGGGCTAGCCCCGACCAGGGGCAAACGTACCGGTCCGGCCGGTAAGCCCAGCATTTGCAACGCTTCCTTCACCGGTACCGGGTTGCTGGTAATAAAGAGGGCTTTAAATAAGGGGAAGAGCTCCCGGTGCAGTGTTGCCGCACCGGCCACATCGCCGCTGACAAAGGCCCTGACCATGGCCTGCATCTTGTCGCCCACCAAATGGGCGGCGACGCTGATAATGCCATACCCGCCTACGGCCATTAAGGGCAAGGTCAGGGAGTCGTCACCGCTATACAGGAGAAAATCAGGCGGCGCCTCCCTGATAATGGCCGTCGCCTGGTCCAGGTCGCCGCTGGCTTCCTTTACGGCGACGATATTTTTAATCTCTGCCAGGCGTAAAGTCGTGACTGCATCCATATTGCGCCCCGTCCGGGAAGGTATATTATACAATATAATAGGGAGGGAAACGGCCTCGGCAATGGCTCTAAAATGCTGGTATAAGCCCTCCTGGGAAGGACGGTTATAATAAGGTACCACAAGCATTAACCCGTCCACACCAAGGGTTTCTGCCTCCCGGGAAAGCTCGATACTGGCGGCGGTGGAGTTGGTACCTGTGCCGGCAATGACTGCCGCCCTGCCTCCCACTGCTTCTTTAACGGCCCGGAAAAGGGCTATTTTTTCCTCGTGGCTCAAAGCCGGCGACTCCCCGGTGGTGCCGGCCACCACCAGGCCGTCGCTGCCGTGGTCTACCAGGTAAGCGGCAAGTTTCTTAGCGCCGTCCAGATCTAATTTACCGTCTGCTGTGAAAGGGGTCACCATGGCTGTGAGGATTCTACCCCATGGCATAAGCTTTCACCTCGCCTGTTTCTTCATCGTGTAGCTTGAATTCCCGGTGCAGGACCTGCACGGCCCGCTCCATATCCGCCTGGTCTACCAGGCACCATATCGATGTATAAGAATCGGCCGATTGTAAAATCTTTATCCCCGCACGGTTCAGGGCAGTGACAATGGTTGCCATTACCCCGGGTACGCCGCGCATGCCGGCCCCCACGGCAGCCACCTTGGCACAGCCGGGGTGGGCCGTAACGTTAAGGCCCAGTCCCTCAATCAGCTCCACGGCCCGGCCGGCAACGCCGGCGGCAACCGTAAAGACCAGTTCCCCGGGAAAGACGTTAATAAAGTCAACGCTGATGTTATTCTGGGCCAGGGTCTGGAAAACTGTGTCGGCCCCTTCGCCATCGGGTACAGCAACCCTGAGCTGGGTCAGGCCCGCCATATGGGTGATACCGGTAATCACCCGGTCGCGGCTGATATGCACGCCGCTGGGAGCCGGCTGCCAGGCCACCACCAGGGTGCCAGGCCCGTCGCCAAAGGTGGATTTTATCTTTAAGGGTATATTTCCTTCCCTGGCAATTTCCACGGCGCGGGGGTGGATTACTTTTGCCCCTTCATAGGCCATTTGGCAAACTTCCGTATAGGTGATGGTACTCAAGGTCCTGGCATCGCTGACGATCCGGGGGTCGGCCGTCTTGACACCATCGACGTCGGTGAATATCTCTACCGCTTCCGCCTTCAGGGCCACGCCCAGGGCTGCGGCCGTTGTATCACTGCCGCCCCGCCCCAGGGTAGTAATTTCCCCCGCCTCGGTAACTCCCTGGAAACCGGCCACCACCACTATCCGATCCTGCTCCAGGTAGGACTGGACACGCCGGGGCTCCACCCTGAGGATGCGGGCATCATTAAAGCGAGCATCGGTAATAATGCCGGCCTGGCCGCCGGTGAGAAAAACGGCCGGTATACCCCGTCCCTGTAAAGTGGCGCTTAAAACTACACCGGCAATAATCTCCCCGCAGGCCAGGAGCAGGTCGCGCTCCCTGGGCGAAACCTGGTTGTCCCCCAACAGGTCCAGTAAAGTATCGGTGGCATAGGGCGCCCCCCGGCGGCCCATGGCCGAAATGACGACCGCCACCCGGTAGCCGGCCCGGCAGGCCTTTTCGATATGCCGGACCACCATTAACCGCTGTTCAGGGGTGGCTACCGACGAACCGCCAAATTTCTGGACCAGGACCTTCATCACCGTCACCTCGCTCTAGAGAAGGCCTTCCTGCACCAGCAATTCCGCAATCTGGACGGCATTGGTAGCAGCACCTTTACGCAAATTATCGGCTACAACCCACATATTCAGGCCATTGGCGATGGTAAAATCTTCCCGTATACGACCGACAAAGACTTCATCCCTGCCGTCGGCCTGGATGGCCAGGGGATAGGCTTTGGCTTCCAGATCATCCACCACCACGACCCCCGGCGCCCGGCGCAGGAGTTCCCTGGCCGCCGCTGCCGTAAGTTTTTCCCGCGTCTCCACATTGACTGCCTCCGAGTGGCCGTTAAAGACCGGCACCCGCACCGTAGTGGCTGTGACCTGGATCTGGTCATCCCCCATGATCTTTTTAGTTTCATTAACCATTTTCATCTCTTCTTTGCTGTAACCGTTCTCCAGGAAGACATCGATATGGGGCAGGCAGTTAAAGGCTATCTGCCAGGGAAAAACTTTACCTGTTACCTCTTCCCCGGCCAGTACCTGCCGGCTTTGCTGCCGCAGTTCATCAATAGCTTCCTGGCCGGCTCCGGAAACGGCCTGGTAGGTAGAAACAACAATCCGCTTGATGCCGGCAGCATCATAGATAGGTTTTAAAGCTACCACCATCTGGATGGTAGAGCAGTTGGGATTGGCAATTAAACCTTTATGCCAGCGGACGTCCTGGGGGTTGACCTCCGGTACCACCAGGGGTACTTCGGGGTCCATGCGGAAATTATTGCTGTTGTCAATCACCACCGCCCCGGCCTCCACTGCCGCCCGGCCGTAAATCTTGCTCGCTTCGCCGCCGGCAAAAAGGGCCACGTCGATCCCGGCAAAGGAGGCCGGCGTGGTTTCCTCGATAACGTACTCTTCGTCCCTGAAGGTCACGGTCTTGCCTGCTGAACGGCTGGTAGCCAGGACCTTCAGTTTACCAACGGGAAAATTCCTCTCCTCTAAAACCTTGAGCATGGTCTGGCCTACGGCCCCGGTACCAACTACAGCGACACTGTAAGTCTTCATCAGCTGATTACTCTCCTCCTGTCACCTGCCCCTTTAGCGGAGGACCCAGTAAAAGGGGCTGGATCTGGCGCCCCTCCAGGGCCGCCAGGATGGTATCAACAATTAAATCCATCCTGGCTACCAGGGAATTGGGTTTATTGTGCGGGTCATCCTGGCCAAAGGGGACCAGGTAAATATTTTTCATGTTCATTACCCGGCCTAAATTTACGGCGTTAGCCCCCAGGCCGTCGTTGGTGGAAATGGCCAGCACCACTGGCCGCAGGTTCCGCAGCTGGGCCTTCATGGCCATCAGGACCGGTGTATCGGTAATCCCGTTGGCCAGTTTGGCCAGGGTATTGCCGGTGCATGGGGCAACTATAATGACATCGAAGAGTTTCTTAGGACCGATTGGTTCCGCCATTACGATAGTATCGACGGCTTTTTGCCCGGTAATCCTTTCTACCTCCGCCCGCCAGAAGGCACTGGTGCCAAAGCGAGTATCGCTGTCCCTGACAGCCGGGGACAGGATAGGGACAACCTGGGCACCTTCAGCAACTATCCTGGCCAGCTCTTGGATAACCGCCGCCAGGGTACAATGGGAGCCTGTGACGGCAAACCCTACCCTTTTGCCCTGCAGCCGCATTTTAAGCACCTCCACGTAGGGTTTACAGTCGTTCCAGGCAATTTAAAATCAGGGTGGGATAAATGCGGGCCAGGATCTGCCCGGCCGTCCGGGGGGCCACTTTACCTGGCAGTCCCGGGGCCAGCATGGCCCGGCGCTTGAGGGCCGTAGCGGCAGTGAAATCTGTGCCGCCCGGATCCGACGCCAGGTCAATAATCAGGACATCGGGCCTGGTGCGGGCCAGGAGTTCTCCTGTTAGGACCGGCGCAGGTACAGTATTAAAAATGACGTCGGCCCGTACGACTATGGCCGCCAGTTCCGTAAAGGTAAAGGCCGGCCAGCCTTCGGCGTAAGCCCGGGCCCGGTCGGCTGCGCCCCTGTCGATTACTGTTACTCTTGCTCCCACCCCGGCCAGCATCCTGGCCAGGGTAAAACCGGTCCGCCCCAGTCCCAGGACAAAGGCCTCACAGCCGTGGAGGGTAATGGGGAGTTCCTGCATGGCCAGCATGATGGCTCCTTCGGCCGTAGGGATGGAATTTAAGATGGCCATTTCATCCATCTCGGCCGTCTCCACCAGCTGCCAGCCACGTTCTGCCGCCATCTCTTTCAGGTAGGCCCGCGCCACCCCCACCAGGACCGGTGTTCCTGCCGGGATGGCCCCAGCCAGTTCCCGGGTGAAATATAGGGGTTGCCGCGCCCGCGGAGCATGAATTATACCTCCAGCCTTAATCCCCGGTACCGGCAAGATAATTACCCCTGCCCCCTGCACGGCGTCCAGGGGATCGTCATAACAGGCACAACCTTCTTGCTCCGGTAACTCTCCCAGGCCCGCCACCCTGACCTCGGCCCCCTGGCGCAACAGCTCCTCCAGGAGAATGACTTCCCGGGCATCGCCGCCAAGCATTGCCACCCTGGTCCCTGCCAGCATCCCGCCCATGCCGGAACGACCTCCTGCCAAGTTAGTACACCTGTACTACTTGCAATATATGTGAGGCCGCCCCAGGAGGTGCCAGGTCTATAATTCTAGTAAATTTTCCAGCCCGTAAACCACCCCCTTAAGGTGTAGGACCTGCCTTACAGCCAGTAAAAGCCCCGGTAAAAAGGCTTCCCGGCTGATAGTGTCATGGCGAATGGTCAGGAGCTGTCCCTGGCCGCCCAAAATTACCTCCTGGTGGGCCACCGCCCCCGGCAGGCGAACACTGTGGACGGCCAGGCCCCGATATGTGGCCCCCCTGGCCCCGGCGACCTTTTCTTCTGCCGCCGGCGGGGCCAGGGCCGTCTCTATCTCCTCAGCCATTAGTTCTGCCGTTTTTAAGGCCGTTCCCGAAGGAGCATCGATTTTTTGTTCATGGTGCATTTCAATAATTTCCGCCCGGGGGAAGTAACGGGCGGCCTGCCGGGCAAAGTGCATCATTAAGACGGCCCCTAAAGAAAAGTTGGGAGCCACCACCGCGCCCACCTGCCTGGCTTCGCAAAGCTGGTGCAGCTCATCCAGCTGCTCCAGGCTGATGCCGGTGGTGCCAATCACCGGGCTTACTCCCTGCTCTACGGCCAGCCTGGCGTTGGCCAGGGCGGCAGCAGCCACAGTAAAGTCAACCATCACCTGCGGTCGGGTGGTTTTTATTACTGCTGCCAGGTCATCATTAATGAGCACCCCCGCGGGCTGCAGGCCGTTTAAGGTACCGATATCCGTACCAACCGCTACCCGGTCTACGGCCCCTGCTACTTCGATATCTCCTGCCTGCAGCAGGCCCTTCGTCATTTCCCGGCCCATACGGCCGGCTGCACCGGTGACCACAACCCTGATCGTAGTTGCCCACCTCTCTTAAAAAATTAAGGGAAAACCATGAGCATCCCGCTCCGGTTTTCCCCCCGGATTACCAGAATACTCATCTCGTCAGGCCTCTTCGTGCGAGTAGCGCTCCACCGTAAATAGGCAACGATCCTTCGTGGCACTAGCCTCTACGGTGACAGTCCGGCCCTTGTTCAGCGGCCGGCCCAGGGAGAAGGTCCGGGCTAACCATCTCCCTTCGGCAGCGTACCCTTTCCTGCCGGCTCACCGGTGCCCGCCTCACCGGCAGTACTCTTGCCCGCTGCACCTCTACCCCACTGCACACGAGATGAGTTTATAGCTTTGTTTATCTCATGATACCATCAGGAAAAAGTCCTGTCAATCTTTCTCGCGCCGGCGGCTGTAGGTGGGATCCAGGCTGACGACTACTACTTCGGTGCCGACCTTGTGGACGGCTTCCCAGGGGATCACCAGCTCCTGGCGGCTGCCAAAGAAAGGCATCCAGCCCCCCCTGACAGGAAGGACAATGGCCGCAATTGTCCCCCCGGCCAGGTCTAGGACCAGGTCGGCATCGCCTATATGCCCCAGGCGGGAGCCGTCGTAAAGGTTAATTATCTCTTTGCCCATGAGTTCCGACAGGCGCATAAGCCTCTACCGCCCCTTCAGCCGCGGCCAGAGACCCAGCACCAGGGGTTGGATAAGAGCTATTACCAGGGCGACAACGGCCAGGGGATCGACCATCAGCCCACCAATGGCTATCACTTCCGGCAGGCTGATCTTTAAAAAGCTGACCAGGAGCACGAGGGAGAGGTAAATACCCCCGGCGATGGCCACCAGTTCGGCCAGGGCCCGGGAAACAGGGCTGGCTACCGCTTCCACATTGCTGCTGCGGTAAAAGCCGACCTTGGCCCGAAGGGCCAGGATAAAAAGCAGCAGCAGGAGGCAGAAAAAGAATAACGTGAGCATGGATTTCATCTCCCTTCGCTACAACATATGAAGGGAGATAATTACTTTATGCTTCCCCGTCCTCCCGGGCGGCGGCATATTCCTGGCGGGCCGTTAGTCCCTGCTGCCGGCGAAAGTTTTCCTGGTTTTTGGCGAGATACGCCTGGTAAAATTCTTCTGCCGTAATTCCGGCTTTAAGGCACATGCTGACGAGAAAGTGGAGGATGTCGACGAGTTCGCCTTTGATGGCTTCGCGGTCTAAAGGATGGGGGTTCTTCCACCACTTAAAGTTTACTTCCTCCAGGAGTTCCCCCAGTTCGGCGACCATGGCCAGGACTTCCTTCTGGATCCACTCCGTCGGGCTGTAATCCGGTAGCTGCCGCCGCCGGGCCAGGTCCTGGTCGAAGCGTTCCTGGAGGGCAAAAATATGCTCTAAACGATCCATAGAGTTGTTCCTCCTATATCCCGGCCTGGCGAGCGCGCTCGGCCAGGTCTAGGGGTCCAACTTCCGGCCCCAGGGTGGTCAGGGATAAGTATTCCGGCTGGAAGATACGCCTGGCAATGGCCTGGACGTCATCTTCAGTTACCTTATTTAACCGCTCGATTACTTCTTCCGCGGTAATTACCCTGCCAAAGGTGAGTTCCGTCTTACCCAGCCGGCTCATGCGATGGTTGACATTTTCCTGGCCGAGGAGCAGATTACCGCGGATCTGATCCTTGGTTCGCTTCAATTCTTGGGCTGTTACCCCTTTGTTTTTTAAGGAAGCGATTTCTTCCAAAATCAAGCCTACTACCTGGCGGTAATTGTCCGGGCTAGTACCGGCATAAACGGTAAACAGGCCGCTGTCACTAAAACCGGCATGGTAAGAGTATACGGAATAGGCCAGGGCCTGTTCTTCGCGGATGAGCTGGAACAGGCGGGAGCTCAGGCCCCCACCCAGGATATTATTCAGGGCCTGGAGGGCATAAATGGCTGCATCATCCTGGGGCAGACCCGGTACCCCCAGGCAGATCTGCACTTGCTCCGTATCTTTAATGTTAATACTAACTCTGGCCTGGCTGCGGGGCGGTAAGTATTCTCCTTCCTTGCCAGGGCAGGTTTTAAGGCCGAAGGCCGCCTGCAATTTGGTAACCAGTTCAGCAGTATTAAATTTCCCGGCTGCCGCCAGGACAATATTGGCGCTATTATACTGTTCCTGGTAGTAGCGGTAAATGATATCCCGGTTTAAATTGTTTACCGATTCATAAGTACCCAGAATGGCCCGCCCCAGGGGATGACCCGGCCAGATGGTCTGGGCAAAGAGGTCATGAACCAGTTCATCGGGGGAATCCTCATACATCTTTATTTCTTCCAGGATGACCTTTTTCTCTTTTTCGATGTCCTCGCCAGCCAGGAGGGAGTTAAAAAGCATGTCGCTCAAAACGTCGATGGCCAGGTCCAGGTGTTCGGCCAGAACCCGGCTGTAAAAGCAGGTATATTCCTTCGTCGTAAAGGCGTTGATTACTCCACCGACTGCTTCCAGCTCCTCGGCTATCTGCCGGGCCGTCCGCCTGGTCGTTCCCTTAAATAACAGGTGCTCCAGAAAATGGGAAACGCCCTGGTTGGTTTCGTCTTCATTGCGGGAACCGGTACGCACCCATACCCCCAGGGCTATGGAATTGGCAAAGGGAACCTCTTCGCTAACCACCCGGATGCCGTTATCCAGGATATTTTTCTGGTACATTCCCTTCCCCCTAACTTTTTCTGCCTTACTTCTTAAACATAGACCACCAGGGCAGGGCAGCCACATCCCGGGTGGCCACCAGGGTAGAGCTGGCTACCTCCCGGCCCTGGAACAGGATTTTTACCTGGCCCAGTTCCTGCCCTTTGCTAATGGGAGCTTTGACAAAAGCTGGCAGGAGCACGCGTTTTTCCAGTAAAGCTGCCTGGTCCATGGAAACGGTAAAACCGGTCGTCACGACCGGTGCTACGGGAACGCTTATCACTTCCCCGTTTTTGACATACACCTGGCCGGCAGGTTCCCCGGCCCTGGCTGTTTCGGTATAAAAGCCATTAAATCCATAATCCAGGAGGGCGCGGGCATCGGCGTAGCGGTCGGAACTGCCCAGGACGACGGCGATAAGCTGGCGTCCCCCCCTGGTAGCCGAGGCGACCAGGCACTGACCGGCGGCGTTGGTCGTACCCGTTTTGACCCCGTCGGCACCGGGATAGGAACCCAGCAGGCGGTTGGTATTGTAGAGATAGCGCACACCGTCCGGCGCCGGGATCTGGTCCTCTTGAGTCGCTACTAACCGGCGAAAGACGGGGTTACCCAGGGCGTAACGGGTCATGAGGGCCAGGTCGTAGGCAGTGGTATAATGGCCCGGGTCAGGTAGGCCATGGGGATTTTTAAAATGGGTGTGGTTGGCCCCCAGTTGCCGGGCTTTACGGTTCATGAGCCAGGCAAAATCCTCTTCCGTGCCGGCCAGGCTTTCGGCAATGGCTACTGTGGCGTCATTGCCGGAATTGAGCAGGGCGCCTTTAACCAGGTCGCCCAGTTTTACTACTTCTCCCGTGGTTAAATAGATACTGGCCCCGGGCGTGGTGGCGGCATACTTGCTTACCTTAACGGGGGTATCCAGCCGGCCCAGTTCCAGGGCCAGGATGGCGGTCATGATTTTCGTAGTACTGGCCGGTGGCCGCTCTTCCCGGGCGCCATGCTCATACAGGACCTGGCCGGTACCGGCCTCCATCAAGACAACCGCCGGTGCCGTGAGGTAAGGTTCACCGGCAGCCTTTGCCGCCCCGGACCAGAACAAGCAAGCTATGATAATAAGTAGCCCGTAAGCAAGCCTTCGCAACAGGCCTTCACTCCCCGGAAAATTTTCTTAAACAGGGGTTATTATATCCAGGGAAGGCCGGCCTTATAAAAAAACAGGACCTGCTCGTTTAAAGGATCTCGGAAACTGTTACCAGGGCATAGCCCCGTTGTTGCAGTTGTTTCAGGAGCTCCGGCAGGGCTTTGCTTGTCGGTTCGGTTGGGTGCAGCAGGACAATAGCGCCGTTCTGGCATTTGGGGATTACCGTCGCCAAGATATCATCTGGCCTGGTGTTGGGCAGGTAATCCCCGGTATTTATGGTCCACATGATAAATTTATAACCCAGGTCCCCCGCCGCTGCCACCACCTGGGGTTTGCTCTCACCGTAGGGAGGAGAGTAGAGGGCAGGTTTCTTGCCGGTGATGGCCATCAGGGTCGCTTCCCCTTTCTGGATGTCCCGGCGATTCTCCTCCCGGCTTAAATTATCGGGGTGGGGATGGCTCTGGCCATGGTTACCTATTTCATGACCACCGGCCAGCATCTGCCGCACCAGGTCCGGGTGACGTTCGGCCCACTGGCCGGTGGGAAAGAAGGTGGCCCGCGCCCCGGCCTGCTGCAGGGCCGTCAAAATGGCCGGCAGGTATTCTTCGCCCCAATCAATGGTAAAGGTCAGGGCCACGGCCTTACGACCCGGGTCACCCTGGTAAATGGGCTGGGTTTTCATGGCCGGTACTGCTCCTCCCCTAAGCCAGCGCCAGGCTGTAAAACTTAAGGCAAGCAATAACCCCAGGGCCAGTAAAACCCCTAACCGCCGCAGCCACTGCCGCCGGTAGTAGAGCACATACATTGACCGCACCACCTTTATAGCGTACTGATCAATGTATATGCCCGTACTTCCATAATCAGACTTGCCCGCTAGCGCGGCCGCCGGGTGTTAAAGCTACGGTTACCACCGTCCCGGCCCTGCCGGCGAAAATGGCGCCCGCCCCCTTCAGCAACCGCCTGCTGCAGGGCTTCTTTACGGGAAAGTTTCAGCCGGCCCTGGGGATCAAAGCCAATGGCCTTGACCAGGATATAGTCGCCCTCCTGGACCACGTCTTCCACCTTTTCCACCCGTTCATTGGCCAGCTGGGAGATGTGCACCAGGCCCTCTTTGCCGGGCATGCCCAGGACGCCGGGGATGACTTCCACAAAGGCACCAAAATCAGTTATCCTGGTTACCTTGCCGTTATATACTTTACCCGTTTCCACTTCCTGGGTCAGGGCTTCGATAATCTCTACCGCCCGTTTCCCATTGGCGGCATCGGTAGAAGCGATAAAGATGCGGCCGTCGTCTTCGACATCAATCTCCACGCCGGTTTCTTCAATAATCTTTTTGATAATCTTGCCACCCGGGCCGATGATATCCCGGATTTTATCAGGATCAATGGTCATGGTCAGCATCCTTGGAGCATAGGGTGATAACTCCGGCCGGGGTTCCGGGATGGTGGCCAGGATCTTATCCAGGATGAACAGGCGTCCCCGCCGGGCCTGTTCCAGGGCCCGTTCTAAAATGGCCCGGTCTATGCCGGGAATTTTAATATCCATCTGCAAGGCCGTAATCCCGTTTTTGGTGCCGGCAACTTTAAAATCCATATCGCCCAGGGCATCCTCAATCCCCTGGATGTCCGTCAATACGGCCACCTGGTCCCCCTCCTTGACCAGGCCCATGGCCACCCCGGCCACCGGCGCCTTAATGGGCACACCGGCGTCCATGAGGGCCAGGGTACTGCCGCAGACGCTGCCCATGGAAGTGGATCCATTGGATCCCAGGACTTCGGAAACCAGGCGAATGGCATAGGGAAATTCTTCTTCCAGAGGGATCATGGGTTCCAGGGCCCGTTCCGCCAGGGCACCGTGGCCGATTTCCCGGCGCCCGGGGGCACGGATGGGCCGCGCTTCCCCGACACTGTAGGGCGGGAAGTTATAATGGTGCATATAGCGTTTGGACTCGTCGACCCCCAGGTCGTCCAGGATCTGCTCATCACTGATGGGGCCCAGGGTAGTTACCGTTAATACCTGGGTTTCGCCCCGGGTAAACAGCCCCGAACCATGGGTGCGGCTCAATACCCCTACTTCACAGGTAATGGGCCGGATTTCATCCAAAGCGCGGCCGTCGATCCTGACGCCTTCGGTAAGGATCATTCTCCGGACAATTTCCTTCTCTATTTTGGTAATTAAATCATTGACCAAGCGTGGTACCTCCGGGTGCTCCGCCAGCATCTCTTCTTTGCCAGCCAGCACCAGGTTCTTGATTTCTTCCCGGCAGGCTTCCAGCCGCCTTTCCCTTTCCTGCTTGATCAGCTTTTCATCGCGGCTGGTGTAAATGGCTTCCCGCAGGCGCGGGGTGGCAATCTCCCGAACCTGGCTTTCCAGTTCAGGATCCAGGTGGGGTTCAACCACTTCCTGCTTTTCTTTGGCCAGGCCCAGCTCTAAGGCCTCAGCGCGGAAATTATTGATAAAAGCAACAATACGTTTAATCTCTTCATGGGCCTGCATGATACATTCCAGCAGCAGGTCCTCGGGAACCTCTTTAGCCCCTGCTTCAACCATCATAATAGCCGTATCCGTACCGGCTACTACCAGGTTTAAAGAACTTTTTTCATCTTCACCCAGGGTCGGGTTAATAACCGGCTTGTTTTCGATTAAACCGACACTTACTGCGCCAATGGGGCCAGCAAAGGGAATGGACGAAATAGTCAGGGCGGCCGAAGCGCCGATAATACCGGCTACATTGGGCGGGCAATCTTGATCTACTGATAAGACCGTAGCTACGATATGGACGTCGTTACGGTAATACTTGGGAAATAAAGGCCGGATGGGCCGGTCAATCAACCGGGCCGAGAGGATTGCCTTTTCGCTGGGCCGGCCTTCCCGTTTAATAAAACCGCCCGGGATTTTGCCGGCAGCATAAAGCCTTTCTTCGTAATCAACCGTCAGGGGGAAAAAATCGATTCCTTCCCGCGGTTCAGCTGAAGCCGTGGCCGTGACCAGCACCATGGTACCGCCGTAAGTTACCAGGACGGCACCACCGGCCTGGCGGGCCAGCCGGCCGGTTTCCAGGATTAAATCCCGACCGGCAATGGTGAGGGTCTTCCGTAATACCCCTTGCATTAGTTTTAAGTAGCCTCCTTAAAATATGCCATTAATAAACTTTAATTCATTCGACATTTGTTATAGTATTTCCTTCCAATGTCGCCTTAAATACTGTGAAAAACTCATTAAAAAAGGGAGCGGCCTGACCGCTCCCCTTAAAATTACCGCCTTAAACCCAGGGCATCAACAATTTGCCGGTAACGCTCAATGTCGTTGTCCCGCAGGTAGTTAAGTAAACCACGGCGTTGACCAACCATTTTCAGCAAACCCCGGCGTGAGTGATGGTCCTTGTGGTGCACCTTTAGGTGTTCCGTCAGGTGGTTGATGCGTTCCGTAAGGATGGCAATCTGGACTTCCGGTGAGCCGGTATCATTTTCATGCTGCCGGTAGCGGGCGATAATTTCCCTCTTTTTAGCTGGATCCAGGGCCATCGGCGTCACCTCCTTCTCCTTAAAATCCCCAACCGGCCAAGAAAAGCGTCGGAGCTTCGCTAATCCTCGCCTCGGGTTCATTAACTATATTATAGGCCTACCGGGCACTAAACGCAACTATTCCTTTTGCCTGCCTGTTACTTACCAATAATAGTAATCACCAGGCGCCCGGCTAACACATCTTTCACCACCAGGTCAAAGGGGCGCCCGGAAGCTGCCATAAAACCCCGGAAACGGGTGGCCGTGGGTATATGGCCGGGGATGCTTTTAGCTGCTACCCGGATATCATGCTCATTAATCTGTTCCTGGCGTAAGTCCTGCAGGCGTTTCCTGGCGTGGGCAGTAATCACTACCTTCATCATTCCCAGCCCCAATCTAGCCACGGTAAATTTTTGGATTCGCCGCAGTATATTCTACGCCATGGCCCTGCGGGTGGTTACGCCTGCCGGTCGCGGGGCTGGGAGGTAAACAAACTATCGCCGCTCAAAAACTCTCGCGCCTTGGCGCTATCTTCCTGCAACTGGGCTACTAATTCCTGGGGAGAGGCAAATTTCCGCTCCGGGCGTAAGAAAGCGCGCAACTCGAGTTCTACTTCCTGGCCATAGAGGTTACCCTCAAAATCCAACAAATGGGCTTCAATGGTTGCCGGCAGGGCCGGTCCGAAGGTGGGGCGGCGGCCGATATTGACTACAGCCTGGCGCACCTGGTCCTGGAAGCGGGCCAGGCAGGCGTAAACTCCCCATGCCGGCAGCTTGACTTCCGGCGGTACGGCCAGGTTGGCAGTTGGAAAACCGAGTTCACGACCGCGCCGGTCGCCACCAACGACGGTACCGGCCAGGACCGGCCAGTAACCCAGGAGATTCCTGGCGAGGGGAATGTCCCCCCGGTCGAGGGCGTTACGGATGGCGGTACTGCTGACGGTTAACCCTTCGTAGGTTACCGGGGCCATTACTTCTACCTTAAAACCGAGCTCCTCTCCCAGCCGACGCAATAAAGCCGGTGTACCGGCGCCCCGGTGACCAAAGGTAAAATTAAAGCCCACGGCCACCAGCCGCGGTTGAAAATGGGGCCAGAGAATATCCCGCACAAAGGTTTCAGGCGGTAGCTGCGCCAGTTCCCTGGTAAAGGGCAGGAAGAACAAAAAGTCGACTCCCAGGGCAGCTATTAACTTTTCCTTCCTGCCCCTGGTCGTTAAAAGGCCCGGTGGATTATCACCGAGTACCTGGGCGGGATGGGGTGAAAAGGTAATAACTACTGCCGGCTTCCCCCTCGTCCTGGCTTTCTGGACAATACTACCAATTAAATGCTGATGACCCCGGTGGACGCCATCGAAATTCCCTAGGGCCAGGTAACAGTCTCTAGCTATTTCCCCTTCAGGCATTCCCTGCCATACCTGCATCACTTTACCCCTTTACTTCAGAACCTTGTCGGGTTTAAAGCAATATACTTCACCTTTTGTCACCACCCTGGCTACGGCCAGGAGAACCCCAGCGGGAGTTTCCAGGCGGGCCAGGCTCCCCGGCCGGAGTGCCGGTACCTGAATGCAGTCAGCCGGGTCGATGGCAGCGCCATTGGCCACTGCTTTGATGACCTTTTCCCTGACGGTAATTACCGGCAGGTGGGTAATACCCGCTGCTGGCGGCAGGAGAAAATCCCCGTTGCCCCCGGCTACCCGTGCCGCTATTTCTTCCAGGGTCCAGGCCTCTTCCAGTTTAAAACAGCCGGCGCGGGTGCGGAGCAAGAAGGCCAGGGTAGCCCCGCACCCCAGGTAATCACCCCAGTCGGCTCCCAGGGTACGGATATAAGTGCCTTTGGAACAGGTAATATCTGCCATAACCCGGAAGAACGGCCCGTCCGGCCACCCTTTAAGCACCTGGAAATTCTCGATGGTCACCCGGCGGGCCGGCCGTTCTACCTCCTGTCCCTCCCGGGCCAGTTCATAGAGGCGCCGGCCCTGGTAATGAACCGCCGCAACCATGGGAGGTACCTGGCTGATGGTACCGGTAAAACGCCGGGCCGCTGCCTGGAGTTCCTCGAGTTTTAAGCCCGGGCAACCCGGCCTGGCC
This sequence comes from Neomoorella stamsii, assembly GCF_002995805.1. Taxonomy (GTDB): domain Bacteria; phylum Bacillota; class DSM-521; order Neomoorellales; family Neomoorellaceae; genus Neomoorella; species Neomoorella stamsii. The sequence goes on from NZ_PVXL01000047.1 coordinate 16,918, forward strand.
AGGACCCGACCGCCGAGATCCTGTGTATCAGTTTTGAGCCCCAGGATAAACTCCGCCCGGTAGGCTTTGCCCCCCGCCTGGATATATTCCAGTAAACGGGTGGCTTTCCCCACAGCTACCGGCAGCACCCCGGCGGCCATGGGGTCCAGGGTGCCGCCATGGCCAATCCTCTGTTCCTTTAAAAAGCGGCGCAGGTTCTGGACAACATCGTGGGAAGTAAGGCCGGGAGGCTTTAAAACGTTAATAAAACCCGTTAACATTAAAGGGCCTCACCTGCTGCTGCTACAACCATGGTTACAACTGTATCAAGATCACCTCTAATCGTACAGCCGGCAGCGCGGCGGTGGCCGCCGCCGCCAAAGCGGGCGGCTACTGCGTTAACGTCAACAATTTTTTTAGAGCGTAAACTGACCTTAACCAGGCCGTCAGGCAATTCCCGGAAGAGCAGTCCTACCTCAACGCCGGCAATGCTGCGCGGGTAATTTACCAGTCCCTCGGCGTGTTCCGGCAGGGCGCCAATGGTGTCTAACGTGGCCCTGGAAACCGTCAGCCACGCTACCCTGCCGTCATAGGCCAGGGTCAGGGTGGGTAAAACTGCCGCCAGCAACCGGATACTGGCCAGGGGCTTCCTTTCCCAGAGATATTCCCTGATCAGGGACAAATCCGCCCCCTGCTCCATGAGTCTCGCTGCCAGGCGCATGGTCGTAGCCGTACAATTCTCGTACTGGAAAGAGCCGGTGTCGGTAGCCAGGGCTGTATAAAGACAGGTAGCTATTGCCGGCGTAATGGATACCGGGATTTTTTCCAGGACGGTATAGATTAACTCGGCCGTTGCTGCCGCCCGGCTGTCCACTAGGTTCAGGTCCCCGAAACGGGTATTGCTGACATGGTGATCGATGTTAATTACCATTTTGGTTTTTTGCCGCCACTGGCTGAAGCCTTCCCCGGCCCGCTCCATGTCGGTACTATCAACCATTACCAGAAGCGATGGTATCTCTTCTACCTTCGCTGGTGGGATGATGGTTTCCTGGCCAGGCAAAAACTGAAACATATCCGGTACCGGGTCGGCATTAACGGCCACTGCCCTTGTACCCCGCTGCCGCAGGGCCAGGGCCAGGGCCAGTGTGGAACCCAGGCAATCCCCATCGGGGATAATATGGGAGACAACGGCTACATCCCGGGCCGTTGCCAGGGTAGCAGCTATACTTTCAATGGCCGTCATGCCCCTGCTCCTCTGCCTTGACGCGCGCCAGCAACCTGTTGATATGATCGCCGTGCTCGATGGACGCATCAAATTTAAAGGTAATTTCCGGAGTATAACGCAGGCTCAGGCGCTGGCCGATTTCCCGCCGTACAAAGCTCGTTGCCCGAGCCAGGCCTTCCATGACCTCACTCTTTTGGGCTTCATCCCCGTAGATACTGACGTATACTTTAGCATAGTGGAGATCGTTGGAAAGCTCTACCCCAGTAACCGTAACCAGGCCGGCTTCCAGGCGGGGATCCTTCAATTCATCCCGCAAAATCTGGGCAATTTCCTTTTTCATCTGTTCGGCAACCCGCTCAACCCGCAGCGCCACGGCCATCGCCTCCCTACATTTCCCGTTTAACCTCTTCTATCATATAGGCTTCGATAACGTCGCCTTCCTTAATGTCGTTAAATTTTTCCAGGCCGATACCGCACTCATAACCCTGAGCCACTTCCCGGACGTCATCCTTAAAGCGCTTCAGCGAGTCAATGCGGCCTTCAAAGACCACCACCCCGTCCCGGATTACCCGGGCCAGGGCCCGGTTCTGGATTTTGCCTTCGGTAACAAAGCAACCGGCCACCGTACCTACCTTAGGCACTTTAAAGGTAGCTCGTACTTCAGCCCGGCCCAGGACCACTTCCCGTTTCACCGGTTCCAAGAGACCGGTCATGGCAGCTTTAACCTCATCGATAATCTCGTAGATCACCCGGTAGAGACGGATTTCTACCCCTGCTTCTTCCGCTGCCTTGCGGGCGTTGGCGTCCGGGCGAACGTTAAAGCCGATGATAATGGCTTTAGAAGCTGCGGCCAGCATGACATCGGTTTCGGTAATGGCACCGACGCCGCCATGAATGATACTAACTTTAACTTCGCTGGTAGACAATTGCTCCAGGGCCGCCCTCAGGGCCTCCACCGAACCCTGGACGTCTCCTTTGACCACCAGATTAAGTTCTTTAACTTCGCCAGCTTCCATCTGCTTGAACAGGTCATCCAGGGAGGTCTTACCGGCTGCCTTTAATTCTTCCTGGCGCCGTTCTTCCTGGCGCAAGGTGGCAATCTGGCGGGCCAGCTTTTCATCCTCTACCACCTGGAAAATATCACCGGCCTGGGGCAGATCGGAAAGACCCAGGACTTCCACCGGCATGGAGGGCTCGGCGCTCTTTACCCGCTCGCCCTTATCGTCAAACATGGCCCTGACCCGGCCGTAAACCGCCCCGGCTACCAGGTTGTCGCCAACCTTCAGGGTACCCTTCTGGACCAGCATGGTAGCCACCGGGCCGCGACCTTTATCCAGCTGGGCTTCAATGACAATCCCCCGGGCCGGACGATTGGGATTGGCCTTGAGTTCCATCATATCGGCCGTGAGTAAGGTCATTTCCAGCAATTCATTCAGGCCCTCCTTTTTGAGGGCTGAGACGGGTACCATGATGGTATCGCCGCCCCACTCTTCTGGCACCAGGCCGTACTCCGTCAACTGCTGTTTGACCCGGTCCGGGTTGGCATCAGGACGATCTATTTTATTAATGGCCACGACAATGGGTACCCCGGCAGCTTTGGCATGGTTAATGGCCTCCACCGTCTGGGGCATGACACCATCGTCGGCAGCCACCACCAGGATGGCAATATCCGTCGCCTGGGCTCCCCTGGCCCGCATAGCCGTAAAGGCCTCATGGCCGGGAGTATCCAGGAAAGTGATTTTCCGGTTTTTAACCTTTACCTGGTAGGCCCCGATATGCTGGGTGATACCACCGGCCTCGGTGGCCGTAACATTGGTGCGCCGGATGGCATCCAGCAAAGAGGTCTTGCCGTGATCGACATGGCCCATAACAGTTACTACCGGCGGCCGTTCTTTTAGGGTTTCGGGATCGTCTGGCAAGTCTTCCAGGACAGTGAGGGGTTTTTCCTCTTTAACCTCAACAATGGCACCCATTTCCTGGGCGACAATGGCGGCCGTATCTATATCCAGCTCCTGGTTAATGGTAGCCATTACACCCTGGCCCATTAAAAACTTGATAACTTCAGCCGCTGTTTTGCCGATCCTTTTTGCCAGTTCCTGGACGGTAATACTACCCGTCAGGGTTATCCGGCGGACGACTTTGGGCGCTTCCTGCTGGGCGGCCTTAGCCTTATTTTTATCTTTATCCCGCCGCAGCAAACGCTCTTCCCGCTGCTGTTCAAGCTCAACCAGCTTGCGGTTGCGACCGGTTTCGGCCTGTTTGGTAGCCGGCTTACCCGCCGGCCGTTCCCGCCGCTTTTCCGGCAAATCCTTGGTAACTGCATCCGGCGGCTTCGGTATACGTAACTGTTTATTTCTAGCCGGCCTGCCGGCGCCTTTGCCTGCCGGTCGCTGGGCAGCAGCCGGGACTGGTACCTGCACCTGCTGGTCAACCCTGGCCGGTCGCTCCTCCCGCTCCGGGCCCCGGCGTCCTTCCTGCTCCTGGCCTTTATTATCTCGCCGGCGCGCCTGCCCTTCTTCCTGCCGTTTCTTAGCCCGTCCTGGTTGTTGGCCAGCTTGCTGACCGCCAGCCCGGGATTGCTGGTTCCCGGCCGCCTGCTTGCCGGATCGTTCTTTACCTTCCTGTTCCAGGGGCCGTTCGGGTTGGGCTGCAGCAGGGGCAGGTTCCACTCCCGCCAGCTTCCGCTCTTTTTCCGGCCGGGCCTTAGCCCCTGACTCTGCCGGCGGCATGGCAGTTGCCTTCCCGGTAACCTGCTGGGGCTGGCCGGCACCTACCTTCTCTGCACCCTGCTGTAGCGGGGTAATTGCTGCCGCCTTCCCAGCGCCCTCTTCGGGCCTGGCAACTGCTGCTTTCTCAGCACCCTGCTGGGGCTGCCTGGTCGCTGTTTTCTCAGTAATATGCTGGGCCTTCCCGGTCGCTGCCACCTTCTCAACAACTGGCTGGGGCGGTGCAACAGCTTCTGCCACCGGCGTCGCCGGTGCTGCCTGTAGTTGTTTTAGCTTGGCCGCCCTGGCTGCCCGCCACATTTGCCGGTAATGGTTGCGTATTTTTATTACTTCCCCGTTTTCCAGGACACTCATGTGGGAACGGGTATATATACCCAGCTGAGCCATGGTATCCATTAAATCCTTATTAGAAACCCGTAATTCCTTGGCTAATTCGTAGACGCGTGTTTTGGCCATTAAACCACCCCCATATTCTCATGCACCAACCTCCCGTACTTGCTGCCGGATTAACCTGGCCAGATTTGCATCAGTAACGCCGACGACGGCACATGGAGGTTTACCTAGCGCTGCTCCCATAGTAACTTTATCACCATAAACGATTCCTTCAATTGCGTACTCCCGGCAGGTTGTTAACAACTTACTCTTTAGCCGGGGGCTGCTGTCACCCGCCATTAGCAGGAGAAAAACCTTCCTCTTCTTTAAAGCCGCCATAACTGCCTGGTATCCCCAGGCTACTTTGCCCGCCCGGTAAGCCAGGCCAAGGAGGTTATAAATATCATTCATTGCCATTACCCTGGCTGAGACTGGCCTCGAGATCTGCCAGGACCTCCGGGGTTAAACTTACGCCTAAAGCCCGCTCCAGGGCCCGGCTTTTAACGGCTTTGCGCAGGCATTCCACCCTGGGGCAGATATAGGCCCCTCTCCCGGCACGTTTCCCGGTAGGGTCAAGAACCACCTCTTGCGCCGGTGTACGGACAACTCGCAATAAATTACGCTTATCATTGCGAGCCCGGCAACCGACACACATCCGCACGGGTATTTTCCTGGGCTTGGGCAAGCTTACTCCTCCTCTATCCCGCCTTCAAGATCCAGGTCATTATCCCAGGTATCCCAGTCACCAGCTTCCGACTCACTTTTAATATCAATTTTCCACCCTGTTATCCTTGCCGCCAGGCGGGCATTCTGGCCTTCCTTGCCAATGGCCAGGGATAACTGGTTATCAGGGACAATTACCTGGCTAACCTTATTTTCTTCATCCACGGTAACGTCCAGGACCCTGGCCGGACTCAAGGAGTTGGCCACAAAAACAGCCGGGTCATCACTCCATTTAATAATATCGACCTTTTCGCCCCGGAGTTCCTGGACCACTGCCTGCACCCGGGAGCCTTTAGGCCCCACACAGGCGCCGACGGGGTCCACCTTTTCATCCCGGGAATGGACGGCAATTTTGGAGCGAGCACCGGCTTCCCGGGCCACTCCCTTAATCTCCACAATCCCATCATGAATTTCCGGTACTTCCAATTCAAAAAGCCTTTTAATCAGGCCGGGATGGGTGCGGGACACCAGGATTTGCGGTCCTTTGTTGGTCTTGCGTACTTCCAGGATATAAGCTTTTAAACGTTCTCCCTGGCGGTAAACCTCACCGGGACTTTGCTCGCTGGGAAGGAGGATGGCCTCGGCCCGGCCCAGGTCAAGGATAATATTTTTACCCTCCTGGCGCTGGACAACCCCGGTAACAATATCGTTCTCGCGGCCAATAAACTCATCATAAATTAAACTCCGCTCGGCTTCACGAATACGCTGGACGACTACCTGTTTGGCCGTCTGGGCAGCAATACGCCCAAAATCCCGCGGCGTTACCTCCTTTTCCACCACATCGCCAATCTCATAATTGCTATTTATGGCCCGGGCTTCAGCCAGGGAAATCTCCGTCCGGGGATCGCCTACCTCTTCTACCACCTGGCGCTGGGCCAGAACTTTAATCTCCCCTGTATCGCGCTGGATTTCCACCCGGACATTCTGGGCCGACCCAAAATTTTTCTTATAAGCCGATATCAAGGCTGCTTCGATGGCTTCCAGCAGGATGTCGACCTTAATACCCTTTTCCTTTTCCAGGTCCCGTAATGCTTGGATAAATTCGATATTCATCCTTAGGCCTCCTCATCCTCCGCCAGGTCAAACACCAGCCTGGCAGTCGCTACCTGGTCCAGGGGGATGGCCAGCCGGCGCCCATCATCGAGCTGCACCTGCACCTGCCCCTCCTGGTAACCAAGGAGCTGCCCCTGGAAATGACGTTGACCGTCAATAGGGGCAAACATACGCAATCTAACTTTACGCCCGGCAAAACGCTGAAAATCGGCTTCTTTTTTTAAGGGGCGCTCCAGGCCCGGCGATGATACTTCCAGGTAATAGCTGTTGGGAATGGGGTCCTCCTGGTCCAGGATGTCACCGACGGTCCGGCTGACCTTCTCACAATCATCCAGGCCAATACCTTCCGGCCGGTCGATAAACAGCCGCAGGATATAGCGCCCTCCTTCCCGGCCGTATTGCAGGTCGACCAGTTCGTAGCCCATCCCGGTCAGGACTGGTTCTACCAGGCCCTGGATTAACTCTGTCAGTTTGCTCAAAAAAGTGGCCTCCCTAAATTTTCAACATAAAAGAGTGGGCACTGACCCACTCTTTTCCAGCAACACACCAGGTAATGTCTGAGTGAAAACAACCTGAACATAGTATAGCACAGGTTGCTCCGGGCTGCAAGGGAAAAAAATAAATTTGCCTGTCTTCCTATGCCCCCCCGGTTCAGATCGCCTAATGGGAAGTTGCATTCCTCCAACCGGAACCGTTTTATCGTCGTTAACAACCCCGGCGCTGATTGGGTGAAAAAATTGCGGCAGCCCATGGCTTCCCCCTCAGGGTGTTAAGTTACACTTAACCCGGATAACCCCCCACCCTCTCCACATCATCGCCGCTTTTCCTCCGCTTATGTTCCTATTTTCACAATTAAGCCAGGTTTAATGAGGAATTGTACCCCTCTACATCTTCCGCAAATGATCCTCCAGCACCATGCCCAGGGTCAGATAGTCCCGGTACAGCTCGCGGTACCTGGCGGCATTTTCAGGGTCAGGGGTGTATGTTTTGGCGAAGCCGCAGCCCATCTTTTCCTGGGCCGCCTCCACCACCGGGTATAACCCGGCAGCAACGGCGCCGAACATGGCGGCCCCCAGGGCGCAGGTCTGGTCCGAGGCCGCAACTTTGATAGGCATAGCAAGCACATCGGCCAGGACCTGCATGGCAAAGTCGTTCTTCCTGGCGATGCCGCCCAGGGCGATGACTTCTTTGATTTCTATGCCTTCTTCCATAAACCGGTCGTTGATGGCCCTGGCTCCATAGGCCGTGGCCTCTACCAGGGCGCGGAAAATCTTAGGCGCGGTGGTTCCAAGGGTCAGGCCGGTAATGGCTCCCTTCAGTGTCTGGTCGGCGTAGGGGGTCCGCCGGCCGTTGAGCCAGTCCAGAGCCAGTAATCCCGTCTCGCCAGCATTGATCCTGGCTGCTTCTTCCGAAAGGCACTGGAGGAGGCGGCCTTCTATCTCTTCCTGCAACTTTTCACCGGTCTCCCTATTTACCAGGGAGGTTTCCGGCAAGATGGCCTCCAGGGGCCAGGTGAGGAGGTCTTTGAACCAGGCATAGACGTCGCCGTAGGCTGACTGGCCTGCCTCCAGGCCGATGAGGCCGGGTATGACCGAGCCGTCTACCTGGCCGCAGATGCCGCCGATTAATTTATCGCCGATTGTTTCCTTATGAGCAACCATAATATCACATGTGGAAGTGCCCATGATCTTCACCAGGGTTCCGGGGGTAATCCCGCCGCCAACGGCGCCAATATGGGCGTCAAAGGCCCCTACCGCTACCGCAATCCCCGGCGGTAGATTAAGCCGCTCCGCCCATGCTGGCGTGAGATTTCCGGCCCTGGTAGCGGCATTGTACGTCTTGCTGTAGAGCCGGTCGCGCAGGCCCTGCAGGAGAGGATCGATACGTACCAGGAATTCCTCCGGCGGTAGCCCTCCCCATTCTTCATGCCACATGGCTTTGTGCCCGGCCGCGCATCGGCTTCTCTTGAGGAGCCGGGGGTTTTCGGTGCCTGTGAGCAAGGCCGGTATCCAGTCGCAATGTTCTACCCAGGAATAGGCCGCTGCCCTTACCGCCGGGTCGTGACGTAATATATGGAGGATCTTGGCCCAGAACCACTCGGAGGAATAGACCCCGCCTTCATATTTGGTGAAATCGGTGCCACCCCAGTGGCGGGCCGCATGGTTGATCTCCCCGGCCTCCTGCACGGCGGTGTGGTCCTTCCAGAGAATGAACATGGCGTTGGGGTTCTCGCTAAACTCTTCGCGCAGGGCCAGAGGCCGCCCGTCGGCATCGACAGGACCCGGTGTTGAACCCGTGGTGTCAATGCCGATGCCCGCCACCAGCTGTGCTGCCCCTGGCGGCAATTTGGCCAGGGCCCCCTTGACGGCGGCTTCTAACCCTTCGAGATAGTCCAGTGGGTGCTGGCGGAATTGATTCCGGGCCGGGTCACAGTATTTACCTGCGGCCCAGCGCCGGTAATATGCTACCTCACTAGCCTGCTCTTCCCCGGTGGCGGCGTCGACCACCACCGCCCGCACCGAATCGGTGCCAAAGTCGACGCCGATGACAAGATTATAGTCATCCATATAATATACCTCCATGGTAAATAACACGACAAACTATGGGGAAGTATCAGCCCAGCAGCCTAATAAATGCCTCATACTTTTCCTCCCACACATCTGTCTTTTCTGCTTCATAAGTTTTCAGGGCAAAGGAACGACGAACGATTTTCCGGGCTTCATTCAAGCTTCCCACTTCTCCCATGGCCATAGCCTGGACCAGGAGATTGCCGGCAGCCGTGGCTTCCACCGGACCGGCCACCACCGGGCGCCCGGTGGCACTGGCGGTAAACCGGCAGAGAAGCTCGTTCCGCGTGCCGCCCCCAACCATGTGAATGACCGGAAGTTCCTTCCCCAGTATACCCTCCAGCTTTTCCAGCACCCAGCGGTATTTCAGGGCCAGGCTTTCCAGGGCGCACCTGACGATTTCGCCTTTAGTCTGGGGTACCGGCTGGCCCGTTTCCCGGCAGTAGGTCTGGATGGCCGCCGGCATGTCTTCCGGGTTCAGGAAGGCCGGGTGGTCCGGGTCGATAACGGCAGTCAAGGGACTGGCCTCCCGGGCCAGGGCCGTCAGCTCGCCGTAACTTAATTCTTCTCCCCGGCGCTCCCAGGTGCGGCGGCACTCCTGGACCAGCCACAGGCCGGTGACGTTCTTTAAGAGCCGGAAGGTACCGCCGACGCCGCCTTCGTTGGTAAAGTTGAGGCTTAAGGTTTGCTCGTTGATTACCGGTTCCCTGACCTCAACCCCTACTAACGACCAGGTACCGCAGCTGATGTACATGTAGTCCGGCCCTGCTGCCGGCACGGCGGCTACGGCGCTGGCCGTATCGTGGCTGCCGGGGGCAATGACAGCTATTTCCCCGGCTCCCGTTTCCCGGGCCATCCGGGGTAAAAGTGGGCCTACAATCGTCCCCGGCGGGTTGATGGCCGGGAGCAGGTTAACCGGTAACCCTAACTTTTCCAGCATACCGTTGGCCCAGGTGCCGGTACGGGGGTTGTACATCTGGGTGGTACTGGCGATGGTAAACTCG
>NZ_PVXL01000048.1 GCF_002995805.1 Neomoorella stamsii
AATCCGTTTCCGTACGGGAGTACCTGACGACGAGATTGATCTGGAATCGGGTTTCCTAATGATACCAAAGGCGATTCCAGATCAATCTCGTCGTCAGGTACTCCCGTACGGAAACGGATTTTGTCAACCTGGACCTTATACTTTCCATCAGGCCCGAGCTCGGGGGCTGGACCTGAAACGTATGCAAAAAACCCTTCCTGCACACCACGTGCAATGGCCTTGCGGATCACTGCGCTAGTAGTCAAGCGCGTGAAACCCAGGAAGGAATAGAAACCGTCCACGACTTCGCTGGTCCGAACACCAAGCGTGGGTGGCTTGTCTTCACCAAGCCGGAAAAGCTCGACGAGCTTTCCAGGATTGAGGGTGGAGAAGACACGCGGCTGCACCACGGTCAGAAGCTCCATGACCCGCTCATGAATCATCGCTTGCTTCTTGTCGTTGAGCATGGCTTGCAGGGGTCGCCCACCCACAGCCACTTTTTCAAGGCCAATAGCGCCCTCTTCGGTCCGTGGTAACCACACTTCCGAGTAAAGCCGGAGCATGGCAGATTCAGCTGCGGCCCGCTCGGTAGCCTCCCGCTCTCGCAGTTGACTCTTCTGTTCGTCTGTCAGGTTTAGTTGCTTGGCTTTCGCCTTTATCTGCTCCGCAGCCAAAATGTAGCGTACAGATCGCCTTACGATCTCGATCTGGTCCACCGCGGGGACGGCGAGACCAACTCCGTTGCGGTAGTGGCGCAGTCTGTCCCCGTAACTCTGGAGTAGTTCCTTCGCTGTTTCCTCTTGCGTAGGTCGCGGTTGTCCGCCGAACTCAAGCGGTAGGTATGCAATGAGGAAGGATGGGTCATGGTCCGGGATGTCCAGGGATTTCTCTGGCCACACGATCGCCTCACGGTGACCGGCCAGGCGCTCCTCCAGCATTTCTTTGATGCGGTCCACTACCCGTCGTTCGTCACGGGCAACCATCTCAGCCTCTTGTTCGAGGAGGAGCGTGACGTTCGGATCCTTCTTGAAACAGTACCGAACCCCGTCAAAGTGAAGGTAAAGGCACTGCTCCTTGAGCTCTTTCAAGCACGCAAGCGCCGTGGTGCTGTCCAGATCGGGACCGACACATACTGAAAGTAGCTCAGCCTCAGTAATTCCGGGCGGTAGCACGTCGCCCTCCCCGCCCCCCTCGCGGCGCAGGCCGCCAAACGAATGCATGAGAATGGCAGTTGCTAACCGGGTCGCTGGACGGCGGGTGGCGTCGGCGGGATTCTCCTTCGCCCTACGCTCATCGATCCGGCGCACGCGAGCGTTTGCACCCAAGAAATCATGCTCGAGCACGGCCTGGAAGTCGGACTGCTGGCCCACTTCCTTAAAGAAGGCCAGCCTCACTTCCGGGTCGTGGATCGGCACGTCACCTGGTCCAAGGAGAGCGCGGCTCCTTCCTTCGCGGTGAGCCGACCGCAGGCACGCGGCGAGGAAACGCAGCGCGCCGCGCGTGCGTTGGAAGTCGGGGATGGCGGCCCACCGTTCCCGCATTAAGTCAATCAGGGCAGGGTGGAAGGGGTAGGCCGCCCGGATCCTGTCCCGAAGCGCGATACCTTCTTCTTCGGCCTGCTGCCGCTCTGCGTTACTCTGGGCGTGAGCCCGCCGCATTTGGGTAAAGACTTCCTGGTAAGCCATCGCAGCGGGTGCTGAATCTTCCGGATCGGGGAGCTTGGCCAGCAAGCGACGCTGAATAACAGCCAGGATTTCGTTACCCTCAACGGGCTCACGCCGCTGATCCTTTCGGGCCGCTAAATGGTCCACTGTCTGTAAAAGATTGACGTATTCGATTGCCTCTCGCTTGCTTGACTGCAATGAGAAGACCAGTACCGTATTGTTAGTGTTACCAACGGCCACGGTGAACCGCTGGAGAAAGGTGAGCGTCTCGTCGCGCAGTGTGGTATCCTGCACTTTGACACCGCCTGCGCTGATCAGGTAGTTCAGGGTCTCATCAAGGAGGATCAGGTTTGGGCCGTCCGCCAGAAGGGCAAGGATTTCATCGGCACCAGGTGCTACGCGAGCCTCGTCCTGAGCCCGCAGCAGGTCGTAACCCTCTTGTCCCCCAAGGGACCAGGCGATCCATCCCCACATGGTGCGGGCGCGAAAGTCCTTCCCGGGAATGGCCTTACCGTTGGTGGCATCAAAGAATTGGCCATCAAAGACAGCGGTTCGAACAGCCCCTGGCCGCGGCAGACCTTTGCCTTCTTGGACGATATCAAGCGCATCCCGATTTCTAGCCGCATGCAAGAGAGTCGCCAAGGTATGCGACTTGCCACCTCCAAAGGGAGTGATCATCTTCAATACCCGGTTGCCCGCCCCGCCACTAAGGCGCGAAAGTACATCCTGAAGAAGTGATCGCAACCCATTTGTTATGTAGGATGAACGGAAGAAAAGTTCAGGATCGCGGTAGACGGCCGGGACGTTTGGGTTCCCGTCCGCTAGTGGACCAAGGTCGAGTGCGAAGATGTCCTCAGAAAAGTTCTCCGACAGGACATCAGAGTGAAGCGATACAACCTCCACCCAGGGTCTGACTAGATTCGTGCTCAACGGTCACTCCCTCCCCAAAATTGTAGATGCAACTGCCGCTTATCTGGTTGCCCGAATGGGGCCATTACCTCGTCCTCGACCACACTTCTCCAGTTAGCGACGAGCTTCGTTAAGGCCGCCACTTCATGCGTAGGTGAGATGCCCGCCAGCTCGCCACCTTTAAGGGCTGGCCCAGCGAGGACCTGGGCAACAAGCCGCATTTGCTCCCGGTTCACTTGGGCATCTCGTAGGAACTCCTTCACCTTTGCCGGCCGGTTTTCCATGAGCCAGAGCGCGCGGTGTAGCACGTCGATAACCGGCGCTGGTTGGCCGTCTCGGTCTGGCAGCCCGAGCTTTTCGTCGCTTCCCCGCTCGGCGTAGTCGCGGAGCCGGTATTTGTCCTTTTTCTTCTCCACGAGGGCCCTTGAACCATAGGAGAGACCCCCAGGACCGTCCAGTTCCACATGGGTACCGTTGGCAAAGATGATTGCCTCCCCAGCGTCCAGTTCTGTGGTGCGATAGGTGTAGCGCCAAAGAATATAGAATCGTGTGGGTGGATCCACGCCTACTAGGCTTGTCTGCCCTAGCTGTGTTACCTCATTCGAGAGGCGGTTAAGAATAGTGTCCAAAACGACTGTTTCTACTTCGGCGAGGAACCTTTGGGCAGGAACCTCCTCGCCATTTGCATATTCAACCCGGTCATATTGCGTGAAAGCGCGTAGACCTGCCCCGATGCACGCAATCACGAGATCAGCGCCCGAAATGCCTTGATTCCAAAGGTTAACCACTCGCTCGCGGACTATTGCTTCGAGAACCGGTCGCACTTCCTCTTCGTACCTGCCCCGTTTTGGGCTTTCCCGTTTGCGGGCGGTCAAAAATATACTGGATGCCAGCATCGCTTTGCCGACTTTTTTACGTCCACCCCGGGCTTCAGTTGCTAGAGGCCACGCTTCAGTAATCGTAAATCCTGCCCCCCGCAGAGCATCGACCAGCGTTACCCAACCTAGGGTCGTCTTGTGAGCGTAGACAACGACAATCGCACCCCCTGGTTTGAGTACACGCCACGCCTCCCTGAAGGACGCAGTCATTAGTTCCTCGTACCGACGGATCGCTAGTTCCTCATCCCCCTGAAACCGATAGGTGGCCTTAATGGCCTCAACCTTCTTGGGTGTTAGCTCGGATGCGAAATGTTCTGGATAAAGATGGCCAATCCATCGCTTGAGCCAAACGTAGTATCCGTCAGAAAGGTTGCTGTAGGAAACAGAATCATAGTATGGCGGATCCGTAATAATCGCATCGAATGTAGCATCCGAAAGCGGTAACGAGGTAGCTGATCCACGTATTACATATGCGGGGCCTCTCAAAGTTTTGAGATTCTGATACGCCTGCAGGGCCCAACTTAGTGCACTGGCGTACGACCCGCTTGCTTCAGAGAAGGGGTTTGCCTCGACGAAATCCCAAGACATAGGGAACTTGCCGTCACCCCAAGGTCCCTCAATGGTCTGGCGTCCAATGTTGAGAATAGCAAACGCATTATGCTGCGTGATGAGTCGAGAGAAAGTGAGTGCAACGCAAGTAGCCAGAGCCTTGCAGCGCTCCATATCTCCAATACGAGCGACCATTTCAGACCAGGCAGTCCGCAATTGTTCTGCTATGGTCAAAAACATCAAGTTCTGCCGTGGGGTGAAAACGTCACACCATCGGGAAAATCCATAGCGTTGAACATCAAAAGAACGAGGGTTAGCCTCCAACGGCTCAGAAGGTAGCTGTAGGCCTGTTCGTTCGATTACTTCACTTAAGCGCCGGTCCACTTCTGCCTGTATGCCTTCGTCTCCGTTGAATGGAAGATAAACCTTGCCCGGGCGTCCAGGATATGTACACATAACTGCCATAGGCTGGAGCCCGAATCCGGTGCGTCGTCCAATATCCTGAAGGTATGAATTGTCGAGTACTGTTTTACAAAAGGGGCAGACAGCGGTCCCTCTTCTCGATCCCGCCGTGGGATCGAAACCCAACGCCCTTTCTGTTGTAGCTTTTACCACTTCGAAGCGAACACGTCTGGCTCCCTTGGAAGCAACGACCTTAAGAGCTACGAAATTGTTGTCCTCTTTTTGAAGCCATGTCTGGCGTAAAAGCGGCACCTCAGCTCTGCAACTTGGGTTCTTGCAGATGGCCGTACGTGTCCACAGATAAGCAACTGGCGTAAGGTAATCACCATCAGACTTGTTACCGCTTCCCAAGAAGTTTAGTTGCTGACACTCAACTTTTCGACTTTCTGCAGGAGCGGGAATCAATGGATAGAGGTCGCCGATAGCGGCCCTGACTTTTTCGAAGACCCACTCCCCCCAGTAGCGAGTCTCCTCGATAAGGCCTGCCCAGGTACCACCCTTGGTGCAACCTTTGGCATTCGGGTCGGGGCTACCGTATTTCTGCGGATAAACAAGGGTACAGAGTTCAACCAAGTGGGCCACTGGGTTGAGTTCGACCGCGTAGGCATCGCACCCCAAACGAAGTGCTTCTAGTGGAATGGAGCCGCCCCCAGCAAACAGGTCCAGTATCCTCGGCCTCGGAGCATTCCCTTGCTCGATATCCGCGATGGTTACAGTTTGTCCCGTTTCCTGAGAAAGCCGCTTAGCATGGGCCTCGAGAACATGACGTTGTGCTTCTGCAATGGTTTTCAGATTCCCCGGGTATTTACAGAGGCGTTCAAAAAACCTCGCCGCGTTATCCGGCTCTTGTGTCGCTTCTGAATTAGCATCATGAAAGAAACGTGACACCGGGACGAGAGCGCCGTATACCGCAGCACGACAGGCTGAAAGCGGCCGTCTCGCCCACCATAGGTGCAGCGTAGAAATATGGCCTTGGCGCACTGACTTCTCGCGTGATGCCTCGGCGCTTATCGCCTCGATGGGTAAAAAATCCTCGATGAGTCGCTTATCATTATCTATCATGAACTGCCCTCCCTCGCAGCCTGCGCTGCCTCCTCTATTGCCCACGCGGGGATATCGAAATAGCGGGCTGCCACTACTTCGCGCTTGGTATGGTCAAGGTACTTGACCGGGTTGCGAATCTTTAGAGGCTCGGGATCCGGGTTGCCAAGCGGATCCCAAACCACATATAACCAGTAGGTTTCACCAAGCTGGGCCGCCTTGTACCACTCGTTAGTGGTGAGGCGGATTGACTGGCCGCGACTGCGCCCCTTGACCTCAATGCGGCGGATTCCGTTCACCGGGTCGCGGTAGCCTGTTTGAGAATCAGCTGGTCCCAAACTGCGGATATCGAACCCGATCTTGAGGTGTCCCACCCGTTCACATTCCCAACCGCGGGCCGTCTCATACGCAACTACCAGATCCTCGGCCGCCTTTTCCGAACGGCGGCGGACCTCTGGCTCAACGTCCTCCGGAGCGTGGCTCTGTGTGGAGACAAGCGGCCCTGCAGGTAACACCAGTGCCGTAGCTACATGTCGCACCGGTCCATGCCGTACAACCATCAACCGGTTCAATCCCTCTAGGCGCTCACTGCGGGCCCGCTCGAGATCTGCCAACTCATGCTCCGCACGCTGCCGGGCTAAAGCAACGTTTGGATCTGTCACCTCTCGGGCACGCAGGGCCATAATCCGGTCCTGTGCTGCCCGTATGCGGGCGTCAAAGGAGCGCTCCAGGTACTCACGGCAGACCTGTACGAAGTGGCAGCGGTCCTGTTGGCAGCGGCTGCGCAATTCCATTTGATAGCCACCCTTGAGGAAATCCGCCGCGGCGGTCGGATCGAACGGCTCCAGGGATGGCGGGGGCAATGGATGTGCAGGAAGATCCAGTAGACAATCGGCCGGCACTACGGAAAATCGGTCGGATGAGGTGTGCTGGGCAGCAAGTTCTTCACGCACAGCTACCAACTCGGCGTGCAACGTCTGCACCTCACCCTTACTGCTCTCGCCGCGGATTGCAATCTCAAAAAAGTGTAGTCGATACGGTGCTTCTGCAATTTCGTCCAGGTAAACTCCTGCACTGCCTACCAATCCACTCAATACCTCGTTCAACCGCTCGTCAACGGCGGCATATAGCGGGTGGCCCGGACCGAGCAGTACCGCGTCCAGGTGTTGGTCCATGTCCAGGCGCTCTTTGTGGAAGGTAATTTTGCGATAGGACGGCTCCGGCTTCCCAAGCCGACGTACCGCCTTCAGCCGGTCCGAGCGCAGGTCAGCCAGGACATGTTCGATGCGCCACAAGCCATCGGCTCTAGGTTCGACCCTCAGGCCCATCTCCTGGCACGCCTTTAGGAAGTGCGCTTCAACGTAACGGGGCATCAGCCTGCGCTCTTCAGCCTCGGCGTTAACCTGCTGGAAGTCAGAAATGTCCACGTGTGCCCGCGCCAGCGCAATTCCGGTAGCCTGTTCGTATTGCCTGAGCTTTTCGGGGTCGATCCGCTCGATCTGGTCCAGGTAATCATCGAGCCGCCGGGGGTCGGAAGCGGCCTCACGGAGCATATCCGGCAGGTTGACGTCGTTAAGCGACAGCACCTGGCCGATGACATCGAAGACCCGGTCCGCCAATACTGCCCGCATCTTATCCAACTTCTCTAACAGCCGGTGGAGGATGCGCCCCTCGACGATGGGTTGGCCCTCTTCAGACTCGTTGGCGACGAAATTGAATACGTGTACATCCCGCTCCTGCCCTATGCGGTGGATGCGCCCGAGTCGCTGCTCCAGGCGGGTCGGGTTCCACGGGAGATCGTAGTTAATCATGAGGCGGCAAAACTGCAGGTTGATGCCCTCGCCCGCCGCCTCGGTGGCTACGCAGATTTGCAGCTCTGTGCGGAACAACTCCTGGGCGCGTTTCCGTTCGTGGGGGTTCATGCCTCCATGGATCTGGCAGGTGGTGTAGCCCCAGCGCTCCAGGTGTTCACAGAGATAATTGAGCGTGTCGCGGTGCTCGGTGAAAATAAGTAACTTCCCGCGGCCGTCGTTTAGCTCCCGGAACTCCGCGCCGTTCAAACATTCCCGCAGGGCAGCCAGCTTCGAGTCGGCCGCATGGTCCCGCACGCGCCTGGCCTGAACCAATAGCTCCTGAAGCGCGGCAATCTCGGTGCGGAGTTGGTCCAACTCCACAGCAGCGGTAACGTTATCCAGAAGCCGGTCGCGTTCGGTATCGTCGAGATCGTCCTCGTCCAGCTCCCCATCAGTCAAGTGTCCCTGCAACTGTGCCAAGCGGCGGGCACGCTGAGCCGGGGTAAGTTGCTCCAACTCCCTCAACAACTCCTGCTGGCGTTCGAGGCGGCGACGGATCGACTCGTAAATCGCCATGGTCGAGCTAGCCAGGCGCCGCTGAAGGACGGTCCTAGCCAACGCCACACTGGCTTTTCTGCGGCCATCTACCTGGGGAAGGAACTGGTTGATGTAGGCGGTCACAGCCTTGTAGAGGTCGTACTCTTCCCGATTCAAGCGGAAGGTGACGGTGTGGGCGTGGCGGTCCGGGAACAGCCGCCGCCCCCGCAGGTCCCTCAGATCTTCCTTGAGGCGCCGGAGGGCCCAGGGGCAGTCGGGACCCAGGCGGAGGATATCCCGTCGAATCTCCTGTGCTCTATGGCCCACCCGATGGGGCTCAGGGAATACATCGCGGTCCAGCAAGCGGATGAAGTGGGCGAAGCGGTCATCGTCACCGTGGTGGGGCGTGGCCGTTAGCAGAAGCAGATGATCAGCGTTTTGAGCAAGGCGTTCCGCGAGCTGGTAGCGTTTTGTCTTCTCCACCTCGTCGCTCCGGCCAGAGGAGCTCTTCGTATAGGCGCTGCACTTGTGGGCCTCGTCGATAATTACGAGGTCCCAGTGCTCTTGCCAAACTCGTTCACGCACCTCATCCTGCTTAGCGTAGTCAATCGAGGCGATCACTTGTGACGCGCGGCGCCAGGGGTTCACTAACTGCTGCTGGTCTACAGCAGCGAAGATGACCTCAAAGGGCTCTCCGAACCACCGCAGGAGTTCGTCCTGCCACTGGATGGTGAGTGGCGCGGGACACAGGATGAGTACCCGGTCAATGGCTTCCCGCAATTTCAGCTCCTTGATGAGAAGGCCAGCCATAATCGTCTTGCCGGCTCCGGGGTCGTCCGCCAGAAGAAACCTCAACCTGGGCTGTGGCAGCATCTTCAGATAAACGGCCTCAATCTGGTGCGGTAGCGTCCGGATGCCGGAGAGGCTGACGGCAAAGTGTGGGTCGTGAGCATAGGCCAGCCGGATGCGGGCTGACTCGACAAGGAGCCGAATCTTTTCAGCATCCGCGGGGATAACAGGAGCAGGAACGTCCCGTTTCTGGGGGAGCAGAACCGCGACTTCCTCTTCAGAGAGGATGGTTTCGTCCGGCCTACCATCGGGCAAACGTACGCGACACTCATACCCTGAGCCAATAGGCCGTACCGCTTCGAGGATGACAGGCTCCGGAAAGTGGCCAGGCAGATGCACCCGCTGACCGATAGGGAACTCTCTCTCAGTCATCACGGCCCTCCTGTATTTCAGTAACCACGCAAGGTCTGGATACCGTTCAGTTCAGTATGATGCGTTATCTCCTCTCAACGCGACGGCCTCTGTCCCTGCGATAATACCCTTCAAAAACACCCCAAAAGGTCAATTTTGCCTACCTTAAAGAAGCTCCACACCGGATTACTCCTGAGCGTCTGGCTTACGTAAATCCCACTGAAAAACATCATTTGACCTTGGAACCCAAGGTGATGAGGGGGAACAAGATCCAATTTACCCCAATTTGGTTCCGTTTTTCTACTCCATGGTGGCCAAGCGGGTCAGATTGTGGGCCAAAACGGCCCCGGCGAACCAGCAGCGCGCCCCATCAAGCTCGCTTCTCAAACGAAATGTTGAATCCCGGGTCATTGAGTTATCTATCCCAATTGATGCTGCCCACAGCCTTTCTTAAGTCATGTTCACTCGGTGTAACGTAGCGCCTAGTAGTTTCGAGCGAATCATGTCCAGCCAGTTGGGCCACTATCTGCAAAGATTGACCAGCATCAATCAAGTTTTTAGCAAAGGAATGGCGTAGTGAGTGAACCGTCACATCGGTTAGGCCGATGTTGTCCAAGTAGTTGCGCATCTGGTACTGTATACCCCGCTCCGTTAGACGGCATCCCCGTTCAGACAAAAATAAAGCTTTTTCTCTCGTGTTCCCCCTGACATTTAACCAGTTGTGTATAGCACTAGACAATTCCCGATTCATAGGCACAATCCTGTACTTACCGCCTTTTCCGTTTACAACAACCATTGTCCGGTGCTTCAAATCTACATCTTCTACATTTAACGCCGAGACTTCAGAAACGCGTAGTCCACCCTGGAGCATTGTCTGTGCAATAGCCAAATCCCTTTTCTTCTTCCAATCACGCCTTTCTTTTTCTATCTCATGCAGGAGTTTAGCCTGCTCCTGACGTGAAAGCCATCTTGGGGCGAGATTAACCACGGACGACCGCTTCATCTTTAATTTCCTTGTCGGATTCACCTCAGTAAGCTCTTGGTCGGTAAGAAATGCCCAATAGGTTTTTATCGCCGCAATCTGCTTGTTGATGGTTGCTGGAGAATACCCTTTGACTGTCTGTAAAAAACTTCTCCAATCCTGTAGGTCAAGTGCGGTAACTTCTTCCGGATTAAAGACATCCCCAGCCCGCTCTTCGTACCACTGGGCTAAAGAACGAACGGCATAAAGGTAGGCAATAATTGTTTTTTCTCCTTTGCCTTCCGCTTTTAACCACTGTTCGTATTCCATCAAGTAGTCCATATGTACTCCCCCAGCGGTTCGCTATGTTCTAGGACATCCATTTCCTTCTCTTATTATATGTCTTCTAGGACATGTTGGCAAGATTTTCTTATGGTTTCAGTCCTAGAATACATATTCTAAGTAGTCATAGAAATGGACATTTGGAACCCCAAATACGATTTCAAACTTGCGGCACATCCGAAGCAGGTGTGGTGCCATAATATGGAGAATGTGAAATAATAAAACCGCGGAATTTGATGCGAGGGATTGCCAACATGCTACCTGACTTTCCCAAGGTTAAAGAGAAGGTCCTTGAAACTCTTAATAAGCGAATGCAGGCCCGCTCGACGCCATCACCCTTTCAAAATGCGAAACACTTACGTTATCACGAGGGGCATCGCCACCGCATTGTCAGGGCTGATGGTTCAGTGGTTGAGAACGAATTCAAAGAGGCTTCAAGCAAAATCACGTTAGACTTGTCGCAGTGGGATAGCATCACCATGGAAGATATAATCGCCAAGATCGATGCCGCAGCTGAGGAAATGGAATCGCAAATGGCCCGGCATTTTTTCGGTGAGATATCCAAGAGCGTTGAGGAAGTGGGAAATGCGATCGATGCCAAAGGAAAGCCGTTCACTGCAGAAATGTACCTGGAAGCCCTTGAAAAGGTTCAACTGGACTTCTACGAAGACGGAACTCCTCACGAACTCACCTTGGTTTGTTCACCCAAGATGGCACCTCGCATGAAGGCAGAACTCCAACGTCTGCATACCGATCCTGAGCTCGCACGTCGGTATAACGAGTTGATCGAGCAGAAGAGGGATGAGTGGCGTGAAAGAGAGAATTCTCGAAAATTGGTTGGATAGCAGTAACGAAAGAACCTTTGAGGTGCCCTTTTGCTTCATGCTTCTCTCTCAAGGGTATACCGTAATTCACATGACCCGTCATAGCAGCATGGAAATGGGTAAGGATATCATCGCTATTGACCCCCAAGGAGTTCCCTGTGCGTTCCAGCTCAAGTCGTCTCCTAGTAGGAGTATCACGCTGACCCAGTGGCGGACTGAAATAGAACCCCAGGTTCATGATCTTATGCTAGGTAAAATCGTGCACCCATCCTTTCCATCTTCCACGCCTCACCGATCGTATTTGGTCACAAACCGAGATCTGAATGAAGAAGTACAACGGGCGATCGATGATCTAAACCGGGGCTGGGAGAATCGCGGCCACTCGGAAATTCGGCTGGAGACAATTGTGCGGGGCCAATTGTTGAAGATGGCGCTAGATCATACACCCACCCTTTGGCCGGCAGAGCTTGCCGATGTTAAGATCCTGCTAGAACTCTTTCTTGAGGATGGTCCGGGACCGCTGCCCAAGGCTAAGGTTTCCCATCTCCTAGAGACCACCATGGGGCTACACAGTAACGAGGTGCCGTCCGAAGCACAACTGGTCCGCACAGCGGCAAGTTCTGCCCTGCTCTGCGCGCTTGCTACATCGCCGTGGTCACGAGCAGAGAACTATGCCGCCGAGATCGAAGCATGGATGATATACATCGCCGCCTTGCTGGCGGCGTGTGAACGGTGGGGGATTACCCAGTATGAGATACATAATAGCTTGGAAATAGCGAAAAACGCGATCTTTCGTTTGCTCGGCAAGCTATGTGAGGAACTGCGCACGCGATCGCATCTAGTGGAAGGCAATGCACTGGCTGATCCGCCGTTGCTTCGGGTGCGTGTAACCCAACTGATTGGACTGATGAGCGTCTATGGCCTGTGGCAAAAAATCCATGGCCAACAAAACAAGGAGCACTTCGAGTTCGTTCGTGATTTCTGCCTCACGAGGGGGCCTCAGATGGTGGTGTGGGGCGAGGGGGCAGTTCCACAGTTTCTGGCCTATTACTGGTTCCTCAAGGAGATTGATGCATCGCCCAATAGCGATTTTATGCTTATGGGCTTACTGAAACTCATCGCAACCCAAAACGGTAAGCAAGGGCCTTCGCTTGCGGACCCCTACCAGAACGCCGAGGACGCTTTACTAGAGGCCCTCGGCTTCTCAGAAAAGGAGGGCAAGGATTCAACCGAGCCATCCGGCGTCTCTTACATGGCCAAAGGACTCCTGCACTTGGTAGCCAAGCGGAACTGGAAGCAGCATTTGCGAGGTATATGGCCCGACCTAACCCGGCTTGCATTCCTGGAATTCGAGCCGGCAGAGCCCTGGCAGCATTACCTGTGGCGATCCGAGTACGGTACCAACGTGAGTGAATATCCGCCGCTAACCAAACATTGGGAGGATCTTCGGAAAGAAGCAATTGATTGTCGGGACAATAGCCTGCCTACAATCCTGAGGCAGCATCCGGTTTTGATGCTTCTGTTCATTATGACGTATCCCCACCGTGCCACGCCAGAGGCTGTGAAATGGTTAGATAAGATGTTACGGAAGTTCTAAGCCTTCGGGCTTATCCTATGAGTTTTCCCTTGGGAATAGAATAGTTGGGAGGTGGGTTCGGCGTTGTCATCGGCTGGTACATACTACGCAACAACCGAGGGAATCAACCCCTCGGTTCGCATATTAATTAGACATAATGGAAGGGCCAGCCCCACAGTAGCGATACGTAGGTTATATTGGTACAATAGAGACCAATACAGAGCTACAAGCTAAGGAGGCTGGCAAGATGAATTATACCACATATGTAGGGCTGGA
>NZ_PVXL01000049.1 GCF_002995805.1 Neomoorella stamsii
GGGTAAGGCATGTTAAAAATGGTGGGGGGCGGGTTGATCATCCTGACCTGCGGCTTCCTGGGCCTGGAGATGGCCCGCGGTTTTAGCGCCCGGATTGAACAGCTGCGCCAGTTAAATGCCGGCCTGAAAATGCTGGAGACGGAAATAATCTATGGGGCTACACCCCTCCCCCTGGCTCTCACCCGGGTGGGGAACCAGCTGGCCGGGCCAGTGGCTTTATTTTTCCAGGCCGTCGCCCGGGTGCTGCAAGAAAACGCTGCCGCCGGTGCCCTGGCGGCCTGGGAAAGGGGCCTGGAGGAACTCGGCCAGAAAGGAGCCCTGCAGCCCGGGGACCTGGAGATACTAAAGGCCCTGGGCCCCATGCTGGGTAACTCCGGCGCCAGCGACCAGGTCAAGAACCTGGAGTTGACCCGCCAGCTCCTGGGGCAGCAGCAGCAGGCAGCCCTGGAAGAAAACAACCGCCAGGGCAAGATGTGGCGCACCCTGGGTTTCCTGCTGGGGATAACCCTGGTGCTGCTGCTTTATTAAAGCTTCTGGAGGGAGAAAAAGATGCTGAGCGTAGATGTGAGCCTTATCTTTCGCCTGGCGGCCCTGGCCATTATCATTACCATTTTTTATACTTTCCTGAAACAAGCCGGGCGAGACGAATATGCCTATATGACCTTGCTTGCCGGCCTGGCTATAGCTTTACTCTGGGTTATTCCCCTGATTATGGATCTCTTCAAAGCCGTACAGGCTGTCTTCCAGCTGTATTAAAGGGGTGCCCCCGGGATGGAGATTTTCCAGATCGTCGGCCTGGCCCTGACGGCTACCCTGATTATTGTCCTGGTGCGCCAGGCCCGGGGCGGCGATACGGCCCTTATCATCAGCCTGGTGGTAGGAGCAACCATTTTTCTCCTCCTCCTGGACCGCATAGGCACGGTGGTCAAGGTCCTGGTCGACCTCTCGGAAAGGGCCGGTATCAACCAGTTTTACCTGAATACTATCTTAAAGATCATCGGCATTGCCTATGTCGCTGAGTTTGGCAGCCAGGTCTGCCGGGACGCCGGCGAAAATGCCATTGCCAGCAAGGTGGAACTGGCCGCCAAGGTGTTGATTATGGTCCTGGCCATCCCCATTATTGTAGCGATACTGGAAAGCATAATCCGCCTGCTGCCGTAGATAAAAAGAACCGCAATAACCGCCGTCAGAGAAAAGGTGAAATGCAGTGCCCGGGATTTTGATTAATAGAAACCTCTCACATCTCAATAGCTGCGCTGCCATGGTACCGGCAATACCTGCACGAAAACTGCTGGTGGGGTTAATTTTTATTGTCCTGTACGGTATTTATACCGGGCTGGCTGCACCGGCGGCCCTGGCCTATTACCCGGTACCGGCCACCGGGACAGAAGCGGCGGCTGCCATGACCCTGGACGATCAACTGCAACGCCAGATGGCCAGACTCAACCTCGGCGGCATCGATACTTTCCTTAACCAGCTGGACCGGGAAGTGGGCCAGTACCTGCCCCGCTTTAGCTTTCAGGAAATCCTGGCCAATCTCCGCCAGGGGAAGTTGCCCCTGGACCCGGCGGCCGCCGGGCGGGGGTTGCTTAAGTATCTTTTCCACGAACTCCTGGCCAGTGGTGCCCTGTTGGGCCAGCTCCTTATCCTGGCCGTAGCCTGCGCCGTCCTGCAAAATTTACAGGCAGCCTTCAGTGAGGGAACTATCAGTACCCTGGCGCGGGGGGTGGCTTTCCTGGCCCTGATTACCCTGGCCCTGACCTCCTTCACCCTGGCCGTCCGTACCGGGGCAGAAGCCATTGACCGGATGGTGTCCTTTTTCCAGTCCTTGATCCCGGCCCTGATTAGCCTGCTGGCAGCTACCGGCGGCATAACTGCCTCGACTTTGTTGCAACCGGTCTTGATATATACCGTAACCCTCACCGGTACCATCATGCACAATGTTCTCTTTCCCCTTTTGTATCTTACGGCCTGCCTTACGGTAGTCGGCCGGATCGCCGATCGCTTTCAGGTGTCCAAACTGGCCGGGCTCCTTAAACAGGCCGCCATGGTCGCCCTGGGGCTGATGATGACCGTTTTCACCGGAGTGTTATCCGTTTACGGGATCGCCGGTTCAGTGGCCGACGGGGTGGGCCTGCGGGCCATTCAATTTGCCACCGATGCTTTTTTACCTGTGGTCGGCGGCATGCTGTCCGATGCCGTCGAAACCATTGCCGGGACAACCCTGCTTTTGAAAAGCGCCGTCAGCCTGGTGGGAGTAGTCATTATTTTTTTCCTGGCGGCCTTTCCCATGTTAAAGATCCTCTCCCTGGTGGTGGTTTACAAAGTGGCGGCGGCCGTGGTCCAGCCCTTCGGTGAGGAACAACTGGCCGACGCCCTGGACGGCATCGGCGGGGCTTTAACCATGGTCTTTGCCTGTGTGGCGGTGACGGGGTTAATTTTCTTCCTGGCTGTAGCCGTTATCGTCGTCCTGGGTAACATCACGGTAGCCTTAAGGGGGTAGGGCGGAAGTTGCTGGTTAAAATCGGCGAGATTGTCCGCCAGGTAGCCCTGATTGCCTTGCTGGCGGCCTTCCTGGAAATGCTCCTGCCGGAAAAAAAGATGACCCGTTACGTCCGGCTGGTTTTAGGGCTCTTTGTGGTGGTGGCTATTTTGACGCCCCTGGTGGAAGGTTTGCGTTTCGGGCCGGAGCTGGATGTTACCGCCTGGGACCTGCGCCTGGACCCGGTGGCCGCCGCCCCGGTGCAGCAGGGCCGGGAAATGGCCCGGGCCAATGAAGAGGCGGCCCTGGAAATTTACCGCGACCGCCTGGCCGGGCAGATCAAGGCCCTGGTTTCCCTGGTACCGGGGGTAAAGCAAGCAGAGGTACTGGTGAGCTTGACCGGGGATAAGGAACACCGGGGGGCCATTCGCCGGGTGGTGATAACCGCCACCCTGGCCGGACCGGAGACGGCAAAGGGAGGCGGGGATGCACCGCCTCCGCCTGCCGGCAACCTGCCTCCTAAAATTACCGCAGCCGAAGTCCAGCAGATTAAATCCAGGATTGTCGCCATGATTACCCACTTTTATGGGCTTGAACCCGGCCGGGTAGAAGTGCGGATATATGGAGGTGTTGCCAATGGACAAAAATAAGTGGCCGGGCTGGCGAATACTACCCCAGAAACCGCCCTGGTACCTCTGGCTGGCTGTTGGCGCTCTTATTTTGGGGAGTATCTTTATTAGTATCGGTAACCTTAACAGCTCCAGCCAGCGCCAGGGGGGGCAACCGGCAGGACAAACAGCCAGCCAGCCTGGACCGGACCGGCAAGAAACGGAATTGATGCTCACGGCCAGGGAATTGGAAGTACAGCTGCAGGGGATATTAGAGCAAATTGCCGGAGCTGGCAGGGTGGCGGTGCGGGTGTCTTTAAAGGCCAGCCCCTTAAAGGAGTTTGCCACCAATACCAAGACGACCAAACACAGCGTGGAAGAGAAGGATCAAAGCGGTGGTACCAGGGTAACTACCGACAGCAACGAAGATGCGCAGCTGGTCATGGCCAGGAACGGCCAGCTGAATAGCGGTGAAGCGCCGGTAGTAGTCCGCGAATCGCAGCCGGAAGTCCTGGGGGTAGTGGTGGTGGCCGAAGGGGCGAATGATCCCCAGGTCCGGGCGTTATTCATCCAGGCGGTGCAGACCCTGTGGGGCCTGGCGCCCCACCAGGTGCAGGTGCTGCCTATGGAAACCGGAGGGAGCCGTAAGTAACTATTACTGTTCTTCTAATTAAACTTTCCAGATTTGGGAGGGGGAGAAAGATGCTTAAGATAGGCGAAAAAGGACGGGTGATCATAGCCCTGATGCTGACCTTTGGTGTCCTGGCTTACCTGGTCCAGGGAGACCGGCAGGGAACAAAGCCGACAGGTGTAGACCTGCCCCTGGAGCGACCCGTCCAGCAGGCCAGCCAGGCCGATACCAGTGGAGCCACTAAGGTAGCGGCGCCAATCAAGGACCAAGCGGCGGTTGCCGGTCCTAAGGCAGAGGACATTCTCAAGGAAGCGAGTTCTAAAGCTGAAGGTGGTGCCGCCTTCTTCATCGAGTACCGCCTGGAAAGGGATCGCCAGCGCAGCCAGCAGATCGCCCTGCTCAAGCAAATTATCGATAACCCCAATTCCGGTGGCGAGGGCAAGCAGGAAGCCCAGAAAAGGCTGGTGGAACTGACCCAGCAGATGGACCTGGAGATGCAGCTGGAAAAGCTCATTGTCGCCAAAGGGTATAAGGACGCGGCGGTTTTCATCCAGCCCAATGCCGTAAACGTTATTGTCATGGCCGACAAATTCGGCGACGAGGACGCCAACAAAATCGGCGACCTGGTCTCCCGCTCTACCGGCCGCCCCCGGGAGCAGGTAAGTATGATTCATAAGAAGTAGATAAAGTTAGATAAAGTAGAAGCAAATACCCGTGTTTGCAGAGAATATGTGAGCCCTGGGTATTTTTGAATAGCTTTTTTGTCCTGGTAAGTGCCTGCAAAAGTAAAGAGCACATACTTGATAAATGGTGGCATATTTGATACCATATTTTTAGAGGCAGGAGAAAGAAATGAGCCAAATTGAGAAACTTCTCAAGGCGATAAAAAGAAATCCCAGGGGTGTGCCCTGGGAAGATATTGATAGAGTGCTTAAATATTATGGTTTTGATTGCCGTCATCAAGGGGGTAGCCATTATAATTACTATCACCCTGAACTTGTTGAGATTTTAACGATTCCCCGCAGGAGGCCGGTTAAGGCCGTATATGTTAAGAAAGCGCTAGAATTAATCGGTAAGCTTGAGGAAGGGAAATCCGATGCGTGATAAAACATTAGATTACTATCTTGATCTCAACTATGAGGTATCCCTTCGCCGCCTTACAGAGGAGGAAGGCGGTGGATGGCTGGCCAGCATACCCCTTTTGCCGGGTTGTATGTCGGACGGGGAAACACCGGCAGAGGCCCTGGCTAACCTGGAAGATGCTAAAAAGGGCTGGATTGAAACTGCTTTAGCATTACAAAGGGATATTCCCGAACCGGATAACGCTGAAAAATATAGCGGAAAGTTTACCGTTCGCCTTCCTAAATCCCTCCACAGGGCTATTGCCACCAAAGCGCAAGAGGATGGAGTCAGCCTCAATCAAATGGCTATTTATCTTCTTTCTTTAGGGCTAGGTAAGTCACCAAGAAGAAGGAAAGTTAAGTGAAAATAGCTGAATTCGCTAGCATATAGATGCGTTTTTGGGTCCTCCAGGTAGCCTCCGGAGAACCGACAAAAGCGGAAACCTTGGGCTTAAGAGAGATTGCTATTTTTAAAACCGGCGTTACCCTCTAAAACCCCTTCCCCGAGTTAAATCTTACTTTATGATCCAAATGACCATAAAACGGAGAGGGTACGGTGATGATACGGGGATGGTCCGGATCAGTCAGTTAAGTTATACTTAACTGAAAGAAAATAAAACAGCCCTGCTGGAAATACATGCAGGGCTTTTATGATTAGCGGATTAGCGGCAATACTCGCAAAGCCCCTTATGCAAATGACTGGTTACCTTGCACCTGCAGCGCGGATTTCTACTTTAGCACCGTCAGGTACTTTTTTTAACAGCCCAGGATCGCTTAAGATGCGCCCGATTTTATTTACCGGGCTGGCGGCGCGGGGCTTGTCATCAATACTAGCGGGCGTAGGCCCAAAAAACAGGCAAAAGGAGTGACCCGGCGGCCAGTAGGCGATGTCACCTATTTCCATATCCTCCGTCGCACCTTTTTCCAGGCCGGCTTTAACCGGGATAGGGAAATAAATTTCATCGCCCCAGGTATTTACCCGGCTGGTTATGGGCAGGGCTGCCTGGACTTTGCTAGCGGTTTCGCTATCGTTTAGCTCGGCAAGAACGGTTAACTCACCAAAATTGATGGCAATTTGCATATAATATTACCCCCGGCAATGAATTTCCAGGCATATTTTAGCATATGTAAGGATGTGCCTCAATAATATATTTTGCTTGTGGCATAATAAGCTGTAAAAGGCCTGGCGGGTATGCTGACCGAAGAAGAAGTTCCCCACTGGAAAGATGAAGAAGCCATCAATAAATGGTTAGATGATAACCGGAAGGCCCATACGGAAGTGAATTCGGACTTAGGAGATGACCAGCAGGTTGCGGGGAAAACAGCCCCTATTTGTTTTATTTCTCCTGCTACTAGCGGTAGTAATTGCAGGGGGGTTGCTGATGACTCACAGGGCCGTACGATTACCACCGCGGGTGGAAGAGCTTCCCGGGCCGGTGCCGGCCCGGCGAAACGCTTATTATGTCAGGGTAGCCGTAGCCGATGTCCGGGCCAACCCCTACCAGGGGGCGGAGCTAGTTACCCAGGCCCTGCTGGGGGATGAGGTCAAGGTATTGAAGCAGGAAGGGGATTGGTTACAGGGCCGGGTACCCGACGGTTATATCGGGTGGTTGAAAACAGCGGATGTGGTCCTGGACACTCCCCCGCCGGCCCTGGATCTGGCAGTTGTGACCATTCCCCGCGCCTTACTGTACCGGCAGCCGGGAGGTGCGGACGCCGCTGGCGAAGCCTTAATGGCTACCGACCTACCGCTGGTGCAGCAAAAAGAGGGGTGGATGGAAGTCTGGCTCCCCGGCCGGGGCACGGCCTGGCTGGCGGCAAACGAAGTTGAGGTCTGGCCCGGGGGGAAGGTGAAAGGGAAGCGCAGCGGCGAGGATATAATCCAGACAGCTGAACGCTTGCGGGGAGCACCTTATCTCTGGGGCGGGGTCAGCCTTCACGGCATCGACTGTTCCGGGCTGACCTATATTGCTTACTATTTAAATGGCGTCCGGCTGCCCCGGGATGCCGATCTGCAATTCCAAGTGGGCCGGCAGGTGGCCCGGGAGGAACTGCAACCGGGCGACCTGGTCTTTTTCAATACGGAAGGAACGGGGAGCCTGCCCACCCATGTCGGTATTTATACCGGCAACGGGGAGTTCATCAATTCCCGTTCCGGCCGGGGCGTCATATTCAGCCGCCTGGACGAACCGTTATTTGCCAGGGGGTACCTGGGAGCGCGGCGTTACCTGCCGTAACGGGTATTTGCGATAAAGCTCAACCGGAATTTAAAGGCGACGGGTATCCCAGATCGAAGCAGCCAAGGAGAACGCCAGGAAGAAGGACACTTACCAGAGCCTTATTCGCTCCTGAATAGCCGAGGCCATCCAGAGGGAGCGGAAGGAGCGGACATAAGGGGATAAGAAGACGCTAGAGCGAGAGCGAGGAGTGGCCATGATTGGGCCGCTTTTTTATTGCCGCTGGGACGCACTGATAAGAGCAGATTATAGCAGACATCTGGAACAAGGGGATACTTTTCGGAAAGCCGCCTTCAACCCTTTCCAGGGCCGGAGGAACTTTTTTGCGAAGACAGGATAATCTTGGAGGAAACTGGTAATTTGTGTCGAATTTTTAACTTGATTAGATTAGCGGGAAAGAAAAACATAGCAATTAGATGCGGAAGCCGGAGCAAATATATCGGTCCGGCCTTTGTCTATGGTGAAACAAAGGGAGAAAATCATCAGAAACGGTCGCAAGGGAGGGCCGAAAATCTTGCTAGCCTTACCGGAAAAGAGCATGTATACATATTTTAGGCTCTCAGCCTTCCAGTCAATGGTGCAGTGTTACGCTTAAAAGAAATGAATTTACGGCCAGCAAAAAATCACTGTTCCATCTGTTTCTTCAACACGGCGATCTCGTCCGGAGTAAGCCCCGTAGCTTTAACAATGGTCTCTATATCGACGTTGAGCAGAAGCAGGTTCCGGGCTACTTCTCGTTTGCCCTCCAATTTTCCTTCCAATTTCCCCTTCAGTTCGCCTTCTTTTAAGCCTTTTAACAAAGCTTGCTGTTGCATCTCTTCCAGGGTTAATTCCAAGTTATAAATCATCCGTTCCACCTCCCAGGGATTGCTTGCGTCCAGTATGCCGTCGATTTTTGCGCTATAATCTCCAGGCATTCTGGGTTTGACAACATTCTTCAGCCAGGTCGTGAAATGGCGGAACTCATCAGGCGTGAGCCGCCTTAAGACCCTCGCTAGTTTCTGCAACCGTCCAACCAGCTCTTCCGGGCGCATCTTCTGGTCCAAAAGAAAGATGCCGGCAATCAGGTTTGCCGCTTTGATTAGCTCTTCTTCGCTGTAACGGTTGACGTCAAACAGCAGGTAGCGGAAGTCTAGGAGATGCCCGCTGAAGTCCTGATAACTGTCCAGCATTTCTTTGAAGGAAAGCGCCGCGGTCCAGGATCCGGCCCCGTTGTAGAGCACCGCCGGGATGATGGGCGGCAGGCGGAAATGCTTACTCTCCCGCTCGTACTGCGGGGTATTGTTGAAGATTTCCCGCCAGATCTCGACCATATAGAGCAGCAGCCGGAAAGGTATCAGGTAGTCTACCGTTGACTGCAGCTCCAGCAGGACGTAAAAGATGACGTTTTTATCTCTGGTCTTAAGCCGGTAGACGATATCGGCTTCTTTCTCGCTGAAATCCTGGAGGACGTAGGACTTGTTCACCAGAATGAGGTCGTCGGCGTCAATGGCCTCCACCCATTTTTCCCGGACGAAGGTTTTCAGCAGTTCCAGGAAAACTCTCTTGTCGGAAAGGAGCTGCCGGTAACCCTTGTCGTGGGGGTGGTGGGGAGGCCGGAGCTGCCCTTCATTTTCCGGCAAGGGATCACCTTCTTCTGGATTTTATTATAGCATATTTCTGGAACATGGGCATACTTTTCGGAAAGCCGGCGCTACCCGCTTCCTTCAGCGGCCGCAACGGCAGCGATAAATGGTTTTAAATACTTTCCAGGGCCAGAAAGGAACTTTTTTAGCCTGCGGTAATAACCGGCCCCAAAAGCACGGCTAGGTCCTATTTACGGTTCCTGGTATAATAAGGGTTCAGCCCATGGCTTATTACCCGGAATACCGGGCAAGGAAAAGCCTGCTTCTCCTGGTAGTTAAACGTAAAAAGCATAAACTTTTTGCGAAGATCGGATAACCTTGGAGGAAACTGGTAGTTTGTGTCGAATTTTTAACTTGATTAGCTGGAACGGAAACATAGCAATATGGTAACTTTTAGACGAGGAAGCCGGGGCGAATATTTTGGTCCGGCCCTTATCCCTCGTGATAAATAAATTCAGAATAGATTCCGGGACCGGAAAGGAAACGGTGTCGAAAGGAAGGGCGAAAACCTTGTTAGCCTTGCCGGAAAAAAGCATCCTGTTAGTGGAAGACTCGACCCTCACCAGGTTTTCCTCCAGGAGAACACTGGAAGATAGGGGCTACCTGGTGGACGAAGCCGCCAGCGGCCAGGAGGCGCTGGTCAAGGCCAGGGGAAAAGGAGAACCGTACGACCTGGTGATCCTCGACATCCACCTGCCGGGAATGGACGGCCTGGGAGTGCTGGAGAACCTCAAGCGCCTGCCGGAGTACCGCTACGTCCCGGTAATGGTGGTAACGGTCGAGAGCAACGTCGCCGTGGTCAAGAAGGCGATAGATCTGGGTGCGGTAGAGTACCTCTGCAAGCCCTACTCGGTCGAGGAGCTGGTGCGCCGCGTAGAAAAACTTATAGGTCCTGGCGCCAGGGGAGAAGCCGCCCCGGCGGAGCTGCTGCATAAAGTACTCAGGAATGAGATCAACCGGGCGAGCAGGGGCGGGTTAAAGGTAGCCCTGGTCCTGGCCAGGTCGGAAAGGTTGGGCAAGGGAAAGATTGGGGAATGCGCCAGGCAGGCGCGGCGGCGCTTGCGCGAGATAGACACCGTCATAGAGCTCAGCAAGAGCACGCTGGCGTTGATCCTCCCCCATACAGGGAAAGAAGGCGCGCAGGTGGTGACGACGAAACTGGAGGGCTTCCTGCCCGGGACGTGGAGCTACGGGATTGCGGTATACCCCGACAACGGCAAGGACGGGGAAGAGCTTTTCGCCTACGCCGAAGTTTCTTTAAAAGAAAGCTGGGAGAATAAAGGCGGCGAAGTATTGGCCCAGCAGCAGGATCCTGACAGTTAGCCTTTGATAGAATTTGCTAAAGGACCAGCAAGGAAGTTTAGGGGGACACTCTGTTTGGGCCACAAGACGCATGGTTGAAGGTGGCCCTTCCTGTTAATAATCGAGCAGCAATCAGCTTTTTACCTGGAGGCAGGCTGATGGACTGGGTTCCGGAGAAAAAAATACTTATAGTAGAGGACAGCAAGCTTCAGGCTCAGATAGCGGCTGATATCCTCAGCAGGCACGGATATACGACGGAGATTGCCCTCACCGCAGAAGAGACCCTGCAAAAGGCATCCGGTCCGGGGTGTCCCGACCTCATTTTGATGGACATTGACCTGGGAGAAGGGATGGACGGAACGGCGCTCGCCAAACGCATTCAGCAGGTTAAAGACGTCCCCCTGGTATTTCTCACCGCCATCTCCACCCAGGAGGCTCTAGAGCAAGTCCGCTCGGTCACGCGCTACGGGTATGTTCTGAAGGGTGCCCCGGAACACGTGCTGGTGTCCACCGTAGAGATGGCCCTGAAGCTCCATGAAGCCCTCTCCCTGGCGCAAATGTACCGCAGGATAGTCGAAGACTCCTTGACGGAAGTCTATATCTTTCATCCCGGCACGTTGAAGTTCCTGGCGGTCAACCGGGGGGCCAGCGAGAACCTTGGCTACGCCGAAGAAGAACTTTTGGACATGAACATCCTGCAGCTAATGCCGGAATTTGACCGGGAGAGCTTCAGAGCCCTTCTGGCCCCTTTACAGCAGGGTCAAAAAGAAAAGATCATCTTTGACGCCAAGCACCGCCGTAAAGACGGCTCCCTCTACCCGGTGGAAGCGCACCTGCAGCTCTTCGGCCATGGGAAAGACGGCATAGGCGTGGCCTTTATAATGGATTTGACAGAACGCAGGAAAATGGAAGAAAAGCTGAGACAGCAGGGAGAGTTTCTGCAATCGCTCCTGGCCGCCCTGCCCGTCGGGATCTTTATCATCGACCCCGTCTCCCACCGCATCGAGAAGGTAAACCTGGAAGCGGCCGCCATGATTGGAGCCGCACCCGAAGAGATCGCGGGCAGATCCTGCTGGGAATTTTTCATACAATCCGCAGGAAGCTGTCCTATTACTGCCTCGAATGAAGAGGTTGACCGCTCCGAACGGCTTTTACGCCGGAAGGACGGGCGGGAGATCCTCGTGCTCAAGACGGTCAAGCGCGTGCGGACGGACAGCGGAGAGAAACTGGTGGAAACCTTTATAGACATCTCCGAACGCAAACACCTGGAGGAAGAGCTTTACCGCCTCTCTATCACCGACCCTCTGACTGGCGCTTACAACCGCCGCTATTTTTTAGAAATGCTGGCAAGAGAAATTGAGCGTACGCGGCGGACGGGGCATCCCTTCGCCCTGATCATGTTTGACCTGGACCACTTCAAGGGCATTAACGACCGTTTCGGGCACGCCGCCGGTGACCGGGTCCTTAAGAGCATGGTGGCCGCCTTTAAGGAGAGGCTGCGCAGGACAGACTGCCTTGCCCGCTGGGGCGGGGAGGAATTCGTCATACTCCTTCCGGAGACGGGAGTAGAAGGGGCGGCTGCACTTGCGGAAGAGCTGAGGCAGAAGCTGAGCGAAATGGAGATCCCCGGGGTGGGCCTGGTGACGGCTAGTTTCGGCGTGACGGGCTACCGCCCTGGCGACACGGTGGACGCCGTCACCCAGAGGGTTGACAGTGCCCTCTACCGCGCTAAAGGGAATGGGCGGAACTGCGTCTGCGTCGGTGGTCCGCCTTAATCCTGGGATTCAGGTGGCCGCGCCGGCATAATTGAAAGCCGCGCCGGTGTATGATATATTGGTCGCCAACCTTTTGAGCATGTGGCGGAGAAATAGACTTTTCTAAGTAGAGCAACCCCTAGGTTGGGAGGGAAACGGATTGGACAAGGAGATAATCTTCTTAGTCAAGGAAGCCCCGGGAGGCGGCTATACGGCACGCGCCCTCGGCCACTCCATATTCACGGAGGGCGAGGCCCTGGACGAAATAAGGAATAACGTCCGTGACGCGGGCCGCTGCCACTTCGGGGACAAGGACATGCCGCGGGTGATCCGGTTGCACATCGTGAAAGACGAGGTTATGGCGGTGTGAGGCTGCGCGGGGACGTGAGGGGGGAAGAATTGGCCGAACTCTTGGGAGTACGGGTACCACATAACTCGGCATACAGGGAGCCACCTCAGCCTCACCACGACACTAAGAGAGAGCACCACATTACCGTGCCGCTGCACAGCCCCCTTAAAAGTCGGAACGTTAGCGGCATCCTGGCCGATGTGGCCGATCACATGCAAATTTCCAAGGAGACTTTGGTCAGGGAACTTTTCCACAAGCGATAAAACCCCGGCACCTGGGAAAATTGCCGCGCCCCCGGGAGAGACAGACACCCCCCCCTCCGGGGGTTCTGCTTTTATTTGGGAGAAAAAAAGGACAAGCCGCCAATTAAAACGGAAAGGAGCGACCACCATGACTGAAGCTCTCAGTCGCTATTTTTTCTACCTCAAAGAGACCGACTCCTCTCACCATACCGTCACCGGCTACCGCAAGGACCTCCAGGCCTTCGCCCGGTGGTACGGCGAAACGTGCGGGGAGGAACCGGAGCCGGAGAAAATAACCAGCATCGACCTCCGCGAATACCAATCCTGGATGCGGAACGTGAGACCTCAAACCCAACACGGTCAACCGCAGATGAAGGCCCTAAAGTCTTGGCTGGGGCACGCCAGGCTGGACAGCACGGCGGACGATTGAGATTTTAAAAGGGCAAAAAAAAGAGCCAGGCCGCCCGACTGAAAGCAGGCGAAAAATGGCAGGACTTTGGCCTGGTGTTCACCACGAAAGAAGGGAGACTCCTCTACCATTCCAACGTGCGCTCGGCATTCAAAAGGCTGGCGGTGAAAGCTGGAGTGGCTGTCATTCGACTACATGATCTTCGCCACACCCACGCCACTTTCCTGCTAAGGAAGGGCTCCACCCTAAAATCGTGGCTGAAAGGCTGGGGCATTCCAGCGTAAAGATCACCCTGGACACCTATTCTCACGTCTTACCGGACACCCAGGCCGAAGTGGCAAAAGCGATTGAAAGCATTTTAAGCAGGTAGGTTTGCAAATGTTTATAAATCAAAAAAATCGAAACCCGGAAGCCTTGAAAATCAAGGCTTCTGAGAGCAATCACAAATATATTGTATACTTGCGTGAGAAATATTGCACCGCCTGGTTTGTGTTTATATAATAAGGCAAGGCGGTTGAATTAAAAAAACAAGCACCGCTCTGGTTTTTATACCAGAGCTTTTCTATAGTCGCGAGGCCCACCCACAGTGGTCGTTAACCGCCGCCAGCCAAGAGATGAATATGTTAGGGAGCCATAGCTCCCCTATACGGAGGAGAACCGTTTTGAGTAAGTTAAAGATCACCGACACCACCCTGCGCGACGGTCACCAGAGCCTCTGGGCCACGCGCATGACTACAGCCGACATGCTGCCGATCATTGAAAAAATTGACAGCGTCGGTTACCATTCCCTGGAGGTCTGGGGCGGCGCTACCTTTGATGTCTGCATGCGCTTCCTGGACGAAGACCCCTGGGAACGCCTGCGGACCCTGAAAAAATATGCCCGGAAAACGCCCCTGCAGATGCTCCTCAGGGCCCAGTCCCTGGTAGGTTACCAGCTGTACCCCGACGATGTGGTGCGGGCGTTTATTGCCAGGGCGGTGGCCAACGGGATTGATATTATCCGTATTTTCGATGCCCTGAATGATTTGCGCAACATGGAGGTCCCTATTGCAGCCGCCAAAAAGGAAGGCGCTCATGTCCAGGGGACGGTGGTCTACACCATTAGCCCGGTCCATACCACCGAGCACTACTTGCAGACGGCCCTGGAGCTGGAAAGCATGGGCGTGGACTCCATCTGTATCAAGGATATGGCCGGCCTGCTTGCCCCCTTTGAAGCCTATGAGCTGGTTAAGCTCTTTAAAGAAAAGCTCCATGTTCCCGTCCAGCTCCACAGCCATTATATCGGCGGCCTGGCCGTAGGTGCCTACCTGGAGGCCGCCCGGGCCGGAGTGGACGTGGTCGATACGGCCTCGGTCCCCCTGGCCTTCGGCGCTTCCCAGCCACCGGTAGAGACGGTAGTCCGGGCACTGGCCGGGACGCCTTACGATACCGGCCTGGACTTGAACCTCCTCTTTGAGATCGCCCGTTATTTCGACGACCTGCGCCGGGAGCTGGGCTATGAGCGCGGCGTAACCCGCATTACCGATATGTGGGTCTTCCAGCACCAGGTCCCCGGCGGCATGATTTCCAACCTGGTGAGCCAGTTAAAAGAGCAAAAGGCGGCCGACCGCATCAATGAAGTCCTGGCCGAGATACCGCGGGTACGGGCCGACCTGGGGTACCCGCCCCTGGTAACGCCCACCAGCCAGATTGTGGGCACCCAGGCGGTGCTCAACGTCCTGCTGGGCCAGCGTTACAAGATGGTACCCGGCGAAGTTAAAAATTACGTTCGCGGCCTCTACGGCCGGCCGCCGGCCCCTATAAGTGAGGAAATTCGCCGGTTGATCATCGGGGATGAAGAGCCTATCCAGGGGCGGCCGGCGGACATCCTGCCGCCGCGCCTGGAAGAAGCCCGGCAGGAAATCGGCGACCTGGCCCGGAATGAAGAAGATGTCATCAGCTATGCGCTGTTTCCCCAGGTGGCCCGGAAATTTTTTGAGGACCGCCGCGCCGGGCGGTTGCAGCCGGGCCGGCGCACTTTAAAACCCCAGGCCGGGGTTAAGGCCGAGGCAGGAGGTACAAAGAAAATGGATCTCAAGGACATCACCCAGCTCATTAAAGCTCTGGAAGAAACAGGCATTACCGAGCTTAACCTGGAAAGCGATGGGGTCAAAATCATGATCCGCCGTGGCGGTGACCAGGGAGGGACTGCCGGCCCGGCCCCGGCAGTCCAGGTGACTACGGATGCTAAGCCTGAGACCCAGGGAGATAAACCGCTGGCCCAGACTCCCCAGGATATTGTTGAAGTCCGGGCCCCCATGGTAGGCACCTTCTACCGGGCGCCGGCACCTGACGCGCCGCCTTTCGTTGAGGTTGGTACCAGGGTTAAACCGGGGCAGACCCTGTGCATAATAGAAGCTATGAAGCTAATGAATGAGTTGACGGCCGAAACCGCCGGCCAGGTCGTCAGGATCCTCGCGGAAAACGGCCAGCCGGTGGAATACGGCCAGGTACTGTTCCATTTAAAAAAAGAGTAGAAACAAATATGCTGAAATATAAGGGCTAGTTCCTGGGCGGCGTAGAGACATAAACTGCCGCTAAGAAGTATGCTCTTTTCGGAGGATAGGAGATGTTTAAGCGGGTTCTCATTGCCAATCGCGGCGAGATCGCGGTGCGGATTATCCGCGCCTGCCGTGAACTGGATATCGAAACAGTAGCCGTCTATTCCGAGGCCGACCGGGGAGCCCTGCACACCAGGCTTGCCGATAAAGCCGTCTGTATCGGGCCGGCGCCGGCCAACCGCAGTTACCTGCATATCCCCAGTATTATTGCTGTTGCCCAGATGAGTGGTGCCGATGCCATTCATCCTGGTTACGGCTTCCTGGCAGAAAACCCCTACTTTGCCGAGATGTGCGCAACGGCAGGGATCACCTTTATCGGCCCTTCGCCAAGAGCCATGCAGCTCATGGGCGCCAAGGCCACTGCCCGGGCCACCATGATTGCTGCCGGAGTTCCGGTAGTACCCGGTTCAGAGGGTGTCGTCAAAGACCTGGATGCTGCCCTGGCCATAGCTAAAGAAATCGGTTACCCCGTTTTGATTAAAGCGTCCGCCGGTGGCGGTGGCCGCGGTATGCGGGTGGCCCAGGGCCCCCGGGAGCTGCGCCAGGCCATCCAAACCGCCCAGCGGGAAGCTGAAGCCGCCTTCGGTGATCCTCAGGTTTACCTGGAAAAATATATTGAAGAACCCCGCCATATTGAGTTTCAAATTTTAGGTGATACCGAAGGGAACCTCATTCACCTGGGCGAGCGCGACTGTTCCCTGCAGCGCCGCAACCAGAAGATACTGGAAGAAGCCCCCTCGGTAGCCCTCACCCCGGAACTGCGCCGGGAAATGGGAGAGGTTGCCTTAAAGGCTGCCAGGGCCGTTGATTACTACAGCACCGGTACGGTAGAATTCCTGTTGGATAAGCATGGCCGCTATTATTTTATTGAAATGAATACTCGCATCCAGGTGGAACACCCGGTGACTGAGGCGGTTACCGGTATCGACCTGGTCCAGGAACAGATCAGGATAGCGGCGGGGGAACCTTTGAGCATCCGCCAGGAGGACGTCCAGATCCGGGGGCATGCCATTGAGTGCCGGATCAATGCCGAAGACCCCAGCCATAATTTCCGGCCGGCCCCGGGGAGGATTGAACGTTACCATGTACCGGGAGGCTTTGGCATCCGGGTGGACAGTGCTGCTTATAGTGGTTACCTCATTCCTCCTTATTATGATTCCTTAATCGCCAAGGTTATTGCCTGGGCGCCGGACCGGGAAGGGGCCATCAACCGAATGACGGGGGCCCTGAAAGAAATGGTAATTGAAGGGATACCGACGACCATTCCCTTCCACCAGCAGATTATGGCCAACGCCTTTTTCCGGCGGGGTGAGATCTACACTAACTTTATCCAGCGTCGCTTACTGGCCGGCTAACGTCCTGGCAGGAGTTTCTGAAGGGTAGCTGGCGTATCCTCATCCCAAAGAAATTTATGGGCTGGCTTAGTTTAAAACTATTTTCGCAGGAAGCAGTTGTGATGGCTACCGGCCTCTGGTATAATATAGTAACAAGTGGAGGTGGGTAGAGTGGATAATATTTTAGAACAACAGGACCGAACTGATCTTGGCACTATTAAGATTACCAATGAAGTGGTAGCCATCATTGCTGGCCTGGCGGCCACGGAGATTGAAGGAGTAGCCGGCATGAGCGGCGGCATTGCCGGCGGTATTGCCGAGCTTTTAGGCCGGAAGAATCTAAGTAAGGGCGTCAAGGTAGAAGTAGGGGAAAAGGAAGCTGCTGTTGACCTGTACATAGTGGTCAACTTTGGAGTTCGTATTCCGGATGTAGCTATCAGGGTGCAGGAGAATGTAAAAAAGGCTATTGAATCAATGACGGGCTTACGGGTGGTAGAAGTTAATGTCCACGTCCAGGGCGTAGTTTTCCCCCAGGAAGAGAAAGAAGAAGAAACCAGCCGGGTCCGGTAGGGGGGTAGTGACTTGTCAATGCTGGAGCGGGCCATATTGGCCCTTTTTGCTTTGCTGGTGGCGGCCCTTTCCGTAGCTGCCCTGGCAGTCATCGCCGGCTGGACAGTGCCCCTGGACCTTTTTGAACTAAGTCTCCTGCGGCCGGACTACCGCCTCATAGCCGGTCTGGTAGCTGCCGTATTGTTCCTACTGGCCTTGCGTTTCTTCCTGGCCAGTGTGCGCCCGGCAGCAGCAAGAGAAGAGCAGGCGGTTATTAAATCTGCCGACCTTGGTACGGCCAGCATTGCCTTGCCGGCCCTGGAAAACCTAGTCACCCGGGCCGCTCGCCAGGTGAAAGGGGTACGGGAAGTGCGGCCCATCCTTAGAGTTCTCCCGGAGGGGCTAGCCGTGAAGCTCAATATTACCGTTAGCCCCGACCGCAATCTACCGGAATTGACGGCGGCCCTCCAGGAAAAGGTGCATGAATATATTGTTGCCACGGCCGGCCTGGAAGTGCTCGAGGTCCAGGTGCGGGTGAACGGTATCTACCAGGAAGGCCTGCGCCGGGTAGAATAGGGGAGATGGACGGGTGGAAAATATCCTCGACTTGCTGGACTACCTCTGGCGGGAACACCGGGGTAAGCTGATCGGCGTCAGCCTGGGCCTTATTTTTGGGCTTTTAACTGCCATCTGGGGCTTCGGGAAGGCCCTTTTCATCGGCCTCTGTGTAGCTCTGGGCTATCTTATCGGCCACCGCCTTGATCAAGGCCGGGGGTGGCAGGGCATCTGGAAACGTTTCTTTGGCGATCGCTGGTAAGGGGGAATAGTTTTCTTGAGTAGAAGGGCAGCCAGGGCCAAAGCCCTGCAGGCTCTCTTTGCCGTTGACCTGGGTCGTATGGCCCCGGAAAGGGCCGTGAAAGAAGTCTTAGCTGAAGAGCAACTTTCACTCCAGGCAGCAGACTTTGCCCGGCAGCTGGTAATGGGAACGGTCACGGCCCGCCGGGAACTCGACGCCATAATCAGCAGGTATGCAGTTGGCTGGCGCCTGGAACGCCTGGCGGCCGTCGACCGCAACATCCTCAGGATGGCATTATATGAAATGAAATATTGCCCGGATACCCCGGTGAGTGTAATTATTAACGAGGCCATTGAACTAGCCAAAACTTTTAATGACGAAGAAGCCGGTAGGTTTGTCAACGGCTTGCTGGACACCGCCCGCAAGGAGCTGGGTAGATAGCTAATGGCCATTCTCGGCATCGATACTAGTGCCTATACCTGTTCAGTAGCCATCGTCAGCGTTGACGGCGAAATACTTACAGCTCACCGCCGCCTGCTGCCGGTACCCCCGGGGGAAAGGGGACTGCAGCAGGGAACGGCGGTTTTTCATCATGTCCAGAGCTTGCCGGAACTGCTGGCCGCAGCCTTTGCCGACGTGCCGGCAACCCTTCTCAAAGGAGTGGCGGCTGCCACCAGACCCCGGCCCGTGGCAGGCTCCTATATGCCGGTTTTTACCGTAGCCGCCGGGCAGGGCCGGATACTGGCAGCCGCCTTGCAGGTACCCTTCCTGGCCACTACCCACCAGGAAGGGCATATTGCCGCGGGCCTGTGGTCGGCAGGCTGGCAGCCGGACGGTCCCTTTCTGGCCGTCCACCTGTCGGGAGGGACCTCCGAAATTCTCCAGGTCAGCCGTAAATCCGGTGGTTTTAATATTAGCAAACTGGGGGGTACCCTGGATCTTCATGCCGGGCAACTGGTAGACCGGGTCGGGGTGCTCATGGGCCTGAAGTTTCCCGCCGGGCCGCAGCTGGAACTGCTGGCCCGGGAAGCCAGAGGAGAAGATGGAGAAAAGGTCCGGCTGACCTCAGCCGTCCGGGGGTACAATTTTAGTTTTTCCGGGCCGGCCAGCCAGGCAGAACGCCTGCTGGCTGCAGGTGCTCCCCGAGCGGCCATCGCCCGGGCGGTGGAGCAGTGTATTGCCAATACCCTGGAGAAGGTCTTGCGGCCAGCCGTGATTACTACCGGGATTAAAGATATTTTAATCGTCGGAGGGGTGGCGGCCAATGCCTACCTGCGCAGCCGCCTGCGTCACCGCCTGGAACACCGCGCCGTAGGAGCCCGCCTCTACTTTGCCGCCCCGGAACATAGTTCCGACAATGCTATCGGCGTGGCCCTGCTGGGCCGCGAGGTAGTTTAGTGCGCCTTTACCGGTTGCCGGCGTAGGTCTGGCAGGGGAAGGGCCAGGGCAGCAGCCAGGGCAGGAATAATGGCCAGGAGATGGATGACAAAGGGGACACCCCTGGCATCGGCAATACCACCCAGTAGGAGGAGCCCCAGGCCGCCAGTGCCGATGGCAAACCCCATCATCAGGCCGGAGGCCACCCCGATGTGCCGGGGCATCAAGGACTGGGCCAGGACAATGGCCGGGGCAAAGGTAGAAACTACCGCAAAGCCGCTCAAGGCCAGCAATATGGCCACCCAGAGCCCTTTGACGTAAGGGAAGGCCAGGACCAGGGGGATAAGCACCAGCATTGAGGCGATGATCATCTTTTTGGCTCCCCAGTAATCGGCGAGTCGCCCGCCCACCAGGGTACCCACGGCGCCGGCAATGAGAAAGATGGAGAGCATAGTACTGGCGAAGACGGCCTCACCATGGAGGTAATGCTGGTAGTAAAAGGGGATGTAATAGGTTAAACCAGTATGCAGCCAGGAACGCAAAATGACTACCCAGACCAGGAGAATAATGGCCGCCAGGGAAGCCCTGCTGTACTTTTCCTCCTTCTGACCGGCAGTAGCTACCCGCTGGCCGGTGGCCATGGTACGGCCAATGGCCGGCATGGTATGAGCCAGTAAAGCGACGGTAAGAACCGTAGGAAAGAGAATCAGCCAAGAGGATTTTAAACCACCGTGGCTGAGGATGAGAGAAGCGATTATTGGCCCCAGGCCGAAGCCCAGGTTACCGCCTACGGAAAAGACGGCCATGGAACTGGCCTGCAGGGGACCGCTGATATAATGGGCCGACTTGGAAGCTTCCGGGTGGTAGGCAGCTACCCCGAGGCCGCTCATAAAGACTATGACTGTAAGCAAGTAGTAGTTGGGTACCAAGCCGAAGGCAGCCATACCCAGGCCGGCTAACAGGCAGCCGGTGGGCAAGAGCCAGCGCAGCTGGTACCGGTCCGATAGGTAACCGAAAAGAGGCTGGATCACGGAAGAACTGATAGTAGATAGAGCGGGAATGAGGCTGGCGGCCGTAAAGGTCAGACCAACCTGTTCTTTATATACCGACAGAAAAATGGGCAGCAGGCCCTGGTTGATATCGGTAACCAGGTGCCCCAGGCTTAATAGGTAAAGGATGCGTTTTTGCACTTGTTTAACCCTCCAGTCTCTCATCATATCTTAAACCCTGGAAGGGTAGCGGTCAAGGATTATTAGCAGGAATATGGGTTTTAACAGCGAATATAATTAAGGTTATATTCATGATAGTTTAACTTGTAAGGGGGTAAGGCAGTTAGTGTACCGTATTGTCCGGAAAGAAGTCATGTCGCCAGTCATCAAGCTCATGGAGATTGAAGCTCCGGAAGTGGCTGCCAAAGCCCAGGCCGGACAATTTATTATTCTCCGGATAGACGAAGAGGGGGAACGCATTCCTTTAACCATCGCCGATTTTGATCGCACCCGGGGCACCATTACTACTATCTTCCAGGAAGTAGGCTACACTACCCGGCGCCTGGGTACCCTGGAGGCGGGGGATGCTCTCGCTGACTTTGTCGGTCCCCTGGGACAGCCCTCAGAGATTGAAAATTACGGCCGGGTCGTTTGTGTTGGCGGCGGTGTCGGTGTGGCCCCGGTTTATCCCATAGCCCGCGCCTTAAAGGAAGCCGGCAACGAAGTAATTTCTATTATTGGTGCCCGGACAAAGGAACTGCTTATCTGGGAAGACGAAATGCGGGCCGTTTCTAGTGAGTTGCTGGTGGCCACCGATGACGGCAGCTATGGCCACCACGGCTTTGTAACGGACCTCTTAAAGCAGGTCCTGGAAGAAAGGGGTAATGTAGCCCGGGTCTGGGGTATCGGCCCGGTGGTCATGATGCGTGCCGTGGCGGAAACTACCAGGCCCTTTGGTGTGCCCACCATTGTCAGTATGAATCCCATTATGGTGGACGGTACGGGTATGTGCGGCGCCTGCCGGGTCAGCGTCGGCGGGGAGACCAAATTTGCCTGCGTAGACGGGCCGGAATTTGACGGCCACCAGGTTGACTGGCAGCTGGCCCTGCGGCGGATGAACATGTATAGAGAAGAGGAAGAAAGGATTCTCAAGTTCCATGAGGGAGGTGGCTGCAAGTGCCATTAATTCCCCAGAAAACTCCCATGCCTTCCCAGAATCCGAAAGAGCG
Organism: Neomoorella stamsii; assembly: GCF_002995805.1. Classification (GTDB taxonomy): domain Bacteria; phylum Bacillota; class DSM-521; order Neomoorellales; family Neomoorellaceae; genus Neomoorella; species Neomoorella stamsii. The sequence goes on from NZ_PVXL01000049.1 coordinate 21,635, forward strand.
TATCCGCAACTTCAATGAAGTAGCCCTGGGCTATACCGAAGAGATGGCACTGGCCGAAGCTGAGCGCTGCCTCCAGTGTAAAAAGGCTCCCTGCCGCCAGGGTTGCCCGGTAGAGGTGGACATCCCGGCCTTTATCAGCCTGATAAAGGAGAAAGATTTTGACGGAGCCATTGCTAAAATAAAAGAAAAGAACAACCTACCGGCCATTTGCGGACGGGTTTGCCCCCAGGAAAACCAGTGTGAAAAATACTGTACCGTGGGCAAGAAGCATGAGCCGGTAGCCATCGGCCGCCTGGAACGCTTTGTCGCTGATTACCAGATGGCTAAAGGCGAGGCGGCTGTAGTGAGCAAGGCACCGGCTACTGGTTTTAAGGTGGCAGTAATAGGTTCCGGTCCTGCCGGCTTGACAGCTGCGGCTGACCTGGCCCGGATGGGACACCAGGTGACGGTCTTTGAAGCCCTCCATGTGCCCGGGGGCGTACTGATGTACGGTATCCCTGAATTCCGCCTGCCGAAAAAGATCGTCCAGCAGGAGATCGACTCCATCCGTCAGCTGGGGGTAGAGATCCGGACCAATGCCGTGGTCGGCAAGGTTACCACTGTGGATGAGCTCCTCGCCAGCGGCTACGATGCCGTCTTTATCGGTACGGGGGCCGGGCTGCCCCACTTCATGGGGATACCCGGGGAAAACCTCCTGGGCGTCTACTCGGCCAACGAATTCCTCACCCGGACCAACCTGATGAAGGCCTACCTCTTCCCCCACTATGCCACCCCCATCAAGGTGGGCAGGCGGGTGGCTGTTATCGGCGCCGGCAATGTGGCCATGGATGCGGCCCGTACCGCCCTGCGTCTGGGAGCAGAAGAATCCTATATAGTTTACCGCCGTTCGGCAGCCGAAATGCCGGCCCGCAAGGAAGAAGTAGAGCACGCTGAAGAGGAAGGGGTCCAGTTCCACCTCCTCACCAGCCCGGTGAAAATCTATGGGGACGACCGAGGTGTGGTGACGGGTATGACCTGCCAGCGCTTTGAACTGGGCGAGCCTGACGCATCCGGTCGCCGGCGGCCAGTGCCCATCCCTGGTTCCGAGTATGATATGGAAGTAGATACAGTGGTCATGGCCATCGGCCAGGGCCCCAACCCCCTGGTCTTAAGGACCACTCCGGGCCTGGAACTCACCCGCAAAGGTACCATCGCCGCTGATGAGGCTACCGGCGCCACCTCCCGGAAGGGCGTCTTTGCTGGCGGCGACATCGTCACCGGCGCGGCAACCGTCATCCTCGCCATGGGAGCCGGCAAAGCCGCCGCCCGGGCCATCGACAAGTATTTGCGGGAGAAATGAGTTTTTCGGAGGAGTCACCCATGGTGGCGAGCCGCCACCAGAGGGCATAAAAATGCCGGGCTGGCATTTGTCGGAAGCGAGCGAGCTTTTACCGAGTGGCGAAGCGGCCCAGGCGAAGCCGAGGGATGATAAGCGGGGCCGAGGACAGGATGTCCGAGGCCGGCCTCTGAGGCAAGGATGCCGAATAGGCCGGGACCCCGCCCGAGCTAGAGGCTGAGCCGTAGGCCGCTCCACAAGGGCCAGGGAGCGAGCGAGACAATGCCAGCCTGCGAGTGAGTATTTTAAGGAGGTCTAATGCCATGCCAGCCCAAATCCTGGACGGCAAGCAGATTGCCGCCGAAGTACGGGAAGAAGTCAAGCAGGAAGTAGCTAGGTTAAAAGAGCAGGGGATTACTCCCGGTTTGGCCGTCGTCCTGGTCGGCGACGACCCGGCTTCCCAGGTATATGTGCGCAACAAACACCGCGCCTGCGAAGAAGTCGGCATCTACTCGGTAGTCCACCGCCTGCCGGCGGAAACCACCCAGGCCCAACTCCTGGACTTAATCAAACAGCTCAATAACGATCCCCAGATTCACGGCATCCTGGTACAGCTTCCCCTGCCCGGTCATATCGACGAAAAAACTGTCATCGACACCATTACCCTGGAAAAGGATGTCGACGGTTTCAGCCCGGCTAATGTCGGCAACCTGGTCATTGGTGATAAGTGCTTTTACCCCTGTACGCCCCATGGCTGCATGGTCCTCATGGACAAGACCGGGATTGATCCCAAAGGTAAAAAGGCAGTTGTCGTTGGCCGCAGCAATATCGTCGGCAAACCCATGGCCATGATGCTTTTAGCCCGCCATGCCACGGTAACCATCTGCCACTCCCGCACCAAAAATCTAGCTGAAGAGTGCCGCCAGGCCGACATCCTGGTGGCTGCCGTAGGCAAGCCGGAGATGATCACCGGCGATATGATCAAGGAAGGTGCGGTAGTCATCGATGTGGGCATCAACCGCGTGGGCGAAAAAAAGCTGGTGGGGGATGTCCACTTTGAGAGTGCCGCCCAAAAAGCCAGCTGGATTACCCCGGTGCCCGGGGGAGTTGGTCCCATGACCATTGCCATGCTGCTGAAAAATACAGTCGAGGCGGCCCGGCGCTAGTGTCCGGGCAGCGGGTCCTGGCGGTGAGGGAACTCACCGCCTATTTGCAGCGCCTGATAGGTAATGACGGCCGCCTGGCCAACGTCTGGGTCAAGGGGGAGATCTCTAACTTACGCCGGCCGGTGTCGGGGCACCTCTATTTTACCCTGAAGGACCAGGTGGCTGCTTTGCGCTGCGTAATGTTCCAGGGCCGTAGCCGGAACCTGAGCTTTCGCCTCCAGGACGGCCTGGAGATAATAGCCAGGGGCCAGGTAGCCATTTATCCCCGGGACGGCGTTTACCAGCTTTATGTAGCTGAAATCTTCCCGGCCGGAATGGGGATGGCCAGCCTCGCCCTCCAGGAGCTGGCGGCCCGCCTGGAACGGGAAGGTCTTTTTGCCGCCGAGCGTAAACGGCCCCTGCCCCTCCTACCGCGCCGGGTGGGCCTGGTGACCTCACCCAGCGGTGCCGCCCTGCGGGATATGGTTACCGTCAGCCGGCGGCGCTTTCCCGGTATTGACCTGGTACTGGCCCCGGCTACCGTCCAGGGTGACACTGCCCCCTTGGAACTGGCCCGGGCCCTGGAACTCCTGGGCAAACTGGGCGGGGTCGACGTGATTATCATCGGCCGCGGCGGCGGCTCAGCCGAGGACTTGAGTGCTTTCAATACCGAAGTCGTCGCCCGGGCCATCTATGCTTGCCCGGTACCGGTTATTGCTGCCGTTGGGCACGAGACGGACCTCACCCTGGCCGACAGGGTGGCTGACCGGCGGGCACCAACGCCTTCGGCTGCCGCCGAACTGGCCGTCCCGGTAAAGACCGAACTGGAAGAGCGCCTGGATATACTGGCTGCCCGTGCCCGGCGGGGGGTGGAGCACCGCCTGCAGATGGCGCGGGCCAGGCTCGAACGCCTGGTTAAAAGCCGGGGCATGGCCCAGCCCCAGCAGGAACTGTATTATCGCCAGCAATACCTGGACGGGCTAGAGCAGCGCCTGCTGGCTTCCTGGCAGCGCCATTACGGGGCCAGGGAACAGGCCTTGCAGTTGTTAACGGCCCGCCTGGAGGCCGCCAGCCCTCTGGCCATCTTGAGCCGCGGCTATGCCGTCTGCCGGCGTCCCGGCGGGGGCCCCCCCATCCGGCACAGCCTGGAGGTGGCTCCCGGGGAAAAGGTGGAAGTAGTCTTAAGCCAGGGCCGCCTCCAGTGCCAGGTGGATGATGTGGACGGTGGCTAAGGTATCTCTAGCGGATATGTAAATAGTGGTAAAAGCCAGGCAAATAACGGCACTTTAGGAGGAACCAGAGCATGCCTGAAGGCGAACAGCTAAAATTTGAAGAAGCCTTGCAGAAACTTGAGGGTATCGTCCGGGCCCTGGAAGGAGAAGGCCTGACCCTGGAAGATTCCCTGGCCTATTACCAGGAAGGGATCAGGCTGGTGCGCCTGTGCCGGCAGCGCCTCCAGGAAGTCGAGGGCAAACTCCAGGCACTCCTGGTCCATGAAGGCGAAGTAGTACTGAAAGAAATCTCTCTACCCGGGGGTGAGGGTTACGGAGCTTGAAAGTTACCTGGCCTCCCGCCGGCAACTGGTCCAGGAAGCCTTAGAAAAGAGCCTGCCGCCGGCGGAGAGTTATCCCCCGGCCATTCACCAGGCCATGCGCTACAGCCTTTTTGCAGGAGGTAAGAGGTTAAGGCCTATCCTGGTGCTGGCGGCGGGTGAGTCTGCAGGCAGCCCCCCGGAACCCCTCCTGCCGGCCGCCTGCGCGGTGGAGCTCATCCATACCTATTCTCTCATCCACGATGACCTGCCGGCTATGGATAATGATGACTATCGCCGCGGCCGGCCCACCTGTCATAAAGTTTTCGGTGAGGCCATCGCCCTGCTGGCCGGGGATGCCCTCCTCACGCAAGCCTTTGCTGTTTTGAGCCAGGTGCCGGCCGGCATCCCGCCGGCGAAAGTTCTCCAGGCCATCGGCGAACTGGCTACCGCCGCCGGCAGCCAGGGGATGATTGGCGGCCAGGTGGTGGACATGGAGGCCGAGGGCCGGCCGGCGACCCTGGAAATAGTTAATTACATCCACACCCACAAGACCGGCAGCCTCATCCGCGCCTGCCTGCGCCTGGGCGGCATCTTAAGCGGGGCCGGGGAGGAGCAATTGGCAGTACTTACGCGCTATGGCGAAAACCTGGGGCTGGCTTTCCAGATAACCGACGACATTCTCGATATTGAGGGCGATTTTACCCGCATGGGTAAAAAAGGCGGGATGGATGTGGCCCGGGGCAAGGCAACCTACCCGGCCTGCTTAGGTCTAAAAAAGGCCCGGGAGATAGCCAGGGAACTCTGTGCCGAGGCGCAAAGTTTAGCCCTGTCCCTGGGCCCGGCTGCCGAACCTTTATTCCTCCTTGCCGGTTACGTTCTCAACCGGCAAGGATAGTCATACGCTGAGCATAAAGGTGTCCGGGGCAGGGGGAAAAGGCATACCGGTGCTGGCTGCCGGCCAGCACCATAGACGGCTTAAGGCTACCAGGGGCTTCTGACTGTGGTGCTTGCCGTTTAAAGACAAATACCTTATAATACATCCTGCCAACTAAAAAATTTTGCCTACTCTATATTGGTGGGTGGCGCAGTATTCTAGTCAAGACCACCATCTTTGAAGACGGGCCTAAAAATCCGTCAAGGGCACACCGATGAAGTTCCTGGTGCTGGCTGCCGACGCCCAGTCGGGGGTTGGTACTGGGAGTTAAGGAGGGGGGGCGATCTACAATGGCATGTAGGCGTGGACCCTCCCTCCGTGGAGACCCAGGTGCGTGGGAAAGTTCCTGCGGCAGGAGCAAATACTATGGCCTGGGGTAGAAACCTGCAGTCGGTACGAAGGGTGCTGGCTGCAGCGTAGCCTGCCTTGAGCGGTAGTGGTGGATGCGGGTGGGAAGCACCTGTCAAGGTCTTCGCCGAAGACCTGTTGACCATAGCGGAAACCACTACTGCAAAAGAGGCTAGAAGATGGCCGGGCTTGTCGAGGAAAACTCCTAGACTGTTTACCACCGGTAAGGCTGGCCGGGGATTAAAGTATGTGCTAAGTGGTAATCCAGTCCTGCCTCCGGCGACGGCGCAGGGCACCCTTTAAAGGGAAACCGCCACAGCGGCGACGCGTGGTAGGGTGCCGGGAAAACCTACTGGACCTAAGCCATAATATTTATCCGGCCAGCTGCCACCCACCTAATTATGAAGTAGGAGGCCGGAAACATTTTGACCAGATTACAAGGTCGTTCCTCCTGGAAAAATGCCCTGACCATGGGCGGGGGGACTTTTTTTATAGCCCTGGCCATAGGCTATGGTTCCCAGGTGTTTCTGGGTAGAATAACTTCCATAATTTTATCCTTTACCCTGTTGATGTTAATTATCCTGGCCGGTATTGCCTTTGATATAGTTGGCGTAGCCACGGCAGCGGCCAGTGAGGCGCCCCTGCATGCCCGGGCGGCCAAAAAGATCCCCGGTGCCCGCCAGGCCCTGGGTTTACTTCGCAACGCCGAACGGGTGGCCAGCTTTTCCACCGACGTGGTGGGGGACGTTTGCAGTACCTTAAGCGGTGCGGTTGGGGCGGTTATTATCTTACGCCTAGCAGGCCAGCATGGGGCGGAAGACCTGCTGGTCAGTACCCTCATGACGGCCGTTATCTCGGCTGTGACTGTAGGAGGCAAAGCCCTGGGCAAGGGATTTGCCTTGCACCAGGCCAGTGACATAATTTTTTTTGTGGGCCGGGTGTTGTACGGTGTGGAAAAACTAACCGGGTGGCGCCCCTTTAACCATGCACCCCAGAAAGGACGGCGGCCATGAACCTGCTGGATAAAATTAAGGAACCGGCTGATGTGAAAAAGCTGAATAACCAGGAACTCGAGTTGCTGGCCACGGAAATACGCCGGGAACTGGTACGGACGGTAGCCCGCACAGGCGGCCACCTGGCGCCCAACCTGGGTGTAGTGGAATTGACCCTGGCCCTCCACAGTGTTTTTGATTTACCCCGGGATAAAATCATCTGGGACGTGGGCCACCAGTGCTATGTGCACAAGATGCTCACCGGCCGGCGCTCCCAGTTTAGCACTTTGCGCCAGTTCGGGGGCTTGAGCGGCTTTCCCAAGCGAGCCGAAAGCCCCTATGATACTTTTGATACCGGTCATAGCAGCACCTCTATTTCGGCCGCCTTAGGTATGGCCCTGGCCCGGGATTTAAAGGGTGAGGATTACCAGGTCGTAGCGGTAATTGGCGATGGTGCCCTGACGGGTGGCATGGCCTTTGAGGCCATGAATCATGCCGGTCACTTGAAGGCCAGCCTGATTGTGGTGCTCAATGATAATGAAATGTCCATCTCCAGCCCGGTAGGGGGTATGGCGGCCTACCTTTCCCGCCTGCGGACGGATCCCATGTACTCCCGGGGTAAGGAAGAACTGGAAAACCTTCTCAACCGCCTGCCCCATGTGGGGCCACGGGTTTTAAAGATAATTGACCGGATTAAGGATAGCTTTAAATACCTGGTTGTCCCAGGAATGCTTTTTGAGGAACTGGGCTTCACCTACCTGGGCCCCATTGAAGGCCACAACATTGCCCGGCTCAAAGAAGTGCTGCAACGCGCCCGTGCTACCCGCGGGCCGGTCCTGGTTCATGTAATTACAACCAAAGGCAAAGGTTACCGGCCGGCTGAAACCCATCCCGGCCGCTTCCACGGCGTTGGCCCCTTTGACCCGGATACAGGTGAACCTTTAACTGCGGGGGGACCGCCGACTTATACCTCCGTTTTTGGCGCCGAACTGGTACGCCAGGGGGAAAAAAACAACCGCCTGGTGGCCATAACGGCGGCCATGCCCGAGGGTACCGGCCTCATTCCCTTTGCCCGGCGATTCCCAAAACGCTTTTTTGATGTCGGCATTGCCGAGCAGCATGCCCTGACCATGGCCGCCGGCCTTGCGGCAGCGGGATTAAAACCGGTAGTGGCCATTTACTCCACCTTTTTGCAGCGGGCCGTTGACCAGGTCATCCATGATATTGCCTTAATGGAACTACCGGTAGTCCTGGCCATTGACCGGGCCGGGCTGGTAGGTGAAGATGGGGAAACCCACCAGGGCCTCTTTGACCTGGCCCTGCTGCGCAGCATCCCCCGGATGGTAATCATGGCTCCCAAAGACGAGCAGGAACTGCGGCACATGCTGGTTACAGCCATCCAGCATAACGGTCCGACAGCCTTGCGTTATCCCCGGGGTGCCGGTGTGGGTGTACCGTTAACTGGTGCGGCCCAGCCCCTGCCTATCGGTAAAGGGGAGGTCCTGCGCCAGGGCAGGGATGTAGCCATCCTGGCCCTGGGTCCCCTGGTTTACGCCGCCCTGGCCGCCGCTGGAGAACTGGCCGCCCGGGGTATTGAAGCGGCAGTCATCAACCCGCGCTTTGTTAAACCCCTGGACGCGGAGCTAATTCTCACCTGGGCCGCTAAGACTGGCCGCCTGGTGACGGTTGAGGAACACGTCCTGGCCGGCGGTTTTGGTAGTGCCGTCCTGGAATTGCTGGCTGCTAACGGCAGGGAGAGGACGCGGGTGCAATGCCTGGGGGTTAAGGACGAGTTTGTCCCCCAGGGTAAACCGGCCGTTTTACGGGAACACTTAGGTTTGACGCCGGCGGGGATCATCAAGGCCGTCCAGCAGGTGCTGGAGGAAGAGCCGATGCTTACCAGGCATAAATTGGGTACCAGGGAGATTTCCGGTGGCTAGACAACGAATAGACCTCCTGCTGGTGCAGCGGGGACTGTTTGCCAGCCGCCAGCAGGCACGGGCGGCCATTATGGCTGGCGAGGTGCTGGTCAACAATGTCCCGGTAGACAAGCCCGGGGAGAGGGTCCCGGTTGAAGCGGAGATACGCCTCACCGGCCAGCCCCTGCCTTACGTTAGCCGCGGCGGTTTAAAGCTGGAGAAGGCCCTAAAGGTTTTTAATATTGATTTACGCGATAAAATAATCCTTGATGTGGGCGCGTCCACCGGTGGTTTTACCGACTGTGCCCTTAAACACGGCGCCGCCAGGGTATATGCCGTTGATGTCGGTTACGGCCAGCTGGCCTGGTCGCTCCGCCAGGATCCCCGGGTAACTGTCCTGGAAAGGACCAACGCCCGTTACCTGGAACGGGATACCCTGGGGGAGCTGGTTGACGTGGCCACTATTGATGTGGCCTTCATCTCCCTGGCGAAAATCCTCCCGGCCGTCCTCCGCTGCCTGCAACCGGAAGGGGAGATTATTGCCCTGGTCAAGCCCCAGTTTGAAGCCGGCCCTGGCCGGGTGGGTAAAAAGGGAGTTGTGCGCGACCCGGCCGTGCACCGGGAGGTTTTAAAAGAAGTAATGACCGGGGCAGCCGGGTTGGGTTTAAAAATCTATGGTTTGACCTGTTCCCCCATCAGCGGCCCGGAGGGTAATTTAGAATTCCTCCTCTGGCTGGGCTTAAAGGGCCAGGGCCTGGACGCAGGAGAGTGGCAATCCCTGATTGACCGGGTTGTATCAGAAGCCCACCAGGCTCTTAGAGATGGGGGTATGTCTGGGAGCCGCGAAACATAAGCGCCGGTAACAGAACAGGCGATGCCATATCATTGGCAAGCCGCAAGTGGCATAGAACCGCCGAACTAAGCCGTCGCTCTGCCGGCGCATAGTTTCTCAAGCGGCGAGGGACATACCCTCGCCAGGGAAGTGAGGGAGTTTATTGCAGTGCATCGGCATAGTAGCCAACCTTGATAAGCCGAGGGTAAGGGAAGTAGCCCTGGAACTCATGGACTACCTGGAAGGCCGGGGCGTGCGGGCAGTGGTATCCACCAGCAAAGCTGCCGCCCTGGGTTGCCCGGAAAAAGGCGTGCCGGAAAAAGAGCTGGCAGGTGCCGATTGCCTTTTAGCTTTAGGTGGTGATGGCACCCTCCTGCGGGCGGCGCGGATAGTTGCCGGTGCCGCTACGCCCATTCTCGGCGTCAACCTGGGTCACCTGGGGTTTTTAACAGAAATTGAACTGGCTGAACTTTATCCCGCCCTGGATAAGCTCCTGGCCGGTGATTACCGCCTGGAAGAGCGGATGATGCTCCAGGGTACTGTCAGGCGCCCGGACCAGGCGCTAAACTGCCAGGCCTTAAATGACGTGGTAATTACCAAGGGTGCCTTTTCCCGCATGCTCCGCCTGGAGGTTTATATTGGCCCGGCTTATCTGGATACTTACCCGGCCGATGGCCTCATTATCTCCTCACCTACGGGTTCGACGGCTTATTCACTGTCGGCCGGTGGTCCCCTGGTATCCCCGGAACTGCAAGTAATGATTTTAACACCCATCTGTCCCCATACCCTTTACAGCCGGCCCCTGGTTGTACCCGGGGAACAGCAGATCAGGGTCCATGTTCACGCCCAGGGAGCGGAAGTCATGCTTACTGTTGACGGCCAGCAGGGATGGCACCTGGAAAACGGGGACGTCATTACCGTTACCCGGGCTGGAGTACCTACGTACCTGATACGTTTAAAAAATAACACCTTTTACAGCCTGGTACGGGAAAAATTGCGGGAAGGGGGGAACCGGCAGTATGACGAAAGCCAGGCGCCAGCAGTTGATTCTGGAAATAATAGCCAGCACCCCGGTAACTACCCAGGAACAGCTGGCCCGGGAACTGCACAAGCACGGCCTTAAAGTGACCCAGGCTACCGTTTCCCGGGATATTAAGGAACTTGGCCTGGTGAAAGTGCCGGCAGGGGAGAACCTCTATCGCTACGCGGCACCGCCAGGACAGCCCCTGGTCAATACTTACGGCCGGTTGCAGCGCCTCTTTGAAGATTCCGTGGTTAAAGTAGACGACAGTGAGAATTTGATTTTAATCCGCACCCTGCCGGGGACGGCCCATGCCGTTGCCTCCTGCCTGGATAACCTGGCCTGGCCGGAGATTATCGGGACGGTAGCCGGGGATGATACCATCCTGGTCATTGTAAAACCCAAGGAAGCTGTGGCCACGGTCTTAAAGCGCTTTGAGGAGCTCAGGGAAGGGTGAGGCCATGCTCCAGGAATTGCAAATTGAAAATTTTGCCTTAATCGAATCCCTGCAGCTGGACCTGGAACCGGGGCTAACGGTACTCACAGGAGAAACCGGCGCCGGCAAGTCCATCATTGTCGATGCCGTAGGGCTTCTGGTGGGGGCGCGGGCTTCAGCGGAGTATATTCGCGCCGGGTCTGAACGGGCCGTAGTGCGCGGGCTCTTCCAGGCTGCTAACATACCGGGACTGGAAGAAATTCTGGACGGGTTTGGTGTGCCGGTAGAGGCTGACGGGAGCCTTTTGCTCAGCCGGGAAATCAGCCGCAGCGGCCGGCACAGCTGTCGGGTTAACGGCCGCAGTCTCACTTTAAGTATGTACCAGACAATTGGCCAGATGCTGGTAGATATCCACGGCCAGCACGCCTACCAGTCCATTCTCAGACCCGCCTCTCAGATGGACCTGCTTGACGGCGTGGCAGGTTTAATGGAGTTACGGGCGCAAGTCAAAGAACTTTACATAGCCTGGCAAAATTTACAAAATGATCTGGTGGAACTTGGCGGCGACGCCGCAGCAAGGGAACGGCAGCGCGACCTTTTAGCTTACCAGCTACAGGAAATAGCCGCCGCCAATTTAAGCCCGGGTGAAGATGCAGAATTACTCCAGGAACGGGAGATCCTAAATAATGCTACCAGGCTGGCTGAAGGGGCGGCAGCGATTTACGCCGCCCTTTTTGAGGAAGAAGGCAGGGCGGCCTATGACCGCATCAGCCAGGCGGCGGCAGAACTGGAGGCTATGACAGCCATTGATGACGGGCTTAAACCCTGGCAAGATTTGCTGGAAGCTGCCGCCGCCCAGGTGGAAGAGGTAGCCCGCGGCATTCGCCGTTACGGGGAAAAGCTGGACTACGACCCGCAAAGATTAAAACAGATTGAGGAACGCCTGGAATTGATTAAAAATTTAAAGCGTAAATATGGGGCTGATATTCCGGCCATTTTGCGCTACCAGGCGGAAGCGGCAGCGGCTTTAGAGGGTCTGGAGCAAAGGGTGGCCAGGGCTGCGGCCCTGGAAAAAGAAATCGTTGCCGCTGAAGCCAGGTACCGGGAAGCAGCCCTGCGTTTACGAAGGCAGCGCCTGGAGGCAGCGCAAAAATTAGCTGCCGAGATAACCTCTGTATTACACGACCTGGCCATGCCGGCGGCCCGGGTAACGATAGACTGCACGGAAGCCTCCCGGCCGGGACCCGCAGGTATGGATACGATAACTTTTCTCTTCCAGCCCAACCCCGGGGAAGGGAGCCGTCCCCTGGCCCAGATTGCCTCGGGCGGGGAAATGGCCCGGGTAATGCTGGCCTGCAAGAGTATTTTGGCCGGTGTAGATGCGGTACCAACTTTGATTTTTGACGAAATCGATGCCGGGGTGGGCGGTGCTGCCGCCCGCTCGGTGGCCAGGACCCTGGCGGCCATTGGCCAGCGCCACCAGGTGCTCTGCATTACCCACTCGGCGCAGCTGGCCGGTGTTGCCGGGCAGCATTACCGGGTGGCCAAGGTTGTCCAGGGCGGGCGTACTTTTACCAGGGTAGAAAAATTACTGGGCGAGGCACGGGTGGAAGAACTGGCCCGGTTATTATCCGGGGAAGCGAGTCCGATTGCCCGGGAGCATGCGGTCGCTCTTTTAGAACAAGCCGGGGCCAAAAAATGAAATTTATGTTATTTACATTTAAAAATCGCAAATTATCCCCTGATCGCTTCCTAATGCAGGCTATATCTCCTCCTCAGGTCGTTTTTAACAGCATAAAAGCAACGGCCTGGGGTTATTTTATGTTTAGAAGCAAAAACAAAATCCCTGAAATGGGGGGTGGTGCCCTTGAAACGCCTTGGGCGCCAGGTTCTCGGCCTGGTGCTGGCGGCAGTGTTATTGTATGGAGGAATGCTCCCGCCGGTACGCGGCTTTTTTTCTCTGCCCCAGATGCAACGCCTGTCTACGGCAACGCCTTTTAAGTTGAACTGGGAACTACCGCCGGGCCTGGCCAGGCAGGTAGAAATACAGGTTAACAGCCTTGATCAAACCAGTACCGCCGGCCAGGTCCGCCCGGGCTGGTGGCAGTTACAATTAAAATTATTTGGCCTCATTCCCTTAAAAAATATCACCGTGCAGATGGTCCAGCCGGTAAGTGTCTATCCCGGCGGCCAGGCCATTGGTGTCCTGCTAAAAACAGAAGGGGTAATGGTAGTGGGCCAAGCAGCCGTAAGGGACGGCCAGGGCAACATGCTTTACCCAGCGCGGCAGGCCGGGTTGGAAACAGGCGATACCATCGTGGCCATTGATGGCCAGAAGGTAAGCAGTGACCAGGAAGTGGCCTCGCTGATCGATGCTGCCGGGCGAGCCAATCGCCCTTTAAGGTTAACAGTCAGAAGGGATGAGCGTTTGTTAAGCTTAAATATCCAGCCCCTGTACTGCCAGGAGACGGGACGTTACCGGATCGGCATCTTTGTCCGGGATAGTACCGCCGGTGTCGGCACGTTAACTTTTTATGACCAGGACAAGAGTATCTTTGGCGCTTTAGGGCATATCGTTACTGGCAGCGATGGCCAGGCGGGAATGAATATCAGCGGTGGCCGGATTGTCGCGGCAGCCATCCAGGGGATTCACCAGGGGAGGCGGGGCCAGCCAGGGGAAAAAATAGGTGTTTTCCTAGAAAACAGCAGCTTTAGTGGTACAATCCAGAAGAATACCACAGTTGGCATATTTGGAACAATAACGGGTAATATTCCGGGTTTTTTTACCTCGCCTTTACCGGTTGCCCTGGCGGAGACGGTGCACCCGGGACCAGCCGAGATCTTAACTGTAGTTGAGGGAGAAAAGGTAGAAAGGTTTCAGGTGGAAATTGAACGGGTTATGCCCCACCAGCGAGCCAGTGGCAGGGGGCTGGTCCTACGTATAACCGATCCCCGGCTACTGGCCTTAACGGGAGGCATTATCCAGGGAATGAGCGGTAGTCCCATTCTCCAGGATGGGCAACTGGTGGGGGGCGTAACCCATGTGTTTATTAACGATCCTACCAGGGGGTATGGAGTGCTGGCCGAATGGATGATCCAGGAAACAGATCTTGTCTCACCAACCAGGGGAACTGCCGTCGAATCCCCTGGAATTTTACATATAATGGAAATAGATGTTGGATAACCAAAAGTTTTGCCTCTTTATGCGATTGGAAGGATTATCCCCTGTTGACGTCGAAAACTATCTCGCCTAAAAAATGACATGGGGCTTTAGGAGGCGGGATGAAATACAATGAAAGAACCTATTAAAGTATTAATTGCCGATGATAATCGGGAATTTTGTGAAGTACTGGAGGAATTCTTTAATGAGCAAAAGGATTTTATTTTATCAGGGATTGCCCACAATGGCCATGAAACCCTGCAGCTTATCCAGGAACAGGAGCCGGACGTAGTAATTCTAGATATAATCATGCCCCATCTCGACGGCATTGGTGTTCTGGAACAGCTCCATGCTTTAAACTACGAACCGCGGCCGAAGATAGTCATCCTGACGGCCTTGGGCCAGGAGAACATGACCATGCGTTCCATGGAGCTGGGGGCTGATTACTACATACTTAAACCCTTTGACCTGGAAGTACTTGGCAACCGCTTGCGCCAGCTGGCCAACGGGCAGGCCCTGCCGGCAGCACCCGCCCAGGCAAATCGCGGCGGGCGCAATATGGATATTGAAGTAACCAGGATCATCCACCAGATGGGGGTACCGGCCCACATTAAGGGTTATCAATACTTACGGGAAGCCATCCTGATGGTCATCGATGACATCAGCCTTCTGGGTGCGGTGACGAAAGAACTTTATCCCCTGGTGGCGCGTAAATTTATGACCACTCCCAGCCGGGTAGAGCGCGCCATCCGCCATGCCATCGAGCTGGCCTGGGACCGGGGCAACGTGGAGATGATGAATAAATTCTTTGGTTATACTATTAATGTAGAACGAGGTAAACCGACCAACTCGGAATTTATTGCCATGATCGCCGATAAACTGAGAATAGGGGCTAAGATAAATTAAACCTGCAAAAGGTCAGGGGGGAAACTGGCGCTAACGCCAGTTTCTTATCTTAAGGTGCCCTGCAGGTCAACATATAGTGACATAGTTTTTGGGGGAAGGAGATAAACAATGGACCTTACTGAAGTACTGCTGACTTCCGAACGCATCTATGAAGGGCGGATTTTAAACCTGCGCCGGGACCGGGTGCGGTTGCCGGATGGCCGTGAAGCCAGCCGCGAGGTGGTGGAACACCCGGGCGCAGTAGCCATTATCGCCCTGGATAAAGAAAAAAACGTTTATCTTGTTCGCCAGTACCGTTACCCCATTGGCCGGGTAACCCTGGAGATCCCGGCCGGTAAACTGGATGCCGGGGAAGAACCCTTACTTTGCGCCCAGCGGGAACTGGCCGAGGAAGTGGGCCTGGCGGCAACTGAGTGGCAGCTGCTTTTAGCCTTCTACACTACCCCGGGCTTTTCCGATGAAATCATGTACCTTTTCCTGGCCACCGGCCTCAAACCCCACCGGGAGGAAGCCGATGCCGATGAATTTCTGGAAGTTGTGCGGCTGCCTTTGCCTGAAGCCGTGGCCCAGATCTTTAAGGGTACTATCCAGGATGCCAAGAGTATTGCCGGTTTACTGGCCGCTGCTCGTACCGTACAGGCATAAATATCCTCCGGCGGCATAACTATCTAGGGGATGATATTTGACATACCGGCCGGGGAGGGAGTGAGGTGGAAAGGGCCCTTGCCAGGCACATCAGGGACAACCTGGGCTTATATCTGGTTATATTTTTCTTTTTCCTGGGAGGAATTATTGCCGGAACGGTTACAATTTACTTTCTGGAGCAACAGCAGGTAATCCAGCTGGCCGCCTACCTGGATAACGTCTTGCAACAATTTAACGCTAACGATTTAAGCGGGTATAAAGGGGTTTACCAGGCCATTATCAATGCCCTTAAAGAGACCGGCCTGGTATGGTTTTTGGGTTTAACGGTAATTGGGATACCATTGATTGTAGCCATTGTTTTTTTAAAGGGATTTATCCTGGGGTTCACCGTCGGCTTTTTGGTGCAGCAGAAGGCCTTCCAGGGAGTGGCCTTTTCCCTGCTGGCCATCCTGCCGCCCAATCTTATCCAGATCCCGTCTTTATTTGTAGCGGCTATGCTGGGCATTTCCTTTTCAACCGGTTTACTGCGCGGGCGAAGCTTAAGTGAAACGGGCATTTTACCGCGGTTTTTAGCTTATTCCTTTTTCATGTTGCTGGTCACGCTGCTGGTAGTGGGCGGTGGACTGGTAGAGGTTTACCTGGCGCCGGTTTTTGCCAGGGTAGTACTTAATTATTTTTAAAAGGGATGGAGGGATAGGGGATGATTGTAGTTACCATTACTAAATGGCGGCAAAAACTTGTCTGGCTGCTGGCCGCCGTACTGGTGGCGGCCGTCTTGCTGGGACAGCTGGCGGGAAGCGGCCGGTCGAACCTGGCAGGGCAAAGTAACAGTAGGGCTGCCGTCCGGCAACAGGAACAACCGGCTGCTGCCCCGGCAGCCGGGGATACCGGCCGCCTGGAGGGTTTATTAGAGAAATTAAGGAGCTTTTACCGGGGTGAATAAAGGGAAAATATCCGCCTCTAGAAGGCGGGTTTTTTATGGCTTTTTTTGGCGCTGATGGAGGACTTTTACCTGTACATGTGGAAATAATCTGGTAAACTTAAGAGGAATGGTGGTGCGCCGTGCGTGAGCTGGTGGATGAATTCCTTTACTACCTGGTGGTAGAACGGGGGCTGGCGGAAAACACCCTGGCTTCCTATAACAGCGACCTGCAGCAGTTTTTGCATTACCTGGAAAATGGCGGGGTAAAATCTTTACGGGAGGTTAACCACGGTTTGCTGGTAGCCTACCTGGTAAAAATGCAGCAGGAAGGCCGGTCGCCGGCTACAATTTCCCAGCACCTGGCGGCCTTAAAATCCTTTTACCACTTTTTATTAAGGGAACGCCTGGTGGAAAGCGATCCTACGGCCAACCTGGAATCCCCCCGGCAACTAAAAAAACTACCCCAGGTGTTGACGGTGGAGGAGGTTGAGAGGCTCCTCAACCAGCCGCGCCCGGATACGCCGGCGGGTTTAAGGGATAAAGCCATGCTGGAATTGCTTTATGCCACGGGCTTGCGGGTTTCGGAGCTGGTGGCCCTCAATGTGGACCAGGTTAACCTGGAGGGGGAATTTGTCCGGTGCCTGGGCAAGGGGTCCCGGGAAAGGGTGGTTCCCATGGGCCAGGTTGCCTGTTTCCACGTGCGGACATACCTGGAGAACGGGCGGGGGAAACTAATCAAAAAGACGGCGGAACCGGCCCTCTTTGTCAACCAGCACGGCCGGCGCCTTTCCCGCCAGGGTTGCTGGAAGATCCTTAAAGGTTATGCCCGGGCAGCCAACTTGAAAAAGGAGATTACGCCCCATACCCTGCGCCATTCCTTTGCCACCCACCTGCTGGAAAATGGCGCCGACCTGCGTTCGGTCCAGGAGCTTCTAGGTCATGCCGACATTGGTACGACCCAGATCTACACCCATCTTACCAGGAAAAAGATCCGTGAGGTGTACGACCGGACCCACCCGCGGGCGTAAGAATATTTGCGGAGGCAATAGGTGCAATGGTCATTGATCGTGTCATAGTCATCGTTCTGGACAGCGTTGGTGTAGGAGAACTGCCTGACGCCGCCAAATATGGCGACGAAGGCAGCAACACCCTGGGGAATATTGCTGCTGCGGTAGAACTGTACCTGCCAAATATGGCCCGGCTGGGGCTGGGCAATATTCTCCCCCTCAAGGGCATTGCCCCGGTAGCCGCCCCTGCAGCCGCCTATGGAAAAATGGCTTCCCGGACGGCCGGTAAGGACACCACCAGCGGCCACTGGGAGCTGGCCGGCCTGATTTTAGAGCGGCCCTTCCCCCTTTATCCCCGCGGCTTCCCGCCGGAAATTATCGAGCCCTTTGAAAAGGCTATCGGCCGCAAGGTACTGGGCAACAAACCGGCCTCCGGTACGGTTATCATCGAAGAGTTGGGCGCCGAACATATGCGCACGGGTTACCCCATTGTTTATACCTCGGCCGACAGTGTCTTCCAGATTGCGGCCCACGAAGACGTCATCCCCGTGCAGGAACTCTACCGTTACTGTAAAATTGCCCGGCAACTGCTGACGGGTGAACATGCGGTAGGCCGGGTAATTGCCCGGCCCTTCGTTGGGGAACCGGGGCATTTCATCCGCACCGACCGGCGGCAGGATTTTTCCCTGGAGCCACCCCGGCCCACCCTGCTGGATGCCGTCATGAACGCCGGCCTCCAGGTCATGGCAGTGGGTAAAATAAAAGACATCTTTGCCGGCCGGGGCATCAGCCGCTGGATTCATACCCACGACAATATGGATGGTGTGGACCAGACCCGTAACTTTATCCGGGAAAGTAATCGCGGCCTCATCTTTACCAACCTGGTGGACTTTGATATGCGCTACGGCCACCGCAACGACGTGGCCGGCTACGCCGCGGCCCTGGAAGCCTTTGACCGGCGCCTGCCGGAGTTACTCGAGGCTTTAAATGAAAAAGATGTCCTGGTGCTTACCGCCGACCACGGCTGCGACCCCACAACCCCCAGCACCGATCACTCCCGGGAGTATGTACCCCTTTTGGTCTACGGCAACCGCATCCAGCCGGTAGATCTGGGTGTCCGGTCCACCTTCGCCGACCTGGGTGCCACAGTGGCTGAACTACTGGGTGTACCGTATGATCTGGCAGGGGAGAGCTTTACTTCTATGTTGATGAAATAAATGCTCATATTTTCCCCCCATCGCTAATATAAGTTAAAAGAGAACAAGCCTGGCGAGGGGGCGGTGGGGTGCGTAAGACAGGAATTCTATTACTGGCCTTACTCCTGGGGTTTTGCTTAATACCGCGTGGTTTATTATTGGCTGAAAGTTCAGGAACAGCTGGCGTAGCCGGGGCCCTGCCGGTGGATGCGCAACCGGCGCAGGCTGCTGCAGGCAATCAGGCAGCGGCAGGTCTGACCCTGGACGCCAAAGGAGCTATCCTCATGGACCCCCAGACGGGGGAGATCCTCTGGGAGAAAAATGCCCATGCCCGTTACTACCCGGCCAGCATGACCAAGTTGATGACCATGGTTGTAGCCATGGATATGGTGGCCAGTGGCCAGGCCAGGCTGGATGAACCGGTACAGACCAGCGAGCGGGCCGAAAGCTTTGGCGGATCGGAAGTCTTCCTGGCCGCCGGGGAGACCTTCCCCCTGGAACAAATGCTTATTGCCATCGCCGTAGCTTCGGCCAATGACGCGGCAGTGGCGGTAGCCGAACACCTGGCCGGCTCGGAGGAAGCCTTTGTAGCCATGATGAATGCCAAGGCTAAAGAACTGGGTTTAAAGAATACCCATTTTACCAACTGCCATGGCCTCCATGATGAGCAAAACTATACTTCCGCCTACGATATGGCCGTTATTGCCCGTTATGCCCTGAAGTACCCCAAAATCCGGGAGTGGACCTCCATCAAGCGTTACACCTTCCGCAAGGAGCCCCTGTCGATCCTGGATAATACCAATAAAATGCTCTACTGGTACCCGGGGACCGACGGCTTTAAAACCGGCTTTACCGATGCCGCTGGCTTGAACCTGGTATCAACGGTAGAAAGGGAAGGCCTGCGTTTAATCGCCGTGGTCATGGGCGTGGAAACCCCTAACGGCCATTTCACCGATTCCATGAAGCTCTATAACTGGGCTTATAAACAGTGGGCTTTCCAGCAGCTCTACGGCCCCGGCCAGGTGGTAGCCACGGTACCGGTAGGCAAGGGCCGGGTGGAACAGGTCAAAGCTATCACCAGGGCTAAAGTTGGGGCGCGGGTCAGCCGCATCCGGGGCAAGGCCGAAAAGGTAACTGCCAGGGTAGATTTACCGCCGCTTTTAAATGCTCCCGTTAATGAAGGCCAGAAGGTCGGCCAGGTGACGGTCTTCAGGGATGGTAAAGAGATCGACCACGTCGACCTGGTGACCGGCGAAGCGGTAGCCAGGGCATCCCTTGCCCAGGAGATTACCAGGGCAATCCGGGCCGTCTTCACCATTCGACAATAATTTTACCATTATTTAGCAGGAAGAAAGCCGGTGAAGAGCGAATTAACCCCTTCGGAGATCGTAACGAGGGGGTTTTTCCTTTGCAGGTATTTTTTAGCATGGAAGGTAAAGAACTCTGGGTGCGGGTCAAGGGAGAGGTTGACCTGGAAAGCGCCGACGCTTTGCGCCGGGAACTGGAAGCCAGCCTGGATCACGCCCGTCCGGAAGTATTGCTGCTGGATCTGGAAGGAGTTACCTTTATGGATAGTTCAGGGCTGGGAGTAATCCTGGGCCGTTACCGGCGTTTAAAGAAGCAGGGAGGTAGGGTGGTCATTTGCCGGCCCCAGCCCCAGGTAAGGCGGTTGCTGGAAATATCCGGCCTTAGTAAAATTATGACCATCCATCCCGATGGGCCAGAAACTGCGGGAGGGGTTGACTGATGGCTGGTGAGGCGCAAGTTAAAAACAGCATGGCCCTTGAGTTTTTAAGCCTGCCGGAAAATGTCGGGCTGGCCAGGGTAGCTGTGGCTACCTTTGCCGCCCAGGTGGACATGACCCTGAATGAACTGGAAGAGATTAAAGTTGCCGTTTCCGAGGCGGTGTCCAATGCCATCATCCATGGCTATAATGGAGAACCCCAGGGAATAGTGCGGGTGGCTGTGGAGCGCACGGAGGCAGGGCTGGTAATTACCGTGGAGGATAAGGGGTGCGGTATCCCCGATGTGGCCCTGGCCATGCAGCCGGCCTACTCCACCGATCCCGAGCGGATGGGCCTGGGTTTCGCCTTTATGCAGTCCTTTATGGATGAACTGGAGGTGACCTCGGAGATCAACCGGGGAACGCGGGTGAGAATGTTTAAAGCCTTCAAGGGAGAGATTGGAAAGTAGTTAAGGTGGCGACAAAAGCATGCGCCTGTCGGAAATGAACCTGCCCCGCTTTCCCCTCCTGTCCGAGGCTGAAACGGAAGAGTTGTTGCGCCGGGCCAAGGCAGGGGATAAAGAAGCCCGGGAGCGGTTGATTAATTGCAATCTCAAGCTTGTTTTTAACCTGGTCCAGCGCTTCGAAAATCGCAACTATGAACTGGAGGACCTCTTCCAGATCGGCACCATTGGCCTGATCAAGGCCATTGATAAATTTGACCTGAGCTACCAAGTGCGGTTTTCCACCTATGCCGTGCCCATGATTTTAGGGGAAATCAGGCGGTTTTTGCGGGACGATAGCACCGTCAAGGTAAGCCGCTCTTTAAAGGAGACGGCCTTTAAGGTCAACCGCACCCGGGAGGAACTGGCTAAAAAACTGGGCCGGGAACCGGCCATTGGCGAAATAGCCGAAGCCCTGGATCTATCCCGGGAGGAGATAGTCGCTGCCCTGGAAGCCGTCCAGATGCCTGGGTCCATCCACGATACAATTTACCAGGATGACGGCGACCCTATCTATGTCCTGGACCAGCTGGCCGCAGAAGAAGGAGAAGAGCCGGCCTGGCTGGATAAAATTGCCCTGAAGGAAGTACTGCGTAAAATTCCGGAGAAACACCGGCGGGTCCTGGTCATGCGTTTTTTCCAGGATAAAACCCAGGCCCAAGTGGCGGCCCGCATGGGGCTGTCCCAGGTGCAGATTTCCCGTATTGAGCGCCAGGCCCTGCAGAAAATCAGGGAACTGTTGCAGGCGGAGGGAAACGTAGGGGCGACGCCGGCAGATAAAGAAAATGGGTGAAAGCAGGTTGCTATTAGAAAGCATCCCGGCCACGGGGAAAAACAACTGCAAGAAACAGGCTATATGCCCGGAATGAAAGCAAACATAAAAAAGTGGGAGACTGGAGCGAATGTTAATCGCTTTTCGTCTCCCAATTATTATTTTTACCATGCATGATACCGCCGGCCATCCTGGCCGTCAGGTAAGGATACTATAATATTAAGCGCTGCGGTAAAGTTTGGTGAGGATAAATTCCTTGTGGCTCAGGGCTTCGGCACAGGTATAACGGCCGTTCAGGGTACGGATAAACATGTCCAGAATAGCGGTACCGGCACCGTCGAGGTCCATTTCCCGGCGTAGAAGACCTGTCAGGTCGACGTCAATGTGCTCGCTCATGGTGCTGACCGTCACCGGGTTGGCTGAAATCTTGATTACCGGGATGATGGGGTTGCCGACAATATTGCCCTGGCCGGTGGTGAAGAAGTGCAGGACCGAGCCGCCGGCGGCAAAGAGGGTAACGGCTTCGGCGCCGGCAGAGGAGGTCTCCATGTACCACAAACCTTTACCTTTGGGGGCTTCGGCCGGCTGGAGGACACCCTGGATAATGGCCCGCTTGCCGATTTTCTGGATGTTACCGAGGGCCTTCTCTTCGATGGTGGTCAGGCCGCCGGCGATATTGCCTTCGGTAGGCTGGGAGCCGCAGAGGTCGACGCCCTGGGAAATAATAAAGTCATTATAGGATTTAAAGCTCTGCATGAACTGTTCCTTGATCTCCGGGGTGGCGCAGCGGGCGGCCACCAGGTGCTCACCACCGGTGAGTTCGGAGGTTTCACCGAAGAGGACGGTCACGCCCATATCGACCAGGCGATCGACGGCGTTACCTATGGAAGGATTGGAGGCCAACCCAGAGGTGGTGTCGGACTCGCCGCACTTGATGCTGACGACCAGTTCGGAGATATCGCATTCCTCTTTTTGCAATTCGGTAGCATACTGGACAAATTCGATAGCCTTGCGGGAAGCCATTTCAATGACCTTCAGGTCGCCGTAGCGCTCAATGGCAAAGCCGGCCACGGGTTTCCCGGTTTTGGCGATGCCTTCTACAACGCGGTTGGTCCAGTTGGGTTCAATACCGATGACGATGCAGGCCGCCACATTGGGGTTGGAGCCAGTGCCGATTAAGGTGCGGAAGAAGAGTTCCAGGTCTTCGCCGAATTGGAGGCGGCCATAAGGATGGGGCAGGGCGATGGTACCGTCAATGAGCTTTGCTACCCCTTCGGCGGCAGCATTGGAAAGGTCATCTAAGGGAAGAATAACTACCCGGTTACGGACGCCGACGCTGCCGTTTTCCCGGCGGTAGCCCATGAATTTGGTCCCGGTCATTTTTACCACCTCGCAGTTTTTAAATTATGAACGTGGACATGTTCGCCTTTGGCGATGGGGGCTACGGTTTTACCGATGGGTTCGCCGTACTTGATTACCGTTTCACCTTTGGCGATGTCCTTGAGGGCAATTTTGTGGCCGAGTTTGATGTCGCTCAGGGCCTTGACGCTGACAATGGAGTTGTCCTCCATTACCCACCCGGTTACCGTTTCGCCGGCCTGGATATCGGCCACGGCCACGCCAACGGTATCCCGCTTGTCATGGACAAAGAATTTTTCCACTACAGGTTCCCCCTCTCTGGAAATGTAAGGATATAATAGGCCTCACCTGGAAGGCATTAAGTGTGAGGTCTGTGGTAGGACCAATTTTATTGTAAAACCTGTGGTTAATAGTGTCAAGGTAAAATTTAATAGTAGACAACTAAAAAATACAAGTAAATATTACAAAAAAATTTTAAGATGAAGCAGGAAAATTTATAGTAATGGCGAATAATAATTACCAACCAAAGATACACTGAGCAGACTTGAAAGGATGATGTTTATGCCGCTTAAAAATGTTATTGCAACTGATGAGGCGCCGCAAGCAATTGGCCCCTATTCCCAGGCCATTAAAGCTGGTAATTTTATTTTTACTTCCGGCCAGATCCCCATTGACCCAGCCAACGGCCAGATTGTAGATGGCGGGGCCGCCGAGCAGACGGCCAGGGTGATGGCCAATTTGCAGGCCGTACTGGCTGCCGCCGGGGCCGGCCTGGAGAACGTTGTTAAAACAACACTTTATATTAAAGATATGCATGACTTCGGTACCATTAATGAAGTTTACAGCCGTTATTTTACCAAAGTACCCCCGGCGCGTTCCTGCGTGGAAGTGGCTAGGTTACCCAAAGATGTGCTGGTAGAGATTGAGGCGGTGGCGGTTGTCGAAGATAAGTAAAAATGGGAGGGTGGTCAAGAAAAGCTGGCTGGCGAAATTTTAGTAGCAGCAGGTACATTAGGCAAAAGTGGCGGTGTTCGAGGAGAGGAGGAAAAAACAATGAGTTTTGTCCGTTGCTTGGAATGCCCGAAGTGCCATAGTACTTATACAGCAATAGAGATTCATAATCTCTGCCAGTGTGGTTCACCATTGCTGGTGCGCTATGACCTGGAACGTTTGGGGAAGGAGGTGAAAAAAGAGGACTTAAAAGGCCGGCGGGCCGATCTTTGGCGTTACTGGGAGTTTTTACCCCTGGAAAAGGAAGAAAATATCGTTTCCCTGGGAGAGGGTTTTACTCCTATCTTTACTGCCAACAACCTGGGAAGGGAGCTTGGATTTAAGCACCTTTATATCAAAGATGAGGGCTTAAATCCAACCGGGACTTTTAAGGCCCGGGGTGCCGCCGTCGGCGTTTCCAGGGCTAAGGAATTGGGTATAAAAACAATTGCCATGCCTACAGCCGGAAATGCCGGCGGTGCCTGGTCTTCCTATGGGGCCAGGGCGGGGATGGAAATGATTATTGCCATGCCGGTTGATGCTCCCGAGCTTGCTAAAAAAGAGTGTGTAGTCAGCGGTGCCCGTACTTACCTGGTTAAAGGCCTGATATCCGATGCCGGAAAAATTATCGCCCAAGGGGTAAAAAAATACGGCTGGTTTGATGCTTCAACTCTAAAAGAGCCCTACCGCATTGAAGGCAAGAAGACCATGGGCCTGGAAATTGCCGAGCAATTTAACTGGGAGCTACCCGATGCCGTCCTTTATCCTACCGGCGGCGGGGTGGGTATTATAGGTATTTGGAAAGCCCTACAAGAACTTCAGGCTATTGGCTGGATTAAAGGACCTTTGCCCAAGATGATTTCTGTGCAAGCAGAAGGGTGTTCTCCTATTGTTAAGGCTTTCCAGGAAGGCAAGAAGGAATCGGAGTTTTACCATGGAGCTCAAACTATTGCCGGCGGGATCCGGGTGCCCAAGGCTTTAGGTGATTTTCTGGTACTAGAGGCGGTTTACGAAAGCGGAGGTACGGCGGTAAGTGTTAGCGACGACGAGATCCTGGTAGCGGTAAAACTTGTCGCCAGGACAGAGGGCATGTTTATTTGCCCCGAGGGCGCCGCTGCCGTCGCCGGGGCGCAAAAACTACTGGCCAGCGGCTTCCTGAAGCCCGATGAAAAGGTGGTCGTTCTAAACACCGGTAGCGGTCTGAAATACCCGGAACTGGTGGAACTGGACCTGCCGGTACTGGAGAAAGAGGCGGAAATTTAGATAATAAAGCTGTGCTAGTTGGATGCTATTAGTTGATAATAGCATCCAACTCAATCTACAATTGTGCTTCTGAGGAGATGCTGGTAAATGGCAGGAAAAATTCTCGGCATAATAGGCGGAATGGGCCCGGAGGCCACTGTCGACTTTATGGATAAAATTATCAAGACTACACCGGCGGGGGATGATTGCGACCACATCCGCATGCTGGTAGACAATAACCCGCAAATACCTTCACGGGTTCAGGCTATTTTAGGTTCAGGCGAGAGCCCCGCACCCGTACTGGTACAAATGGCCCGGAATCTGGAAAAATGGGGTGCCGATTTTTTGGCTATACCATGCAATACAGCCCATCTTTATTATTCAGATATAAAAAATGCCGTAAAAATACCTGTATTAAATATGGTTAAAAGTGCCCGGAAAAGGATTTTAAGTGAACTTCCTGACATAAAAAAAATAGGGCTGCTTGCTAGTACGGCTGTGGTGGTTACCAGGCTTTACCACGATGTTTTTAAGGAAGATAATATTGAACTAATAACCCCTGATGAAAAGCAGCAGCAAATGGTAATGGCAATTATTTTTGCAGTTAAAGCCAATCAATGGACAAACAAACAATTACAAGATTTACAGAAATTAATAAATGAATTAATTGCCAGGGGTGCAGAAGCAATATTATTTGCTTGTACTGAACTATCAGTTATAGCAAAAGGCATCCAAGATTTCGGCGTCCCCGCCTTTGATGCCGCGCAAATCCTGGCGGAGGAGGTGGTTCATATTGTAAAAGGCTGAAAGAATTATTTGGCGCTCTAAATTAAAATTAGAATGATCAAGGGAGGCGAGCATATGGTTAATAAGGCAAGTGGTAATGGAAAATTGGAAATGTATGGAGGACTATGGGGTGGTTTAATTCCTCTGCTGGTTTTAATTGCCATTCTGGTCTGGCTATCAGTAGCCGGCAGGGGCGGCACCCAGGCCTTCTGGGCCGGCGGCTGGCTGGCAATAGTGGCCGGTTTACTGTTCGCTAAAAACAAAACCGAATTTTGTGGAACAGTAATGCGTGGTCTTGGCGATAGGAATGGCATTGTGATAGTTACTGCTTGGCTTTTTGCCGGCGTATTTGGTAAGTTAATGGTTGCCGGTGGCCTGGTGGAGGGATTGCTCTGGTTCGGTTTAAAAACCGGAGCTCAGGGGGCTATTTTTACCTTTTTAGCTTTCATTGCCGCCTGTTTGTTTTCTATGGGTACAGGGACGAGTACAGGTACAGTGCTCTCCCTTATTCCGGTACTGTATCCTGCGGGTGTTTATCTGGGGGCTAATCCAACTATGTTGGCAGCCGCCATATTATCTGGGGCTGCTTTTGGCGATAATCTAGCTCCAGTATCAGATACGACCATTGTTTCTGCCTATACCCAGGAAGCAACAATGAGGGATGTGGTCCGCAGCCGTTTCCCCCTCTCAGTTTCAGCAGCAGCAATATCAGGAATTATTCTTTTGCTATTTGGTGGGGGCGGCAATGTCGCCAGTTTACCTGAATTAACAGCCAAGGTAGATCTACGGGGTCTTTTGATGCTAGTTAGTTTTGGTATCGTAGTAGGGTCGGCCCTGGCGGGAAGGCATATCGTCGAGTCTTTAATTTGGGGTAATATTTCCGCAACTATATTTGGAATGTTGATAGGAAAAATCCATTTGGTAAATATTTTTCATATACCGGCCAAACGTGGTGAGTCAACGGGATTGATAGAGGCTGGTATTTCAGGTGTTGTTGGAGCTATAATATTTGCTTTGCTTGTACTGGCGGTTACGCAAATATTGGTGGAAAGTGGTGTCATGGAAAGAATTTTGCGCTGGGCTGAAAAGACCATCGCCCGGAATGTGAAACAAGCCGAACTATCAATTATATTCGTTACCATTTTAGCTTCAATACCCATTGCCGCCAACGCGCCGGCTGAATTGCTGGTCGGCCCTAGTTACGTCAAACCTATTGGCGAAAGGTTCAATCTTGCCCCTGCCAGGAGAGCCAATCTTATGGACTGCTCTGTCTGCACCATTTTCTTTACCATGCCTTGGCACATTTGCGTCATTGTCTGGTACGGTGCCCTGGTATCAGCCGCTCAGTCTTTCAATATTCCTTTGCCCTCAATCTGGGCGGCCATGCTGAACCCCTATACCTGGGCTCTGCTGGCAGTATTGTTATTCTCGGTATTTACAGGTTGGAATCGCAAGTATGCCGATACTAATGGTGGTAAAAATGAGATTCTAGCTTAGAAAATACGTAGGTTCTCGTAAACCCCCAAAAACCCCAGGTAAAACCGGGTAATAAACCAAGTTGAAGGAAAAAAGAACG
Source organism: Neomoorella stamsii (assembly GCF_002995805.1). Classification (GTDB taxonomy): domain Bacteria; phylum Bacillota; class DSM-521; order Neomoorellales; family Neomoorellaceae; genus Neomoorella; species Neomoorella stamsii. The sequence continues at coordinate 48,898 of NZ_PVXL01000049.1, forward strand.
TTCGGCGGCGGAACGGTTGGCGTAGACTTGTAGTTTTACTATCCCGCTGGGAAATACCATTAATATGGATGGAGCAAGTATTTACCTGGGAATTGCCGCCATCTTTATCTCAGAAGTGTTTGGCATGCACCTGGGCCTCAACCAGCAGCTAACCATAATCCTCATGGCCATTCTAGCTTCCGTTGGTTCCGTAGGAGTGCCGGGCGCTGCTCTGATTGTCATGACCATGGTCTTTCAGTCTGTAGGCCTGCCTATGGAAGGTATTGCCCTGGTAGCTGGCGTTGACCGTATTTTAGACATGGCCAGGACGCCATTAAATATTTTAGGAGATGCAGTCGGTGCTGTAGTAGTTGCTAAATCCGAAGGAGAATTGGTAAAACCGGGAACAAAGATATCAGCCAAGAAATAATAAAGTAATTTTTACACAAATTGCATTATTTGTTAGGGCCGGCTCAGCTGGCCTTTCTTTTTAAGCACTGAGCTCGTTGAACTTTAATTCTGTTTTCTCAAGGGTAAAGGTCTGATACACCTGCTTTAAATCGACTATTAGACATTTGCTGTCTTTGTAAGAAACATATTCCTTGAACAGCTCAACAAATAAGGTATTTTTTTGTATAATACTAACCATAAAGGTTAACAAGGGGGTTAACCATGACAAGCGTAAAAATTCACCCGGCCCTGGAGGCGATGAAGCCCGTAGCCAGGGGCATAGCAGCAACCTTCGGTAAAAATTGCGAAGTTGTTCTACATGATCTCAGCGAGCCGTCCAGTTCCCTTATTTTCAAAGCCGGATCGGTGACTAATAGAGAAATCGGAGCCCCGGTTACCAACCTGGTGTTAGAAGCTCTGCAACGTTACGGTGATGCCACCGAGGATTTAATCGGCTATCTTAACCGGACTAAGGACGGTAAGGTCTTGAAATCATCCACCATTTTTATCCGTGATAACAGCGGTAAGATCGTTGGTTGCCTTTGTATTAACTTTGATCTTACTGAGTTCCAGCTGGCTAAAAATATTTTAGAAGACTTTTGCCAGCTAAAGGACCTGGCAGAAGCAGGTTTTGAACGTACCCAGGAGCAGTTTGCCCGGGACATTAACGAAGTGGTTGACAACGTAGTGGAAAACGTCCTGCAGGAACTGGGCAAACCGGTACCGGTCATGACCAAGGAAGAAAAGGTTAAGGCCGTGGAAATGCTTGATGACCGGGGTATTTTCCTGGTCAAGGGGGCGGTGGATGTGGTAGCCCAGGCCCTGGCAGTTTCTAAATATACCATTTATAATTACCTTGAGGAAGCCCGGGCCCTTAAAGGCAACCGGAGGGCCGTACTATAGGGCAACAAAACCTGGGTTGACCTGGATAGTGGCGATGGGGGTGCGGGCTGGGAATCAGGCCCTTAAGAAAAAGACGGCATGGTTTCCGGCAGCAATTTTCAGGAGGAAGGACAGGATGCTTTTTACCTTTGATCTCCAGACGCCAAGCAAAGAGGCCATGGTTGATATTACCCACCTGGCAGCCAGGGCAGTACAGCAGGCAGGCGTAAAGGAAGGCCTCTGTATGGTCTACGTACCCCACACGACGGCCGGGGTGACCATAAATGAAAATGCCGACCCGGATGTGGTAGCCGATATCCTGGCGGCTCTGGCCAGAATTGTTCCGGCGGGAGGTTACCGCCACGGCGAAGGCAACTCGCCGGCTCACATCAAAACCTCCCTCATGGGCAGCAGCCAGACGGTGATTGTCCATAACGGCAACCTGGTGCTCGGTACCTGGCAGGGCATTTATTTCTGCGAATTCGACGGTCCCCGCCGGCGCAAGGTGCATATCAAGGTATGGCAGGGATAGCGATAAAGACTGCTCGACATTTCGGAAGGCCGATGGTATAATATACCTGTAACGCAAGATAATAGTAGGAACGAAGCGGTGAGCTAAATGGAGAATACTTCCCTTTCGCTGGAAGAACGCTTGCGGGAGGCTCTGATAACGAGAAAAGAAATTATGTTTGCTTATCTCTTTGGTTCCCACGCCCGGGGAACGGCGAATAAACTGAGTGATGTAGACGTGGCCGTTTTTCTGGATGAACTCCGTTTACCGCCGGTGGGTCACTATGGTTATAAAAGTGAGTTGCTTGTTGCCATGAGACAGGAGCTGCGGGAACCGCTGGATTTTGTTATCCTTAATGAAGCACCTTTACCCCTGCGTTTTCGTGTCCTACGGGATGGAAAACTCTTATTATGCCGCGATACCCGGGTTCGGATAACTTTCCACGAAAAAACCATGCGGGATTACCTTGATTTCCGGCCCATGCAGAAGATTCAGGAACAGTACCTACGTAAGAGATTGGCCGAAGGACGCTTTGGGGGTGCAAGGGATGGTTGATGCGGCCGTTATCAATCGAAAATTGCAACAGTTGGAAAGTTATCTAGCTCAACTTGAGAAATATAAACATGTTAACCCACATTCCGCATCCATAAACTGGATAGATACCAAATAATAACTATAACCTAAGGTGATGACAAAGATGCCAAAGAGTGATGGTTGAAAAAAGATGATTTATCCATCCCATGTCGAACTTACTATT